>NZ_JBUEGE010000009.1:0-288458 GCF_054963755.1 Streptomyces sp. EDA2-14
GCGTGGAAGGCGGCGAATCGGCCGCCGACGTGGACGTCGTCGAGGACGAGTCGGCGGAGAAGGTGATCGCCGGTGCCTAGGATTCCCTTCGGTGACTGGGTCAACGACGCGGTCCAGTGGATGCTCACGCACATGGCGTGGCTGTTCGACTTCTTCCAGTCGATTTTCAACGGCGTCTACAACGGCCTGAGCGACGTCCTCCAGGCGCCCGAGCCGCTGCTGATGGCGGGCATCTTCGCCGTCGTCGCGTTCTGGCTGCGCGGCACGCTCGCCGGCGTACTCACCTTCGTCGGATTCTGGTTCATCCAGAACCTGGAGCTGTGGGACGACGCGATGCTGACGCTGTCGCTCGTCCTCGTGTCGACGCTCATCGCGCTGATCATCGGCGTGCCGCTCGGCATCTGGGCCGCGCGCTCCAAGCGCGTCAGCAACCTGTTCCGTCCGGTCCTCGACCTGATGCAGACGCTGCCGGCGATGGTCTACCTGATCCCGGCCATTCTGTTCTTCGGCTCGGGTGCCCCCGCCGGTATCGTCGCGACGCTGATCTTCGCGGTGCCGCCGGGCGTGCGCATGACCGAGCTGGGTATCCGGCAGGTCGACGAGGAACTGGTCGAGGCCGCCGACGCGTTCGGCACGACCCCGGCCAAGACCCTGTGGCGCGTGCAGCTGCCGCTGGCTCTCCCGACGATCATGGCGGGCGTCAACCAGGTCATCATGCTGGGCCTGTCCATGGCCGCGATCGCGGGCATGGTCGGCACCGGCGGTCTCGGTGGCGCGGTGAACGAGGCCATCGGCCAGCTGAACGTCGGCCTCGGTGCCGAGGCCGGTATCTCGATCGTGATTCTGGCGGTCTACCTGGACCGCATGACGAGTTCGCTGGGCCAGCAGGTCTCGCCGCTGGGCCGCCGTGCGCTCGCCAAGCTGCGCGCCGCGCACGGCATGAAGATCTGGTCGTACCGTCCCCGCCCGGCCGTCGCCGTGGTCGGTGTCGTCGTCCTGGCGCTCGTCGCGGGCGGCATGGGCATGTTCGGCCAGAACAACGCCTCCACCTCCCAGGCCGTGTCCACGAACGTGGGTCAGGGCAAGAAGATCACCCTGGGCTATGTGCCGTGGGACGACGCCGTCGCCTCCGGATTCCTGTGGAAGGAAGCCCTCGAACAGCGCGGCTTCAAGGTGGAGATGAAGCAGCTCGACGCCGGCCCGCTCTACACCTCGCTCGCCGAGGGCTCGGTCGACTTCCAGACGGACTCCTGGCTGCCGGTGACGCACGCCGAGTACTGGAAGAAGTACGGCAAGGAGCTTGAGGACCTCGGTTCTTGGTACGGCCCCACGTCCCTCGAACTGGCGGTGCCTTCGTACATGAAGGACATCAAGTCCATGGAGGACTTGAAGGGCCAGGCCGACAAGTTCGACGGCAAGATCACCGGCATCGAGGCCAGCGCCGGCGAGATGGGCCTGCTCAAGAGCAAGGTCCTGAAGGAGTACGGCCTCGACAAGGAGTACAAGGTCGTCGACAGCTCCACGCCGGCCATGCTGGCGCAGCTGAAGCGCGCGTACTCCGCCAAGAAGCCGATCCTGACGACGCTGTGGTCGCCGCACTGGGCGTACAACGACTACAAGCTCACCAAGCTCAAGGACCCCAAGGGCGCCTGGGGCAAGGGCGACGGCATCCACTCCATCGGGCGCAAGGGCTTCGGCAAGGAGTTCCCCGAGGTCGACAAGTGGCTCAAGGACTTCAAGCTGACCGACAAGCAGCTCACGAGTCTTGAGGCCGAGATCAACAAGTCGGGCAAGGGCGAGCAGCAGGACGCCGTGCGGGCGTGGCTGAAGAAGAACCCCGGCTTCGTCGACAAGATCGCCCCCGTCAAGAAGCAGTCGACCCCCGCGGAGGCCAAGCGCCCGGTGAACGTCGCCTGGTTCCCCTGGGACGAGGACATCGCGGTCACCTTCCTCTGGAAGCACGTCCTGGAGAACCGCGGCTACAAGCTCAACCTCAAGCAGATGGACGTCGGCCCGGTCTACACGGGCCTGTCCACCGGTGACCTGGACGTCAACTTCGACGCCTGGCTGCCGTATACGCAGAAGAGCTACTGGGACAAGTACAAGAACAAGGTCACGACCCTCGGCTCCTGGTACGGGCCCACCTCGCTCGAGATCGCCGTCCCGTCGTACGTGAAGGGCATCAAGTCGGTCGAGGACCTCAAGGGCAGGGCCAAGGAGTTCAACGGCAAGATCGTCGGCATCGAGGGCGGCACCGGCACGATGGACATCCTCCGCAAGGATGTCGTGCCGGGCTACGGCCTCGACAAGGAGTACAAGGTCGTCGACGGCTCCACGCCCGCGATGCTCGCCGAACTCAAGCGCGCCTACGCCAAGAAGAAGCCGATCGCGGTGCTCCTGTGGACCCCGCACTGGGCCTACAGCAAGTACGACCTGACCAAGCTGAAGGACCCCAAGGGTCTCTTCGGCAAGGGCGACACGATTCGCACGGTCACCAGCAAGGCGTTCACCGAGCAGTACCCGAAGCTCACGAAGTGGTTCAAGAACTTCAAGATGACCGAGGACGAACTCGGCACCCTGGAGATCGAGATCAACAAGCGGGGCCAGGGCCATCAGGCGGAGGCCGTCGCGGCGTGGCTGAAGAAGCACCCGGAGGTCGAGCAGCGGATGACTTCGCCGTAGTACGCCAGTACATAGGCGCTGGTGAAAGCCACTCCCAGACCTTGATAAGGTTCTGTCCGTCGCCACGGGGCCAGCCCCTGGCGGCGGACACCTTGTCCGGGTGGCGGAATGGCAGACGCGCTAGCTTGAGGTGCTAGTGCCCTTTATCGGGCGTGGGGGTTCAAGTCCCCCCTCGGACACGTTCAGGACGTTCGCTGGATCGTCCGGCAGCGTTCACGAATCCCGGTGAGTCGTACGACTCACCGGGATTCGTCGTTTCCCCGGTCCGGCGCGAAGCCGCTCCCTTGGGCAGGCCCCTTCAACGCTTGGGCCGCAGGGGTGTACTGAACGATGGCCCTGCCTATCCTGGCCCATTAGCACCTGGTTGGCTCTCCGGTGTGGCTGTGCATCACGCAGCGACCGCTACTCAGGGATTGAGTGATCATGGGTTTCCAGACCCCCCTCTACGAGCTGTCCGACTACCTGAAGTGGACGGCTGACGGCCAGATCCAGCTGCCCGACTTCCAGCGCGGCTACAAGTGGGAGGACGAGCGGATCCGCCAGCTCATCGTCACGATTCTGAGAGGCCATCCGCTCGGCGTCGTGATGATGCTGCGGACTGGCAACGATCAGATCCGCTTCAAGCCGCGCCCGATCGACGGAGTCGAGCTCCCACCGGGCACCGAGCCTCAGTTGCTTCTGCTCGATGGGCAGCAGCGGCTCACCTCGCTCACCCAGGCCCTGACGGGCGACGGCATCGTCCACACCAAGGACAGTCGCGGCAGGCTCATGGACCGCCGCTACGTCATTCACATGCCGACGGCGTTGCAGGGAGAGGATCGGATGGATGAGGCCGTCGTGTCCCTGCCGGGCGACGGCATCATACGTAGCAATTTCGGCAAGGACATCGACCTGGATCTCTCCACCCCGGAGCTGGAGCGAGCCAACGGCTACTTTCCCGCGCGTCTCCTCTTCGGCGGCGCGGAAACCGTCACCTGGCTCTTCGCCTGCCCGGACACGACCCAGGCGAGCACATTCCACGCCAATGTCATTCAGCCCTGCTCCACCTACAACCTGCCCGCCATCGAGCTCGACAAGACGACCACCAAGTCAGCCGTGGCCACCGTCTTCGAGAAGGTCAACACCGGCGGCCTTCCGCTCAACGTCTTCGAGCTGCTCACCGCTACCTTCGCCGGCGACAAGCAGTACTTCGACACGCACGGCACCGACTTCCGACTGAACGACGACTGGCAGAAGACCCAGAACGGCTTCGCCGCGCAGCCGGTTCTGGCGGCCGTGGAGAACATCGATTTCCTTCAGACGGTGAGCCTGCTCGCCAGTCTGAGGCGTGCCCGCGAGCAAGGGCCCGGTCGGCCGTCAGCGGTGTCCGCGCGGAAAGAGGACCTGCTCAAGCTCACCCTCGATGACTACCTGGACTGGGTGCAGCCCGTTCGCGACGCGTACGCCTGGGCGGCGGTCTTTCTCGCCGACCATCACATCTACGATGTGAAGTTCCTGCCGTATCCCAAGCAGCTCGTCCCGCTCGCCGCCATCAAGGTCGTCCTCGGTGACGACGCCGACCTCCATGGCGTTCGCGAGAAGCTGGCCCGCTGGTTCTGGTGCGGCATCCTCGGAGAGCTGTACGGCTCGGCCATCGAGACCCGATTCGCGCGCGACATCGAGTCCGTCCCGGACTGGGCCCGTGGCAGGGAGACGGATACGCCACGGACCGTCGCAGATTGCACCTTTGCCGCCTCACGACTCCTGTCGCTCCGTACGAGGAATGCCGCAGCTTACAAGGGCATCTACGCGCTCATTCTGTCGAACGGGTCGAAGGACTGGATGTACGACAAGGCGCTCGACAAGGTGCAGTACTCGGACCTCGCCGTCGACATCCACCACATCTTTCCCTACAGGTGGTGCCTGGATCACGACATCGACCCCGCGCATCGGGAGAGCATCGTCAACAAGACCCCGCTTTCCGCCGAAACCAACCGGGCCATCGGCGGGGTCGCTCCGTCGGTGTACCTGCCGAGGGTCGAGAAAAGGGCCGACATTGGTGCCGCCAAGCTTGATGACATCGTCGGTACCCACTTGGTGGAACCCTCTGAACTGAGGCAGGACGATTTCGAGGGGTTCTTCAACAGTCGTCTGCAGAAGCTGATACAGCTCATCGAGGCCGCTACCGGAAAGCCCGTCCAGAACGACATCGTCGAAGAGGACGGAGCCGAGAGTCTGCGGATGTACGACCCGGAGGACATCGCGGTCAGGCCCGAAGTCGACGAACTGGACGTCTGACACCGCCAGTTGAAGCCGCCTCCGTTGGGACCTGTTCGCGCTCGTCGACTCGTTCAAGGGAACCGCGGCGTACGCGGCCAGGCTGCACGGGCGCGCGGAGGCGCTGCTGGGCGCGGGCCGTTGGTGCTGTGGCGTTCAGCTTCCGCCCTGGAGGACGAGCGCCCAGCACCACAATCCGGTGGCGGCCGTGCACAGTAGCGTCCGCACCACGTTCCACCGCACCCACGGCCCCTCGAACTCGGCCCGGGCGGCAGCCGGCTGGGCGATCGAGGCCACAGGCCCGGCGGCGTCGAGCGCGTTGTTGAGCGGAATGTTCAGGCGGCCGGTGAGGGCCATCGACGCGACATAGCAGACGAGCGCCGCGACGGCGGGCCACACCGCGGCCCGGTCTCCGCCGCCGAACTGCAGGCCGACCGCGAGCGCGCCGAACAGCAGCGCGCCGACGTATCCGAGCAGGAACCACCCGTTGAGGATCGCCCTGTTGATCCGCTGCATCACATCGATGAACGTCCGGTCGTCCCCGCCGTGCAGCGCCGGCATCACCGAAATGGCGAACCCGTAGAACAACCCGCTGACAAGCCCCGTCGTGACCGTCGCCGCGACGAGCGCGAGCGTCTGTGCGATCTCCATTGCCCCGCTCCTTCCCCCTGCTGCCCCTGTGGCGCACCGGTCGAACAACTCCCCTGTGTGCAAAGAGAATGCAACAGAAAGGTCAAACGCGCAGGCGGAACGGTTCAGGAACCCGTCTTCGCAGCGTGCACACACGTCTGTGATTGCATGATCGCTGCGCCGCGCACGGGGAGGAAGTAGCGAATGATGCACGCGGGACAGGTAGCCAGTGGGGTCCAGAGAGCCGCGGGCGACGACGGGCGGGCCGAATTGGCGGCCGAGATCAGGGACTTCTACGCGGAGCGAGGGGACCGGGACGCGTTGCTCGCCGCGTTCCGTGAGGCGGCGGTCATCGTGCCGATGGCCGGACCGCGCTCGCTGTGGAACGGCTCGGTGCAGGGCACGCGATGGTTGTACGCCTTCACCTCGCAGGGCGAGTTGCAGCGGTTCGTGCACGCCAAGGGCGCCCAGGACGACGCGGATCTCGCCGCGCAGCACGGCCGGATCAACTTCGTGACCGTGCTCGGCTTCCGACTTCTGGACGACGTCCTGCCCGACCTTGTACGCGAGGTGAGGCAGCCGGCGGGTGTCGCGGTGGACGTGGCCGGCGCGTATCCGATGCTGCTGCCGCCCACGTGCGGCATCGTCCCGGACGCAATCGCCGTCGACACCCTCGCGCAGGGGGCGATGGCATGAGCGGCGGTGGTTACGGGGTCGACCCGGAGCTGCTCAAGCAGGCGGCCAAGGGCATCAACCAGGTCATCGACGAGCTGCAGTCGCTCGGCGGGCTGCACGCGGTCGGGAACGGCGCCGTGGGGCGCGGATTCGAGGACATCTCGCTGAGCAAGTTGCAGGTGGGCGACGAGGGCCTGGCCACGGTACTGACGGCCTTCGGTGAGCGGTGGGCCTGGGGCGTACGCGAACTTGTACAGGAGGGCAACGAGGTCGCCGACAAGCTGGACCTGTCCGCCGGCACGTACCACGACATGGAGGAGTACGGGGAAGGCATCGTCAAGGACGCGGCCATGGCGCAGTACGGGGCTCCGACGGTGACCGGCGACGAGGCGAGCAAGATGTCGTGGGGCGAGATCGGGGACGGCATCAAGGAGACCACCAGGCCCGACCGGTCGCCCGAAGCCACCAAGTCGGCCATGGACGACATGCATGAGCAGTGGTCGGGTGCCATCAAGGACTCCACCACGAGCGGCGTCAGGGGCGCGACCATCGACATGCTCGAGTCCGTCTACCGTTCGGGCCGCGGCGGTGACGGCTGATGGGCGTCACCGGCTGGATCTCCGACAAGGTCGGGGCCGCCAAGGACACGGTCGTCGAGGGCACGAAGGACGGCCTCGAGTGGGCCGGCGACAAGCTGGGCATGGACGTGTCCGAGCGCGAGCTTGACGAGACGGTCGAGCCGGGCGAGCTCGTCCACGGTTCGCCCGGCGATCTACGGGAGGCCGCCGACCACCTGGCCGCGTTCGCGAAGGCTTTCGAGTCGACAGGGCAGGCGCTGCGGAAGATTGCCACCGGGGAATGGAGCGGCGCGGCGGGCGACTCGTTCCGCGAGAAGTTCGAAGCGCACCCCAAGCGGTGGCTGACCGCGGCCGACGCCTGCCACGACGCCGCGAGCGCACTGCACGTGTACGCCGACACCGTCGAGTGGGCGCGCAAGCAGGCGGCCGTGGCCGTCCAGACCTGGCGCGCCGCCGAGCAGCGCTCCGAGCACGCGCGGGCAACGTACGAGCGAGAGCAGCAGGCGGTGTGGGACTACAAGGTGGCCGGGCCGCTCGCCGCCGAACAGGGCCCCGCACCCAAGGACCCCGGTGTCTTCGACGACCCCGGAGCGGCGGGCAAGCAGGAGGCCCGTGAGATCCTCAACGAAGCTCGCAGTCAGCGCAGTTCAGCGGCGGCCGCCGCGAAGGTCAAGGTCATCGAGGCATCTAAGGGTGCCCCCGACACACCAGGAGCGGGGAGTCAACTCCTGTCCGCGGTCGGGGACTACGCGAAGTCCGGCGTCGTCAGCACCGAGCATCTGCTGGGCGGCTTCGTGAAGGGCGGCTCGGACACCGTACGGCTCCTCAACACGGTGCAGCCGTTCACGCCGTACAACATGACGCACCCGATGCAGTACCTCTCCAACGTGAGCGGTATGACCGCCGGCCTGGTCAAGAGCACCAACCACCCCGTCGACCTGGTGAAGGGCATGGTCGGTTCCGGCTGGTCCAAGGATCCGGCGGAGGCGACGGGTTCGTTCCTCTTCGACGCCGCGACCGACGTCGCCACGGGCGGCGCGGCAACCGGAGCCTCCGCTGCGCGGCGCGGGCTGACCACGGTGGCCCGCGAGGGCGCGGAGGAGGCCACGGAGTCGGCGGCCCGGAGTGCGGCGCGGCACGCTACGGAGGACTTCGCCGAGGGGGCGGGGGAGTCCGCGGCGAAGCATGGCGGGTCCGATGCGTGGGGGGCTGTCGACTCGGATGTGGCGAAGGCCGGGGGCGGCGCCGGTGCGGGGTCCCCGACGGCGGGCAGGACGGAGCTGCCGGAGGGGTGGACCGTCGACCGGGCGCCGGAGAATCCCGCGGTGCCGGAGAGTCCCGCGGTGCCGGAGAGTCCCGCGGTGCCGGAGAGTCCCGCGGTGCCGGATACCGCGCACAGCCCCTTCGACGACGCCCCCAAGGCCGATGACGTCCCGTCCCACACCTCCGCCGACGACGCGCTGGCCGATCCCGGCAGCCACGGCACCGGCCATGACGGGCCCGCCCCCGACGCCCCGGACAGGGGAGACTGGGACGACCGTGGCAACGGCGCAGATGAAGGGCACGGCGGTGACCTCGACCAGTCCCCGGACGGCTCCCCGGAGCAGCCACCCGACGGTGACACATCCGCGGCCCGAGGCGATGAGCATGAAGCACTCACCGGCGCCCGGGACTTCGATGCGGACGGGGCGGTGCGGTACGGAAATTCCGAGTTGGGCGACACCGTTCGCTCGCTGCCTGCGGAGGAGCGTGACGCACTGCACGCCTACACCAGCCACCGCTTCGGCGACATCAACGGACTCCTGCGAGGAGACGCCGGCCTGGCGAGCCCGCAAGTGGAAGGCTGGATCGACAACATCGATTCCGCCATGGGCAAGAGCACCCTCCCGGAGGACCTGGTGGTCCACAGGGCGACCGACCTGGACCACTGGCTCAAGGAATTCAAGGTGAGCGACCCGCAGGAACTGGCGGGCAAGACGCTCACCGACGACGGCTATCTGTCCACGTCCCTGGGGCCGACGCAGTTCACGCACACCGAGTCCGTGCTGCATCTCCGCGCCCCCGAGGGAACGCATGGAATGTGGGTCGACGAGATCAGCCAGAACCGGGGTGAGCGAGAATTGCTCCTCGACCGGGGCCAGAAATTCCAGGTGTCGGAAGTCGCGAACGTGGACGGCAAGTATCACATCTACGGAGAAATTGTAGCCAAGTGAGTGAGAAAACCCCCGGGGGGCATGAGGAAATCCCCTTGGTACGGCCCCAGTCGGAACCCCTCAGCCCGCGGCTCGTGTACAGCCCGCCCGATTACAGGAGTCGGTACGACGGTCCGGTCAAGTATGTGCTCTTGGCCAACCCCATAGGAGTTTTCGGCTGCCTGTGGGCATCCGACGAGGAGGGTGCTGTAGGCATCTACATCAATCGGGAGCAAGGCGATGACGCGAGCAACAAGTCCTACAGTTTCTGGCTCTGGCGGCGTCGGGCGGCCTACGAGCGGGGGCTGAGCCCGACCGAGTTCCTGGCCGAGGCTCAGTCCAAGCGCCCCGGCGCCTGGCCGTATCCGGGAGTCGTGCTGCCGGGCGAATGGGGCGAGGCGCAGAGCCCGAGTGAGCTCTCGGAGAAGATCGTCACGCCCAGCATCGACGAACCGGACCGACGCAGCCTGTTCTCCCGCCACTTCCCCAGGTACGAACGGGGAAAGGGATTCGTCGTGCACGTCTCCGATCAGATGCGGCGGACCGCCGAATACGCCAAGCCGGCAGAGGGTGAACGTCTCTGGTTCGCGGTGGACCCGAACTTTCCGCTGTACGACCGCAGCAAGATCCCGGTCAGCGGATACCTCGGCCTGTGGCGCATCCGCCCCGACGGGTCGCTGTCGGAGTACGAGCCGAACCCCAAATGGAAGGTGACGGCCAAGGGGATGGGCTTCGACCCGGCGGTCAACGACGTCGAGCTCGAATACCAAAGGCTGCGCGTGGCGCGGACCACGGCCGCGAATTTCCTGGTGGTCCTGCGCAGCGCCGAGGTGCACTACCCACTCGCCGCGGACGGCAGGCCGCTGTGGCTGCGAGACGACATGGACGGCAAGTACCCCCACTTGCTGGAGATCGCCACGCGCGAGGACTACGTCCCCAAGGACTGGCCAGGGGTCGGCACGGCGACCGTCGAGGAGCTGACCCGAAACGCCGCCCCGTCGAGCTGGGTGCGGATCAACCGCGGCTACCGCCTCGGTGTCACCCTCCCGGTCCGCGACATCGCCGCGAACGCCTTCGGCTGACGAACGGACGACGACGATGAATCAGCCTGCCGACGGGCCGCGCAGCGATGCCGCGCTGCTCGACCAGCTCGCCCCGGCCAAGGACGCGCAGTGGTCGGAGCTGGAGCGCAGTATCGGCTGGTTGCGGGAGATTCGAGCCGTGCCGTGGACGTCTCCTGGCGAGAGCAGTGATGGCGTCCTACGCATTCCTCACCCTCAGTACCCGCCCCTCGTCGGGCGCGTGTGCGAGTTGCTGTACGAGGTCGGTGCCATCACGCCCGCCTACCCGTGGATGGACCAGGATCCACCACGAACTGGTGATGACGGCACCATGGGTGCGGCCGACGCCGTCCGCCTGCTCACCACCGTCGTACGAGGCGAACGCTTCGGGGACGGCTGCATCGCCAGGGCGCTGGAAGACGGTTCGTTCGCCGTCGCGGTACAGGCCCTGATCAGCCGGCGCCGAAGCACATCCCACCGGAAGGACCACAGCGTCGTGAGCACCCCCAACAAGCGCCCTGCCACCGGCGCCCTGATCGGTTCCGCCCTCGGTGACGCCCTGGGGCAGCCCACCGAGTTCCTCACGTCCGTCACGCGCATCGAGGCCGAGTTCGGGCCCTGGCGCGGGATGCGGCTGCCCGTACGTCACGACGGCGTCGCGCTCGTCACGGACGACACCGAGATGACACTCGCGGTGGCGCGCGCCCTGCGCAAGGTGCAGGAGGCCGGTGGGCTGAGTCGGCCCGAGCCGGTGACGGGCGCGCTCGTCGAGCACTTCTCCGCCTGGCTCGACCACCCGGGCATCGCCCCCGGCAACACCTGTATGAGGGCGTGCCGCGCCCTGCGCAAGGGCACCCCGTGGGCAGCGGCGACGATCACCGAAAGCAAGGGCTGTGGCGCCAACATGCGCGTCGCGCCCGTCGCCCTGGTCCCCGGCCCGGCGCCCCACCACCGCGCCCTGATCGCCCAGTTGCAGAGCGCCCTCACGCACGGCCACCCCACCGCCCTCGCCGCCAGTGACCTGACCGCGTACGCGATCCGGCTCCTCGCCCACGGCACGCCGCCCGCGCTCCTGCCGGAACTCCTGCTCACCTACGCGCGCGCCTCGGTCCTCACGCCGCCGCCCGGCTGGGGCCAGTGGCTCGGCGACCTCGCACCCCAAGGGGCCGCTTACGTCGACGGAGGCTGGCAGGAATGCATCAGCGTCCTCGAACGCCTCGCCGCGGCCGCCGCGCCCGGCGGCGTCGACCCGGAGGCCGACCCGTGCCTGGCGACGGGCGCGGCATGGATCGCCGAAGAGGCCCTGGCGACCGGCCTCTTGTGCTTCCTGCTCTTCCCCGACGACCCGGTCGCCGCGATCCGCCGCGCCGCGTGCACGTCCGGCGACTCCGACTCGATCGCCGCGCTCACGGGCGCCTTCACGGGCGCCTACCACGGGATCACGGCCTGGCCCCCGGAGTGGATCTCCCGGGTGGAACACAGTACGGAGCTGCTCGCGTTGGGCGGAGCGTGGGACGAGGAGGACTGACCGGTCAGGAGGCCTGACCGGTTCTGCGTGAAACCGGGGGCCATGGTGCCAACGCGCCCTCGGCTCTTACTTTTTGTTGTCCGGTGCCACGTGCAAGCGCATCCGCAGATGGGTGATTCCGGTCAGCCGTCGGCTTCAAGTCCGTCTATGGTCACCGTTCGTGACAGAGCGGCAGGCCCGGCGGGCCGAGCGTGACGAGCAGGCGTCCGGCGGCAGGGCCGACGTAGCGATCCTGGGTGCAGGTCCGGCCGGGCTCGCCCTGGGGAACCTGCTCCAGTGTGCCGGGATCGACTGCGTGATCCTGGAGCGCGGCACCCGCGAGCACATCAGTACCCGGGCCCGCGCCGGCTACCTGGCCGCCCACACCGTACGGATCCTCGAACGCCACGGGCTGGCCGAGAACCTGCGCCGGAACGGAACGGCCCACGGAACCTGCGAATTCCGCTGCGAGGACGGCCGGTTCCGGCTCGACTACCGCGGCCTCGGGCAGGGCGAACAGCACACCGTCTACCCGCAGCAGTTCCTGGTGTCCGATCTGCTGACGCACTATCAGGAGGCCGGTGGCCGGATCCGCTTCGACTGCGAGGCCGAGAAGGTGCGGGGCCTCGACGGCGACCGGCCGGTGGTCGTCACGCGCGACGCGGACGGCGGGCGCGGCGCATGGCAGGCCCGCTACGTCGCCGGCTGCGACGGCCGGCACGGCGCGGCCCGCCGCTCGCTTCCTGCGGGCGCGGTCCGCCGGCACCACCGCGACCACGGGGTGTCCTGGCTCGGGGTGCTCGCCGAGGCGCCGCCGAGCCTGGACGCCGTCGGCTACGCGGTGCACGACCTCGGCTTCGCCGGGCACATGGCCCGGACCCAGGACGTCACCCGCTACTACCTCCAGTGCGAGCGCGGCACACGCGCCGATGCCTGGTCCGAGGAGCGGATCTGGGCCGAACTCGACCTGCGGATGCGGGCCGAGACCTACGGACCGCTGCGCCGCGGCCCGCTCGTCCAGCGCACCGTCGTCGACTTCGAGTCCGACGTGGTGGAACCCCTGCGCCACGGGCCCCTCTTCCTCGCCGGCGACGCCGCCGCCCTGCTCAGCCCCTCCGCCGCCAAGGGTGCCAACCTCGCCGTCGTGGAGGCGGAACTCCTCGCCCACGCCCTGACGGACGCGCTCGTCCACGGCGACCGGTCCGGGATCGACGGCTACTCGGACCGCTGTCTGGCGCACATCTGGCGGGCGCAGGACTTCTCCCAGTGGATGATCGGCCTGCTCCACGGCCCGACCGGAACCGACGGCGCGGCGCTGTTCCACAACGCCCTGAGGCGCTCCCGACTCCACTCCCTGCGCACCTCGCGCGCCCAGCAGAACTGGTTCGCCGAGCAGTACGTCGGCATCTGAGCGACCGGCCCCGCCCACGCCACCCCCGACGTGAACCTCCTTGCCCTACCCCACCCAGCACTTGAACAGAGGACCCCGCTCCGATGATCACCACCACGGCAGCGGCGGACGACGCCGCCCGCCTGCGCGCCACGGCCGACTTCGTACGCGACCAGGACACCGAAACCCTGCTCCCGCTGCTCCTGCCCGGACTCGACGGCCCCGAGCTGCGGACGCTCGCCGGACGGTGCCGGTTCGCGCACGCCGCGCTGCTCGTGTTCCCCGAGGACGCCCCGGCGCTCGCCGCGATGCTCGATGCGTGCGGGCTCACCGCCGACGGTGACCCGATGCCGAGCGTCGTCGTCCGGGACCGCCTGGCCGTCCGGCATCGGCGGGACGCGGCCGAGCTCGACGTCGGCATCCTGCGCCCCGCGGTGACCGGCCGGGACGGAGGGCGGCGCGTGGTCGAGGTGTTCGCCCTGACCGTGCCGCCCGGCTCCGGTTCGGGCCTCGCCGAACTCGCCGCGCACGAACGCGAGCGGCAGCACGAGGCACATGTCGCCTTCGAGGTGCCGGCCCCGGATCCGCTGCTCCTGCGCGGCCTGTGCGCCACCTTCGCGCGGTACGGCGCGGCACCGGACGGCGGCGGATACAACCCGCACGAGAACGGCACGGTCTTCTACTTCGCCGCGCCCGCCGACGCGAAGTCCGCCTACGGGCGCGTGGAGCTGTACGTCCCCGGGGACCACCGCGACGTGCTCGACGCCCACCTCGCCGCCCGCCCCGACGGCCCGCACGTCGCCGAGGCGCTGCTGAGGCTGTTCACCGGGGCCTGGACGACCCGGGCGGTCGCGGTCTTCGCCGAGTTGAAGGTGCCCGACGCCATGGACACGGAGACGGGTACGGACGTGGCGGACCTGGCGCGGACGGTCGGCGCCGACCCCGAGTGCCTGGCGTCACTCCTGCGCTATCTGCGCATGCTGGACGTCGTGGCGAGCGGCCCGGACGGCTACCGCCTCACGCCTCTCGGTGAACTCCTGCGCACCGGTTCCGCGGGCTCGATGCGACCCCTTGCGCTGCTGTACGGAGGCCCGTTCTACCGCTCCTTCGGCGCTCTCGCGCACACCGTGCGCACCGGCGCCACCGCCTTCGACCACGTCTTCGGCGAGAACCACTTCGACCACTTCGCCCGGGACCCCGAACTCGCCGACCTCTTCGACCGGTCCATGGCCGCGGGCTCCCTCATGTTCGAGCCGCTCCCCGACCACCCCGTCCTGCGCGCCCCTGCCACCCGCACCGTGGTCGACGTCGCGGGCGGCAACGGCGAACTCCTCGGCCGCATCCTCGCCGCCCACCCTCGGCTGCACGGCGTACTCGTGGAGCGCCCCCACGTGGTCGAGGCCGCCCGCAGCTCGCTGAACGCGGCAGGCCTCGGCGACCGCTGCACGTACCACCCCGGAGACTTCGCCGACGTACCTCCCGGCGGCGACGTCTATCTGCTCTCCCGCGTCCTGCACGACTGGGACGACCAGCGCTGCCGCGACATCCTGGGCCACTGCGCCCGCGCCATGTCCGACGGCGCCGACCTTCTCGTCGTCGAACGCCTCCTGCCCGCCGACGGCGCCCCCTCCCTGGCCACCGCGTGGGACCTCCACATGAGGTGCAACGTCGGCGGCCGCGAACGCACCGCCGCCGACTACGGCCAACTGCTCGCGGACGCGGGGCTGTTGCTGGTGGAAGGAGCCGCGGCGCCGCTGCCGTTGGGCGGGAGTGTGCTGCACGCGCGCAAGGCCGGGGCGCCGCGCGTGTGACGCGTGGACGCCGTCCCCGTGCCGAGATCCGTCAGGACCCCGCGTCCAGGTCGACATCCACGTCCAGGTGCTCCGCCTCGTCCCAGAATTCCGGGTCCGCCTTCTGGAGGCGGGCTGCCGCGTGTTTCATGTGGCGGCGGGCCGCCGTGCGGGCCGCCTTGGGGTCGGCGGATTCGATGGCGGTGAGGATCGCCTGGTGTTCCTGGCGGACCGCTTCGAAGAAGTCGTCGCGGCGGGCCTCGTTGGCGCGGGTGACGCGGATGCCGCCCCGGGAGACCTCGCCGAGGTAGTGGACCGTGGAGACCAGGACCGGGTTGCCGGTCGACTCGGCGATGGAGCGGTGGAAGGCGAGGTCCTCGTCGGTGCCGTCGCCGCCCGCCGCGACCGCCGTGTCGATGGCGGCGAGCGCGGCGCGCATCCGGACGATGTCGGCGGGCTTGGCCCGGGTCGCCGCGAGGTGGGCGGCCTCGGCCTCCATCGCGCGGCGGACCTCGACGATCTGCAGCACCTTGCCCTTGGTCTCCGTGCCGTCGGTGTCGTCGCCCTCCAGGTCGAGGGGGCGGGTGCGGCGGGGCAGCACGAAGACGCCGCGCCCCTGCCGCGGCTCGACGAGCCCGGCGTTGCGCAGCCGGGAGACCGCCTCACGGATCACCGTGCGGCTCACGCCGAGCTGCTTGACGAGCTCGACCTCGGTCGGCAGCTTGTCGCCCGCCGTCAGCCGCCCCGACTCGATCTCCTCGGTGAGCATCGCGGCGACGCGATCGGCGAGCCGCACGGGCCCGTCCACCTTGTTGAACATGAGTTCAGTCTATCGGCGCCGTCACGGCGTCCGCGTGGTCGGCGGCGTACTGGCGGATCACCGACGCGAAGTCCGGGTCGGGGCTCAGGCCCAGTGCCGCCGCGCGCGCGTTGTCGAACGCGGCGGGCCACGAGCCGACGATCGCCTCCACGGACGGGTCCGGTGCCACCGTCACGAGGTCGGCCACCGCGTCGCCCGCCACCCGGCGGAGCGTGTCCAGCATCTCGGCGACCGTGACCGTCAGGGCCGGGAGGTTCACCGGGATGTTGCCCGTCAACTGGCCCTCGCCCGAGCCGCGTTCGGCCTGCGCCACCCGCAGGATGCCCTCGACCGTGCGGCGCGGCGACGCCAGCGCCACCCGCGTGTCCGGGCTCACCGGGCAGTTGGCGGGGAGGCCCGCGAGCGGTTCGCGGACCACGCCGGACAGGAAGCCGGAGGCCGCCGCGTTCGGCTTGCCGGGGCGCACCGACACCGTCATCAGACGGGTGACGCGGCCGTCCACGTAGCCGCGGCGCGTGTACTCGGCGACCAGCTGCTCGCAGATCCGCTTCTGCACGCCGTAGCTGGACTGCGGTGTGGGCAGCGTCGACTCGCTGACCACGGGGGGCAGGGGGAGCGCCGCGTCCGAGCCGTAGACGGCGACGCTGCTGGCCAGGACGAGGCGCACCGTCGGGCCGCCGTTCTCCGCCTGGGCGCGGGCCGCCTCCAGGAGCGCGCGGGTCGTGTCCAGGTTCGCCGTCATGCCGAGGTCGAAGTCCGCCTCGCACTCCGCCGACACCGCGGCCGCCAGGTGGATCACCACGTCCACCGGGGCCGTCCGGGTGAACAGCTCCCCGAGGTGCTCGGTGAGGTCGCCCCGGACCACGTCCACGAGCGGGTCGGCCGTCAGCGGCGACTCGTCCGGGACGAACCGGTCCGCGAGGGTGAGCCGGTCGACGGGCGCGCCGTCGAACGTGCGCCGCTCCAGCAGGGCCTCGGCGACCTGGCGGCCCAGGAAGCCGAAGCCGCCCGTGATGACGATCCTCATGCGTGCTCTCCTTGCAGGTGCTTCAGCCAGCCGAGACCCTCGCTCGTGCCGGCCTTGGGGTGGTACTCGCAGCCGATCCAGCCGTCGAAGCCCACGTCGTCGACGACGGACATCAGATGACGGAGGTTCAGCTCGCCCGCGTCGGGCTCGTGGCGGTCGGGGACGCCCGCGATCTGCAGATGGCCCACGCGGCCCGTCGGCAGGTCGCGGCGGAGGGTGGCGGTGAGGTCGCCCTCGACGATCTGGCAGTGGTACAGGTCGAGTTGGACCTTCAGGTTGGCCGCGCCGACTTCCTGGACGACGGCGTGGGCGTCCGCCTGGCGGTTCAGGAAGTAGCCCGGCATGTCACGGGTGTTGATCGGCTCGATCAGGATGTCGACGCCCGCGGACGCCGCCTGCCCGGCCGCGTACGCCAGGTTGGTGAGGTACGTGTCGCGGCAGGCGGAGCGCGACACACCCTCGGGTACGAGGCCCGCCATCATGTGCACGCGCGGGCTGCCGAGCGCGGCCGCGTACTCCAGGGCCCGGTCGACGCCCTCGCGGGCCTCGGACTCGCGGCCCGGCAGCGCCGTGATGCCGCGCTCGCCGCCGTCCCAGTCGCCGGGCGGGGCGTTGAACAGGACCTGGCGCAGCCCGTGCCCGTCGAGACGGGCGCGGAGTTCCCCGGTCCCGTACGCGTACGGGAAGAGGTACTCGACGGCCTCGAAGCCGTCCGCCGAGGCCGCGGCGAAGCGGTCCAGGAAGTCGTGCTCGGTGTACAGCATGGAAAGGTTCGCCGCGAACCTCGGCATGGTGACTCCTCAATAACAGCAGGTGGAGAGGGACGTGTCAGCGGTTGACGACGTCCTTCTTCGTGGTCAGGACGGCCGCCGCCCCGACGACGAGGGACAGCGCCAGAACGTACATCGGGATCGCCGTCGAACCGGTCGCGTCCTTCAGCGCGCCGATCATGTACGGGCTGACGAAGCCGGCGAGGTTGCCGACCGAGTTGATCGCCGCGAGGCCCGCCGCGGCAGCCGTGCCGCCGAGGAACGCGGTGGGCAGCGACCAGAACAGCGGGGCGCAGGTCAGCACGCCGGCCGCCGCGATCGACAGGGCGACGAGGGCCAGCGCGGTCGAACCGGTGAAGCTCGCCGCCATCGAGAAGCCGACGGCGCCCATCAGGGACGGGACGACCAGGTGCCAGCGGCGCTCGCGGCGCTTGTCGGCGGAGAAGCCGAAGAGGTTCATGGCGATCAGCGCGGCCAGGTACGGGACGGCGCTCAGGACGCCGATCGCGAGGCCGCCCTTGACGCCGGTGGACTCCACGAACGTCGGCATCCAGAAGGTCAGCGCGTACTGGCCCATCACGAAGCAGAAGTAGATGAGGCACATCAGCCACACCTTGCCGTTGCGGAAGGCGTCGAGCGCGCGGCCGTGGACGGTGTGGTGGGTGGCGTCGGCGGCGAGGGCCTTCTCGATGACCGTCTTCTCGTCGTCGGTCAGCCACTTGGCGTCGCGCACGCTGTTGTCGAGCCAGAAGAGACACACCACACCGATGACGAGGGCGGGGATCGCCTCCACGACGAACAGCCACTGCCAGCCGCTCCAGCCGGCCGCGTTGTCGAAGACGTCCATGATCCAGCCCGAGAGCGGGTTGCCGAAGATGCCCGCGACGGGGATCGCCGACATGAACATCGCGATGACGCGGGCCCGACGCTTTGACGGGAACCAGTACGTGCAGTAGAGGATCACGCCGGGGTAGAAGCCGGCCTCCGCGGCGCCGAGCAGGAAACGGAGCGCGTAGAACGTCGCCTCGTTGGTGACGAAGGCGAACGCCGCGGACACCACGCCCCAGCTGATCATGATGCGGGCGATCCAGGTGCGGGCGCCCACCTTCTGCATCAGCAGGTTCGAGGGCACCTCGAAGAAGAAGTAGCCGATGAAGAAGAGGCCGGCTCCGAGTCCGTAGGCCGCCTCGCTGAAGCCGAGGTCCGAGGACATCTGCAGCTTGGCGAAGCCCACGTTCACGCGGTCCAGGTACGAGACCACGTAGCAGAGGATCAGGAAGGGGACGATGCGGCGGATCACCTTGCGGAACACCGCGTTCTCACGCGCGAGTTCAGGGGCGTCGGCCGTGGGGACGGTCGTGGACATGAGGGGCACTTCCTTGTGCGGCTCAGGTGGGGGAATGAGCGGGCGGGGGGACTACCACGCCGCGCCGAACGTGGCTCTCAGTTCGGCGATGGCGTCGTCGGGGAGGGGGGTGGGTTCGCGGTCGGTCGTCAGCCAGAGGCGGGCCGTCTCCTCGAGCTCTTCGAGGACGGCGAGCGCGGAGGCGGCGTCCGGGCCCCAGACGACGGGGCCGAGACGGTCCAGCAGGACCGCCCTGATCGGGGTGCCGGCCGCGGCGCGGCCGGCGATCCGCTCGGTCACCAGATCGGCGACGCGCGGGTCGCCGGGCCGGTGATAGGGGACGAGCGGGACGTGCCCCACCTTCATCACGTAGTACGGGGTGATGGGCGGCAGCACGTCGTCCTGGCTCCACACACCGGCCAGCGTGAGCGCGACCAGGTGCGTGGAGTGGGTGTGGATCACGAAGCGGGCCGTGGGGTCGGCCGCGTAGATCCGGCGGTGCAGGGTGAGGGTCTTGCTGGCGCGGTCGCCCGCGACCTGCACACCCCGGGCGTCGACGAGCGCGAGCCGCTCCGGCTCCAGGAAGCCCATGGCCGCGTCGGTCGGGGTGATGAGGTGGCCGAGACCGTCGTCGAGCCGGGCGCTGATGTTGCCCGCGCTGGCGTGCACGTAGCCGCGGTCGAAAAGGCTGGTGCCGACGCGGACGATCTCCGAACGTGCCGTGTCGACGGGCGACTTGATGTCAGGTGTCATCGGGACTCCCCGTCGGTCAGGAGGCCGAAGGCGGCCGTGAAGAAGTCGGGGCCGCCGAAGTTCCCCGACTTGAGGGTGATGTGGAGGGTGCCGCCGTCCGGGAGCGGCGCCGCACACCACGGCACACCCGGATCGATCTGCGGGCCGATCCGCAGACCGGACAGGCCGAGGGCCTGGACGACGGCGCCGGAGGTCTCACCACCGGCGACGACGAGCCGCCGCACACCGCGCTCGACGAGTCCCTGCGCGACGCGCGCGAGCGTCCGCTCCACCAACTCCCCGGCCTCCGCGGCCCCGAGCCGCCCCTGCACCTCGCGGACGGCGTCAGGCGACACGGTCGAGCAGATCAGTACAGGACCGTCGGACGACAGGTGCGCGTCGGCGAAGGCGAGCGCCTCGGCGGCCACGTCCTCGCCCGCCGCGATCCGCAGCGGATCCACGCTGTAGACGGGTCGGCCGGTGTCGGTGAAGGCCCGCACCTGGCCGTTCGTGGCGGCGGACACCGAACCGGCGATCACCGCCGACGTGCCGGAGGCGGCGGGGAGTTCGGCGGCCTCGGGAGACGGCTCGATGCCCCAGTTCGCGGGCAGCCCGATGGCGAGCCCCGAACCGGCGGTGACCAGCGGCAGACCGGCGACCGCCGCGCCGAGCCGCACCAGGTCGTCGTTGGACACGGCGTCGACGATCGCGGCGCCGACCCCGTCCTCGCGCAGCTCCCCGATCCGCGCGGCGACGGCCTCGGGGCCCGCCGCGACGGCCTTGTGGTCGATCAGCCCGACCGGCCGTGCCATCTGCGTGCCGAGCACGGACACCAGGTTGGAGTCGGTCATCGGGGTGAGCGGGTGGTGGCGCATGCTGCTCTCGCCGAGCAGCACGTCACCGACGAAGAGGTGTCCCTTGAAGACGGTGCGCCCATTGTCGGGGAACGCCGGGGTCGCGACGGTGAAGTCGGTGCCGAGCGCGTCCATCAGAGCCTCGGTGACCGGGCCGATGTTGCCGGCCGGCGTCGAGTCGAAGGTCGAGCAGTACTTGAAGTAGATCTGCTCGGCGCCCGCGGACCGCAGCCACTCCAGGGCGCGCAGCGAGGAGTCGACGGCCTCGGCCGCCGGGACGGTCCGCGACTTGAGCGCGATCACGACCGCGTCGGCGTCCTGCGGCGCCGCGGTGTCCCGCGCCGGTACGTCGATGAGCTGGACGACGCGCATGCCCGCGCGCACCAGGTTGTTGGCGAGGTCGGTGGCGCCGGTGAAGTCGTCGGCGATGCAGCCGAGGCGGACGGGCACGTCAGGCATCCTTCTCGTCGTTGAGGTGGTGCTGCCCGGGCAGCTCGATGCCCGGGAAGATCTTGATGACGGCGCTGTCGTCCTCGCCGCCGAGGCCGGACGCGGACGCCTGGAGGAACATCTGGTGGGCGGTCGCCGAGAGCGGCAGCGGGAACTTCTGCGGCCGCGCGGAGTCCAGCACGAGACCGAGGTCCTTGACGAAGATGTCGACGGCGGACAGCGGCGTGTAGTCCCCGGCCAGGACGTGGGCCATGCGGTTCTCGAACATCCACGAGTTGCCCGCGCTGTGCGTGATCACCTCGTACAGCGACTCGGCCGGCACACCCGCCTTGATGCCGAGGGCCATGGCCTCCGCGGCTGCGGCGATGTGCACGCCCGCGAGCAGCTGGTTGACGATCTTGACCTTGGAGCCGAGCCCGGCGGTGTCACCGAGCCGGTAGACCGTGGCGCTCATGGCGTCGAGCACGGGGTCGGCGAGCGCGTACGCCTCCGGGGAGCCGGAGGTCATCATCGTCAGCTCGCCGGTCGCGGCGCGGGCGGCGCCGCCGGAGATCGGGGCGTCCAGGAAGCGCACGCCCAACTCGCCGAGCCGCGCTTCGAGTTCGGTGGAGAAGGCGGGGTCGACGGTGGAGCACATGACGTAGACGGCGCCGGACCGCAGCCGGTGGGCCGCGCCGCCCTCGCCGAAGAGGACCGCCTCGACCTGCGCCGAGTTGACCACGACGCCGACGAGTACGTCGACCTCGGCCGCCAGGTCACCGGCCGAGGCGTAGGCGGTGCCGCCCTCGCGCGCGAAGTCCGCGGCCACGTCGGCGCGCAGGTCGTGGACCGCCACGTGGAACCCGGCGGCGCGCAGGCTGCGCGCCATGCCGAGCCCCATGGCCCCGAGGCCGACGACGCCTACGCGGGTCGTGGCCGCGGCGGCCGGTGCCGGGTGATCCTGGTCGTGCATGGGGGTTCCGTCCCTGTCTCTAGCCGTGGGCCGCGAGGGCCGTGGGCGCCTGGAGCGCAGGTCATATGATGACCTGACGTCCACGGTGAGTACAGGGTGATGCCGATCACAAATGAGTGACGGCGGCGGACGCGTCGGCCCCGGCGGGGCAGGTCAGGGCGTTCGAGGTGTACGGGGCGGGGTGGAGGTCGCGGGGAGCGGCTGAACCGTGCCGGTGGTCAAGTCCCGCCGGTCTGCCGAAGGTTGAGTCACAAGCGGTGCGCGGAACCTTGCCACGCGCTCCGGCGGCGCTCTATTCTCCCGCGCAGAAAGCGCTTTCCCCCTCTTTCCGCCGGTCACCACACCGGTTGCACCGGCATGCCCCGAGCACCTGAACCAGTGCGCCGCACCCGAACCGGTGCGCCGCACTGCACCGGAAGGGAACCATGAGCATGAAGTTACCCAGACCCGTCGCGCTCCGCCTCACCGCCGGGATCGGCGCTCTCGCCCTTGCGGGAGCCGCCGCGATGACGCTGACGACGTCCGAGGCCTCGGCCGCCGTGACCGGCACCGCCACCGGCTACGCCACGCAGAACGGCGGGACCACGGGCGGCGCGGGCGGCGCGACCGTACGGGCCACCACCGGAACCCAGATCCACCAGGCCCTGTGCGACCGGGCCAGCAGCAGCACCCCGATCACCATCGAGGTCGAGGGCACGATCAACCACGGAAACACCGCCAAGGTGTCCGGCGACAGCTGCAACACCGCCGCCGGGGTCATCGAACTCAAGCAGATCAGCAACGTCACGCTGGTCGGCGTCGGGGGCGGCGCGGTCTTCGACCAACTCGGCATCCACATCCGCGAGTCCAGCAACATCGTCATCCAGAACGTGACGGTCCAGAACGTCAAGAAGTCCGGCTCGCCCACCTCCAACGGCGGCGACGCCATCGGCATGGAGAGCGACGTCCGCAACGTCTGGGTCGACCATGTGAACCTCCTCGCCTCGGGCGGCGAGTCGGACGGCTACGACGGCCTGTTCGACATGAAGGACAACACCCAGTACGTCACCCTCTCGTACAGCACGCTGCGCAACTCGGGCCGCGGCGGCCTGATCGGCTCCAGCGAGACGGAACTGTCCAACGGCTACATCACGTTCCACCACAACCTGTACGAGAACATCGACTCCCGTGCGCCCCTGCTCCGCGGCGGCACGGCGCACATGTACAACAACTACTACGTGAGCCTCAACGAGTCGGGCATCAACTCCCGCGCCGGGGCGAAGGCCAAGGTCGACAACAACTACTTCAAGGACTCGAAGGACGTGCTCGGCACGTTCTACACGACCGCGGCCGGATACTGGCAGGTCAGTGGGAACACCTTCGACAACGTGACCTGGTCGTCCGCCGCGAGCGACTACAAGCCGGCCGGACCGAACCCGGTGTCCAACACCACGGTCTCGATCCCGTACTCCTACAAGCTCGACGACGCGTCCTGCGTGCCGGGTGTCGTGGGTCAGACGGCGGGCGCCAACAAGGGCATGAAGGTGTCGGACGGCAGCTGCTCGACGCAGACCCCGACGCCGACCCCCACCCCGACGCCCACGGACCCCTCGCCCACGCCGACGCAGCCGAGCGGCACCAACCTGAGCCTCGGCGCGGGTGCCGACGGCTCCAGCAAGGCGGACGGCACCAGCTACGGCAACGTGCGCGACGGCAGCATGACCACCTACTGGTCGCCGAGCGGCACGACCGGATCGGTCTCGGTCAAGTGGGGCACGGCCACCACGGTCTCCAAGGTCAACATCCGGGAGACGGCGGCCGGTTCGGGCCGGATCAAGGCCTGGCGGATCCTCAACGGTGACACCGGCGCGGTGCTGACCTCCGGCACCGGGGCGGGTGTCGCCTCCTTCCCCGGCACCTCGCTGAAGAAGGTCACGTTCGAGATCACCGGCGCGAGCGCCGCACCTCAGGTGGCGGAGTTCGAGACGTACGCGCAGTAGGCGCCGGACAGGAGAGCGAAGACGTCCCGCCCACCGGCGCGCGCGGCCGGTGGGCGGGACGACATGACGCGGGTGGGCCCGGTCAGCTGTGGAACTTGATGTACCCGTCGCCGTCCCGGTCGTTGCGCGCCTTGGTGTACGCGTGCACGTCGGAGCGCGAGCCGGAGGGCTTGTACAGGTAGATGGTGTCCTTGTCGTTGTTCCACATGAAGTTGCAGTTGTCGCGGTAGACGACGTTGCCGGCGTCGGAGTCCGTGCCGTTGCCGCCACGCAGCCGCACGTAGTCGCCGGGCTGCAGGGAGTGGCTCGCGGTGAACTTGAAGCGGTTCCCCGCGGCGTCCTTGACGACGTACCCCTTGAGGTTGACCGTCGCGGTGCGCGAGTAGTTCTTGATGGTCAGGTACTCGCTCTTGGTGTTCCCGCCCGAGCAGCGGTTGGAGTCCCGGCCGGGGGCGTCGTACTGGGCGCCCCTGACCTTCAGGGCCGAGGAGTACTCGGCGGCCTGCGCGGGAGTCACCGCGACGGCGAGCGCGGCGGCGGCCATGGCGGCGGGCAGGGCAAAGCGGTAACGCATGAGGTTCCCCCCTCAAATGTTCCAGCGGAGCCCCGTGAGCATATGCCATGTGAATACGTGGTGCCGTACATGTGTGGGAAATGTGTCAACGGGTGCTGATGTCGGCCCCCGGCCCCAGCGGTATGTCGAAGCCGTAGAAGATGCCGAGCACCGCGAGCCACGCCACGAGGAACGGCACCACGAACACCGACAACCGTGAGAGCAGGGAGCCGAGTTGGGCCTCCGGCTCGTAGCGCTTGAGGACCGTCAGGAGCAGGAACACATAGGGGTTGAGCGGCGTGATCATCTGGGTCGCCGAGTCACCTATGCGGAACGCGGCCTGGGTGACCGCCGGTTCCATGTGCAGCAGCATGAAGGCCGGTACGAACACCGGAGCCACCAGGGACCACAGCGCCGAGCCCGACGTGATGAACAGGTTCAGGACGCACACCAGCAGGACGAACGCCACGAGGCCGAGGTAGCCGGTCAGGCCCACCGATTCGAGCAGCGCCGCGCCCTTCACCGCGAGCAGCGTGCCCAGGTTCGTCCAGTCGAAGACACCGATGACCTGCGCGATGACCAGGATGAGCACGATGTACGCCGACATGCCCGTGATCGCGTCCGCCATCATGCGCGGCACGTCCTCGAAGCGGGTGACCGCCTTGACGGTGCGGCCGTAGACCGCGCCGGCCAGCAGGAACGCGACGAACAGCAGCGGGACGATGCCGTCCAGGACGGGGGAGGGGACCAGTGCCCCGCCCTCGCCGCGCAGCGGGGAGCCGGGCAGCAGCCAGCAGGTGACGACCACGGCGGCGTACGCGAGGACGGTGAGGCCCGCGCGCGCCATGCCGCGGCGCTGGAGGGCGGTCACCTCCGTGGTGACCTCTCCCGCCTCGCCCGCCTGCCCCGCCTCTCCCGTGGGTTCCCCGGTCGCGGTCGGCCACGGCAGGCGCGGCTCCAGGACGCGGGCGATGAGGAAGCCGCCGATGAGGGCGAGGACGATGCTCGCCGACGCCGTGTAGAAGTAGTTGATCAGGATGTGCGTCGGGGCGTCCGCGCCCTGCGGGAGGACCTGCGCGGCCTGGTGGGTGATGCCCGTGTAGAGGGCGTCGAGGGCGCCGATCGAGAAGCCCGCCGCGTATCCCGCGCACACGCAGGCGAAGCCGCCGATCAGTCCCGCGATCGGATTGCGGCCCGCGTTCTTGAACACCAGCGCGGCCAGCGGCGGGATCACCAGGATCGCCACGTCGCTCATCAGGTGGGCCTGCGCCGACACGAAGGCGACCAGGTACGGCAGGAGCCACCGCGGTGCGCGCGAGATCGAGGCCCGCACCACGGTCTCCAGCAGGCCGGTGCGCTCGGCGACGCCCACCGCCGCCATCATCAGCAGCACCGTGCCGAGCGAGGGGAAGCCCGTGAAGTTGGGGATGAAGTTCTCCAGGAGCCACACCACGCCGTCCCCGGTGAACACCCCCTGTACCGCGACCGTCTTGTCCTCGCCGGGGATCCGCACCGTCGCGTCCGCCGCCGCGAGGGCCGTGGACGCGGCGCCGACGAGGACGAACAGGCCGAGGAAGAGGAGGACCGGGTGGGGGAGTTTGTTGCCCACCCGCTCGATGCCGGACATGGCCTTGTCGATGAACCCCGCTCTGGTGGGGTCCTGCTCGGGGGCCGGCGCCTGTGTCGTCACGTTCCGAGTCCGATCTTGCGGAGGGTGCCGCCCTGCGCCACGAGGACGACGTTCGCCGGGTCGGCGAGGAGCGCGATGTCGGCGAGCGGATCGCCCTCGCACAGCACCAGGTCGGCGCGCTTGCCCGCCTCCAGGGTGCCGATCTCGGCGTCCAGGCCGAGGAGTTCGGCGGCGGAGCGGGTGCCCGTGGTGATCGCCTGCAGGGGGCTCATACCGAGCGCGACGAGGTGGGTGAGCTCGCGCAGATTGCGGCCGTGCGGGACCATCGCCGCGTCCGTGCCCATGGCGATCCTCACGCCCTCGGCGATCGCCGCGGAGATGTTCTCCTTGGTGATCGAGGACCAGCGGACCTTCTTCTCGTAGTGGTACGGCTCCATGGTGGCCTTGTCGATGCCGTCGAAGACCGTGGAGAGCGTCGGGACGACGAACGTGCCCTTCTCGCCCGCGAGTTCCCTGGCCTGCGCCGTCATGCCGTAACCGTGCTCGACGCTGGTGACACCGCCACGGATCGCGTTGAGGATGCCGGCCGTGCCCTGCGCGTGCGCGGCGACCGGGCGGCCGCCGTGCCGGGCCAGCTCCTCGACGACCGTACGGATCTCGTCCTCGGTCAGACCCTCGTCGTCGGGGTGGTCGTAGGGGCTGGACATGCCGCCCGTGGCACACACCTTGATGACATCGGCGCCCGCGCGCAGCAGCTTGCGCACCGCGAGCCGCACCTCGTCCGGGGTGTCGGCGATCTCGCCCATCCCGGCGCTCGGGTCGAACCCGCACTCGGTGGCGAAGTCGGCGTGCCCGCCGGTGTGGCTGAGGATGCGGACGGCGGTGTGGATGCGCGGTCCCGTGGTCAGCCCCTGCTCGACGGCCGTGCGGTAGCCCGACGGCAGCCCGCCGAGGTCGCGGACGGTGGTGACACCCGCGTCGAGGGTGGCGCGCAGCCGCTCGGCGGTGCGGAAGGTCTCGACCGTGGAGTCCTGCTCGTAACGGCGCACCATCTGGCGCGCGGACTCGACACCGAGGTGGACGTGGGTGTCGATGAATCCGGGCAGCAGGGTGCGCCCGCCGGCGTCGACGGTGCGCACACCGGGCTCGGCGGCCGGCGCCGCGGCCGACGGGCCCGCGTACGTGATCAGGCCCTCGGCGTCGACGACGAGCGTGGCGTCCTCGACGGGCGCGGCGCCGGTGCCGTCGATCAGGCGGGCGTTGGTGAGGCGGAGCGAGGAAAGCTGTTGGGAACTCATGAGCGAACACTGTCGGATTCCGCGATGACGAACACGTAAAATCGCAGGAACCCGACCCGGCCTCCCGATCTGTGCAGGATTTGAGCCACCGTGAGTACGCAGCATTCAGAACCGACGACGGTGGAGCGGAGCGTCGCGGAACGCACCCGCATCGACGAGCTGGACCTCGCGCTCGTGCATGCCCTCCAGGTCAACACCCGTGCCCCCTGGACGCTCGTCGGTGAGGCCCTCGGGATCGACCCCGTCACCGCCGCGCGCCGCTGGGAGCGGCTCGCGCGCAGCGGGGCGGCCTGGGTCGACGGATATCTCGCGCTCGACCGCGACGAGGGGTCCGTGTACGCGCAGGTCGAGATCGACACCGGTGGGCATCTGCCGGAGAACGTGCTCGCGTCGCTCGCCGCGGACTCCCGGATGCTCAGCCTCAAGCAGACGTCGGGCGGGCGCGACCTGCTGGCCATCGTGGGTGCCTCGTCGTTCGACGACCTCGCCCGGTACACCGGCGAGCGGATCTCCCGGCTGTCCGGTGTGCGCGGCACCCGTATCCATGTCATCACGGCGGTCCCCTTCGAGGGCGCGCAGTGGCGGCTGCGCAGCCTCACACCGGACCAGCGCGCGCTGCTGCGCCCCGAGTACGCGGACGCCGAGGCACCCGTGCCCGACGAGCCGATACGCCCCCTCGACCGGCGCATCGCGCACGCGCTCGGCACGGACGGGCGGATGTCGCTGTCCGGGCTCGCCCGGGTCACCGGGGCGAGCACCGCCACGGTCCGCCGCAGGCTGCGCGTGCTGACCGCGGGCGGGCGGCTCTCGCTGCGCTGCACGCTCGCCCGGCCGCTCACGGAGTTCCCCGTGTCCGCCGTCTACTTCGGGTCCGTGCCCGCCGAGAACCTGGAACCCGCGGTGCAGGCCCTGCGCACCCTTCCCGGACTGCGCATGTGCAGCATCACCGCGGGCACCCACAACCTCATCCTGGACATCTGGCTGCGCACCCTCGCCGAGGTGCACACCACCGAGGCACTGCTCAACCGCCGCCTCGCCGACCTCGGCCTGCGCATCACGGAGCGCGCGGTGGTGCTGCGCACGCTGAAGCACGCCGGCCGACTGCTCGACCGGCGTGGGCACAGCGTGGGCGCGGTGCCGCTCAGCCCGACCGGAGACTGAGCTCCCGCTCCTCGGCGTCCGCGTCGAAGCCCACCGGCTCCCACCGCTTCACGAGCAGCGCGACGAGGCCGAGCACGGGCGCGCCGAGGATCACCCAGTACACACCGGTGCCGAGGCCGGTGCTGAGGATCGGGAAGAAGAACAGCGTGAGCGTCGAACCGAGGCGCAGCACCGCCTGGTTGAAGCCGATGCTGACGCCGCGCATCGAGGTCGGGAAGCCCAGCGAGGCATAGCTCATGATGTGCGCGCCGGGTCCGAAGCCCTGGGCGAACATGAACGCGCCCAGCATCAGGATGCCCGCCGTGACGACGGCGGTGCCCGAGGGCTGCCCGATGACAGCGAGCACGGTGATGGCGACGACCTGGATCGCGAAGCCGAGCGACATCATCGGCCAGGCACCCTTCGTCGACGCCCAGCGGATGCCGAGCAGGCCGCCGGTGAGGGCGAAGACGAGGTTCAGGGTGAACGACGACGCGATGGTGGTCAGCGGGCCCTGCGTCATGAGCGTCGCGATGATGATCGGCAGGCCGAACGCGACCGCGTTGTAACCGAAGGTCTCCGCGAGGCCGACCGTCACCGACTGGATGGTGCGGGTGCGGTACGGGCCCTTGAACAGGCGGGCGTAAGAGGCGAGTCCGGGGCGCTGCGGGCGCTCCGTCCTCCCCGCGACGTCCTCGGGGACGTAGGCCTCCACACCGTAGGACTGCCGCAGGATGCTCGCCGCGCCCTCCAGGTCGCCCTGGTCGGCGGCCCAGGTCGGGGACTCGTTCATGTAGCGGCGGCGCAGCAGCAGGACGACGAGGGCGGGGATCGCGCCGAAGCCGACGGTGAAGCGCCACAGCCAGCCCAGGTGGGCGTCGGGCAGCAGGAAGTACAGCGCCATGATGACGAGGTAGCAGCCGCTGGTGGCCGCGTACCAGGCGGGCGACCAGGCGGCCGTGCGCGAGCCCTTGCTGCCCTTGCCACGCAGCCGGGAGAACTCGGCGAGGAACGCGATGGCGACCGGGATGTCCATGCCGACGCCGATGCCCATCACGAACCGGGCGCCGATCAGCGTCCACGCGTCCTGCGCCACCGCGCACACCAGCGCCGTCACGACGAAGAACAGCATGTTGGCCATGAAGACCCGGTAGCGGCCTATGCGGTCCACGAGCCAGCCGCCGACGAGCGCGCCGATCAGCGAGCCGACACTGATCGAGGCGGTGACGACGCCGGCCATCGTGGAGCTGAGGCCGAACTGCTTCGTGATGTCCGGCAGGCCGTACGCGAGCGAGCTGAGGTCGTACGCGTCGAGGAAGATGCCGCCGAGCGCGATGATCACGATCATCCGGGCGTGCTTGCCGCGCGCCGTGCCGGAGTTGACCAGATCGGAGACATCGGCCGCCGAGCGGATCGCCACGGGGCCGGACGCCGCCTCCGCCGGCGTGGGTGAGGGCAGGGAGGAAGTGGTGCTCACGGGGGCCTTCCGGGGGTGTGCTGCGGTGGTGGGTGTCGCGGAATCGTATGCAGCCACCGGAAGGGCCTCGTCCACTTGTCCGCATGCTGGTCACAGCGGTGCACAGGGCCCCGGCCGGGGGACCGGGGCCCTGTGTCTCAGCTGCGTGTCACCTGTGCGCGCCGCTCAGTGCTCGTGCTCGCCGGTGTCGCGCTTCGCGCCCGGCGTCCACTTCTGCGCGGACTTCCCGTTGAGGTCCCACACCACCTTGCCGGCGCGGACGGTCAGCTGGGTGGTGAGCTTGCGGCTGCCGTCGATCCGGTAGCCGAAGCTGTCGACGTAGCCGAACCTGCCCTTGTCGAGGGAGAACAGGGCCAGGTCGGCGGGGGCGCCGACCGAGAGATTGCCCAGATCGGTGCGGCCGATCGACTTCGCGGGCTTCCAGGTGGACGCCTCCACCACGTCCTTCAGCGGCATGCCGAGCGTGAGGAACTTCCCCATGATGTTCGGCATGTCCTTCATGCCCGCGTTCATGCTGGTGATGTGCAGATCGGTGGAGATGGTGTCGGGCGCGAAGCCCTCCTTCATCGCCTCGACCGCCACGTCCCAGCTGAAGCTGCCGCCGCCGTGCCCGACGTCGAACAGCACACCGCGCTCCCGGCCCTTGTGCAGGCCCGAATTGAGCTTGCCGCTGTCGAGCAGCTCGTTGCGCAGGCCCGAGTACACGTGGGAGTAGATGTCACCGGGCCGCAGCCGCTCCCCGAGGAGCTGCTCGATCGGCCGCTCGGGGTGGTTGGCGCCGAAGTCGACCATGACGGGCAGGTCGGCCTTCTCGCCCGCCTCGACCGCGTTGTCGACGGCCGCCCAGTCCTTGCCCTCGTAGTGCGCCGTCTTGATGCCGACGACCGTGTCCGGGTGCTCGGCCGCCTTCTCCGCCGCCGGTCCCGGCTTCATGTCACTGACGTCCTGCTCGACCTTCGCGCCGCCCATGCCCTTGCCGACGATGTTCAGGAAGGCGAGGACGCGGGTCTGCGAGCGGTCGATGATGTTCTTCTTGAACAGGTCGAAATTGACCGCTCCGGACGAGCCCGCGTCCACCGCGGTGGTGACACCGGTGCGGAAGGTGAAGCCGTCGGGCGCCACCCCGTTCTTGCCGTTCGCGTAGTCGTCCTCGGGGCCGGGGAACAGGTGGGCGTGCAGGTCCACCAGGCCGGGGGTGAGGTAGGCACCGGCCGCGTCCACCGTCTGCTTGGCGGCGGACGCGTCGATGTCCTTCGCCACCTTCGCGATCTTCCCGTCCCTGACCGCGACGTCGCGCACCGCGTCCACCCGGTTCTTCGGGTCGATCACATGGCCGCGCTCGATCACCAGGTCGTACGCCTCGGCCGGGTCCTTCTTCTCGGCCGCGAAGGTCGAGGCGCCCGCTGTCGCCGCGCCGAGCACGAGCGTCAGCGCCGCCGGGAACACCAGCCAGTGGGCCCGCTGTCTTGCCTGCATGGGACGTCCCTTCGGGGTCGGCGGATCAGATGGCGGCGATGCAGTCGATCTCGACCAGCGAGTCGCCGGGGATGCCGCCCGACGCCGCGATCGTGGTGCGCACACCCGGCTCGGGGCCCCAGCGGCCGAGGAAGACCTCGTTCATCCCGTCGTAGTCGTCGAGCGTGTTGAGATAGACGTTGATCTTGAGCACCTTCGCCATCGAGGAGCCCACCGACTCCAGATAGCGCTCCACCTCGTTCAGCACATGGTCGGTGTGGGCGCGGATGTCGCCCTCGAAGTGGGCGCCGATGCCGGAGATGAAGACCATCGAGCCGTACGTCACGATCGGGCTGAACAGCGGGTTCTCCGGCGGCTCCGCGCCGTCCGGGTAGTGCACCTCCTTGCGGGGCCTGCCGGTGCCCGGCTTGCCGCGCCCGGTGTCGGCGGCCGATGCGGTGCCCGCGCCCGCCACGGCCGGTACGGCGGCGACGGCCGCCACTGCGGGCGCCCTGCGGATGAAGTCCCGTCGGTTCGAGGTCACGCGTCCTCCGATGAAGGTGTGAAGGTGTGAGTGGTGAGGCTTCGAGAGAGGGAGGGGGATCAGGGCGTACGGGTCATGTCCGGGTCGCCTTCCAGCTGCCCTTGAGGTACTCGCCCAGGTCCACGCGCCCGCTGAGGGAGTCGCCGCTGAGCTTCCCCGTGAAGGTGTACGAGAGGGAGTCGCCGTGCTCCTCGCCGTACGAGCTGGTCACGGTCACCTCGTCGCCGGAGACGGAACCGGTGGCGGGGCGCTCGACGAAGTCGCCGCGGTGGGTGCCGGTGAGCTTCGCCCCGTCCTGCTTCAGCGTCAGCCGGTGCGCACCGGAGGCGCCGGCCGCGTAGGTGATCTCCAGGGACCAGCTGCCGCTCGCGTCGACGGACGGCGGCTTCGGCTGCGCGGGCGCCGGGGGCGGATCCTTGAGCTGCTTGACGATGTGGTCGGCGATGGTCTTCTCGTCGCCCGGCTCCAGCATGTACGGGGTGACGGCCAGGCCCGACTTCGCGGGGTCCTTGCTGCTCGCCGGGTTGATGGCGATGCGCGGCTCGCCCTCCCACAGGGCGTCCACGATCGTCTGGCCCACGACGCCGCGCTTCTTCGCGTCCCAGAAGAGGTTGAGGGTCGGTGTGCGGTTCGACAGGCCCTCCGGCTGGACGAGTTCGGAGGTGACACCGGGGACCGCGGCGGAGACGCGCTTGGCGATGGTCCTCAGCCACGACGTCCAGGTCGCGTACTCCGCCTTGTGGTCGCGGCGCACCCACGTCTCGACGGCCGCGAGCATGCCCATGGCCTCTTCCTTGCCGACCTTGAAGCCGCGGGCGTAGCCGTGGTGCGGCGCGCTGTGCACCCACGCCGCGCGCACCAGGTCCTCGCGGCCGAGCAGGATGCCCGCCGACTGCGGACCGCGCAGCGCCTTGCCGCCGCTGTACGCGACGAGGTCGGCGCCGCGCTCCAGATGGACGTTGGGGATGGTGAGCACCTCGGCGGCGGCGTCGACCAGGACCGGCACATCCTCGGCGTGGGCGAGCCGGGCGATCGTCTTCAGGTCCAGCTCGCTCTCGTCGACGCGCGGCATCGCGAAGACGTACACGAGCGCGGTCTGCGGGCCGAGCGCCGCCTTCATCTCCTCGCGTGTGTTCACCTCGACGACCTTGAGGCCGACGGCGCTGATGGCCGCCTCGTACACGTTGCGGGAGTGCTTGGGGATGATCGCCTCGGTCTTGGTGAAGCCGCGCAGGTCGGGGATCTGGATGTGCAGGTCCGGGTTGCCGCCCGCCGTGCAGGCCGCCGACGCGTGCGTGAGGGCAGCGGAGCAGCCGGAGCTGACCATGCCGAGCTCGGCGCCGGTCAGCTCGCCGAGCCGCTTGCCGACCCCGTCGGCCAGCTCGTCCAGCTGCACGTACTGCCGGGACGCCGCGTCGATGGCAGCACGCACCTCCGGCAGGATCAGCGAACCGCTCAGCACGGTGTAGGTGCCCCGGCCGTTGATCAGCGGGCGGACTCCGATGCGCTCGTAGCCGCCCTTCTTCGGCGCGGATCCGTCGGCCGCGACCGCCTGCCCCTGGAGCAGTGGGGCGAGCGTGAGCGCCCCGCCGGCCGCTGCGCTGCGCCCGAGCATCGTGCGACGTGTGACTGGGTCAGTACGCATCCGAACCCTCGACTTCCCGCTCGTTGACCGGTGTTGGGCACACGCTAGGAACGCCGCCGTCCGGCGTTAAGCGCGTCGTGCTGATGCGGGTATTCGCAACTTGGATGAACCGTGCGCGGTGTCTCCCGTCAGATCGCGGGTCCCCGGCGGCGCCGGTGATGCCTCGATCTCGCGCAGCAGCGTGCGCGCGGGCGGGGTCAGCGGCCGGGTGCTCGACCAGTGCACCGCCACCCTGCGCCCGCAGGGCACGTCGAGCTTGCGCGCCACGACGCCCGAGGTGTCGGCGGTGGCGACGGCGAGGAGGTTGGTGACACCGATGCCGAGCCCGCTGCGGACCAGTGAGATGAGTGTCTGCGGCTGGTTGGTGGCCTGCACCGCGTTGGGCTCCAGGCCGCGTTCGCTGAAGGCGCGGTACGTCTCGAAGCCCATCGCCTCGGCGGAGCCGAGCCGGCCGATGGTGATCAGGGGGTGCGCGGCCACCGCGGCCAGCGGCAGCGGTTCCGGCAGCTCGGCCAGCAGATGGTCCGGCGGATGGACCGCGATCAGGCCCTCCCACCACAGCGGCCGCGACTCCACCGAGGGGCCCGGCGGCGGTGCCATCGGGCGCAGGCAGATGTCCACCTCGCCGGTCGCGAGCGCCGCGTCGAGCTCCAGGGTGGAGCGCTCCACCAGGACCACCTTGATGGCCGGGCGGGTACGCGCCATCCGTTCGAGGAGCTGCGGCACGAACGCCACGCTCGCGCTCGGGTAGCTGCCCAGGGTCACCACGCCCCGCGCGGCGCCGCGGTACCCGGCCATCGCGGCCTCGGCCCCGGCGAGCCGGCGCAGGATGGCGCGCGCGTGCTCGGCGAGGACCGCGCCCGCGTCGGTGGGGGTCACCGGGCGCCGGTCGCGGTCGAACAGCGGCACCCCCGCCTCCCGTTCGAGGGAGGCGACGTGCATGCTCACGCGCGGTTGGGAGCGGTGGGTCAGCTCGGCCGCCGCGCTGAAGCTGCCGGTGTCCACGACGCCGAGGAAGGAGACGAACCATTCGAGACGCAGATCTGAACGGAGCATGCCTCTCGTCTACCGCCGCCCGCGCGGCGTGGACCAGACAGGACCGGCTTTCAGAGGAGGGCCGATACGGTTTCCGAATAGCGTGCGACATCCTGAACCGGCGTTCAGCACGGCTGGGTTCGGGACGGGTGAGTTCGGAACGGGCGGGTTCAGGACGGGCGGGTTCAGCGAGGCGCCCCCTGAGGTGCCTCGATGCGCTCGATCCAGTACTGGCGGGTCAGCGCGTCGACCCCGGCCGGTGCCACCCCGCGCAGATGCACCACGTCGCCGTCCGTGCCCGCGATGCGGCCGTGCTTCTGCAACTGCAGGATGTGGTAGCGCTCGGGCTTGAAACCGAGCTCGACGTCGACCGCGAACCGCCCGCGCGGATCGCGGAGTTCACCGACTCCGGGACCCACCTTCCCGGTGGCCTGCACGCTCAGCCACACCTGGTAGGCCAGCACGAGCAGCACCACCACCGCGATCTTGCGGAGCGTCGGGCTCTTCGCGGACCTACGGAGCAGCGACGACGTCGGCGGCACCGTCCTCATCCCCTTCCCCTGCCAGGAGTGCGTTGACCCGGTCCACGGTCGCCCGGAACTCCGGGAGCGCGACCGCGGTGTCCCAGCGCCGGGGCCGGGGCAGCGGCACGTCGACGATCTCCCTGACCCGGCTGGGCCGCCGGGACAGCACGACGACACGGTCGGAGAGGAACACCGCCTCGTCGACGTCGTGCGTGACGAAGAAGACCGTCGGGCGGCGGCTCTCGAAGATGCCGGTGAGGTCCTCCTGCAGCTTGCGCCGGGTCTGCGCGTCGATGGACGCGAACGGCTCGTCCATCAGCATCACCGCCGGTTCGTTGGCGAGCACGCGGGCCACCCCGAGCCGCTGCTGCATACCGCCGGACAGCTCGTGCGGATAGCGGTGCTCGAAGCCGCCGAGCCCCACCAGGTCGAGGAACTCCCGCGCGCGGGACGTGCGTTCGGCCTTCGGTACGCCGCGCATGCGCGGACCGAAGGCGACGTTGCCGAGCACCGTCTTCCACGGGAACAGTGCATGGCTCTGGAACACCACGCCCCGGTCGGGGCCGGGGCCGTGCACGGGCGCGCCGTCCACGGCCACGGTGCCGCCGCTCGCCTCCACGAACCCGGCGACGATGTTCAGGACGGTGGTCTTGCCGCAGCCGCTCGGCCCCAGAACCGAGACGAACTCGCCCTCCTGGACGCCGAAGGACACCTCGTCGATGGCGGTGACCTCCTCGCCGCTGTAGGTGTCCTCGTACACCTTGCGCAGTCCCTTGATCTCCAGGGCGGTCATCCGTCGGCCTCCAACCTGCGTACCAATCCCCAGCGTTCGACGGTCGCCCGCTCGAACGGGGCCAGAATCAACGCGTCCAGCGCGTACCAGAGGGCGCCGAGCACGACCATGCCGAGGAAGACCTGGCTGATGTCGCCGACCCGGCGCGCGTCGAACATCATGTAGCCGATGCCGCTCGTGCCGACGATGATCTCGGCGGCCACCAGGGCCCGCCAGCCGTAGCCCAGCCCCGTGCGGATACCGCCCGCGACCGACGGCAGTGAGCCCGGCACGATCACCTCGACGAACACCCGCCACCGCCCGGCCCCCAGGCTGCGCGCCGCCCGCACCAGCTCGCGCGGCACCTGCTCGACACCCGCGACGACGCTCAGCATCAGCGGGAAGACGATCGTGTAGACGATCACGAAGGTGACGGCGGTCAGGCTGAAGCCGAACCACACGATGACGATCGGCAGCCACGCGATGTCCGCGATCGCCTGGAAGAACAGCAGGATCGGCCAGAAGAACCGGCGCAGCCGGCCGATCATCGCCACCGCGAAGCCCAGCGGCAGCCCGATGAGGAGACCGAACCCGACCCCGTACGCGAGACGGGTCAGCGAGTCGGACAGATAGCCCGGCAGGATGCCCTTCTCCAGGAGCCCGCCGAGTGTCGAAAGGACGGTGCCGGGGCTCGCGAAGAACGACCGGGGGAACACCTCGAACTCGGCGAGCAGCCACCACAGGGCGACGACCGGCACGAACGGGCCGAGCGTGCGGACGGCGCCGCTGCGGAACAGGAGGCCGCCCTTGCGCAGCGCGCGCCGCCACACCGGGGCGGGCGCCGTGGACAGTGCGGCCATCAGCGGCTCACCCCCGTCATGCCCCAGCGCTCCACCGTGCGCCGTTCGAGCGGCGCGAGCAGCAGCCGGTCCATCAGCAGCCACAGCACCCCGATGATCACCATCGAGGCGATGATGACGTCGGTGCGGAAGTACTTCTGCGCCTGGAACAGCGCGTAGCCGAGGCCCGCGCTGCCCGCGATGATCTCGGCGGCCACGAGCCCGCGCCAGCCGTAGCCGAGGCCCACGCGCAGCCCCGTGACGATGCTCGGCAGGGCGCCCGGCAGCAGGATCTCCCAGAACATCCGCGCCCGGCTCACCCCCAAAGATCGTGCTGCGCGCAGCAGTTGGACCGGGATCTGGCGCACGCCCAGCATCGCGTTGTAGGTCAGCGCGAAGAACATCGCGTTCCACACGATGAAGATCACCGCCCGGTCGCCGTAGCCGAACCACAGCGTCGCCACCGGGATCCACGCGATGCCCGCGAGCGCCACCGAGAACCGCAGCAGCGGCGCGAAGAACGCCGACAGCGCCCGGCTGGAGCCCAGGGCGATGCCGAAGGGCAGCGCGGTCACCAGCGCGAGCACGATGCCGAGGCCCATCCGGCGCAGGCTCGCGCCCAGGTGCCGGACCAGGTCCCCGCTCGCCGCCATGTCACCGAGCGCCCGGAGCACGTCGGTCACCTGCGGGAACACCCGCAGCGGCGTTCCCGTGACGGCCACCGCGACCGCCCACGCGGCCACCAGCACGGCCAGCGGCCCGAGGAACCACAGCGCGCGCCCGGCGCGGGACGGGCGCCGCCCGCGGGGCTTTCGCGCGCGGCGCGGGGTGACGGCCGCCGGGCGCGGGAGCGCCTCCCTCGTCGTCGGCGGCGTCACGAGGGGCAGGCCTTCGAGGCGCTCGCCCGGTCGAAGCGGTAGCCGCCGTCGACGGCCGCCGCCTTCGGCACGTCGGGCAGGTCCCGGAAGAGCTTCGGGTTGGCCGCCATCACCTTGAGGATCGGCTTCGGCTCGAAGTACTTGCCGACGTCGAAGCCCGCCTTGACGGCGCCCTGCCGGGCGAGCAGCCGGGCCTGGGTGTCGAGGGCGAGGTAGTTGCAGGCGGAGAAGCGCGGGTCGAGCTGCTTGACGTTGTGCTTCATCGCCTCCACGGCCACCGCCTTCTTGGTGCCGGGCAGCCACCTGGTCGCGGAGTCGGCCGCGTCCTCGGGGTTCTCGCGCATCCACTGGTCGGTGCGCGCCCGCGCGGTCAGGAACCGCTCGACCACCTTCGGGTGCTTCTTCGCGTACGCGGGTGTGGTGACGATGTAGCCGATGAACGGGATGTGCCCGCCGCCGCGCAGCACCTCCTTGGCGCCGCCCACCTGGTCGACGATCGTGATGGGGAACGGGTCCCAGACGATGGCCGCGTCGATGCCGCCGGTCTTGAGGGCGACCGCCATGTCCGGCGGCTCGGTGTTCACGATCTTGATGTCACTGGTCTTCAGTCCGGCCTCGCCCAGCAGGCCGAGCAGATAGAGGTGGTTGATGGAGCCCTCGGAGACGCCGATCTTCTTGCCGCGCAGGCTCTTGAGGTCTTTCCCGTCCACGCCGGACCCGGGGGCCGCGACCACCGCCATCGTCTCGTCGATGCTCTTCCGGCTGGACGAGCCGGTGTAGTTGCCGACGAGGGCCAGGTCGATGCCCTTCTGCGCGGCGGCGATCGAGGGCGTGCCGACCTGCACGAAGTCGACCTCGCCCGCCTGCAGCGCGTTGAGCGCGTCGACGCCGGTCGGGTACGGCTGGGCCAGCTTCACGTTGAGGTTCTGCTCGTCGAAGTACCCGGCCTCCACCCCGGACGGCAGGCCTATCTGGTCGATGGCGGACACGTATCCGGCTCTGACGCGGGTCGGCGCCTGCGCGCCCGCGCCGGATGCACCCTCTACGGCATCGTCCACGGTGGAACCGTCGGAGCACCCCGCGAGCAGCAGGATCCCCGAGCATGCCGCCACGGCGACGTGGCGTGTGGCGCGAACCATTGGCTTCTCAACTCCTCATCGGACCGGTGTGGTTGCGGACGGTGGTGGCCGGTCGGCGCCGAGGGCCGCCCGCGCGGCCTCGACGTCCTCGCGGCGCGGGATCGGGGTGACGGCGCCGGGCCCCGTCGTGGTCAGCGCCGCCGCGACCGCCGCGTACCGGGCGGCCTCCCCGGGGGTGTCGCCGGTGAGCAGCCGCGCCGCGAAGGCGCCGTCGAAGGTGTCACCGGCGCCGGTGCTGTCGACCGGGTCGACCGCGTGCGGCGGGATGCGGGTGACCGTCCCGTCGTGCGCGAGGAGTGCGCCCCGGTCGCCCATCTTCAGGACCACGATCGAGGGGCCGCGCCGCACGAACTCCGCGAGGACGTCGTGCGGCGCGTGCAGACCGGTGAGCAGCCGCCCCTCGGCGAGGTTCGGCAGCGCGATGTCGCACAGCTCGACGCTGCGCCACACCACCGCGCGGGCCCGCTCTGCGGGCCAGAGGGCGGGCCGGATGTTGGGGTCGTAGCTGACCAGGGTGCCGTTGTCCCGTGCCAGCCGCATCGCGTGGAAGGCGGTGTCGCAGGCGGAGGTGGAGATCGCCTGGGTGATGCCGCTCAGGTGCAGGAGGCGGGCCCCCGCGATCGCGTCGGCCGGCAGGTCGGCGGGCGCGAGCCGGGTGGCGGGGGACTGCGCCCGGTAGTACGTGAAGGAACTCTCGGCCGGGGTGCGGGCGATGAAGTAGATCCCGGTCCGCCCGCCCGGCTCGCGGACCACGTGCTCGGTCGCGACGCCCTCCCGCTCCCACAGTCGCAGCAGGGCGGCGCCGAAGTCGTCGTCGCCGACGCGCGTGATGTACCCGGTGTCGGCGCCCGAACGGCTGGCGGCGACACAGAAGTTCGAGGTGTCGCCGCCGTACCCGACGGTGAAGGAGGTGCCCGCGTCCACAGGACCGGGCGCGTCCGTGGACGCGTTGAACTCCAGCAGCGGCTCACCGGCAGCGAGGATGTCCACGGCCGCCCTCAGATCCGGTGGTACTTCTCGAGGCCGCCCTGGAGCGAGCCCGACTCCAGGATCAGCGCGGTCTGTTCGCGCTCCCGCCGCTCGATCTCCTGCGCCGCGTCCAGGACTTGGGGCACCAGGTCGCCGGGCACGCACACCACGCCGTCGCTGTCCGCCACGATCAGATCCCCGGGGCACACCCGCGTCCCGCCCATCTCCACCGGTTCGTCGAGGCCGACCGTGCGGTAGCGGCCCACGGTGGTGGCGGGGACACCGCCGCGGGCGTAGACGGGGAAGTGCGGGTAGTCGCGGCGGATCTCCTCGATGTCGCGGACCCCCGCGTCGAGGACCGCGCCCGCGATGCCGTTGGCGACGGCGCCCGCGCTCATCAGGCCGCCCCACACCGCGACGTCGGCGCCGCCCGCCGCGATGCACACGACGCTGCCCGGCGCCGACTCGTCGATGGCCCGCAGCGCGTGCTCCGGCGGGGCGGGCTCGGGCGAGGGGACCTCCAGGACGGTGACGGCCGGGCCGACGAGCTTGCCCGGCAGGACCTGGCGGATGGTGCCGGAGAGATAGCCGCGCGCTCCGAACTGCTCCACGGCGTCGGCGACCGACGCCGTCGCGATGGCGCGGAACGCCTCGATGGTCTCGGGGGAGAAGGAGTTGGCCATGCGGGATGTGCTCCTGTCCATGTCGGCACTGTTCGACTGGGGGCCACCGTAGGAGCGCGCTGATGGGCCGTCAGTGCTCGCTCGCGAATGCGGCTATTCGACTAGCGGATGGGGCGGACACGGCCGGGGCCCGCCACGGCCAGGTGGGCCCCGGCAGCCGGTCGAGACACTCCCGTACGGCCGCGACCGCGGGCGACTCCTCGCCGGTCCGCCACCACGTGGCCACGGCCCGCTCGCAGCCCGCGTCACGGATCGGGACGAGGGCCACCCCCTCGGTGTCGGCCGTCGTCATGGCGAGCGCGTTGGTGACACCGACGCCCAGGCCGTGCCGGACCAGGGAGATCAACGTCTGCGGCTGGTTGGTGCGTTCGCGGATCGCCGGTTGCAGGCCGAGGTTGGCGAAGGCGAGGTTGGTCTCGTACTGGCGGCTGTGCCCGTCGTCGCTCTCCCCGATGCTGATCACCGGCTGGGTCACCGTCTGCGCGAGCGCCACCTCGTGCGCGCCCGCCAGCGGATGGTCGGCGCGGAAGACCGCGACGAGCGGCTCGCGCCACAGCACCCGGTTGGTCACCCGGTCGGAGCTGACCAGCGGGTGCAGCGGTCTGACGGCCAGATCCACCCCGCCGTCGACGAGTTGCTCGCCCAGCTCCAGGCTCGGGCCCTCGTGCAGGACGAGCCGCACCCGCGGATGCGTGGCGCGCAGGGCCCGCACCGCCCGCGGGTACAGATAGGCGGCGACGCTCGGATAGCAGCCGAGGCGGACCGTGCCGCACACCACGCCCTCGGTGCTCTCCGCCATGAGGTCGAGCCGCCGCAGGATCTCCTCGGCGTGCGGCAGCAGCCCGCGCCCCTCCGGGGTGAGGACGGCGGGCTGCACGGAACGGTCCACGAGCCGCCGCCCCACCAGCCGTTCCAGCGCGGCGACATGACTGCTCACGCGCGGCTGGGAGCGGTACAGGGTCTTGGCCGCGGCGGAGAAGCTGCCGTGCCGGGCGACCGCCACGAAGCTGACGATCCAGTCGATGCGGTAGTGGTGCACGCTTGCGAGGTCCATGACGCCTCCAGTCACCGAGATCGACCGGAACGCTACCCTCGGTGAGCCGCCAACAGAATGGGGCGTGATCACCTCATCGACCGTCCTTGCGCGACATCAGCGGATGAACCGGTCCACGTACGCCGCGCCGAGGCCCACCTTCGCGTAGTGCTCCCGGCACATCTCGATCTTCGTGAAGGTGTCCTCGTAGCCGGTCTGCACGCCGTCCTCGTCGACGTAGGCCATCGCCCCGGTGATGTTGAAGAAGGTGATCATCTCGGCGCAGTCCTCGGGCACGGCCAGGGTGTGGATCTCGCCGGGCGGCTCGTAGACGAAGTGGCCCGCCTCGGCGACCCATTCGTGCTCGTAGTAGTGCCACTTGCCCTTGATGACATAGCCGAAGACGACGCCCGGATGCCGGTGCCGGGACACGATGCCGGCGGCTGTCACCTTCAGCAGGTTGCACCACTGCCCGGTCACCGTGTTGAACATCAGCGGCCGGAACCAGACGTTCGGCGCCTGTGGCACCCACACCCGCTCGTCGTCGGGCAGCGCCGCGACGGCGATCTCGGGCGGTACGACGGGGGAGACGGGGATGACCGGGCCTGTGCTCTGTGACATGACGTGAGATTCCTTTCCGTACAGGCGGGGTGGGGGCTCAGGCGGCGAGGTATCCGCCGTCCACCGCGAGCACCGCTCCCGTGATGAACCCGGCGTCGGGGCCCGCGAGGAACGCGACGGCTCCCGCGATGTCCGCGGGTGTGCCCCAGCGCCCCATCGGGGTGCGGTCGAGGATGCGGCGGCTGTTCTCCGGGTCCTCCTGGAGCGCCCGGGTGAGCGGGGTGCGGATCCAGCCGGGTGCCACCGCGTTGACCCGGATCCCCTCGTCCGCCCAGGCGACGGCGAGGGACTTCGTCAGCTGCATGACCCCGCCCTTGCTGGAGCTGTACGCGGGCACCTTGGGGCCGCCGAAGTAGCTGAGCATGGAGGCGACGTTGACGATGCAGCCGCCGGTGTCGGCGAGCGCCTTGCGGGCCGCGACGCAACTACGCATCGTTCCGGTGAGGTTGACGCCGACGACGTCGGCGAAGACGTCGGGGTCGTACTCCCGGCCGCGGGCGATCACCCCGGCCGCGTTGACCAGGACGTCGACCCGGTCGAGCCCGGCGAGGAACGCGCGGGGGGCCTCCGCCCGAGTGACGTCGAGTTCCACCGCCCTAACGCACGGCGGGAGTTCGGGAGCGGCCCGGTCCGCGTCGAGGCCCGCGACGACGACCTCGTCCCCGTCGGCGGCGAAGCGCCGCGCGATCGCGGCGCCGATGCCACTGGTCCCGCCGGTGACCACCACGGTCCGCCCGCCGGGTCCCGCCGGCTCGTCCTGGTGCACGTGTGCCCCCTCCTGTGTCCGGCTCGGAAGCGATCGCGAGCGCGATCGCCCACGAGTCGACCACAGGGGGTGAGCGGGCGTCAGTTCTCATACGTGGCGGGAATGAGGGCCATTCGGATGCGGTACCTGCGGGATTCCCCGACGGGACCCGTGGGCGCCTCTCACCACTCCGCGAACGAGCCGTCCCCGTGCCGCCACACCGGGTTGTGCCAGCTCGGCGCCGAGCCGTCCGCCGCGCGGACCGCCTTCTCGTCGATGCGCACGCCGAGGCCCGGCAGCGTGGGGCGGGTGAAGTGGCCTTCGTGGAAGCGGAAGACCTCGGGGTCGGTGACGTAGTCGAGGAGTTCGGAGCCGTTGTTGTAGTGGATGCCGATGGACTGTTCCTGGATGAGGAAGTTCGGTGTGCAGAAAGCGAGTTGGAGACTGGCGGCCAGGGCGACCGGGCCGAGCGGGCAGTGCGGTGCGATCAGCGCGTCGAAGGTCTCGGCGAGCGAGGCGATGCGCCGCGACTCCGAGATGCCGCCCGCGTGCGAGAGGTCCGGCTGCACGACGGCCACCCCCGACTGGAGGGCCGGGAGCACCTCCGTACGGGAGTACAGCCGCTCACCCGTCGCGACCGGCGTCGTCGTCGACTCCACCACCCGGCCGATCCGGTGCGTGTACTCGGGCAGCACCGGCTCCTCGACGAACAGCGGGCCGTACGGCGCGACGGCCGCCGCCGCGCGGACCGCGCCCGCCACCGTGAACCGGCCGTGGAAGTCGACCGCGAAGTCCCCGTCAGGGCCCAGTACTTCGCGGGCAGCCTCGGCGCGGGCCGCCATGGCGTCGAGCTCGCCGACGGTCGGTAGCCGGTTCGTGCGGCCCGAACCGTTCATCTTCACCGCCGTGAAACCGGCCGCCGCCTGCTCGGCGATCCGGTCGCGCAGCTCGGCAGGTTCGTCGCCGCCCACCCAGCAGTAGGCGCGCACCCGCTCGCGCACCGGACCGCCCAGGAGCTGGTGCACGGGCGCGTCGTACGCCTGGCCCGCGAGATCCCACAACGCCTGGTCGAGCCCCGCGACGGCGCTGGAGAGGACGGGTCCGCCCCGGTAGAACGAGCCCTTCGTCATCAGCTGCCAGTGGTCCTCGACGCGCAGCGGGTCCGCGCCGAGGAGGAACTGGTCGGCGAGTTCGCGGACGGCCGTGCGCACGGTGTCGGCGCGGCCCTCCACGACGGGCTCGCCCCAGCCGACGAGACCGTCGTCCGTCTCGATCCGGCACAGCAGCCAGCGCGGCGGGACGGCGAAGGTCTCGACTCGGGTGATCTTCAAGCCACGTGCTCCCTACTCCTTGACGCTGCCCTCGGTCAGACCCGTCCGCCAGAACCGCTGGAGGACGAGCATCGCGACGGCCAGCGGGATGACGGAGACGAACGATCCGCCGATGGTGTACTGCGTCAGCTCCGGCACCCGGTCGGCGGCCTGCTGCCAGGTGACCAGGCCGAGCGTGATCGGGTACTTCCGGTCGTCGGAGAGCATCACCAACGGCAGGAAGTAGTTGTTCCAGATGTGCACGAACTGGAAGAGGAAGACCGTGACCAGGGCCGGGGTCATGATGCGCAGCACGAGCGTCGCGAAGATCCGCTCCTCGCCCGCGCCGTCCACCCGCGCCGCCTCCAGGACGGAGTCGGGCACGGACGCCTCCGCGTAGATCCGGCACAGATAGACGCCGAAGGGCGACACGATGCTGGGGATCAGCACCGCCCAGTATGTGTCCGTCAGGTGCAGCTTGCTGAATAGCAGGTACAGCGGGAGCGCGAGGGCCGTCGACGGGAGCAGCACGCCCGCGAGGACGAACTTGAAGACCGCCTCGCGGCCCCGGAACCGGTACTTCGCGAGCGCGAAACCGGCCGCCGCCGAGAACAGCGTGGCGAGCACCGCGCCCACCCCCGCGTACAGCACGGAGTTCAGCGCCCACTGGAGATAGACGTGGCGGTCGTAGGAGAAGACGTTGCCCAGGTTGTGCCAGAGCTGCGGGGCGTCGAACCAGAAGCCGAACGAGCCGTAGAGGCTGTCGTTGTTCTTCGTCGCGGCGACGACCAGCCAGTACACGGGGACGAGGAAGTAGATCGCGGCGATCGCGAGAATCGCGACCAGGACGATCCGGCCCGGTGTGACGCGCTTCGGCGGGGCGGCCGGGGCCGCGGGCGTGGTGACGGGTGGGGCCTTGAGGTCGACGGCGCTCACCGCTCGCTCCTTTGCTTGCGGGTGACGAGGCTCAGGAAGCCGAAGGACAGGACCATCGCGACCACGGCGAGGATCACCGACTTGGCCGCCGCCACATAGATGTTGGCGTTGGAGAAGGCGTCGAAGTACGCGCTCAGGTTCGGCGTGTAGTCGGGGATGACGGCCGGCGCGATCTTCTTCAGGACCAGCGGCTCGGCGAACAGCTGCATCGTGCCGATGATGGAGAACACGCAGGTCAGGACGAGCGCCGGGCGGACGAGCGGGATCTTGACGCGCAGCGCGATCTGCCAGGGGCCCGCCCCGTCGATCCGCGCCGCCTCGTACAGCTCGTGCGGAATGGACTTCAGCTGGGCGACGATGATCAGCATGTTGTAGCCGGCGAACTCCCAGATCACGATGTTCGCCAGCGACCACAGCACGTTGTCGGGGCCGAGGAAGTCGGGCTGGAAGCCCAGGTCGCCGAGCATCTCGGTGATCGGGCTGAGGCCGGGGACGTACAGGAAGCCCCACAGGATCGTCGCGATGACGCCGGGGATGCCGTACGGGAGGAAGTACGTCGCCCGCATCAGACCCGCCCAGCGGTCCGAGATCTGGTCGAGCAGCAGCGCGAGGACGAGCGAGAGCAGCAGCATCACCGGGACCTGCACGATGCCGAAGAGCAGCACCCGGCCGAAGCCCTCCAGGAACGCCTCCTGCTGGAGCGCGAGCGCGTAGTTGTCGAGTCCGCCGAAGACGACCTTCGGGGCGCCGAGCCCGAGCGGTCCCGAGCGCTCGACCTTCAGCAGGCTCTGGTAGATCGCGTAGAACACCGGGATGATCATCGCGAACAGATAGACCGCGAGGAACGGGCCGAGGAACAGCCACGCCTTGCGGTCGGGCCTGGCCCGGCGGGTGCGCCCGCGGCCCGTGGCCTTCGGGGAGGCGGCCGGGCGCCCGGCGTCGCTCCCGCCGGGCCGCGCGGACTTCACGGATGATGTCGTCATCGTGCACTCCTCGCCTTGAGTCCCTTGGCCTTGAGGTCGTCGACGAACTTGCTCTGCGCGTCCTTCAGCGCGTCCACGAACGTGCCCTTGCCCGCGAGGGCGAGCGCCAGGCTGTCCTGGATGTGCGTGAAGGACTGCGTGGTGGTCGGCGCGTACCGCCAGGAGGTGTCGACATTGCGGTCGGAGGTCTGGAAGACCTCGTTGTAACGCTGGTTCCCGAAGAACGGGTCCGGCTTGCCGAGCGGTGTCCTCGGCAGGTCGATCTTCGCGGCGGGCCAGCCGTACCCGGCCTCGATGAGCAGCTTCATGCTGTCCGGGTCGGTGTTCAGCCAGTGCGCGAACCTTAGTGCCTCGACGGGGTGCTGGGATCCCTGGAGGATCGCGGTGGACGAGCCGCCCCAGTTGGACGAGGCGTGCGCGCCCGCCTCCCACTGCGGCAGTTCCGCCACCGCCCACTTGCCCTTGGTGCGCGGGGCGTTGCCGCGGATCAGCGCGTCGTACCACTGCGCGCCCGGCCAGGTCGCCAACTGCCCGGTCTGGAGCCCCTTGAAGAAGGCGCTCTGCGCGTCCTGTGTCTGGAGCAGGTAGCGGTCGCGGACCAGCCCGTCCCAGTAGTCGGCGACCTCAAGGGACTCCGGGGACGTCAGATCGACGATCCAGGTGTCGCCCTCGGTGCGCACCCAGTGGGCACCGCGCTGCCACGGGAAGGAGGCGAACCACTGGGCGTTCGACGGCGGGAAGGCCGTCAGGTACGAGCCGTGCTTCTTGGCCTTCTTCGCGACGGCGCGGTACTCGTCCCAGGTCCGCGGGACGTCGGCGTCCCACTTCTCCAGGAGGTCCTTGCGGTAGAAGAGGCCCATCGGTCCGGAGGCCTGCGGGATCGCGTACGTCCTGCCCGCGAAGACACCCTGCTTCCACTGCCAGTCGACGTACCTGTCCTTCAGCTTGTCCGCGCCGAACGCGCTGAGGTTCGTCAGGCCGCCCTCCAGCATGAACTCGGGCAGCGCGTAGTACTCGACCTGGGCGAGGTCCGGCGGATTGCCGGCCTTGATTGAGGCGTGCATCTTCTGGTAGCCGCCGGAGGTGTTGGCGGGCACCATCTGCGCGACCACCTGGATGTCCGGGTTGCGCTTGTTCCACAGCGCCACCGCCTTCTGCAGCGGCACCCACGTCCAGAGCCTGAGGGTGACCTTCTGCCCCGGCCCCCGGCCGTGGTCCTTCGACATGCGTGCGGCGCCGGCGGATTCGCCGCAGGCCGCGAGGGCGGGGGCCGCGGCCACGGCGGCGCCCCACGTCAGGAGCGTTCTCCGGTTGGGCGTGTGGGGCATCTGACCTCCTTGGAGCGGGGCTTCAGCCGAGTACGGCGACACCTCGGGCGGGCAGCGTGAGGTGGCTTGCGGGGGCCGGGTCGGCGGTGAGTCGGTCGCGCATCGGCGTGGGCAGGGAGACCTCCACCTCGGTCTCGCCGTGGTTGAGGAGGAACAGGAAGCGTTCGCCCGCGCCCTCGCGGACGGTGGCCTGCACCTGCGCGGGCAGGTTCGGCAGGACGGGCGTGACACCGGCCTGCGCGCGCACCCGGTCCAACAGGGCCCGCAGCGCGGCCGGTTCGAGACGGGTGCCCACGTACCAGGCGGTGCCTTCGCCGTACGTGTGCCGGGTGACGGCGGGGCGGCCCGCGAGCTCGCCGTCCTCGAAGACGGCGACCGCTTCGGCGCCCTCCAGGTCGACGGCCTCCGACCAGAGATCGGCCCGGCCGCTCAACTCCCCTCCGAGCGTTAGGTGCTGGTTCTCGTCCAGGGGCCAGAACTCTTCCGTACGGATGCCGAGCAGTCGCCTCAAGTGGGCCGGATAGCCGCCGAGTTCGACGCGGTCGCAGTCGTCGACGATGCCGGAGAAGAAGGACACCACGAGGTGCCCGCCGCGCTCGACGTACGCCGTGAGCCGCTCCGCGTTCTCCTGGCTGAGCAGATACAGGTTCGGCACGACGACGAGCCTGTACGGGGAGAGGTCGCGGTCCGGCGGCACGACGTCGCACGGCACACCCGCGTCGAACAGGGCGCGGTGGTGCGCGAGGTTGATCTCGGTCTGGTTCAGTGCCGTGGAGGGGTGCGAGTCCAGCTCCAGGGCCCACCAGCTGTTCCAGTCGGTGAGCAGCGCGGCGTCGGCGGTCGAGCGGGTCCCCGCGATCTCCGGGACGGATGCCAGCTCACGACCGAGGTCGGAGACCTCACGGAAGATCCGGGTGTCGGTCCCGGCGTGCGGAACCATCGCCGAGTGGTACTTCTCGGCGCCGCCGCGCGACTGCCGCCACTGGAAGTACAGGACCGCGTCGGCGCCCTGCGCGACGGCCTGCCAGCTCCACAGGCGCATCCGGCCGGGCTGCTTCGGACTGTTGCGTGCACGCCAGTTGACCGCGCTGGGCGCCTGCTCCAGGAGCAGCCACGGCTGTCCGCCGCGCGCCGAGCGCATGAGGTCGAAGTTGTAGGCGGCGGTCAGGTGCGGATCGTCCTCGTACGGGTCCTGGTAGTGGTCGAGCGCCATGACGTCCATGTGCCGCGACCAGGCGAAGGCGTCGACCGGCTTGTGGTTCGGCATCAGGTTCGTGGTGACCGGCACGTCCGGCGTGACCCGACGGAGCACGGCCTCCTCGGCGAGGTAGCACTGGCGCAGCGCGTCGTCGCTGAAGCGCCAGTAGTCCAGCTGCTGCGCCGGGTTGGCGAAGGTGGGCGCGAGACGCGGTGGCAGGACCTCGGCGAAGTCGTCGTAGCGCTGCGACCAGAAGGCCGTGGACCAGGCGTCGTTGAGCGCGTCCACGGTTCCGTACCGCGCGCGCAGCCAGCGGCGGAAGTCGGCGGCGGACACGTCGCAGTGGCACTGGCGGGTGTGGCAGCCGTACTCGTTGCCGATGTGCCAGGTGTCCAGGGCCGGGTGGTCGGCGTAGCGCGTCGCGAGCCGCTCGACGAGGCGGGTCGCGTGCTCCCGGTAGACCGGGCTGGACGGGCAGTAGTGCTGGCGGCCGCCGGGCCACTTGCGCCGGCCGTCCTCGGTCTCCGGGAGGACCTCGGGGTGCAGGTGCGACAGCCACGGCGGCGGCGACGCGGTCATGGTCGCCAGGCAGACCCGGATCCCCGCCTCTGCGAGGTGGTCCATGACGCGGTCGAACCAGCCGAAGTCGTATGCGCCGGGGCGGGGTTCGACCGTGGCCCAGGAGAAGATCCCGGCCGTGACCATGGTGACCCCGGCCTCCTTCATCAGCCGGGTGTCCTCGGACCAGACCTCCTCGGGCCACTGCTCGGGGTTGTAGTCGGCGCCGAAGTGGAGCATCGCACCTCACTCGTTCCGTTGAGCCGTGCTCGGTCCTGTTCAATCCATTAATTAGGAATTAACGTGGCGGAATATATGAGCGAGGGTGGAGGGGGTCAACCCCTGCGCGCAGCACAACAGTTGGAGGCAGCCCATGACAGCCGTCCGTGCCACCGACCGCTTCGCCGGGCGCACCGCCGTCGTGACCGGCGCCGCCGCCGGCATCGGCGCCGCCACCGCGCGGCGGCTCGCCGAGGAGGGCGCCGCCGTCGTCCTCGCCGATATCGACGAGCGGCACGGACCCGAGGTCGCCGAGGAGATCCGGCGGGACGGCGGCCGCGCCGCGTTCGTGCGCGCCGACGTCGCCCGCGAGGACGCCTGGCGCGAGGTGCGGAGCGCCGCGCACACCTTCGGCCCCGTCGGGGTGCTGGTCAGCAACGCCGTGAAGATCGAGGTGGCCCCCGCGCACGAGACCTCGCCCGAGTCCTGGAACCGGCAGCTGTCCATCGGTCTCACCGCGGCCTTCCTCGGCGTGCGGACCTGCCTCGACGACCTGCGCGCACAGGACGGCGCGGTCGTCCTCGTCTCCTCCGTCCACGCGCGCCACGGCTTCCCCGGCCACCCGGCGTACGCCGCGGCGAAGGGCGGCCTCCTGTCGCTGAGCAGCCAACTCGCCGTGGAGTACGGGCCGTCGGTGCGGGTCAACGCCGTCCTGCCGGGGCCGATCCTGACTCAGGTGTGGGACCGGGTGCCCGAGGACGAGCGGGCGGCCAGCGTCGCCGAGACCGCGGCCCGCCGCTTCGGCAGGCCCGACGAGGTGGCGTCCGCGATCGCGTTCCTCGCGTCGCCCGAGGCCTCGTACGTGACCGGCACCAGCTTGGTCGTCGACGGCGGCTGGAGCGTGCAGAAGGCGTCGGCGTGAACGTGCGCAGGACGCGAGGTGAACTCCCGCCGCCCCGGACATACTTGGCGGGCCGATACGTCGAGAGAACAGCAGGTAGGACATGGCGGGGTACGCGCGCCGCGGAGTGCACGGGCAGACCGTGGAGACCATCGCGCACCGGGTGCTGAGCGGCCGGATCGGCGAGGGGGCGACCCTCGACCTCGGCGCGCTGCAGGACGAACTCGGCGTCAGCCTCACCGCGTTGCGTGAGTCCCTGAAGGTGCTCGCCGCGAAGGGCATGGTCGACGCCCGGCAGAAGCGCGGCACGTTCGTGCGGCCCCGCGCGGACTGGCATCTGCTCGACGCGGACGTGCTGCGCTGGCAGTTCGAGTCGATGGACGAGGGCCCGGCGGCCGGTGCGGGCAATCCACTGCTCGGCGACCTGGACGAGGTGCGGGCCATCGTCGAACCGGCCGCGGTACGGCTCGCCGCGCGCCGCCGCACGGAGGTCGACCTGGCCGCGCTCGACGCGGCGCTGGAGGCGATGGGGGAGGAGGGCGACGGCGGCTCCGCCCACGCGGTCGAGGCCGATCTCGCCTTCCACGGCGCCCTGTTGCGGGCCTCCCACAACGAGCTGCTCGCACGGATGGATCCGGTGATCGCCGCGGGGCTCGGCCACCGGGACCGCCTCGTGCACGGCACGGGCCGCCACCCGAAGGACCCGGTCCCCAGCCACCGCGCCGTCCTCGACGCGGTTCGGGCGGGTGATCCGGATGCCGCCGAGTCTGCGATGCGGACTCTTCTTGACCAGGCGGCGCGGGACCTGGGGCGGATCCGTGGGGGCGGTGACCGTCGCTGAACGCCACGGGGCTCCGCCCCGGACCCCGCGCCTCAATCGCCGGCGGGGCTGGAAAGATCGGGGATCCGCCCTGGGCTCCGCGCCTCAATCGCCGGCGGGGCTGGAAAGATCGGGGATCCGCCCTGGGCTCCGCGCCTCAATCGCCGGCGGGGCTGGAAAGATCGGGGCTCTGCCCCGGACCCCGCTGCTCAAGCGCCGCAGGGGCTTTATTTGCCTGCGCCGATCAGTGTGGTCAGCTCCGCGAGTTCGGCCTCGGAGAGGTCCGTGAGCGGTGGGCGGACGGGACCCGCGGGGTGGCCCGTCGCGGTCATGCCCGCCTTGACGATGCTGACCGCGTACCCGGCCTTCCGGTTGCGGATCTCCGTGTACGGGAGCACGAAGTCGCGCAGGTGCTTGAGCACGGTGGCGTGGTCCCGGCCGCGTACGGCGGCGTAGAAGTCGAGGGCGAACTCCGGCAGGAAGTTGAAGATCGCCGACGAGTAGGTGGTGACGCCGAGTTCGAGGTACGGCAGCGCGTACGTCTCGGCCGTGGGCAGTCCGCCGATGTAGGTCAGGCGGTCGCCGAGGCGGGTGTAGATGCGGGTCATCGCGTCGATGTCGCCGACACCGTCCTTGTAGCCGATCAGGTTCGGGCAGGACTCGGCGACGCGGGCCAGGGTGTCGGCGCTGTACTTGGCGTTGGCCCGGCCGTAGACGATGACACCGAGGGACGTGGCCCCGCAGACGGCCTCGATGTGCTCGGCGAGACCGTCCTGCGCGGCCTCCGTGAGATACGGCGGGAAGAGCAGCAGGCCGTCGGCGCCCGCGCGTTCGGCCGCCTGCGCGTACTCGATCGCGGTCCGCGTCCCGTAGCCGGCCGGGGCGAGGATCGGCGTGCCCGCGGGCGCCGCCCGCACGGCCGAGGTCACCACCTGCTCCGTCTCGGCGGCGGTCAGCGAGAAGAACTCCCCGGTGCCGCCCGCGGCGAACAGTCCGCCGACCTCGTACTCCGCCAGGCGCTCGATGGTGGCGCGGTAGGCGGCCTCGTCGAACGCGAGGTCGTCGGCCGTGAAGTGGGTGACGGGGAAGGAGAGCAGGCCCGAGCCGATGCGCTGGCCGAGCTCGGACGGGGTGAACGAGGACATGGGTGGTCTGCTCCTGCCGGGTGGTGAGGACGGTGAAGGGAGGGTGTGAGTGCGACATTACGAGGCGTCACTCATGCGCGTCCAACACTGTTTTTGCATTCAGTGATACCTGACGGGTATCGAATGTCGAAAAGGTCCGTGCATGGCTCTGGCGCGGGCCCCGCGCTGTCCGTCAGCGGGGCCCGCGCCAGAGAGCGTGGGGAAGAGGGGGAGCGGGTTACGGGCGCTTGCCCACCTCGTGCGTGGCGACCGTCCACGCGCGGGCCTGCTCGGTGAGCGTGATGCCGAGGCCCGGGCGGGAGGACACGTGCATCCGGCCGTCGCGGGTCTCGAGGCGCTCGTTGAACAGCGGCTCCAGCCAGTCGAAGTGCTCCACCCACGGCTCGATCGGGTAGGCCGCCGCGAGGTGGAGGTGGATCTCCATCGCGAAGTGCGGGGCCAACTGCAGGTTGTGGTGCTCGGCGAGCGTGGCCAGCTTCAGGAACTGGGTGATGCCGCCGATGCGCGGGGCGTCGGGCTGGATGATGTCGCAGGCGTTCGCCTTGATCAGTTCGACGTGCTCGGCGACCGAGGCCAGCATCTCGCCGGTGGCGACCGGGGTGTCGAGCGAGGCGGCGAGCGCGGCGTGGCCCTGCGCGTCGTAGGCGTCGAGCGGCTCCTCGATCCAGACGAGGTCGAACTCCTCCATGGCCCGGCCCATGCGCTGGGCGGTCGGCCGGTCCCACTGCTGGTTGGCGTCGACCATCAACGGCACGTCGTCGCCGATGTGTTCGCGTACGGCCTTCAGGCGGGCGAGGTCGGCCTTGCGGTCCGGGTTGCCGACCTTGATCTTGATGCCGCCGATGCCGTTCGAGAGGGAGGCGGAGGCGTTCTCGAGGACCTGCTCGGTCGGCGTGTGCAGGAAGCCGCCCGAGGTGTTGTAGGTCTGCACCGAGTCGCGGTGGGCGCCGAGCAGCTTGGCGAGCGGCAGCCCGGCCCGCTTGGCCTTGAGGTCCCACAGGGCGATGTCGAGGGCGGCGATGGCCTGCGTGGACACGCCGCTGCGGCCGACCGAGGCGCCGGCCCACACCAGCTTCGTCCAGAGGCGGCCGATGTCGCTGGGGTCCTCGCCGACGAGGTTGTCCGCGATCTCCTTGGCGTGCGCGAACTGGGCGGGGCCGCCGGCCCGCTTCGAGTACGAGAAGCCGATGCCGGAGTGGCCCTCGACGGTCTCGATCTCCGCGAACAGGAACGCGACCTCGGTCATCGGCTTCTGCCGGCCGGTCAGCACCTTGGCGTCGCTGATGGGCGTCGCGAGCGGCAGCGTGACGGAGGAGAGCTTGATCCAGGCGATGGTGTCGAGGGTCGCCCCGCCCTGCTGGGAGGCGACTGAACTGGCTGTGGACATGCTGGTCACCACTGCGAATCCCTGGGGGTGTGAGCCGTTGGTTCCTGTTGACGCTAAGGTCGGCGATTAATCCACGTCAAACATAGTTTTTGGATGATCCAATACCTGGAGGGCATCGTTGTTCACGCTTGCGCAGCTGGCGAGCTTCGTGGCCGTCGCGGAGGAGCTGCACTTCACGCGGGCGGCCGAACGGCTGCGGATGACGCAGCCCCCGCTCAGTCGCCAGATCCAGCTCCTTGAGCACGAGTTGGACGTGCAGCTGCTCGACCGCACCAATCGCACCGTGCGGCTCACGCCTGCGGGCCGTGCCTTCCTGAACGAGGCGCGCACCATCCTGCGCCAGGCCGAGGCCGCCGCGCTCGCCGCGCGGCAGGTGTCCACGGGGGAGGCCGGGGCGATCGCCGTCGGCTTCACCGCCGCGGCGGCGTACTCCGCGCTCGGTCCGCTGCTCGACGTCGCCCGGACCGGGATGCCCGGTACGGAGATCGTGCTCCGCGAGAAGGTGACCCGTGACCAGCTGGAAGCCATCACCGAGGGCTCGCTCGACCTCGGCATGATCCGTCCCTCCAGCACGGGGCCCGACCTGGAGACCCGGCCGACCACCCGTGAGGGGCTGCTCGCCGCCGTGCCGATCGGGCATCCGCTCGCGGAGGGGGAGGGGGCGCTGCCGATGAGCGAGTTCGACGGGCAGGACGTGCTCATGTACTCGCCGATCGAGGCGCGGTACTTCCACGAGCTGCTGGTCAGTGTCTTTCGTGAGGCGCGGGTGCGGCCGCGGTTCACGCAGTACCTCAGTCAGGTGCACAGTCTGCTGGCGATGGTCCATGCGGGGTGGGGGATCGCCTTCGTGCCCGAGTCGGGGGCGCAGATGCGGTTTCCCGGCATCGCGTTCCGTCCGCTTGAGCTTTCCGACGCGACGCCGGTCGAGCTCCATCTGGTCTGGCGCAAGGCCAATGACAACCCGGCGCTCCACGCGCTGCTGCGCCTGCTGTAACCCGTCTCTGTTCCGGTCGACCGCCCCCACGCCACGGGGCTCCGCCCCGGACCCCGCGCCTCAATCGCCGGCGGGGCTGGAAGGATCAGGGTTCTGCCCCGTGCCCCGCTGCTGCATCGTCGGCGGGGGTTGGAAGGATCGGGGCTCTGCCCCGGACCCCGCGCCTCAATCGCCGGCGGGGCTGGAAGGGTCGGAGCTTCGCCCCGGACCCCGCTGCTGAACCGGCGGCGGGGTTGGAAGGATCGGGGTTCTGCCCCGGACCCCGCGCCTCAAGCGTCGGCGGGGCTGGAAGTTCGGGGTTCTGCCCCGTGTCCCGCTGCTGAGTCGCCTGCGGGGCTGGAAGGATCGGGGCTCCGCTCCGGGCCCTGCGTCTCAAGCGTCGGCGGGGCTGGAAAGGTCGGGGCTCTGCCCCGGGCCCCGATGCTCAAGCGCCGCAGGGGCTTGGGTTACCGGCGTCGCAGGCGCTCAAAGCGGTCCCGCGAAGTGCCGCCGGTGGCGTGCGTCACTAGGGTCGACGGCGTACCCCCCCGACGCATCAAGGAGGAACCGTGTCCAAGCCCCCGCTGTCCGCCCCGGCCGTCGCCATGCTGGAGCGTGCGAACCCGGCCACCGTCGCCACCCTCCGCTCCGACGGCTCCCCCGTCTCCGCGGCGACCTGGTACCTCTGGGAAGACGGCCGAGTGCTGCTCAACATGGACGAGGGGCGGGTCCGCCTGAAGCACCTGCGCCGCGACCCCCGCCTCACCCTCACCGTCCTCGACAAGGACAGCTGGTACACCCACATCACCCTGATCGGCCGGGTGATCGAGCTCCGCGACGACAAGGGCCTCGCGGACATCGACCGGATCTCCACCCACTACACGGGCGGCTCCTACCCGGAGCGCGAGCGCGCCCGCGTGACCGCCGTGATGGAGATCGAGCGCTGGCACGGCTGGGGCGAATTCCGCGACAGCGACCAGGCGACGGTGTAGGGAGCGGCCGGCCCCGAGGGCCGACACGAAATCGCTGGTCGCGTAGGGGTGCGGAGCCTAGGATCGCCCCACTGTGTTCGAAGAACTCTCGACGATCAACGCCCGCCCCGCCGTCTACTCGGCCGTCACCACCCCGGACCTGTGGACCGACCCCCACATCTCCGAGCGGATGCTCGCCGCCCACCTCGATCCCCATGTCGACGCCTCCTCCTACCGGGCGGAGTACCTCGAACGGGTCGTGGCCTGGCTCGGCGACCGTTTCGACGTGGGCCCGGGCCTGCGCGTCGCCGACTTCGGCTGCGGCCCGGGCCTCTACACGACCCGCCTGGCGCGGACCGGGGCGAGCGTCACCGGCCTCGATCTGTCCACCCGCTCGCTCGCGCACGCGCAGGCGCTCGCCCGGGCGGAGGGCCTGTCCGTGCGCCATCTCCGCCAGGACTACCTCAGGTACGAGGAGGACGTGCGGTACGGCCTGATCGTCATGATCATGCGTGACTACTGCGCGCTGCCGCCCGAGGGACGGCGGACCCTGCTGCGCACCGTCCGCCGCCACCTCGACGACGGCGGCTCCTTCGTCTTCGACGTCGACTCCCGGGCGGCGTTCGCCGACGTGCGCGAACAGGCGTCCTACGCCCCGTCGCTCATGGACGGTTTCTGGTCACCGCGGCCCTACTTCGGCTTCCTCAACACGTACCGCTACGAGGCCGAGCACGTATCGCTGGACAAGTACGAGATCTACGAGGCCGACCGGCAGCGGACATTCCTCAACTGGGTCCGCTACTTCACCCCGGACGAACTGACCGCCGAGCTGAGGGACGCCGGATTCGACGACGTCGAGGTCCTCGGCGACCTCACCGGAGCGCCGTACGACGACGAGGCACCGCGGTTCGCCGCGATCGCGGGGGTCGCCGACCGAGAGGTCTGAGGGAGCACGGGCTCTACGGCACCCGCGCCGTCCACTCGTCCGTACCGAACTTGGTGCGGACGAGGTCCCGGGCGCGGGCCAGTTCCTCGGCGGTGACCTTGTCGTCCGTGAGGCCGTAGCGCGCGCGGAACGAGTCGATCATGCGCGTGATGACCTCCTCGCGCGGCAGGCCGGTCTGCCGGCGCAGCGGGTCGACGCGCTTCTTGGCGCTCTTCGTGCCCTTGTCGGACAGCTTCTCCTTGCCGATGCGCAGCACGTCGACCATCTTGTCGGCGTCGATGTCGTACGACATCGTCACGTGGTGCAGCACCGCGCCCTGCCCGGCCGCGACCCGCTTCTGCGCGGCGCCCGCGACCTTTCCGACGTCGGTGGCGATGTCGTTGAGCGGCTGGTACCAGGCCTTGATGCCCATGTCGGCGAGGGCGCCGAGCACCCAGTCGTCGAGGTAGGCGTAGGAGTCCTGGAAGGACAGGCCGGAGACCAGGGACTCGGGGACGGCGAGTGAGTACGTGATCGTGGACTTGGGCTCGGCGAACATCGCGCCGCCGCCGGAGACGCGGCGTACGACGGTCACGCCGTGCCGCTCGACGCCCTCGGGGTCCACCTCGTTGCGCAGCGACTGGAAGCTGCCGATGATCACCGCGGGCCGGTCCCACTCCCACACGCGCAGCGTCGGCGGCCGCTGCCCGAGCGCGACCTGCTCCACCATCACCTCGTCGAGCGCCATGTGCAGGACGGGGGACTGCGGTGCGTCGTGGATGAGCTGCCAGTCGTAGTCCCGCCAGTCCGTGGCCCGGGCGAGCGCCCGGCGGACGGCGGTGGCGACACCCTCGGTCGTCAGGCCGAGCATCACCGTGCCCGCGGGCAGCCCCGCGTCGATCCGGGCGGCGAGGGCCGCGGTGTCGGCGTCGGCGGGGGCGCCTTCGAGCGCGGCGTTGATGGCGAGGAGCGCCTCGTCCGGTTCGAGGAAGAAGTCGCCCGCGACCCGGACCTGGCGCAGCACACCGTCCGCCACGTCCACGTCGACGACGACGAGCTTGCCGCCGGGGATCTTGTACTCGCCGTGCACGGTGTGCCGCCTTCCACCAGGTTGTCCGTCCTCGCGGACAACGCTAACCGGAAGCCGGACATTCCGGGTTCCACGGGCGGCCCCGCGGGCGACACCCCTGCCTATTGACTCTTCGTCAGATCTCCCGCATCGTCGCCCCGCACCCCCACCGGACCGGCTACCGGAGGAGCGCGGCCATGGACCTCGATGTGCTGTACGAGATCGACGTACCGAAGCCCTGGGAGGGCGCCCACCCGCACGGCCAGCGCGCCGCCGAGCAGCGCGCCTACCGGGAGGCCGTCGAGCAGATCCGGCTCGCGGACCGGATGGGCTTCCGCACGGTGTGGGCGGTGGAGCACCACTTCAGGGAGGGGCGCTCGCACTGTCCGGCGCCCGAGGTGCTGCTCGGCCACCTGGCGGGCCTGACCGAGCGGATCCGCCTCGGCTTCGGCGTCACCCTCACCCCGTTCGGCTTCACGCCGCCGCCCCGGCTCGCCGAGAAGGTGGCGACCGTCGATCTGCTCTCCGACGGCCGCGTCGAGTGGGGCACCGGCCGCTCCACGCCCATGGAGCAGACCGCGTTCGGCGTCGACCGGGAGCAGTCGCGGGCCGACTGGCGCGAGGCCATCGAGATCGTCACCGGCATGTGGCGCGAGGAGTTCTTCCAGTACGAGTCCGAGCGGTACAGCTTCCCGCGCCGCATGGTCACCCCGAAGCCCGTGCAGGACCCGCATCCACCGTGCTGGATGGCGGCCACGTCGGCCGGTTCCGCCGAGGTCGCGGGCGCGGCGGGCCTCGGGCTGCTCTCCTTCTCGATCATGCAGCCGCTGGAGGCGATGGGCCGGCAGGTCGCCGCGTACCGGGAGGCCGCCCGCGCCCCGGAGGCGATCACCGGCGTCACCACGAACAAGGTCGCCGCCTACACCCTCGTGCACGCCGCCGACCGCCCCTCGCGGCGCGTCTGGGACTCGGTCGCCTGGTGGTACCGCAACCTCGCCCAGTTCACCCTCGACTGGGAACTGCCGCACCTTTCCCCGGAGGAGCGCGACGAGACCTTTCCGCTGCTGGGCCCGATCATCGAGGGGGACGTGCCCGTCTCCGAGTTCGACGCGGGCGACATGATCCTCATCGGTGACGCGGAGACCATCGTCCGCAAGGCCAAGCGGTACGCGGACCTCGGCATCGACCAGCTCATCTGCTACGTCCAGTGGGGCTACCTGGAGCACCAGGAGATCCTGCGCACCATCGAGATCCTCGGCAAGGAAGTCATCCCGGAGCTGGCCGCGTACCGGCCGAAGCCGGCCGCCTCGTGAGCGAGCCGCTCGACGACACCCCGGTCCCCGCCTACGCCGACCTGCACCGCGTCGACGGCCGCACCTTCGTCCTGCTCGGCGCCGGGAACGGCATCGGCCGGCAGACCGCCCACGCGCTCACCGCGGCGGGCGCGCGCGTGCTGTGCGTGGACGTCGACAAGGGGCGGGCGGAGGCGGTCGCGGCGCAGACCGGCGGGGTGCCGTACGTCGCGGACGTGACGCGCCGGCAGGACATGGAGGCGCTCTTCGCCTACGCGAAAGGGGAGTTGGGGCCGGTCGGCGGCGTCGTCGACATCGTCGGCATGGCCCGCTACGAAGCCCTCCGCGACCTCGACGACGACGCGTGGCAGTGGCACTTCGACCTGGTGCTCAGGCACGCCTGGCTCGCCGTTCAGTACGGGGGAGCGGCGGTGGCGGCGGCGGGCGGCGGACCGCTGGTGTTCGTCGCGTCGGTGTCCGGGCTCACGGCGGCCCCGCTGCACGGAGCGTACGGAGCGGCCAAGGCGGGCCTGATGTCCCTGGTGCGCACGGCCGCCGTCGAGTACGGGCCGCGCGGGGTGCGGGTCAACGCGGTGGCGCCCGGAGTGGTGTGGACGCCGCGCGTCGCGGGGCTGCTCGGCGAGGAGGGCCGCGCCGTCAACGCCGCGAACGCCCCGCTCGGCCGCGTCGCCGAGCCCGCGGACATCGCCGCCGCCCTCCTCTTCCTGGCCTCGCCGCTCTCCTCGTACGTCACCGGCCAGACCCTCGTCGTGGACGGCGGCGCCGGGGTGAAGTTCCCGTACCCCACGATCGGCGACACGTAGATCGCGCCAAAGGCAGCTCATTCTGCAAGGCCCTTGACTAATCCCCACACGAAGCCACAAGAATCTGTTGGCTCACGTTCGCTTGTGACGATTCATGTTGGCTTCGAGGGGACTTCCGCATGTCTGCCAGTCGTAGATCCGTCAGCCGTAGATCCGTGTTGGCCGCGAGTGCGGCCGCCCCCGTCGTGGGAGCGCTCGCCGCGCCCGCGGCCCGCGCCGCCGAAGGGCGTACCGGCGGCGTCGGCCGCCGCACCGTCGACCTCGCCGACGGCTGGCGCTTCGCGCTCGTCAGCCCCGACGGCATCACCGACCCGACCGGGGCGTACGCCGACGCCGAGCGCCCCGAGTACGACGACGGGAAGTGGCGGACCGTCGCGGTCCCGCACGACTGGTCCATCGAGCAGACGCCGACCGCCGAGCACAACACGACGAGCGGCACCGGCTTCCTGCCCGGCGGACTCGGCTGGTACCGCAAGACGTTCACGGTGCCGAAGGCGTACGCGGGCAAGCGGATCTCCGTCGAGTTCGACGGCGTCTACATGGACGCCAACGTGTACGTGAACGGCAAGCTCGTCACCCACCACCCCTACGGCTACACCGGATTCGCCCACGACGTCACCGACCTGCTGCACCTCGACGGCGACACCGCCAACGTCCTCGCCGTCGAGGTCCGCAACCGGCTGCCCAGCAGCCGCTGGTACTCCGGCAGCGGCATCTACCGCAGGGCCCGCCTCGTGGTCACCGAACCGGTGCACGTCCGGCGCTGGGGCACGTTCGTCACCACACCCGACCTCGCGCAGACCCTGAAGAAGGGGTACGCCACCGTCGACGTGCGCACCACCGTCGACAACGCCTCGGACACCGCACGTGACGTGAAGGTCCTCGCCACGGTCCGGGACGCCAAGGGCCGCCGCGTGGCGAGCGCCGAGTCGACCCTCGCGGGCGTCGGCAGGGACGGGAAGACGGGCCACGTACAACTCCGCCTCCCCAAGCCGGAGTTGTGGTCCGTCGAGACCCCGGAGAACCGCTACACGCTCGTCACCGACCTGCGTGTCGACGGCCGCACCGTCGACACGTACCGCACCCGCTTCGGTGTCCGGCACGCCACCTTCGACCCCGACGACGGCCTCTCGCTCAACGGCAGGCACACCAAGATCAAGGGCGTCGACCTCCACCACGACCTCGGCGCGCTCGGCGCAGCCGTTCAACCCGACGCCGTCCGCCGCCAGTTGACCATCATGAAGTCCATGGGCGTCAACGCGCTGCGCACCTCGCACAACCCGCCCGCACCCGAGGTGATCGAGGCCTGCGAGGAGCTCGGTCTGATCATGCTCGTCGAGGCCTTCGACTGCTGGCGCACCGGCAAGAACACCTACGACTACGGCCGGTTCTTCGACGAGCACTCCGACGCCGACATCGCCGAGATGGTGCGCGCCGCCCGCAACTCCCCGGCCGTCCTCATGTGGTCCATCGGCAACGAGATCCCCGACTCGACGAGCGCGGCGGGCGTCACGATCGCGGAGCGCCTGATCGCCGACGTCAAGGAGGTCGACCCCACACGGCCGATCGTCATCGGCTCCGACAAGTACCGCTCGCTGCCCGCCGTCGGATCGCCCGCCGACCAGATCCTCGGCAAGCTGGACGGCCTCGGCCTCAACTACAACACCGCGGCCTCCGTCGACGCGCTCCACAAGCGCTACCCGCATCTGTTCCTCTTCGAGTCCGAGTCCTCCTCCGAGACATCGAGCCGGGGCACCTATCAGGAGCCGCAACACCTCAACACCGGCGAGAACCACACACCGGGCAGGCGCGCGACCTCCTCGTACGACAACAACCTCGCCTCCTGGACCATGAGCGGCGAGTACGGCCTGAAGAAGGACCGCGACCGGCGCTTCTTCACCGGCGAGTTCCTCTGGTCGGGCATCGACTACATCGGCGAACCCACCCCGTACGACGTGTTCCCGGTGAAGGCGTCGTTCTTCGGCGCGGTCGACACGGCCGGGTTCCCGAAGGACATGTACCACCTCTTCCGCAGCCAGTGGGTCGACGAGCCGATGGTGCATCTGCTGCCCATGGACTGGACGACGCACGAGGACGGGGCGGAGGTGGAGGTATGGGCGTACGCGAACGTCGCCGAGGTCGAGCTGTACCTCAACGGGCGCTCCCTCGGCGTGCGTTCCTTCGACGAGAAGAAGACTGTCGACGGGCGTACGTACCTGGAGACCACGGAGGCCACCCACGACGACAAGACCGTCACCTCCGGCCCCTACCCCGGCAGCTACACCAGCCCCAACGGCAGCGCGGGCAAGCTGCACCTGACGTGGAAGGTGCCGTACGCGGCCGGTGAGCTGAAGGCCGTCGCGCGGCGCGGCGGCCGGACGGTCGCGACCGACGTGCTGCGCACGGCCGGGGCCCCGCACGCCGTCCGTCTGACGGCCGACCGGAAGTCCGTCGCGGCGGACGGGAGGGCGCTCGCCTTCGTCACGGCGGAGGTCGTCGACGCGAAGGGGACCGTCGTCCCCGATGCCGCGCAGCTCCTCGAATTCGACGTCAAGGGAGGCCACTTGGCGGGCGTCGACAACGGGCAGCAGGAGTCCGCCGAGCGCTACCAGGCCAGCACCCGCACCACGTTCCGCGGGCTCGCACTCGCGATCGTGCGCGCCGGGACCGAGCCCGGCAGCCTCACCGTGACGGCGCGCGCCGACGGACTGCGCCGGGGCAGGGCGACGCTGCGCGTCACGGGCCCGGCGGGCACCCCGGTCACCCCGGCCGAACCCTTCGCCCCCGACCCGGGCCAGGGCGCCCCCACGTACCCGCACGCCGACGCCAGTTACTCGGGCGGCACGAAGACCCTGCCCGCCGCGATGCTCGACGGCGACCCGGCCACCCAGTGGTCCAACGCGTTCAACAAGGCCGCCACCGCCCTGCTCCCCGCCTTCAACGGGGCCCGCCCCGAGGACTGGGTCTCGGTGGAGTGGGCGGAGGAGCGAGAGGTGGGCCGCGTCGAGCTCGCCTTCACGGTCGACGCCACCCACTCCCTGCCCGCTGCCATCGAGGTGGCGGTCGGCGACGGCGATACGTACAAGTCCGTCGACGGCACCGACATCGCCTGGGCCACGGGCTCCGGCGAACCCACCGTCGTCACCTTCGACGCGGTACGCGGGCGGTCGCTGCGCCTGAGAATGCGCAGTCGCAAACCCGGGGAGGTCGGCGGAGGCATCGGCATCAGCGCCCTGGACGTGGCAGAGTCGTGACCCCGGGCCGGGCGCCCGCCCCATATGCGATCAATGGGCCGCAGGTAACCACTGCTTGACCGACACACGGCCGTCGGCATGTTCTACGGTTTCCGGAAGACGTTCGGAGAATTATCGGATCCGGCTCCGGACGGACATGTCGACGGAGGTGGGGAACGTGGCCGGGGATGGCGCTCAGCGCAAGGCAGCCACGCGGAGCCCTGAGGGGCCGGCCAAGGTGACGATCACCGAGATCGCGCGGGAGGCCGGGGTGTCCGTGCCGACCGTCTCGCGAGTCGTCAACGGACGTTCCGACGTCTCGCCCGGCACCCGGGCCCGCGTCGAGGACCTGCTGCACCGCCACGGGTACCAGCGACGGGCGCCCGCGCCGGGAGACCGGGCGGCCCTGCTCGACCTGGTCTTCAACGACCTGGACAGCCCGTGGGCCGTGGAGATCATCCGGGGTGTGGAGGAGGTGGCGCACGAGTCCGGGGTGGGCACGGTCGTCTCCGCCATCCACGACCGGGCGGGCGACGCGCGGGAGTGGATGACCAATCTGCGGGCCCGCGCGTCCGACGGCGTGATCCTCGTGACGTCGGTGCTCGATTCCGGCCTGCGGGACGAACTGCAGCGCCTGGGTGTTCCGTTGGTGGTGATCGACCCGGCGGGATCACCCGTGACGGACGCGCCGACCATCGGCGCCACCAACTGGGCCGGCGGGATGGCCGCCACCGAGCATCTGCTGGAGCTCGGGCACCGGCGCATCGGCTTCATCCAGGGCCCGCCGCGGCTGCTGTGCTCCCGGGCCCGGCTCGACGGGTACCGGGCCGCGCTCGACGTCGCGGGCGTGCCGGTCGAGGACGAGCTGATCGTGCCCGGCGACTTCTATCACGCGTCCGGATTCGCCGGCTGTGACCGGCTGCTGGACCTCGACGAACCGCCCACCGCGATCTTCGCGTCCAGCGACCAGATGGCGCTCGGCGCGATCGAGGCGCTGCGGCGGCGCGGGCTGCGGGTGCCCGAGGATCTGAGCGTCGTCGGATTCGACGACCTTCCGGAAGTGCGCTGGTCGGCGCCGCCGCTCACCACCGTGCGCCAACCGCTGTCCGACATGGGCAAGTTGGCCGCGCGCACCGCGCTCGACCTGGCCCGTTCCGTGGAACCCGCGGCTCCGCGCGTCGACCTGGCGACGGAACTCGTGGTCAGGGCCAGCACGGCGGCGCCGCGGAACGCGTAACTCCGCAACAGCAGTCACAGGGGCGTCAACAGCCTTTTTTGTTAGGGGCGTTGACGCCCCTGTCGTATGCCCGTAACTTTCCAGGCCATCTCCCGATAGTTTTCGGATTCCTTCCGGAAGGTGCGCCATGTCAGTGTTCGATCGAGTCGCTGTGTCCCCGTCCGCCGTCGCCGCGGCCCTGTCCCGCCGGCGGTTCCTGGGGGCCGCTTCCGCAGTGGGGCTCGGGGCCGCCGGGCTCTCCGCCTGTTCGGACTCCGACTCCGGCGCCACCGACAGCAAGGGCCGCACGGTCGTCGAGTGGTGGAACATCCAGACCACGGAGCCGTCGAAGACCGTCTGGCCCGAGCGGGCCAAGGCGTTCGAGGCCGAGCACCCCGATGTGCACATCAAGCTCGTCACGCTGGAGAACGACGCGTTCAAGTCGAAGATGACCGCGCTGACCAGCTCCGGAAAGCTGCCGGACATCTACCACACCTGGGGCGGCGGGGTCCTCAAGCAGCAGATCGACGCCGGTCTCGTCGAGGATCTCACCGAAGCCACCGAGCCGCTGTCCGACAAGTTCGTGGGCGTGGCCCCCGATGCCTACAAGTTCGACGGCAAGATGTACGCCATGCCCATAGAGGTGGGCGGCGTCGGCTTCTGGTACAACAAGGCGCACTTCAAGAAGGCCGGCATCACGAGTACGCCCACCACCTGGAGCGACTACCTCGACGCCGTCAAGAAGCTGAAGAGCGCCGGGATCGCGCCCATCGCCCTCGCGGGCAAGGAGAAGTGGCCCGGCATGTACTACTGGGCCTACCTGGCGATGCGCATCGCCGGCGTCGACGGCATGCAGAAGGCCGCCGACGCCAAGGACTTCACCGGCGACGACTTCGTCAAGGCCGGGGAGCGCCTGAAGGAACTCGTCGCCCTGAAGCCGTTCCAGAAGGGCTTCCTCGGCGCCGCGTACTCCACGCCGGGCGGCCAGGCCGCCACCATGGGCAACGGCAAGGCCGCGATGGAGCTGATGGGTCAGTGGGCACCTCCCACACAGGCGGATGCGGGCAAGGGCCTCGGCAAGGACCTCGGCTTCTTCACGTTCCCGTCGGTCGAGGGCGGCAAGGGCGCGGGCACCGACATCTTCGGCGGAGGCAACGCCTACGCCGTACGCAAGGGCGCCCCCAAGGCGGCCGTCGACTTCCTCAAGTTCTTCATGTCGTCCGAGTCCGACAAGATCCTGGTGGAGAAGGCCGACCTGATGCCGACCCTCAAGGACGCCATCGGCTCCCTCACCGATCCCAACCTCAAGCTCGTCTCCGCCGCCCTGGACAAGGCGTCCGGATTCCAGCTCTACCTCGACCAGGCCTACCCGCCCGCCCTCGGCCAGGAGATCAACGACTCGGTCGCCGCCCTCATCGCGGGCGCCAAGTCGCCCGAGCAGGTCTCCCGTTCCATCACCCAGGTCGCCAAGAGCCAGTAAGCCACCATGACTTCGACCCAGATCAACGACGCGCGGCCCGCTCCCGTCAAGGATCAGGCCGCCCCGGCACCGAACAGGCGCCCGCTGGCGCGCCGGGCCCGGGACTGGCTCACCGCCTTCTCGTTCACCGTGCCCGCCCTCGTCCTCTTCCTCCTGTTCGTCCTCACGCCGATCCTCTACGCCCTGTACGTCAGCTTCTTCAACTGGGGCGGATTCGGGGCGCCTTCGGACTTCGCCGGCACCGACAACTACACCCGGCTCTTCGACGACCCGGTCTTCCTCGGCGACCTGTGGCGCGGACTGCTCCTGGTGGTGTTCTCCGTCGGACTCCAGCTCCCGTTCGCGCTCGCCATGGCCGTGCTGCTCAACCAGAAGCTGCGAGGCCGCGCCGTCTACCGGATGCTGTTCTTCGCCCCGTACGTGCTCTCCGAAGTCATCACCGGCGTCCTGTTCTCCATGATCTTCGCGCCGGACGAGGGGCTCGCCGACAAGGTGCTCGGCTCCATCGGCCTCGACAGCCTCGGCGGACTCTGGTTCGCCGACCAGGACTGGGTGCTGCCGACCCTGTTCCTCGTCATGATGTGGAAGTACTTCGGCTTCCACATGATGCTGTACCTGGCCGGCCTGCAGGGCATCCCCGCCGAGCTGCACGAGGCCGCGCGGATCGACGGGGCGAACGCCTGGCAGCGCTTTCGCAACGTGACGCTGCCGCTGCTCGGGCCGACGATCCGCATCAGCGCCTTCCTGTCCGTGATCGGCGCCATCCAGCTCTTCGACCTGGTGTGGGTCACCACGCAGGGCGGCCCCGACCACCACTCCGAGACGATGGCGGTCACCCTCTTCCAGTTCGGCTTCAAGCGCTACCAGATCGGTTACGCCAGCGCGATCAGCATCGCGATGTTCCTCATCAGCCTCGTCTTCGCCATCGCCTACCAGAGGTACGTGCTGCGCCGGGACACCGAAGGAGCCCTCACCAACATGCGAGCCACCCGATGAGCGCCCTCAGTCACACCGCGCGCCGACGCCTGCGCTCCACGCCGCTGTACGTCGTCGTATGGCTCGTCGGCATCGTCATGGTCACCCCGCTCCTGTACGCGCTGGTGTCCGGGTTCAAGTCCACCGACCAGCTGTCCCAGAACTCCTTCGGGCTTCCGTCGCCCTGGGTCGTGTCCAACTACACGGACATCCTGGCCGACGGCTCGTTCTGGCGGATGCTCGGCTCCTCGACGCTCGTCGCCGTCGGCACCACCGTCCTGACCGTCGGCACCGCCGCGCTCGCCGCCTTCGCGCTCGCCCGGTTCGCCTTCAAGGGAAGGGAGTTGATGTTCACTCTCTTCACCGTCGGCCTGATGTTCCCGTTCGCCGTGGCGATCCTGCCGCTGTTCATCCTGCTGCGCACCTTCGGGCTGCTCGACAACCCGTGGGGCGTGATCCTGCCGCAGGCCGCGTTCGGCCTGCCGATGACCATCGTCATCCTGCGCGGCTTCTTCCGGGAGATCCCCGGCGAACTGGAGGAGGCCGCCACCCTCGACGGCTGCTCCCCGCTCGGCTTCTTCTGGCGGATCCTGCTGCCGATGGCGCGCCCCGCGCTCGGCACCGTCTCCGTCCTCGCCATCGTCACGAGCTGGAACAACTTCCTGCTCCCGCTGCTCGTGTTCACCCAGCCCACCTGGTGGACGATCCCCGTCGGCGTCCAGCAGTTCCAGGGCCAGTACGCCACCGACATCGCCCGCGTCTTCGCGTACCTCATCCTCGCCATGGTGCCCGCGCTCGCCTTCTACGCGGTCGCCGAACGCCAGCTCATCGGCGGCATCACGATGGGCGCGACGAAGGGCTGACGCCCGCGGCCCGCGCCAACCCCAGTCAGTTGCACCGCACTTGAGGAGATCCATGGCTCAGCCCTGGCAGGACACCACCCTTCCCGCCCACGTCCGGGCGGCGGACCTGCTCGCCCGGATGACCGCCGAGGAGAAGACGGCGCAGTTGTCCAGCGTGTGGCTGGGCGCCTCCATCGGCTCCGACTCCGAGGCCGCCGTCGCGCCCGGACAGCACGAGTACGCCGCCGAGAGCGCGGACCTCGACGCCCTCCTCCCGTACGGCCTCGGCCACCTCACCCGCCCGTTCGGCACGGTCCCCGTCGACCCGGCCGAAGGTGCCGCCCGCCTCGCCGCCCTGCAACGCCGCATCCGCGCGGGCAACCGCTTCGGGCTGCCCGCGCTCGCCCACGAGGAGTGCCTGACCGGCTTCGTGGCCTGGCAGGCCACCGTGTTCCCGACCCCGCTCGCCTGGGGCGCCACCTTCGACCCCGCGCTGATCACGGAGATGGCTCGGGCCATCGGCGGCTCCATGAGCGCCGTCGGCATCCACCAGGGCCTCGCCCCGGTCCTCGACGTCGTACGCGACGCACGCTGGGGACGCACCGAGGAGTCGATCGGCGAGGACCCCTACCTCGTCGGCACCATCGGCACCGCCTACGTACGCGGCCTCGAAGCCGCCGGGATCGTCGCCACGCTCAAGCACTTCGCCGGCTACTCGGCCTCGCGCGCAGCCCGCAACCACGCGCCCGCCCCGCTCGGGCCGCGCGAGCTGGCGGACGTGATCCTGCCGCCGTTCGAGATGGCGCTGCGCGAGGGCGGGGCCCGCTCCGTGATGGCCGCGTACAACGACATCGACGGCCTGCCCGCCCACGCGCACGCCGGCCTGCTCACCCAACTCCTCAGGGACGACTGGCGGTTCACCGGCACGGTCGTCTCCGACTATTTCGGCATCGCGTTCCTGGAGTCCGCCCACCGGGTCGCCGCGTCCGAGGGGGAGGCGGGCAGGGCCGCGCTCGCGGCGGGCGTGGACGTCGAACTCCCGGCCGCCCACTGCTTCGCGACGGGCGAGAGCCTCCCGGAGGACCTGCTCGACCGGGCGGCGCTGCGCGTCCTCACGCAGAAGTGCGAACTGGGGCTGCTCGATCCGCAGGACGCACCGGAGCCCTCGGCAGAGCCGGTCGACCTGAACCCGTCCCACATGCGGGAGTTGGCGGCCAAGGTCGCGCAGGAGTCCGTGGTCCTCCTCGCCAACGACGCGGGCCTGCTGCCGCTCCCGGAGACGAGCGGCCTGCGTATCGCCCTCGTCGGCCCCCTCGCCGACGAACAGGCGGCGATGCTCGGCTGCTACACGTTCCCGCGCCACGTCGGCGTCAACCACCCCGAACTGCCCACCGGCGTCGACATCCCGACCTTCGCGCAGGCGCTGCGCGCCGAGCTGCCGGGCGCCGAGTTCGTGGACGACCCCGCGCGCGCCGACGTCTGCCTGGCCGTGGTGGGGGACCGGTCCGGCCTGTTCGGGCGCGGCTCGTCGGGCGAGGGCTGCGACGCGGAGGATCTTGAACTGCCGTACGGGCAGGGTGCGTTGCTGGACGAGACGCTGGCTTCCGGGGTGCCGACCGTCATCGTCGTCCTCAGTGGACGCCCGTACGCGCTCGGCCGCTGGGCGGACCGGGCCGCCGCCGTCGTGCAGGCCTTCTTCCCCGGCCAGGAGGGCGGCGCGGCCGTCGCGGGCGTGCTGTCCGGGCGCGTCGAACCCTCAGGCCGCCTCCCCGTCGGCGTGCCCCGCACCCCCGGCGGCCAGCCCGCCCCCTACCTCGCCCCGCCGCTCGGCCGGCACGGCGGGCCCAGCAATGTCGACCCGACCGCGCTCTACCCGTTCGGGCACGGCCTCTCGTACACCACGTTCGCCTGGGACGCCCCGCAGTGCGAGGCCCCCGAATTCGCTACCGACGGCGAGGTGGCGCTCAGGCTCACCGTGCGCAACACGGGCGAGCGCCCCGGCACCGAGGTCGTCCAGCTCTACCTCCACGACCCCGTCGGCACCGTCGCCCGCCCCGAGGCCCGGCTCGTCGGCTATGCCCGCGTCCCGCTCGACCCCGGCGCCTCGGCCGAGGTCCACGCCACGTTCCCGGCCGACCTCGCCGCGTACACAGGGGCCGACGGCCGCCGCGTCGTCGAACCCGGCGCCCTCGAACTCCGCGTCGCCGCCTCCAGCGAACACGTCCACCACACCGTGCCGCTCACCCTGACGGGGGCGGTGCGAGAGGTGGGCCACGACCGCCGGATGCGCTGCGAGCTCCGAGTCAAGTGACGTATTCAACCATCCGTGCACGATGACCAGTTGAGAGGACACGCCATGCGTACGACCCGCACCAGATCCGCCGCCCTCGCCGCCGCGACGGCCTTGCTCATCTGCGGCCTCGCCGCAGCCCCCGCCGCGACCGCCGCCCCCGACAGCGGCAAGAAGCCCGGAGCCACTGCCACCCTCCACGACCTCGCCCGCGCACAGGGCCGCTACTTCGGCTCCGCCGTCGACAACCCCGAACTCGCCGACACCCCTTACGCCGACCTCCTCGGCACCGAGTTCGGCCAGACGACCCCCGGCAACGGCATGAAGTGGTACGCCACCGAACCTGAGCGCGGCGTCTTCGACTTCACGGCGGGCGACGAGATCGTCGACTACGCACGCGCCAACGGCCTGAAGGTCCGCGGCCACACCCTCCTGTGGCACAGCCAGCTGCCCGACTGGCTGACCTCGGGCACCTGGAGCGCCGACGAACTCCGCTCGATCCTCAGGAACCACATCACCAAGGTGGTCAAGCACTACCGCGGCAAGGTCTTCGCCTGGGACGTCGCCAACGAGATCATGAACGAGGACGGCACGTACCGGGAGAACATCTTCTACAAGACGCTCGGCCCGGGGTACATCGCCGACGCCCTGCGCTGGGCCCGCGCCGCCGACCCCAAGGTGAAGCTGTACCTCAACGACTACAACGTCGAGGGCACGGGTGCGAAGTCCGACGCGTACTACACGCTCATCAAGCGGCTCAAGGCGGACCGCGTGCCCATCGACGGCTTCGGCATGCAGGCCCACCTCGCCCTCCAGTACGGCTTCCCGTCCCAGATGCGGCAGAACATCCAGCGCTTCGCCGGCCTCGGCGTCGACGTCGCGATCACCGAGCTGGACATTCGCATGGTCCTCCCCGCCGACCAGGCCAAGCTCGCCCAACAGGCCGACTGGTACGGGCAGGTGACCGACGCCTGCCTCGCCGTGAAGCGCTGCGTCGGCATCACGCTGTGGGGCTACTCCGACCGCCACTCGTGGATCCCCGACTTCTTCGAGGGCGAGGGCGCCGCCCTGCCCTGGGACGAGAACCTCGCGCACAAGCCGGCGTACGACGCGATCCGCAAGGCCTTGACCGACTGACGGATCAGTCGCGCAAGGCCTTGACACCGACGGGTCAGTCTTCCGTCACGCCGAGGCGAGCCTGCTCCTCTTCGACGATCCGGCGCGCGAGCTCCGCGTCGGACACGTCGACGGCGTCCGGCGTCGCCTCGGCCGTCGAGCTGCGCCGGGCGTACGCGTCGAACAGGCGGGACTTGTTGGCGAGTATCCGCACCAGGCGCTCGTCGACGCCGCCGGTGGCCAGCAGACGGTGCACCCGCACCGACCTGACCTGGCCCATGCGGTGCGCCCGCGCCACGGCCTGATGCTCCAGGGTCGGCTTGATCTGCGGCTCGCACAGGATCACGACCGAGGCCGCCTGGATGTTGAGCCCGACGCCGCCGGCCTGGATCTGGGACACGAGGACGGCGGGCCCGGCCGTGTCCGCGAACTCGTCGACGAGGAGCTGTCTGCGAGCGGGCGGCACGCTGCCGGTGAGCGGGCCGAACACCCGGCCCTCGACATGCGGTTCGCTGTTCAGGGCGTCGCGGACCGTGCCGAGCACGTCGCGGAAGTTCGAGAACACGACGACCTTCAGTCCGGCCTCGGCCGCCTCCCGGACCAGCTCGCGCAGCCGCTCCAGCTTCGCGGACCCGGCCGGGCGCGCGTACGCCGCCCGGCGCATCGCCATGAAGTTGCCGGACGCGACGGCCTCCCGGTAGGCGTCCGCGTCCTCGGCGCTCAACTCCTCCCACTCGTCCGTGTGCTGGAGGCTGGGCAGCTCGGCGAGCACGTCGTCCTGGTTGCGCCGCAGATACACCGGCGCCACCGCCGTGCGGAACGCGACGGAACCGGCCATGCCGTCCTCCTCGTCGAGCCGGTGCGCGAGCCCGGGATCCAGGACGCGCACGAGGTTGCGGAACTCGCCGACCCGGTTCTCCATCGGAGTGCCGGTCATGAACAGCACGCGCCCGCAGCGCTCCGCCCACTCGGCGACGGCCCGCGAGCGCAGCGTCTCCGGGTTCTTCACCGAGTGCGCCTCGTCGACGACGAGCATCCCGACCTCGCCGCCGCCGGGCGCGGGCAGGGAGCGCAGCGCGTCGTACGTCGTGACGGCGACACCGCCCCGGCCCTTCCAGTCGGCGAACGACTCGCCCCGGTCGGGACCGTGCACCGGAACGACCCGCAGTGCGCTGCGGGCCTCGATCTCCCGCGTCCAGTTCACGAGGACGCTCGCCGGGCACACGACCATGAAGTGGCTCTGGCCCTCGGCCGCGAGGTGGGTCAGCGCGGCGATCGCCTGGACCGTCTTGCCGAGCCCCATCTCGTCGCCGAGCAGCGCCCGGCGCCGCGCGAGGGCGAACCGGGCGCCGAACGCCTGGTATCCGCGCAGCGACACCCTCAGCCGCGACTCGTCGAGCTGCTGCGCCCGCACCTGCTCGGCGATCTCGGCGGGCAGGAAGCCCTCGGCGGCGGCCGTGTCGGGAGACTGCCCGGAGATCTCGCCGAGCACGCTGTAGTACTCGGCGGAGCGCACCTCGAAGTCGACCCAGGCCGCCACGTCGGTCGCGGGCCCGCGCAGCAGGTCGACCGAGGCCTGGGCGAGCAGCGCACGCGTGCCCGCCCGCTCGGCCTCCGCGACGACGGCCCGCACCTGCTCGGCCGCCTCCAGGGCGCGGGCCCGGCGGGCCCGGCCCGCGAACAGCATCCGCAGCCGCCCCGCCGCGGGCCGCGCCTCGTCGAGGAGCGGCCCGAGCCGACGGTCGATGCCGGTCGCCGCGTCGACGGCGTGCCGGGCGTCGGGGCCCGCCTCCACCAGCACGTGCAGCGCCGTGACCAGGGCGGTGGTCCGGGGCTCCGGCTCGTCCACGTCCAGGGGCACCGCCGCCGTCTGCCGCACCCGCTCGGCGAGCCGGCCCGCTGCGGCCAGCAGCTGGTTGGCGGTCTGCGGGCCCACCCCGTGGATCTGGTGCAGGCGTCCAGGACCCGCGTCGAGGACCTGCCGGACCGTGCGCAGCCCGTCCCGCTCCACCAGGCCGACACGGACCCGCCCGTCCGTGGCCTCCTGGAGCCGCGCCACCGGCATGGTGTCGAGGACCTGCGCCACCGACTCGTCGAGCAGCGGCGCCAGCGCGTCCCGCACCGCGCCCACGGCCCGCTCGTGGTCACCGAGCAGCGCCCGCACGGCCGCATGGAGGCGCGCGCCGTCGGCGACGGCCTCCCGCTCACTGCGTCCCATCAGGGCCTGCCCCTCTCGTCCCGCCCGCCGCTCCCGCCGGTTCCGGCATCCTCCCACCAGGCACCGACAACGGACCCCGCCAACCTTCCGCACCCCTCACGGCACCGGCACTCCGTCCGCTGCCACCCGGCGCGGCTCAGCGCGTCGCGTACAACTCCTCGACGTCCTGCGCGTACGCCTCCAGGACCGCGGCCCTGCGTACCTTCAGGGAGGGCGTGAGCAGGCCCCCGGTGGCGCCGAACTCCTTCGGCAGGATGCGGAAGGCGCGGATCGACTCGGCGCGTGAGACACGGGAGTTGGCACGTGACACCGCGCGCTGGATGTGGCCGTGCAGCTCCTCGTCCAGGGCCGCCTCCGCGGGGGCGCTGAGGGTGCGGCCCTTGAGCACCTGCCAGCTCGCCAGGGCCTGCGGGTCGAGGGTGATCAGGGCCGTGACGTAGGGGCGGTTGTCGCCGATCACCAGGCATTCGGAGATCAGCGGGTGGGCGCGCAGCTCCTCCTCCAGTGTCTGCGGGGAGACGCTCTTGCCGGCGCTGGTGATGATGATGTCCTTCTTGCGGCCGGTGATCACCACATACCCGTCGTCGTCGAGCCGGCCGAGGTCGCCGGTGGCGAACCAGCCGTCGCGCAGCGCCGCCTCGTTGGCCTTCCGGTTGTTGAGGTACCCGGCGAAGACGACGTCGCCCGCCACCCAGATCTCGCCGTCGTCCGCGATGTGCACGGCGTTGCCGGGCAGCGGTTTGCCCACGGTGCCGTGCCGCACCGCGCCGACCGGCTGCGCGGTGACCGCGGCGGTCGTCTCGGTCAGGCCGTAGCCGTCGTACACGGTGATGCCGCAGCCCTGGAGGAACAGGCCGAGCTCGCGGGAGAGCGGCGAGCCGCCCGACACCGCGTTGCGCACCCGGCCACCGAGCACCGCGCGCACCTTCGCGTACACCAGGCGGTCGTACACCTTGTGTCTGAGCCGCAGGCGGGGGCCTGGCCCCGCGCCCTCGCCCGCCGCGTGCCGCTGCACCGACGCCGCGTACCGGACGGCCGTGCGCACGGCCCGCTCGAACAGGGCGGTGTGGCCGCTGTCCTGGGCGTTGATCCGGGCCTTGCTGACGAGGCGTTCGAAGATGTACGGGACCGCGTACAGGAACGTCGGCCGGAACGCGGCGAGCGCGGGCAGCAGTGCGGCGGGGGAGAGGTCCGGCTGGTGCGCGATGTTGACGCCGCCGCGCACCGAACTCACCACCACCATCAGGCCGTAGCAGTGCGCCAGCGGCAGGAAGGCCAGGAGGGACGGGCGTTCGCCGGGCGCGGCGAGCAGGCTGCCCCAGCCGACGAGGAGATTGTCCGCCTCCGACGCCAGGTTGCTGTGCGTGATGACGCAGCCCTTGGGGCGGCCCGTCGTGCCGGACGTGTAGCAGATGACGGCGGTGTCCCGCGGTTTGACCGCGGCCCGCAGCCGGTGCACGTCCTCGTCGTGCACCGCCGCGCCCGCCTCGACGAGCAGGTCGAGGCCGCCCGAGTCCAGCTCCCACAGACGGGTCAGATCCGTACGGGCGCCGTAGGCGGCGGCGACCGTCATCGCGTTGTGCTCGTTCTCGACGACGACACCCACGGCGTCCGTGTCGTACAGGATCCACCGCACCTGCTCGGCGGAGGAGGTCGGATACACCGGCACGACCTCGGCGCCCACGGTCCACAGCGCGTACGCGATCAGCGTCCACTCGTAGCGGGTGCGCGACATCACGATCACCCGGTCGCCCGCGCCGACGCCGCTCGCGAGGAAGCCGCGGGCGACGGCCGTCACCTCGTCGCGGAACCGTGACGTGCTGATCTCCAGCGGCGGTTCGCCGTCACGGAGCAGCGAGAACTGGACGTGCCGCGGATCCGTCAGCGCGGCGGCGAAGACGGAGTCGGCGAGTCCGCCCGAGACCAACGGCGCTGCGAGGCGGGGCGACGAGAGTTGCCGCATGTGTCTGATCATCGCCTTCCGTCGCAGGGTGTGACGGCCCAACATGAATCCGCCGAAACGGCAAGGTACCCCCAAGGTGAATCGCTCGCCCCGCAGTTGAATAACGAATCGGACGCCACCCGCGCCCGACGGGCGGAGGCGGGCGATCCGCTACGCTGCCGTTTTCCAATGGCATGTACACCTTGAGGAGCGATGACCTTGAAGCGGCGTCCGACCCTGGCCGGACTGACGATGGTGCTGGTGGCCGCGCTCGCGGCCTGCGGCGGCGGTGCGGACAACACGTCCTCGGCACAGGGCGGTGGGAAGGACACGGGCAGCGGCACCGTCGTGCAGCAGGACGAGAAGGTGAGCGGGGTGCGCGACGGCGTCCGGCACGTCACCCGCCGCACGACCCGCGCCACCCGGCCGCACCTGGTGAAGAAGTGCGACACCGAGACCCGCAAGGTCCGGCACACCAAGCGCAGCAACGGCCGCAAGCGGACCTACTACACGACGAAGAAGGTCCGCGACTGCCACAAGGAGCGCCGGGGCACCGAGCGGTACACGCGGGTCCTGCGGGCCGAGCGCTGGTGCGTCCGCCTCGACGACGTGAACGGCAAGCGCACCGCCGACGACCGCTGGTACCGCGTCAACTCCACGACCTACGGCCGGGTGCAGGGGGACGAGGACCGGGCGAAGGTCACCATCCAGCCGCTGCGCGAGGGCTGCTGAGCCCCGGCCCGGTCACGTGGCGGCGACCTCCGGGATGCGCTCCTTCACCAGCGCGTAGAGGACGACCGCCACGGCCATCACCCCGGCCGCGGTGAACACACCGGCCGCCCAGCTGCCGGTCGCGTCGCGCAGCACACCGCTCACGACGGGACTGGCCACCGCGCCGATCTCCGCGACCAGGTTGAACAGGCCGAACAGCGAACCGCGGTCCTTCTCCTCGGCCAGATCGCCCAGCAGACTGTGCACGATCGGCTGGAGCGCGTTGAAGAACAGGCCCGAGCAGAACAGGATCAGGCCGAGCAGCAGCAGCGACGGGTCGCCGTCCAGGACGCTCGCGCCGAACGCCACGGCGAGCACCGTGTGCACCGCCGCGCAGATCACGGCGAGCGGCTTGCGGCCCTTGCCCGCGCGCACCCGCCGGTCCGCGATCCAGCCGCCGACCGGGAAGCCGATGATGCCCGCGCCCGCGTTGAACGCGGCGGTGAGCGCCGCCGCGCCGAGGCTGCTGTGCGCGGCCTCCGCGACGATCTGCACCGACCAGAACGAGAAGAACCACAGGTTCCACATCACGGCGATGAAGCCGATGTAGATGAGCCACACGTTCCGGTTGAGGAGCCCGGAGCCGCGTCCGGTGCGGACGATGCCGCGGATCACGATCGTCACCATGACGAGGAACAGCACCCCGGAGCCGACCGCCGTCAGCCACTCCGGCCAGCTGAACTCGTCGGCGAGCAGGAACAGGGCGAGGATCGCGACCGCCGCGGGGATCGAGTAGCCGATCAGGCGCAGCGCGGGCGGCCCGAGCCGCAGCGGCCGGTCCCCGCGCCCCCGGAAGAACGCCCACGTCGAGACCGCGACGATCAGCGACACCACGCCGAACACGTACAGCGGCATGCTCCAGGCCCGGCCGCCCATGCCGAGCGTGCCGCCCCAGTCGATGAGGTGCGGGGTGGCGACGATGCCGACGGTCAGGCCGATGGAGAGGCCGGACAGGACGACGCCGAGGCCGATGGTGCGACGGGCCGCGGGCGTGTGGTTGATGACCAGGACACGGTCGTTGGAGTAGAAGACGCCCTCGCCGAGCCCGGTGAGCACGCGGGCGACGACGAAGCCGATGAGCCCGCCGGTCAGGCCCGACACGAGGGTGAGCAGTCCCGCCCACAGCAGGGAAACAACGAGCATCTCGCGGTGGCCGTAGCGGTCACCGAGCCGGCCGCCCGCGTACTGTGTGAGCATGTAGCCGGTGAAGAACATCGAGCCGATGAGGCCGCCGAGCGTGGCGGGGTTCGAGGCGTCGCCGATGAACCCCGCCTTGTTCTCGATCATCCAGGCGACCACGGGCCCGGTGACCGTGCGGTCCGCGTAGCTGATCAGCCAGCCCGCGAGCAGGAAGCCCCACAGGTGGGTGTGGTGTCCCGAGAAGAGCGCGCGGCCCCTGGCCTCGGTGGTGGTGCGGGGTGGAGCGGCGGATTCCGACATGGGTCCCCCTGGACGCCGGCGACTCGAACAGGCCGTAGAAAGCGCTTGTCAAAATGGCAGCGCGAGGGGGCCAGGTCAACGGTTGACTTTTGCCGCCCAGTTGCTTAAGAAACGCTGTTGCTCAAGCGCTGAGCTGCCGGTTGCGGCACGCGCCCACGCCCGCGAGCCCCATCGGCACGCACAGCGCCGCGAGCATCACCAGCGGCACCGTCCAGCCGCCCGTCGCGTCGTGCAGCGCACCGAGCAGGAACGGGCCCGCGGCGGCGAGCAGATAGCCCACGCTCTGCGCCATGCCGGACATCTCCGCCGCGCGGGCCGCGTCGGGGGAGCGCAGCACGATGACGGCGAGCGCCGTGCTGATCAGCAGTCCGCAGCCGAAGCCCTGCATCAGCATCCACGCGTACGCACCGCCGACCGGCGCCACCAGCAGGCCGAGCACGGAGCCGAGGACGAGCACCGTGCCGGTGAGGCCGAGGGCGACCTGGTTCGAGGACCGGCCGACGAGTGCCGTGAAGGCGAGCGAACCCGCGATGCCCGCGAGGCTCATCACCGACAGCATCCACCCCGCCTGCGTACCGTCCATGCCCTGGCTGGTGAGCATCGCCGGGATCCATGCGGCGCACGCGTAGTACTGCAGCGACTGCAGGCCCATGAGGAGCGTGATCTTCCAGGCGAGCGGTGAACGGCGCAGCGGCGTACGGGGGTCGGTGTCGTGTGCCGCCACCGCGGGCGGCGAGTCCGAGCGGCGCAGCTGGGGCAGCCAGAGCAGGAACGCGAGCGCGGAGAGCACCGCCCACACGCCGATCGCCCCGCGCCAGCCGAGTCCGAGCGCGTCCCCGAGCGGCACGGTCACCCCGGCCGCGAGCGCGGCGCCGCAGAACAGGGCGACCGAGTACAGACCCATCATCAGTCCCGTGCGCCGCTCGAAGTTGCGCTTGATGACGCTCGGGACGAGGACGTTCGAGAGGGATATCGCCGCGCCGATGAGGACGGTCCCCGCGAACAGCGCGGGCAGTCCGGGCGCCAGGCGCAGCGCGATGCCCGCCGTGAGCAGCGCCATCATCGCGCCGAGCGCCCGCGTCATGCCGATGCGCCGCGAGAGCTTCGCCGCGAACGGGGCGAGGAGGCCGAAGCAGAGGATCGGCAGCGTGGTGAGCAGCCCCGCGAGCGAGCCGCTGAGCCCCGTGGAGTCGCGGATCGTGTCGAGCTCCGGCGACACGGACACGACGCCGGGGCGCAGGTTCATGGCGATGAGGAGGACGCCCGCGGCGAGGAGCCCGCCGGCGGCGGGGGCGACCGCGGCCGGACGGGTCGCGTCGGAGGCGGTGGGGGTGGTGGAGGAGGCGGCGGAGGTGGATGTGGGGGCGGTATGCGGCATGCGAGCCAACGTAACATCCCATGTTTTGCCCCGGAGAGCGCGAGAAGTGTGACGATTTCGGTGTGATACGGCATGAACCGGGCTGGCATGCCGTCGCATACATGGGATATTTTTGGCCGCGCAGCCAATGAAGCCCCCGCGGCGAGAGAGGTCGTCCCCGTGCCCGAAGCAGTGCAGTCCGGTGCCACCCTGGTCCAGCGGACCATCGGGCGGATCGAGCGGGCCATCGAGAGCGGCCGGTGGGCCGTCGGCGACCGGATCCCGCCGGAGGGCCGCCTCGTGGAGGAGCTGGGCGTGGGGCGGAACACGGTGCGTGAGGCCGTCCGCGCCCTGTCGCACACCGGACTGCTGGAGGCGCGGCGCGGCGACGGCACGTACGTGCGCGCCGCGAGCGACCTCAACGCGGCGCTCCAACGCCGTCTGCGCCGGGCCGAGCTGAAGCACGTCCTCCAGGTCCGCCTGGCCATCGAGCGGGAGGCGGCGACCGCCGCCGCGACCCACCGCGGCGAGGGCGACCTCGCCCGCATCCTGTCCGCCCTGCTGGCCCGGCGCCGCGCGGAGGAGAGCGGGGACCCGGCCGCGTACGTCGAGAAGGACGTGGAGTTCCACCGGGCCGTCGTCGCGGCGAGCGGGAATCCGCTGATGACGGAGCTGTACGAGAGCATCGTCGAATCGGTCCGCGACAGTGTCGCCTCGCTGCTCCCGAGCTGGACGCCGGAGCCGCTCGGCGCGAGTTCCCACGACGACCTGGCCGACGCCATCGCGCGCCGCGACCCGGAGGCGGCGACCAGGGCGGCCCGCGCGCACACGGAGACCGTGGAAGCGGCGATGGCGCGGATGCCGGACGACGAATGACGGCTCATTGACCGCCCTTCGCCCCCTGTCGGTGTCACCCTCGCGCGCTCTACGCTGACTTCAGCCTCAACGGCCTTGAGGGGGAGTCGCATGAGCGATGACAACGGGCACACGCGAGGCGACGGAGGTCGCCCCGATCCCCCGGGTTCCGGTGAACGCCTCGCGGACTGGGCGGACGGCCGGCTCGGGCTCTACGGACTCGCCAAGTCCCAGATGCGCAAGGTCTTTCCCGACCACTGGTCCTTCATGCTCGGTGAGGTCTGTCTCTACAGCTTCATCATCCTCATCCTCACCGGCGTCTATCTGACCTTCTTCTTCAACCCGAGCACCCAGGAAGTCGTCTACAACGGCTCGTACGTGCCCCTCAAGGGCATCCAGATGACCGAGGCGTACCGGTCGACGCTCGACATCAGCTTCGAGGTGCGCGGCGGGCTGCTGATCCGGCAGATCCACCACTGGGCGGCGCTGGTGTTCGTCGCCGGGATGACCGTCCACATGATGCGCGTCTTCTTCACGGGCGCGTTCCGCAAGCCGCGCGAGCTGAACTGGGTCTTCGGCTGGACGCTGCTGTTCCTCGGCATCATCACGGGCCTGACCGGCTACTCGCTCCCCGACGACCTGCTGTCCGGCACGGGCCTCAAGTTCGCGCAGGGCGCCGTCCTTTCGGTGCCGATCGTGGGCACGTACCTGGCGATGTTCCTGTTCGGCGGGCAGTTCCCGGGCGACGACTTCATCGCACGGCTCTATCCGATCCACATCCTGCTGCTGCCGGGCATCATGCTGGGCCTGGTGGCGCTCCATCTGATCCTGGTCTTCTACCACAAGCACACCCAGTTCGCCGGGCCGGGACGCACCGAGAAGAACGTGGTGGGAGCGCCCCTCCTGCCCAACTACGTGGCGAAGGCGGGCGGCTTCTTCTTCCTCGTCTTCGGGGTGCTCGCGATGATGGGGGCGGTGGCCACCATCAACCCGGTGTGGGCCTTCGGGCCCTACCGTCCCGACCTCGTCACGACGGGCGCGCAGCCCGACTGGTACCTCGGCTTCTCCGAGGGGCTGATCCGCGTGATGCCCGCGTGGGAGATCAACGCCTGGGGCCACACACTGGAGTTGGGCGTCTTCATCCCGTTCACGCTGTTCCCGCTCATCCTGTCCTTCATGGCGGTGTACCCGTTCCTGGAGGCCTGGATCACGGGGGGCAAGCGGGAGCACCACACGGCCGACCGCCCGCGCAACAAGCCGGTCAGGACCGGCGTCGGCGTGGCCTGGCTGTCCCTGTACGCGGTGCTGCTGATCGGCGGCGGCAACGACATCGTCGCGACGAAGCTGCACCTGTCGATCAACGCCATCACGTGGTTCGTGCGCATCAGCTTCTTCCTGATGCCCGTCCTCGCGTTCGTCGTCACCAAGCGGATCTGCAACGGACTGCAGCGCCGCGACCGCGAGAAGGCGCTGCACGGGCGCGAGTCCGGGCAGATCAAGCGGCTCCCGCACGGCGAGTTCATCGAGGTCCACGAGCCGCTGACGCGCGCCGAGCTGTACACCCTGAACGCCCACGAGCAGCCCGCGGCGTACGAGTTGGGGCCGCGCTTCGACGAGAACGGGGTGGAGCGGAAGTTCACCGTCCGGCAGCGGATGCGGGCCCGCCTCGCCAAGGCGATGTTCGGCCCCGGCACGTACGTGCCGAAGGCGACGCCCGAGGAGTACCGGGCGCTGCACTCGGGCTGGCACGAGTCGGAGCGGGTGGACTGAACGCGGGGCCGGCGCCCATGGGAGCCGGCCCCGCATCCGTCAGCCGTGCAGCCGCACCGTGAACGCCTCGTCCGTCGGCAGCTTCGCCGTGCGCACCGTCGTCACGTGCGTCTTGTCGTCGTACGACCAGGAACTGCCGGGCAGCGGACGGCCGTTCACGGACACACGGTCCGGCGGGCCGTCGCCGTGCACCGTGAAGGTGTACGCCCGCGCGCCGGGCTTGCCCGCGTAACTGCCCCTGCTGGCGCCGACGTCGATGACCGAACCGTGCTTGCCGGTGTCGACGCCCACGCGCTGCGTCGCCGCCGCGCCGTCCGTGAACTTGCGGGTCACGCCGTCGTCCTCGTACAGGGTGTACGTGCTGTGGCCGGGCTCCGACGCGTAGACGTCGTACCCCAGTCGGTCCTTGTCGCGGCTCTTCCAGGACGTGGTGCCCTTGGGCCACATCGGCACGATCGCCCCGGACTTCACGAAGAGCGGGAGCGTGTCGATCGGGGCGTGGTAGCCGTCGATCGTGGTCGGGCCCTTGTACTGCTTGCCCGTCCAGTAGTCCGTCCACGTGCCCTTGGGCAGGTAGATGCCGTCGCGGGTGTCCGAGTCCTTGTAGACCGGCGCGACGAGGAAGTCGTCACCCGCCAGGTACTCGTACTTGGCCTCCGCGCCCAGCGTCCTGGCGTCCTTCGGGTACTCGAGCCACAGCGGCCGCACGCCGCCGACGCCGGTGTCCGATGCCTGCTTGGCCAGCGTGTAGAGGTACGGCATCAGGCGCTCGCGCAGCTGCAGATACTTCCGGTTGATGGAGGTGTACGGCTCGCCGTCCACCCACGGCTGCTGGTTGATCTTCTCGCCGGTGGTGAGGTCGCGGGCCCAGCCGTCCATCGTCATGACGGCCGGCAGGAACGTCTTGGCCTGCAGATCGCGCGCGTACATCTTCGCGTCGTGCGAGTAGATCGAGCCGATGTCACCGGTGTTGTAGGCGATGCCGGACATCGTCGCGCCCGCGTACGTCGGGATCTGCCAGCGGATGAAGTCCCAGGACAGCTTCTGGTCGCCCGACCAGAGCACCGCGCAGCGCTGGGCGCCCGCCCAGGACACCGGCATCCAGACGAAGCCGCGGGCGTCGCTGTTGTCCTCGATGCCGGCCTTGGCCTTGTCGCAGGCGTCGAGGGCCATGCCGTAGCCGTTGCCGACCCAGGCGACGTCCAGCTTGGCGACGCGCTGGCCCGCCTTCACCTGGTCGGCGAGCTTGTCGATGCCGTCCTGCGTCCACAGGCCCAGCTGGGCGTTGTGGTCCTGGAGGCCCTTGGCGGTCTCGGCGAGGTTCTCGTAGCCGCAGCCGTAGCCGTCGTTGACGAGCATCCAGCCGAGCGGCATCTGGTTCTCGACGTACTTGTCGGCGACCTTCAGCGAGTCGAGGGTGTGGCGCTCGCCCTGGTTGGCGTTGTGCAGGTAACAGTCGGCGTCGCCGGGTTCGAGGCCGTAGACCGGCGGCATGAACGGCTTGCCGACCAGCGCGGTGTACTCGCCGATGACCTGCTTGGCGTCGCCGAGGAAGTAGTACGCGTCCAGGCGGCGTTCCTGCTGGCCCGTGTGGACCGAGGGGCCGAAGTCGTAGACGCCGGGCGCGAAGGTGTTCCGGTAGACGCCGTAGCCGGCCGAGGACAGGTAGAAGGGCTGCGAGTTGGGGTAGCCGCCCTCGTCCCAGTTCGTGTTGTTGGCGACGTGGACCGTCCTGTCGCGGTGGGAGAAGCTGCCGTTCTGTTCGCCGCCGCCGAAGAACTGCTCGTCGGTTCCGCGCTCCAGGCTCTGCCGCATCCCGCCGGTGGACCAGCGCAGCGGCTTGTCCTCCTGCCAGATCCGCGTCCTGTCGTCCGGCTTGTAGAGGCCGAAGCGCAGGGGCTTCTTGTAGACGCGCAGGACGGCGTCTGCGGACCGGATGCCGTAGTAGGAGCCGGCGTCGAACGATGTCGTGTGCGGGTCGACGGCGGGCTGCTTGCGCACGATCTGCCCGGCCGCCGGGTCGCTGAACTCGCCGGACGGGTCGGCCTGGAGGCGGAGCCCGCCGCCCTTCAGGAAGTCGGCCCGGGCCTTCAGGTCCCCCGCGGCGATCGCGTAGCCGCCGTCGTCACCCTTGAAGGAGGTGAGGTTCCCGGCGTCCGTCGTCTCCGGCAGATAGGCCTTGCCGACGAAGGAGTTGTCGTGCACGTCGTACGGGACGACCACCACGTGGTACGTGCCGTCGGCCTTCGGGATGACGGTCGCCTCGGGGTCGGCGGCGCCCGCGCTCGACGCCACCTGCTTGCCCGCGTCGTCGTAGACGTACATGTCGAAGTCGTCCTTGGGCTGTTTCGCCCACTCGATGGAGACCGGGACGCCGCCCTCGGGATTGTCGCTCCAGTATCCGTCGGGCACCGACACCTTCAGGTCGAAGCGGTCGCAGGTCCTGCCGTCCGGATCGTCGGCGGCCGGCGGGCACTTCTTCGGGTCGTCGACCGTGCCGGCCGGGTAGGTCGGGCTCTGCCAGGTGACGCTCTTGTGCTCGGCGTCGAGCACGCCGCTGCCCGGAGTGGCCGCGCCCGCCTGGTGCGCGGGGGCGGCCAGGAGCGCCGCAGCGAGGGCCGCGGTGGTCCATGCGGCCAGGGCGCGGGCTCTTCGCTGAACCCCTCGACGGGCTTGCCTTTGGTGCAGTCTTCGCATGAGGTGCATCTCCGCTCAGAACGACCGACTGTTGTTTAGTTGTGCGTGAAACTCCTTGCGCGCGTGCAGAATTGCGCAGAGAGTTCAGGGTTGAAGATCCCGCTCGCACAGGTTCATGTCAACAGGAGACGCCGCCCGTGACCGCCCAGCAGCCCGCACACCGCCCCACCCGCGCCGTCCTCGCCGCCCTGTTGCTCGTCGGCGCCGCGGGCCTCGCCGCGCCGCCCGCCACGGCCGCCCCGCGCCCCGCGCCCGACTACGCCGACGTCCTCGACCTGCACGGCACCCCGAAGACCGCGCTGCCCGGCGACGCCGAGGACAACAACCCCATCAGCACCTTCGCGGACCGCGGCGCCTGGCACGCCTACGCCCTGCCGAAGGCGGGGGACCGCGCCGCGTACGGCGGGTTCAGCGGGCCGCTCTACATCGCGCAGGAGTACCCGTGGTGGCTGAGCAAGAGCTTCAGCCGGATCCGGCTCACCGAGGGCGGCCGCACCCTCGACCTCGCCGCAGGCGGCACGCCCCGCTTCACCTCGCAGCCGGGCCGCCTGCTCCAGTCCTACGACCTCGGGCGCGGCCTCACTCTCACCCTTGAGCTGCGGTTCGCCACCAACCGCACGGCCCTGGTGCGCGCCGAGGTCCGCAACACCGGATCCGGCGCCCGTACGCTCGGCGCCGACTGGACCGGCAGCCTGCTGCGGCCCGAGAAGGCACCCATGCGCGACGCGCCCTCCCTGAAGTCCACCGGGCACGGCGTCGGCGTCGACTTCGCCAAGGTGCGCGAGGCGTCGGACTACCTCACCGACGGCACCGAACGCTTCGAGGTCACCCACAAGGACCCGGTGCGCACCAAGGTCGACGGCGACTCCTACCGCACCGAGACCACCGCCCCGGTGCGGCTCGCACCCGGCGCCGCGCACCACTTCGACTGGACCGAGTCCTACACGTTCACCGCCGCCGAGCGCACCCGCGAGGCCCGGCGGGCGCGCGCGGTGCTCGCCGCCCCGCAGGCGTACGCCACCGCGGGCGACGCCCGCTGGCGCGGCTACGTCGCCGGGGTCACGCGCGGGGTGCCCGCCGAGCGGCGCCGCACCGCCGTGAAGTCCCTGGAGACCCTCGTCACCAACTGGCGCTCGGCGGCCGGGCGGATCAAGCACGACGGAGTGACGCCCTCCCTCTCGTACAAGTGGTTCACCGGCGGGCTGTGGGCCTGGGACAGCTGGAAGCAGGCCGTGGGCACCGCCCGCTTCGACGCGGAGCTCGCCGAGTCGCAGATCCGGTCCATGTTCGACTGGCAGATCACCGCCGACTCCAGGACCCGCCCGCAGGACGCCGGGATGGTCCCCGACGCCGTCTTCTACAACGACCCCGCACAGGGCGGCGAGAACTGGAACGAGCGCAACTCCAAGCCCCCGATGGCCGCTTGGGCCGTGTGGGAGGTGTACCAGAGGAACGGTGACCGCTCGTTCCTGCGCGAGCTGTACCCGAAGCTCGCCGCCTACCAGGCCTGGTGGTACCGCAACCGGGACCACGACCACGACGGCCTCGCCGAGTACGGCGCCACCGTCGACCCCGCCAACGACTCGACCGAACAGCGCCGCCTCGCCGCCGCCTGGGAGAGCGGCCTCGACAACGCGCCGCGCTTCGACGCCAAGCTCGGCACCTCCGTCGTCGCCAACCGCGCCGCCGACGGCACCCTGCTCGGCTACTCCCTCGACCAGGAGTCCGTCGACCTCAACGCGTATCTCGCGCAGGACCAGGCCTACTTGGCGCGCATCGCCGACGCGCTCGGCCGCCCCGGCGAGGCCGCCGAGTGGAAGAAGAAGTCCGAGGCCACGAACGACGCCGTGCGCGCGAAGTTCTACGACCCGGCCGACGGCTGGTTCCACGACATCGCCCTGAAGGACGGCGCCCCGCTCACCGACCGGGGTCGCGGCATCGAGGGCGCCGTCCCGCTGTGGACCGGCGCCGCGACCAAGGAGCAGGCCGCGCGGGTGCGCGGGCGGCTCGTCGATCCGGGCGAGTTCGCCACCCGCGTGCCGTTCCCGACCGTGTCGAAGGCGTCCCCGTACTTCGACTCGACGGCCTACTGGCGCGGCCCCGTCTGGTTCGACCACGCCTACGTCGCGCTGAGCGGGCTGCGCCGCTACGGGTACACCAAGGACGCCGACGAGCTCACCGGCAAGCTCCTCGCGGGCGCCAAGGGACTCACCGGCGACCGCCCGATCCAGGAGAACTACGACCCGCTGACCGGCGCCCCGCTCAACTCGCCGAACTTCAGCTGGTCGGCTTCGCTGCTGCTGCCGATCCTGTCCGGGGAGAAGTAGCGGGCGCGGGCCCGGCCGCTCAGGACGCCGCGTACGTCCAGAAGTCCCGCATGATCTGCGGCGGTGTCGGCCCGCTCATCCCGAACTGGGTCATGAGCACCGACACCGTCCCGGTCGCCGGCGTGAGGTGCGCGGCCGTGCCGAAGCCGCCCACCCAGCCGTAGCGTCCCGGCACGTTGTACGGGTGGGTGCGCGTGACGTCGACGGAACCGCCGAAGCCCCAGCCCTCGCCCTCCGTGAACAGGCCGCTCGCCGCGCGCTGCTCCGCCGTCAGATGGTCCGTCGTCATCAGCCGCACCGAGTCGGCCGACAGGACGGACCCGCCGTCCGCCAGCAGCATGCGGGCGAACGCGGCCCAGTCGTCCGCCGTGGAGACGAGCCCGCCCGCGCCGGAGGGGAACGGGGGCAGGGAACTCCAGTCGCCGTCCGGGACGTCGACGAGCTCGGCGCCGCCCTCGGCCGTCGGCGCGTACAGGCTCGTGAAGCGGTCGCGCTTGGCGGCGGGGACCTCGAAGCCGGTGTCCGCCATGCCGAGCGGCTCGAAGATCCGCTCCGCCAGGACGTCCGGCAGCGCCGTCCCGGTCATCCGGGAGATCAGCACGCCCTGGATGTCCGAGCACGTGTTGTAGAGCCACACGTCGCCGGGCTGGTGCAGCAGCGGCACCCCGGCGAGCGAGGCCAGCCAGGTGTCCGGCTCGGGCACCCGCTGCGGGTGGTGCGGATCCGTCAGCGCGAGCACCGGCTGCACGGCGGGCAGCGAGAAGTCCGAGGGGAAGCCCCAGCCCGCCCGGAACGTCAGCAGGTCCTCCACGGTGATCGGCCGGGCCGCCGGGATCACGTCCTCGAGCGGACCCGCCGGATCGCGCACCACGTTCGGCGCGGCGAGCTCGGGCAGCCAGTGCGAGATCGGCGAGTCCAGTGCGATGCGGCGCTCCTCGACGAGCGTCATCAGGGCCGCCGCCACGATCGGTTTGCTGATGGACGCGATCCGGAAGATCGAGTCGCGGTCCAGCGGCGCCGTGCCCTCGGCGTCGGCGTGGCCGACCACCGCCACCTCGACCCGGTCGCCGCGGGCCACGAGCCCCACGGCTCCCGGAACGGGGCCCTTCGACACGTGCGGGGTCAGGACCTCGGTCAGGCCGGTGCTCTCGGTCATCGGGCGATCCTCCAATGCGTACGGGTGCGGTGCCGTCGTCCGCGTGAGCGTACAGAGGAAGACCGCCCGGACCGGCTCAACTCATCGGCTCCCCGTCCCAGAGCGTGTCGTGCGCGCGGTGTACGTCGGTCAGGCCGCCGTTGAAGAAGCGCTCGTAGTACGCACCCTCCACATGGTGCGCCTGCAACCAGACCCCCGGCACATGGATGGCGTCCGTGTGCGCGGGGAAACGGCGGTGCGTCGCCAGGACGTACGTGCAGATGTCACGGGCGCAGTCGATGACGCGCTCGTCGTACTCGCTGGCCTCGGCGAGATAGCGCTGGCCGTAGTCCTCCTTGTAGATCCGGGCGAAGACGTCCTTGTCGCTGTAGGTGCCGCCGGTGCCGAACTTCGCGTCGACGACTCCGTCGACCGCGTCCGACATCGAGGCGTGCGCGGGCGGGCAGGCCGCGGCGATCAGCGGCTCGCCCGTCGCCGGGTCGGCCAGACCCACCGGGTGCGAGCGCAGGTTCGCGTACTTCGGCAGCGGGACGTGCCAGCGCCACAGGTCGGCGAGCCGCCAGCGCGGCGTGACGAACGTGAAACCGAGCATCCGCCCGTACTTCTTGGAGAACTTCGGGTCGCCCAGGGCGATCGACGGGTTGATCGACGCATGGATCCAGGCGCCGAGCCCCATCGCCTCCGCCGTCAGCATCACCGTCTGCAGCAGCAGATCCGCCTCGATCTGGGTGCGCATCGGGCCGAGCGCGCCCAGCGGCAGCTTCAGGTCCTTGTTGAGGAACCCGTTGGCGAGCCACTTCTTCACACCCGCGGGGCGGTACAGATTGCGGTCGTCGACGAGCGTCGGGCGCGCCCCGTCCGGCTGCGTGAGCAGATACATCAGGGCGTTGATGTACTGGTGCGACAGGTCCACGACCGGGAACAGGACGGTCGTCCCCGGCAGATTCGACAGAAAGCGGTTCGAGTCCAGGTACGCCGGGAAGTCGCGCAGCCCCTCGGCGACGTCCAGACGGTGGTCGAGGACCTTCACCTTCGCCTGCCGCGCCCGCTCCACCAGGGCCGCCGCGGTGAACGGCTCGTGCGGCGCCGGCGGCAGCCTGCGCAGGAAGTACGTACCGCTGTCGTTGATCAGGAAGAAGTACGTGCCCTGCGCGTTGTCGGGGCTGCCGGCCGTGCGGCCCGTCATCGTCAGGTTCGGCTTGGACATGATCGGCTTGCCGTCGCGCGGGTCCTCGAAGGGGCGGTCCGGCATCGTCAGGCCCGTCGAGCCGGTGACGGCGATCAGCAGCGCCTCCTCCAACTCGCTCAGCGGCCGCGGCTCGTGCTTCGAGCGGTAGCTCATCGACCCGGCCGGCACCGACGCGCCGCGCGAGACGCGGTGGGTGCGGCGGTGCCAGACCGTCTTCAGCAGCGGGCGCACGAGCAGGTCGTCGAGACCCTGGTGACCGGAGGTGCCGTCAGCCATGCTCGCCACCGTTCTCGGCCGGCTCCACCGGACGCCAGGGCGCGAACGCGCTCGCGTCGCGCGGCAGCAGGCTCGCGAGGTCCGGGCAGTGCCGCAGGATCACGGACTTCATGCCGCCCTGCTCCACCCAGTCCATGCCGAGCGGCGTGTAGATCTCCGGCCGGTAGTCGACCGTGAGGAAGCGGTCGCTCTGCAGCCGCCGCGTCGCCATCAGGATGAAGATCCGGAACGCGGTGTCGGAGAAGCCGAAGCCGGTCGGCGGGTTCTCCGCGAACAGACCGACGACCGTGTCGATCTCGTCGACGTCCCGGTACACCTCCTTGAGGCGGGCCAGCGTCTCCGGCTCCTGCGTGAGGTCCTCGAAGCGGCGGATGCGCTCCTTGTGCAGACCCGCGCGGAAGTCGTTGTAGCGGGGCACGCCGCGCCTGCGGGTGCGCACCAGATCGACCACCGACAGGTCGATGATCTCGCCCTCGCGCTGGAAGTGGGTCAGCGACTTCGGGTAGTTGTGCAGCGTGATCGCACCCGGGTGCGCGATGCCGAACGAGTACAGGGTGTCCGCAAGCCCCGTCTTGCGGATCTGGCTCTCGGCGGCCGCGCCCTGGATGTCGTTGAAGCCGATGGTTTCGAGGCGCTGCCCGAAGCGGTGCTCGCGCAGGTCGTAGTCGTCGGGGATCAGCGGATGCATCCGGTAGACCGTGACGAAGTCCTCGGTCAGCGAGTACGGGACGCCGTGGTGGTCCGGCATCGTCTTCGGGATGCCGGTCAGGGCGTGCGCCTCCAGCAGCCACAGGCCCAGCTGGTTCAGCCAGTTCTTGGGCGGGCCGGACCAGTTCGTGTGCAGGCCGATGTCGATGGTCTTCGTCGCGAGGATCGCCGGCGTCCACTCCACCGTGTGGATCTTCGCGATCAGCGCGGAGACCACGAGCCGCGCCGTGTGGTAGATCCGCTCCTCGTTCATCGAGGGGTACTCGGCGCGCAGCGCGTCGCACACCGCGTTGTGCTCGCGGGCGAACAGGGTGTGCATCGAGCTGAGCCCCATCCACCAGTTGTCCTTGAATCCGGTGATCGGGATGCCGGTCCGGTCGATGGGGATGTGCCCGCCGTCCAGCAACAGACGCGCCCCGCCCTCGGGTTCGCGCAGCTGCTTCGCCGTCTGCTCGTCGCCGCCGTACACCTCGGAGCCGTCCCACCAGTGCGAGGCGGTGTTCCCGAACAGGATCGGCGGTTTGTCGCCGGGCAGCTCGATGCCCTCGTTGTCGGCGAACCGCATCACGTTCTCCCGGGGCCCGCCCGGCGTGTTCATCCAGGTCCCGCCGCCCGGCGGCAGCTCCACCTCGACCGCCCGGTCACCCGGCTTGTAGCGGCGGTGGTTGACCCAGTCGTGCACCTGGAACTGGATCCAGGCCGCCGCCAGGATGTTCAGCGACGTCGCGGGCACGAAGCTCTCGCGGGCCAGCAGGCTGCGGCTGACCGTCACCGGGTTCGGGGTGTCGAAGAGGTCGGGCCGGTACACGGGCTTGAGGTTGCGGCCGAACGCCGCGCCCACCGCGCCCATCTTCGGCGCCGACAGATCGTTGTACGTGCCGTCGTACGAGCGCTCGGTGCGCAGCCGCTCGTCGATCGGGACCGGCACCGGCTCGGCCGTCGGCGGGGCCTCCTGCACATCGGTGTCGATCAGGTTCAGGCGGCGCAGCACCTTCCGCAGGAACACCAGGTTGAGCAGGCTCAGGTCCAACGGCAGCCGGTGCCAAGGCACATACCGGTTCAGGATCCGGAAGGCGAGGCCGACGGGCACGCCGAGGATCCGGTTCCTGAGCGGTTCGTGCGGGGTGAAGCGGGTGCCGTGCCGCTGCGCGCTGCTTGCCTGGTAGGCGGCCTTGCGGGCCCGGTTGAGATTGCCCAGCGGGCGGAACTCATCGGTCGTGTACCAGGGGTTGAAGGACAGGTCCTCGATCCGCCGGGCCGCCGAGCGGGCCTCGGCCGTCGTGATGTCCTGGCTCGGCACGGTGAGGCGGGCCACGGGGATCGGCGGCGTGATCGCCTCCTTCCACTCCACGGCGCCGTTCTCGACGGGCGTGCGGCGCTCGTCGACGTAGCGCTGCACGCACAGGTCGAAGGCGACGTCGCCGCGGCCGAGCCGGCGGGCCAGCTCCCGGTGCAGGAAGTTCGGGTCACGGCGGTCGGGGCGCGGCTCGGGGCCGCCGCCCACGGCGGGCCGCAGCAGGAACCGGACCGGACCCGCCTCGCCCCACAGCATCGCGCCGCGGCTCCAGTACGTCTCCCTGGCCAGGCTGTTGACGGTGTGCCGGGTCGCCGCCTGGACGTTGCGGCGCATCCGGTTCGCGGTGCCGAGCCCCACGGCCAGCGGCAACTTCACGAACAGGCCGAACGCCTTCTGCAAGGGATTGCGGGCCCCGGCCATCGCCTTGGCGAACGCCACGAACTCGCGGGCGTCACGGGCGTGCGACACGGGGAAACCGGTCGCCAGCAGATCGTGGCTCTGCCCGGACGTGGTCCGTACCCGTACCGCGATCCCGTGCAGGTCCGGCGCCCCGTCGGGGCCGGGAATCCCGCTCGCGTTGGACAGCCGCACCGTCGCCTGATACTCGGCGCCCGGCTGTGCGAAACCGGCGCGCAGCGCGGCCGGAAGGTCGTCGTTGAACCGCAGACGGGCGTTCTCCACGCCGAGCGCGGCCTTCGCGTGGAAGGCGCGCTCGAAGCCCGGGGCGCCACTGGCCCGCCGGTTCGCGACCTGAACCTGCATGATCTCGCGGGCGAGTCGTTCGAACACGAGGCGCTCGGCCTCGGGACTGCCGCCCTCGTACCGCTCGTACTGTGGCTGACGTGCGTTCTCGGCCATCATTGCCGTCCCTGTCGAAGGTACGTGGGGAAGGTCCGTTCAGGGGGAGAGGCAGCGACGCTATCGGCGCGCTCGGACCCGCCGCAGCGACCGATCCCGCCATGTACGGACACGCGAACTCCCGTGCGGACAGGGGGATTTGCGCCTGTCAGCGCGCAGGGTGCGGGGGCGGTCGCGCACCCCGCGCCGCCCACCCCACACCGGCCCCACCCGCCGAACCCGCGGGTGGCCGATCGACGACGCCTTGACGCCGCCGGGCGGGGATGGTGTGCTGCACAGCCCCCGCTCCGGGAGGTGTCATGCGACACGCGACCGTGCACGGACCGTCCTTCGCCGACCTGCGGCCCCTCAAGGAGGCCACCTTCGTCGAGCCGGGCAGGGCCACCTTCCCCGTCCACCCCGAACTGCCGGGCCTGCTGCGCGAGGACAAGGAACACCCCGATCCGGACGGTGTGCTCCCGCACACCATGGCGACCCTGTCCGCGTACGCGTACGCCGGATACGACCAGGGCGGCGACCCGCGCACCGTCGCGACGATGGCGACCCGGCTCGGCCTGGAGCGCAACCGGTGCCAGGTCTTCGACCAGCGCGTCGACGCGCTCTACATCGCCTCCGCCGCGTACCTGATCCAGGACGAGGACCGCAGGGTCGCGATCCTCTGCTACCGGGGCACGCAGCCCGAGGACATCATCAGCATCCTCACCGACGCCGACGTCCGCCCCGAGACCCTCGCCGTCGACCTCGACGGCACCACGTACCAGGTGCACGCGGGCTTCTACCGCAACATGCGCGCCACCCGCTACCTGATCCTCCAGGCACTGGAGCGGGCCGTACGCGGCGAGTCCGTCGACCCCGACGAGAAGGGCACCCGCGGCTCGGGACTCGAAGCGCTCTACATCACGGGCCACAGCCTCGGCGCCGCCATGGCGGCCCTGATGGCGGTCACCCTCGTCCACGAGCCCCGCTACGCCCACATCGCCCGCCGGCTGCGCGCCGTCTACACGTTCGGGCAGCCCATGCTCGGCGGGCCCGACCTGGCCCGCGCCTGCGAGGACACGGTCGACAGCAACGGCACGCACATCCTGCGCGACCGGTTCCTGCGCTACATCTACGACCACGATGTGGTGCCCGCGCTGCCGCCGCGCCCCGTCGGCCCCTACGCGGCGTTCGGCCGCGAGTTCCACTTCCGCAGGCCGCGCCGGGCCGTGGACGAGATGTTCACCGCGGCGGCCGACGCGGCGGCCGAGGCCGCGGCCCTCCCCGGCGACCTCCTCACCGGCGCCAACCCGCTGCGCAGGCTGCGCCGCATGACGACGATCCCGGGCCGCGCCCGCGAGGAGGGCTGGGTCGAGCGGGTGGCGCCCGCCCTGCCCTACCCCCAGATGGACAGCCTCGCGGGCCTCGCGGTGGTGGCCCCCCTGGCCTTCTTCGCGGCCCGCCTGGCCCTGACCCGAACGCTCCCCTTCAAGTACTCCTTCGACGACCACGGCCCGGCGCACTACGTCAACGCGCTCGCCCCACCGGGAGTGCTGACCGAATTCGGAGACCTCCGCTGACGCGCCCGCGGCGCCGGGGTCACACGGCCGCCGGCCACGCGTCCCGCCACGGCGCGGCCTCCTCGTAGGCGGCGCACACGTCCAGGAGCGCGCCGTCCGCGAGGTGCCGGCCGATCAGCTGCACGCCGACCGGCAGCCCCTCGCGCGTGCGGCCCGCGGGGAGCGAGGCGGCGGGCAGGCCCGTGAGGTTGGCGATCGGGGTGAACGACGACCAGTGGTCCGTGGGCACCATCCGGCCGTCGATCACCTCAGGGCCTTGCACTCCGACGGGGAACGCCGCGACGGAGGTGGTCGGGGTGAGGATCAGGTCGTACGTCGCCATCAGCCGGGCGACCCGGTTCGCGACCGCCTTGCGCACCAGATTGGCGTCGGTGAACTGCTCGGCCGTCCACGGGGTGCGTACGAGCGCCGCCAGGTGCGGGGACATGGCGGGCCCGAGCCGGTCGGCCATGGCCCGCATGCCCGTCAGATCCGTCTCCGCCGCGACGATCGCACCGAACGCCTCGCTGTAGTCCGGGAGTTCGAGGTCGATCCGGTCGACCTCGGCGCCCAGGTCCTTCTCGAGGACCCGCGCCGCGTCGTCGGCCACCCGGCGCACCTCGGGGTCGACGGCGATCCGGCCCAGGTCCTGGCTGTAGGCGACGCGCAGTGGTCCGACCGGGCGGCGCCGCATCCAGTCCACGTCCCCGCACGGGATCGAGTGCCGGTCGCGCGGGTCGGGCCCGGTGAGCACCGAGAGCATCAGGGCGGCGTCGGCGACGGTGCGGGTCAGCGGGCCGATGTGCTCGATCGACTCCCAGCCGGAGACGCCCGGCCAGCGCTCGTCGCGGCACCCCGGATACACGGGGACCCGCCCCATCGACGCCTTGAACCCGAAGATCCCGCACAGCGAGGCCGGTATGCGCACCGAGCCGCCGCCGTCGCTGCCGAGCGCCACCGGACCGAGCCCGGCCGCGACGGCCGCCGCCGAACCGGCACTTGAGCCGCCCGGCGTCCGGGCGGGGTCCCAGGGGTTGCGGGTCACCGGGAACAGCGGGTTGTGCCCGGTCGCGCTGTAGCCGAACTCGGTGGCGTTGGTCTTGCCGAGGACGACGGCGCCCGCCGCCACCGACCGCTCCACCACGATGTCGTCCTCGTCCGGCACGAAGTCCGCGTACGCGTGCGAGCCCGACGTCGTACGGATGCCCTTGGTGGAGATCAGGTCCTTGACGCCGAGGGGGACACCGGCCAGCGGCCCCGGGTCGCGGCCCGCTGCGATGCCGTCCGCGAGCCGCCGGGCGGCGGCCCTGGCGAGGTCGGGCGTGGGCGTGCAGAAGGCTCCCAGCTCGCCGTCCACGGCCTCGATCCGGTCGAGCACCGCGTCCGTGATCTCGACGGGGGACAGCTCCCGTGAGCGGACCAGCGCGACGGTCTCGGTCGCGGACAGACGGCAGATCTCGCCGGTGTCGGTGGAGCTCACGTCAGGGCCTTTCCGTTGTTCCGGTGGGGACGGTGCTGGCACGAGGCGCTTCGGCGGTGGGCCCGGCCGTGGGCGCGGGGCCCGTGCGGCGCTCGACCAGCAGGTGGACGGCCGCCGCGACGACCATGCCGAACAGCGGATCGACGGACCCGGGCAGGAGATGGTGGGCGAGGCCCGCGACCAGCGCCCCGGCCGCCCACGCGCCGAGCGCGCCCCACCGGTAGTCGCGCGCGACGGGCGCCCGGCCCTTGCGGCGCAGGTACTGGTCGGCGATGAGCACGGCACCGATCGGCGGCACGAACACGCCCAGCAGGTTCAGCCAGTCCACGAAGTGGCCCCACACGCCGCTCAGCGCGAAGAGCAGTCCGAGGACGCCGAGCCCGAGCGCGAGCGGACGCATCCTGGCGGGGGTGAGCGCGGCCCAGCCGACGGCGCCGTTGTAGAGACAGTGCGAGGCGACGGAGCCGAGGTTGACGAAGACGAACAGCACGGCGAGCGCCGTGAGCAGCGGGCCGTGCCCGGTGAGCAGCGGCAGGAAGCCGCCCCCGTCGGCCGCGGGATCGGCGGACCCGCCGATCGCCACGACGACGCCCCCGAGCGCGTAGGCGACGAAGTTGGCGAACGGGAAGGCGAAGGCCGTGGCGGCGACCGCGCTGCGCCCGCTCCTCGACCAGCGGGTGAAGTCGGCCGTCATGGTGCCGGAGTCGGCGAACCCGGCGATGACGATGGCGACGGCCCCGCCGAATCCGAGGGTGCTGCCGGCCCCCTGGTAGGTGAGGGCGTCGGAGGCCGAGGTGTGGCCCGCGCCGTAACCGATGGCGACCGCCGCGAGGACGACGAACAGGGGCGTCGCGACGGCGCCGACGAGAGCGAGGGCGCGGATCCCCGCGATGGTGAGAAGCGTGTAGATCGCGCAGCCGAGCAGCGCGCCCCACATCGGGGTCCAGCCGAGGGTGTCCTGAAGGGTCGTGCCGGTGAGGCCGATCTGGAAGCTGAACCAGCCGATCACGACGGTGGCGAGGAGACCGGCGGCGGCGACCCGGCCGCGGCGCCCGAAGGTGCCGGCGGCCTGGAGCGCGAAGTTCTCGCCGGTGCGGCCCGCCCAGTGGCTGAGGGCGCCGACGTAGCCGAACAGGACGAGGTTGCCGATGAGGATCGCGAGCAGGCCTTCGACGAGGCCGAGGTTGTAGACGATCACCCCGCCGAAGACGGCGTTGCCGAGGTTCATCGGGAATCCGAACCACACGGCGGCCACCGACGGGAGGCTCTTGCGGGCGGTGGGCGGAACTGGTGCGTGTTCGTACTCTTCAGCACTGGCCATGTGCCCCTCCGTAGGGGTGCCGAGGACCGGTTGGTATACCGCAATCGCGAGTGAAGGTAGAAGCCGCTTGTTACGCGGGAGGGCGCTCCGCGTTTCCCCTGGAGCGCCCCCGGTTGCCGCCGTGTAAAGGATCAGCGCATGTCGGCGGGGCGCTCGGTGCCCTCGAACGGGAAGCGGCGGCGGAAGTCGTCGGCCGCGTCCTCCAGGGTCACGAAGGACACGCCCTCGTGGCCTGAGACGTACTCGATGAAGCGCTCCAGCATCAGCAGCACGTTGGGGCGGCCCGAGACGTCCGGGTGGAGGGTGATCGGCAGGACCGCGTAGTCCAACTCCCTGTGCACCCAGTCGAACTGGTCGCGCCAGTCCTGTTCCAGGGCGCGCGGCGAGACGTAGCCGTGGCTGTTGTGGGCGTGCTTGTTGAACATCATGGGCGGCAGGTCGTCGACGTACCAGTTGCCGCAGAACTCGACGAGGTCCACCTCGTGGCCGTGCACGAGCGGCTTCATCCAGTCCTTGGCCGCGCCCGTGTAGTCGATCTTCGTCCAGGAGTCGCCGACGCGGGCGTAGAACGGCGTGAAGTCCCGGTAGTTCTGCGAATGGTCGTAGGAGAAGCCGTACTTGTGGAGCAGCGCGGCCGTCGACTGCGACATCTCCCACCAGGGCGCGACATAGCCCTTGGGGCCGCGGCCCGTGAACTCCTCGATCAGCTCGACCGACTTGGCGAGGACGTCCTCCTCCTGCTGCGGCGACATCTCGATGGGGTTCTCGTGCGAGTAGCCGTGCGCGCCGATCTCGTGGCCCGCCTCCACGACCATCCGGGTCTGCTCGGGGAACGTCTCGATGGAGTGGCCGGGGATGAACCACGAGGTGCGGATGGAGTACCGCTCGAAGAGCTTGAGCAGGCGCGGGGTGCCGATCTCGCCGGCGAAGACGCCGCGCTGGATGTCGTTGGGGGAGTCCTGGCCTCCGTAGGAGCCGAGCCAGCCGGCGACCGCGTCGACGTCGACACCGAGGGCGATCCGGATGTCCTTGGGCATGGTGAACTGCTCCTTGCTAGCGGGGGATGCGGGCGGTGAGTTCGGCGGTGGCCGCCGCGAGGGCCTGCCGGTCGGCGTCCGTCCAGTCGCGCTCGCGCGTGCTGTGGACCGAGATCCAGCCGGTCAGCGCGCCGCCGGTCTCGACGGGGGAGAGCATCTGGGCGCGCACGCCGTACACGTCCTTCAGTGCCTCGGGCGGCTGCGGGTCCTCACGGAAATGCGGCTGCACCAGCGGGCGGCGCTCGGCCTCCAGCCACTCGACCGTGTTCAGCTGGCGCTGGTCGAGTCCGGCGTCCCGGCGGATGGAGCGGACGCCGGGGCCGAGCGCCTCGCCCGCCGTGAGGTCGACGTGCAGCCCGTGCTCCGGCAGGTCGACGCGGAACGTCGTGCGGTCGGCGCCGGTCGCCACCAGCAGCCGCTCCAGGGTGCTCTGGACGTCGGCGCGCAGGCTGCCGTCGCGCAGCAGCTGCCCGTGCCCGGACCACGTCGGGCGCGCCCCGGCGAGGTCGAGGGCCCGCCACAGCGTGGCGCTCACCGAGTCGAACACCGGTATGTCCAGGGCCCGTTCGAGGCGCTCGGCCTCGAACGCGCCGTACACGTTCGTGCAGACGACGGCGACGGCCTGTGCGCCGTCGGTGGCCGCCGCCTCGATCTGGCGGGCCACGTCGGCGGGCGGGATCCGGGCGAAGGCCTCGTTGTCGTGCTCGCCGAAGGGCTCGGCGAGCACGCACTGAAGGCCCTCCTTCGCGTACGTCGCCACGATCGCGTCGGCGACGTCGCGGGTGTAGGGCAGGGCGAGGCCGAGGCGGGTCACCCCGTAGGCGGCGCAGGCGTCGAGCAGGGCGAGCGTCGACGTGGTCGCCGGGATGCCGGTCTCGGCGGTGAGCGCGGCGGCCAGGGCCCGGTCGCGTTCGATGCCGAGCCAGGAGCCCGATGTCCCGTTCCACACCAGGACGTCGACCTTGGCGTCGGCCAGCTGCCGGGCCGCCGCGAGCATCGGCTCCGGTGCGAACTGGGCGTCGCTGCCCGTGTCCAGGGCGATCCGGGTGACCGGCACCCGCGCGAAGTGCGCGGTGGCGAGCCCCGGCGCGCCCTGGAGCAGCCCGTACGTCACTGGTTCGAGGCAGGTGTTGGAGGACGGGGTGAGCATGCCGACGCGCAGCGGACGGTTCTCGGTCAACGAATGATTCATCGGACGACGAGCCTCCTGGAGTAGTCGATGGCCAAGGACGCGGCGGTGAACAGCAGCGCCGCGCCGACGAAGTACAGCAGCGCCCAGGTGTAGGAGCCGGTGCCGCCGACGATGAAGCCGACGGCGATGGGCGTGACGATCCCGGCGATGTTGCCGGACAGGTTCATGGCGGCGCCGACCACGCCCGCGTTGGCGCGTCCGCCGAGCGTCGAGGGCAGCGCCCAGTACAGGCCCGCCCAGCGCAGGAAGAACAGCACGACGGAGAGCAGGGCGACCGCCGTCATGGCGTCGGGCACCAGGACGACGCCGAGCAGTCCTGCGGTCACGGCGGCGCCCGCGATGCCCATCAGGGTGCGCAGCACGGTGTTGGCGGCGGTGCCGCGCGAGCGCCAGTGGTCGGCGAGCCAGCCGCCGATCAGCTCGCCGACGAACCCGGCGCCGAAGATGACGAGCGTGGACCAGCCGATGGAGTTGATGTCGAAGCCCTTGGTCTCCGACAGGTACAGCGGGCCCCAGGTGAGCAGCCCGTAGAAGACGCCGTTGAAGCCCATCCAGCCCAGGCACATGCCCCAGAAGGAGCGGTACTTGACGTAGTCGCGCAGCTTCGCGGGCCGGTCCTCGCCGGGCGTGGCGGCGTCCTCGGCGGCGTGCGCCCGCTCGATGTACGCGGCCTCGGCCTCGTTCACGCCCTTGTGCTCGCGCGGGGTGTCGCGCAGGTAGCGCAGGGCCAGGAAGCCGACCGCCACGGTCACCGCGCCGGCGACGACGAAGCTGATCCGCCAGCTGCCGGTCCAGGCGATGAGCCCGGAGATGGCGATGCCGCCGAGCGCCGAGCCGAGCGGGGCTCCGCCGTCCATGAGGACGGCGCCTCGGCCGCGCTCCTTCGCGGGCAGCCAGTGCGCGTTGAGCTTGCCGCCGGCCGGCATCACCGGGGCCTCGACCGCGCCGAGCGCGAGCCGGGCCGCGAGCAGGGAGCCGACGCCGGTGGCCGCGGCGGTGGCGCCGGTCGCGAGACCCCAGCCGACGCAGGCGCCGCCCGCCATCCGGCGCGGCCCGAACCGGTCGATGAGCCACCCGCCGGGGATCTGCATCAGCGCGTACGTCCAGAAGAACGCGCTGAGGACGAAGCCGGTGACCTCCTTCGACAGGTGCAGGTCGTGGGTGATGAGCGGCAGCGCCACGGACACGGAGCCGCGGTCGATGTAGTTGAGCGTGACGATGCCGAGGAGGAGCAGGAACACCTTCCAACGCGTGCGGCTGGGCGGGGACTTGGTGGTTCTCCCGCGCGGCTGGGCCGCATCGGTGGCGCGGGTCAGATCGGCTGACGACATGTCAACCCCTTTGCTGAGCCGGGGACGAGCTACGAAAGGGCGTGCTGCGCAGGGCCGTGGGGGACGGCCCTGCGGACAACGAGAGAAGCTTGTGACGTGTGTGTTCGCCGCTATGGCATACCAAAGGATGCGGATGGGGGCGCGCCCCGTCAAGGCTTTGGTATACCGTGAGCATCAATTGACGGGGAGGAAACATGGCACAGGCGGGACCCGGTGAGGCGGGCTGGCTGCGCGATCAGGTCTGCGAGGGCATCAGGGACCGGATCATCTCCGGTCAACTGCGGCCCGGCGACCGGCTGTTGGAGCGCGAGGTCGCCGAGGAGTTCGGGGTGTCCCGGATCCCGGTCCGCGAGGCCATCCGGGTGCTGCTCAGCGAGGGCTTCCTGGAGGCGGCGTCCGCCCGCAAGATCGTCGTCAAGCAGCTCTCGTTCCAGGACGTGCTCGACCTCTTCGACCTGCGCGAGGCGCTGGAGGTGCTCGCCGTGCGGCGCGCCACCGAGCGGGCGCAGAAACCGCAGATCGCCGCGCTGGCCCGCCTGTTGACGAGCGCCGAGCGCGCCACCCGCACCGGACGCCCCGCCCGTATCTCCCGCGCGAACACGGACTTCCACCACCACATCGTGGAGATCGCGGGCAACACCCTCCTCGCCAGCACCCTGCAGCCGCTGGAGGGCCGCATGCGCTGGCTGTTCCAGCAGGTCGACGACCCGCACGCGGTGTGGGAGGAGCACCGGGGCCTGTACGAGGCGATCGAGGCCCACGACGCGGACCTCGCGGCCGACCGGGCCCTGCACCACGTACGGCACTACCGCGAGGTGGCGATGCGGGTGCTGTTCGGGACGGACGACACCGAGTCGGTGCGGGCGGGGAAACAGAGCCCCTGCGGCGATTGAGCAGCGGGGTCCGGGGCGGAGCCCCGAGACGTCACGCCATCTGCCGCCGCACCAACTCGTGCAACCGCCCACCGGTGTCCGCCAACAACTCGGCGGGCGATCCCTGCTGGACGACCCGCCCCGCCGACATCACGATCACCCGGTCCGCGTCCATCACCGTCGACAGACGGTGCGCGATCACGACCCGCGACGCCTTCAGGGCCTTCGTGCTGTCGATGACGATTGCTTGCGTCTCGTTGTCCAGCGCGCTCGTCGCCTCGTCGAAGAAGAGGATGCGCGGGCGGCGGATCAGGGCCTGCGCGATCATCAGACGCTGACGCTGGCCGCCGGAGACCGCGCCGCCGCCCGAGATCATCGTGTGCAGACCCATCGGCATCCGCTTGATGTCCTCGGCGAGGCCCGCCATCTCGGCCGCCGCCATCGCCTCCTCCTGCGTGAAGGACTCGGCGCCGCAGATGCAGTCGAGGATCGACCCGCTCAGCGGCTGCGCGTTCTGCAGCACGACGCCGCACTGGCGCCGCACCGCCGCCTGGTCGAGCGCCGCGAGGTCCTGGCCGTCGTACAGGACGCTGCCGGAGGCCGGGGCGTCGAAGCCGATCAGCAGGCGCAGCAGCGTGGACTTGCCGCAGCCGCTCTCGCCGACCACCGCCACGAACTCGCCCGGCCGGATGGACACGTTGACGTCGTCGAGGACGAGCGGGCCGTCGTCCGTGTACCGGAAGGACAGGCCGCGCGCCTCCAGGGCGCCGGTCAGCTCCCCGGGCTGCGTCGCCGCCTCGCGGACCTCCGGCTTCTCGTCGAGCACCGGCTTGATCTGCTCGAACATGGGCAGCACCGCGGCGGCAGAGATGAGCGCGCCGGTCAGCTGCGTCACCGACGTGAGCAGCATCGTCACCGACGTGTTGAAGGTGAGGAAGGACGCCGCCGACATGCTGCCGCGCGCCGGGCCCGCGAGCAGCATGAACATCACGAGCGAGCACAGCGGCAGATAGACCGAGTTGAGGACCGTCGTCGCGTTCTTGATCCGGCCCGCCCTGCGCTGCAGCTCGCGGGTGCGCGCGAACTCCTTCGCCCACGCCGCGTACGCGAAGCTCTCCGCGCCCGCGACCCGCAGCTTCGGCAGCCCACGCAGCGTCTGGAAAGCCTGGTTGTTGAGCTTGTTGCCGAGCTTCACCAGGCGGCGCTGCCAGCGCAGCTCCATGAGGCCGAGGGTGAAGAAGATGCCCGCGACGAGCGCCAGCATGCCGAGCGCCGCCATCGCCAGCGGGACGCTGTAGAGGAGGAGCATGACCAGGTTCATCGCGCCGACCGTCGTCGACTGGACCACGATCGGTCCGACGCCTGACAGCAGCCGTCTGATCGAGCTGATGCCCATCGCGGCGCTCGCCAGCTCGCCCGTCGAGCGGGCCGCGAAGAACCGCGTCGGCAGCCGCAGCAGCCGGTCCCAGACGGCCGGTTGCAGGACGCTCTCCACCCGGCCCTCGATGCGCAGCACCGTGAGGTTCTGCAGCAGCATGAACGCCGCCGACACCACGCTGGTGACCACCACCGCGAGGGAGACCTGCGCGATGAGGCTGGTCTGCGCGTTGGGCACGTACGTGCCGAGGACCTGGCCCGTCGCGATGGGCACGAGGGCGCCGAGGCCCACCGTGACCAGGCCCGCCAGGAGCAGCCTGCGCACGTCGCCGGTCATCGCCTTGAGGCTGAAGCGCATCAGCTTCAGCGGGGTCAGGCTGCCGTCGGGGAGCGGGCGGTAGAGCATGACCGCGCGCTCCTCGAAGTCCTCCGCGTTGTCCTCGTCGATCCGCGTGCGCCGCTCGCCGCCGGCGTGCACCGACTCGTAGCGCCCGCGCCGCCACAGCAGCGCGACCGGCGCCCCGGACGCGGCCCGGTAGCCGACGAGCGGGCCCGCGTCGTGGCGCCACCAGTCGCCGGCGAGCCGCACCGGACGGGTGCGCAGCCGGGACGCCGTCGCCAACTGCTCCACCGGGTCGAGGCGGTCGCTGACCGCGCCGACGTGGTCGGGGTCGACGAGCCGGATGCCCGCCGCGTCGGCGACCACCTTGCAGGCCTCGTACGTGGCGTCGGCGCCCGCCTCGGCGGAGCGCTGCCGGCCGCGCTTGGTGCCCATGGACGCGAGCAGCGTGCGGTCGGCCTGTTCGCGGACGGCCTCGCCCGCGCGGATACCGGCGGCGGCGCGGTCCTCGTGGGCGCTCTCCAGTCGCTCGATCCAGCGGTCCAGGGTGGAGAGCAGCCGCCACTGCTGGTTGACCATGCTCTGCCACAGGCCGGTGTCGACCAGCAGGTCGGACGCCGCGTCCGCCGCGTAGGCGGAGCCGTACTGCACGCTTCCGGGCGCCAGTTGCGGCCACAGCACGTCGTCGTCGCCGACGAGGGAGTCCTCCTGCGCGTCGACGGTCCGCCCGTCGAGCGGCGCCTCGAACAGGATCCGCTGCCCGCGGCCCACACCGAGCGCGAAGGCCTCCTCCAGCAGGCTCCAGCCGTACGAGCCGTCTGCGTCATAGGTGGTCGGCGGCGCGTACGGCAGTTCGCGCAGCGGGATGCGGCGGACCTGGCAGCCGCCGAGCGGCCGTCCCACGAGGGTGTGCTGGGTGCCCTCGACGGGGCCGAGCAGCAGCGTGCCCGGCTCCAGGCGGCCCAGGAAGTGCCAGTGGCCCTGGCTCTGCACGTCGACCGCGAACAGGTCGAGCGCGCCGCCCGCGACGAGCCACAGCACGTGCGGGCCCTCCAGGGGCAGGCTGCGCAGATCGGTGCAGTCGACGGGGGCGCCGAGGCCGCCGAAGGCCGCCACCACTTGGTCGGAGGAGGTGAACTCCGCTTGCAGGTCGGTCATGTCAGTGCTCCTTGACCAGCTCTGCGTACGGCCCGCCGGCCCGCACCAGATGCTCGTGGCGGCCGCGCTCGACGACCTGTCCGTGGTCGAGGACCACGATCTCGTCGCTGTCCCGCACGGTGCTGAGGCGGTGCGCGATGACGACGCAGGCGCAGCCGCGCCGCCGGATGTTGTCCATGACCGTCTGCTCGGTCTCCGCGTCGAGCGCGCTGGTCACCTCGTCGAGCACGAGGATGCTGGGTCGGCGCACCAGGGCCCGCGCGATCTCCAGGCGCTGGCGCTGGCCGCCGGAGAAGTTCCGGCCGTCCTGCTCGACCCGGCCGCGCACGCCGCCGGGCCGCCGCGCCACCACGTCGTACAGGCACGCGTCGCGCAGCGCCTCCTCGACGGCCTCGTCGGTGATCGACGGGTCCCACAGCGCGACGTTGTCGCGGACCGTGCCCTCGAAGAGGAACACGTCCTGGTCGACGAAGGAGACGGACGCCGCGAGCGCGCCGCGCGGGATGTCGTCGAGGCGCCGGTCGTCGATCCGGATGACGCCCTCCCACGGCGCGTACAGGCCGGAGATGAGGCGGGAGACGGTGGACTTGCCGCTGCCGGAGCCGCCGACGAGGGCGACCTGTTGGCCCGGGCCCACCGTCAGCGAGAAGCCGGACAGGAGCGGCTTGTCGAGCGGGCTGTAGCCGAACGTGATGTCGTCCAGCTCGATGTGACCGCGCAGGCGGCGCGTGCTCTGCACCTGCTCGGGCCGCGCGTACAGCTGGTCGACGGGGAAGTTCTCCACGTCCTTCAGACGCGCCACGTCGGCGGCGAAGTCCTGGATGCGGCCCGCGACGCCGTTCAGCCGGGTCAGCGGCGCCGTGAACCGGGTGACCAGTGCCTGGAAGGCGACGAGGAGACCCACCGACAGGTGGCCCTCGACGGCCCGCATGCCGCCGATCCAGAGGATCAGCGCGCTGTTCAGCGTCGCGAGGGTGGGCGCGACGATGCCGAGCCACGCGCTCGGCACCCCGAGTTTCTGCTGCTCCTCCAGGGTCGTCGCGTGCTGGCCCGCCCACCGCCGGAAGTAGCCGTTCTCGCCGCCGGTCGCCTTCATCGTCTCGATGAGCTGGAGCCCGGTGTACGAGGTGTTGGTGAGCCGCGCCGTGTCCGCGCGCAGCTTCTGCGTGCGCGTCGCCCGCAGCTTCACGACGACGCGCATCGCCACGACGTTGAGCAGCGCGATGCCGACGCCGACCCCCGTCAGCTGCGGGTCGTACGTGTAGAGCAGCGCCGCGTACAGCAGCACCACGACCCCGTCGACGCCTGCCGCCGTCAGGTCGCGGGCCAGGGTCTCGGCGACCGCGTCGTTCGACTGGAGGCGCTGCACCAGGTCGGCCGGGCTGCGCTGCGCGAAGAACGTCACGGGCAGGCGCAGCAGATGCCCGAAGAAGCGGGCGCTGCTCAGCGTCGACGAGATGATGCGCCCGCGCAGCAGGTTCGCCTGCTGCAGCCACGTGAGGACGGCGGTCAGCGCCACCATCGCGCCCATCGACGCGAACAGCGCGCCGAGCAGCGAGGTCTGGTCGCCGATGAGGAACAGGTCGATGTACGTCTTGCTGAGCGCGGGCACCGCCGCGCCCACCCCGACGAGCAGCAGGCTCGCGAGCAGCGCGACGAGCATCGTGCCCGTGGTGCCGCGAAGCCGTGCGGGCATCGCCTTCAGGACGCCCGGCTTGCGCCCGCCCGTGCGGAAGTCGTCGCCCGGCTCCATGACGAGGACGACACCCGTGAAGCTCGTGTCGAAGTCCTCCATCGGCACGAAACGGCGGCCCTTGTCGGGGTCGTTGATGTGCACGCCGCGCCGCCCGAAGCGGCGGCCCAGACGCTCGTAGACGACGTAGTGGTTGAACTCCCAGAACAGGATCGCCGGGCCCTGCACGTCGGCGAGCGCCGCCGGTTCCATCTGCATGCCCTTGGCGGTCATGCCGTAACTGCGGGCCGCCTTCAGCAGGTTCGAGGCGCGCGAGCCGTCCCGCGAGACGCCGCACGCGATGCGCAGCTCCTCCAGCGGGATGTGCCGGCCGTGGTGCGCGAGGATCATCGCGAGCGCGGCGGCGCCGCACTCGACGGCCTCCATCTGGAGCACCGTGGGTGTGCGCACCTTGCGGCGGCGCTTGGCGGGCGGGGGAGCGGGCCGTGCGCGGCGGCGGTCGGGGCGGTGGCCCGCGGGCGGCAGCGAGGTCTGGGTCACGGCTTCAGCCAATCCATCGGGCGCTGATCGGCGAGGTGCACGGATCCGGAGGCGAGCGTCATGGAGGCCAGCGGATAGGGCGGCCCGCCGTCGGTGGACCAGGCGTATCCGGACTTCGTCGACGCCTTGGTGAGCTTTACCAGGACCGGGACCCGCGCCCCGCCCTTCGTGAACTGGCCCGCCAGCGAGTCGTCCCCGATGAAGTCGGCGACCTGCCGCTTCGTCTCGGCGGCCCGCCCGACCGCCTTGACGGTCCCGCGCAGCACGCCGTACTGCTGCGCCTGCGGCACGGTCAGGTCGACGTCGGAGCCCGCGGACACGTTCCCCGAGCTGGTCGCGGGCACGTACAGCATCGCGAGCAGCGGATCACGGGCCGAACCGGTCTTCTCCACCGTCGCCACGTCGGAGCCCGTCGTGACGACCGAGCCGATCCGTGCGACGAGCGCCGTGACCCGGCCCGCGTCGATGGCCCGCACGGCCCGGTTGCCCTGTGCGGTCTGCACCTTGAGGACCGGCGCGCCCGCGCGCACCCGCTGGCCCTCCTTCACGTACAGGCCGGTGACCTGCCCGGTGACGGGGGTCTGCAGGACGTAGCTGCCCTGCGCGTACGTGAGGATGCCGTCCGCCTTGAGCGTCGAGGACACCGAACCGGTGACGGCCCAGACGCAGGCGGCGGCCATCACGACGACGGTGACGGCGAGTACGAGCAGTCCCTGCGGCCGCGCGAGACGGACCGGCAGATCGAGCTCCTCCGGCGACTGCAGTTTGGACAGGGCCTGTTGGCGGAACTGCACGGGGTCTTTCCCTTACGTAGCTTCCATGCCGGGCCGGGCCGAAAAACCCCGGACCCCGGACGCCCCGAAAGCCCCGGGACACGGGGTCCCGAGGCTTGGGGTGCGCCACCCGTCAGGAGGCGGCGCGGCGATCCCGAGGGATCGGATCCGACTCAGAGGCCGGCCGTCACGCCGCCGACGAGGCCGGTCACGGCGCCGGTGTTCAGGCCGGTGAGGCCCTCGACCGTGTTGGTCACGGAGGAGACGGTGCCCGAAACCGGGGCGATGCCGTCGACGGTGCCCTGGACCTGGCCGACGAGGCCACCGACGAGACCGCCGGAGACGTTGTCCAGGTCGGCGTCGGCGATCTCAACGGTCTCGATGTGCTTGCTCATAATGAGCCGCCCTTCTTAGGTATGTCCGGGTATTTCGAAATTCGCGGGGCGCGCTGGAAATCGGTGGCTGCGAATCCCTGCGGCCGTCATGCGATGCGGAGGATCAAAGCATGTTGACGCGCCGCACAGCTAATCGGACGGGGTCCATTCATAGGGGATCCACGAGGTCAATTACCGCCATGTGCCGGGGTGTTCACAGGCGGCTGGCATGTCCTTCACATTCTTCACGGAGTGGAATGTGAACGCGCTGTGTCCGGTGTCAGCAAAGGGGGACACTCGCCCATCAATGGCGCGCGGTGTCTGTATCGGCCAATGGTTTTCCGCGAAGGGCCGTGACCGCCCTGCGCATTCGGTGTGCAGGTTTCTGGCACGCGACGGCCGCGGCGGCCAGGACCACCGGTAGCGCGAAACCCCACGGAGCGAAAGCCTCCCGAACCGCTACGGCGCAGGTCGCGCCGCCGAACACGCCCAACAACCGACCGGTTACCCACAGTTGCACCCGGCCCCGGCCCGACCCGTCCACCAGCCCGGTCACGAGCGTCGTCAGCGTCCCCGTGAAATAGGTGGTGGGCGCGCCGCCGGCCCCCGCCGCCACCATCGCCGCGGACTGCGCGCCCATCGCCGCGGCGGCGACGACGAGCAGCACGGTCCGCCACACCCCGCCCGGCTCCCCGTCGAGCAGCCCGCCCGCGACGGCGAGGAAGCCGAGCAGCGCGCACTGCGCGGCGAGGCAGGCGACGACGCGGCCCGGCCACAGCTCGGTGCGGTCCGCGCGCACGCCCCGGCACACGAGCGCGGTTGCCGCGGCACCCACGGCGTACCCGGCGAGCGCGTACAGCGGACCGGCCACCTCGTGCCCCGATCCCTGCCCCGCCGAGATGCCGAGCAGCACCAGATTGCCGGTCATCACGCCCGCGAAGACATGGCCGAGCGCCGTGAACGCGAGCGCGTCCACGGCCCCGGAGGCCGCGGCGAGCAGGACGATCGAGATGTGTGGGCGTGTCTCCATGCCTGAGACGGTAGGCGCGGGGGCGGCCGTCGAACGCCTGGCCGTCGGCGCGTCGGGCGAGCGTGCCCCTGACGGGCCGCTACGCCGGATCGCGCTCCAGGCCCAGTGGCGCGAAGCCGACGCCCTCCCACAGCTGCCGGGAGGCCTCCTCCGGATACGGCTCCGTGCGCGACGGGGAGTCGAGGACGCGGGTCGCCCGCTCGGCGGCGGTGAACGGCGCCCAGCCGGGATTCCCGTCCGTCGCGAACGCGGTCCACGCCGCGCCCATCTCCGCGGACAGCGCCACGGCCGCGGGCGGGGGTTCGGTGCCTTCGATGCCGAGGAAGAGGCGGCCGAAGTCGGTGTCGAGCGTGCCGAACACCAGTGGCACGTCCAGGGCGTGACAGGCGCCGAGGGAACCGTCCGCCCCGGGCGCCTCCCAGCACAACTCGTACGCGTACGCGGTCCCGCCGCCCGCCGCGTGCGCCTCGGCGAGCCGCAGTGACGGGATCCGGAACAGCCAGTCGGACATGACCAGTTCGTGCAGCAGGGTGGGGCTCGCGGACGGGTAAGCGGCCCGGTAGCCGGCCTCGGCGTCCGGCCCGGGGCCGAAGCGGCGCAGCGCCTCGGTCGCCTCCTCGTCGGTCGTCGTCCCGTACCGGCCCGCCATGACGCTGAACAGGCGGTACTCGTCGCGGTTGTGCCCGGCGAGCAGTTCGACGCCGCGCGCGGCGCCGCCCGCCAGCGCCTCCCACGGAGTGGTCGGCAGCACCTCGCCGTCGACCACCGGGGAGAACGGGGTGAGCGTGTGGGCGACGCGGCCCCAGCGGTCCGCGTACGAGGGCAGCTCGCGGATGAGGTCGTCCGTCGCGTCGCGCAGCGCCTTCGGAGCGCACCCGGCGATGTCGGCGGTGCCCGTGCCCGGCAGCCCCAACCGCTCGGCGATCCGCGCGCCGATGTCCCGGGCGAGGTCCGGCGCGAAGAACGTGCCCGGCACGCTCTGCGCCACCGCGCGCCGGAACAGGCCCGCCGCCGACGGCATCGAGAGCAGCGCCGCCACCGAGCCCGCGCCCGCCGACTCCCCGAACACGGTCACCCGCTCCGGATCGCCGCCGAACGCCGCGATGTTCTCCCGCACCCAGCGCAGCGCCGCGACCTGGTCGAGCAGCCCCCGGTTCGCGGGCAGGCCGTCGAAGAGGGCGAACCCCTCGGCGCCGACCCGGTAGTTGAGGGTCACGACGACCGCGCCGCGGGCCGCGAGCACGGAGCCGTCGTAGTGCGGCCCGTCCGTGGAGCCGGTGATGTACGCCCCTCCGTATATGTAGACGAGCACCGGCAGTCCCGCCGCGCCGAGGTCGGGGGACCACACGTTGACGGTCAGCCAGTCCTCGCCCTCGGGGACCGGGCGTCCCATCAGCCCGCCGGCGAGGGACTGCGGGGGCGGCGGCCCGAAGGCGAACGCGTCCCGCACCCCGTCCCACGGCAGCGCGGGCTCGGGCGCCGCCAGGTGCAGCGGGCCGACCGGGGCCTTGGCGTAGGGGATGCCGCGAAAGACGCTCAACGCCCCCTGCGTGAGCCCGCGGACCTGGCCCGCCGCGGTGCGTATGGGAGCGGTGGGGGTGGCGTCGGTCATGGGGGTCCTCCCTGGCGGCTCGGCTGGTGCCAGACGCGGCGTCGAAGCGCTTCGACACGCTTCTGGACAGGCACCCTGGGCGAATCATAGGGTCGGCGTGCCGAACGACGGGGCGGCTCCCGCCGGCGCCGGCGCGCTCCCTCCCTTCGGACACGGCTCAGGAGAACGACATGGTCACCCTCGCAGAGGTCGCCAGGCACGCCGGAGTCTCCGCCAGCACCGTCAGCTACGTCCTCAGCGGCAAGCGGTCCATCTCTGCGGCCACCCGCGAGCGCGTCGAGACCAGCGTCCGCCAGCTCGGCTACCACCCGAACGCGGGCGCCCGCGCCCTCGCCAGCAGCAAGTCCAACATCATCGCGCTGATGGTGCCGCTGCGCACCGACATGTACGTGCCCGTGCTCATGGAGATCGCCACGGCGGTCGCCACCGCCGCCCGCACCCACGGCTACGACATCCTGCTGCTCACCGGCGAGGAGGGCGCCGAGGCGGTGCGCCGCATCGAGGGCAGCGCCCTCGCCGACGCCGTCATCGTCATGGACGTCGAGCTGGACGACGAGCGGCTGCCGCTGCTGCGCACCGCGAGCCGCCCCGCGGTCCTCATCGGCCTGCCCGCCGACACCGCCGGACTCAACTGCGTGGACCTGGACTTCGCCGCCGCGGGCGCCCTCTGCGCCGAGCACCTGGCGGAGCTCGGGCACCGCGAGATCGCGGTCATCGGCGAGGCCGCCGCCGTCTACGAGCGCCGCACCGGCTTCGCCGAGCGCACCCTGACGGGCCTGCGCGAGCGCAGCGCCGAACTCGGGCTGCGGCTCCTGCACCGCCCCTGCGAGGGCAGCTACGCCTCCGTGTCGGCGACCCTGGCGCGGATCTACGACGAGCGCCCCGGCACCAGCGCGTTCATCGTCCAGAACGAGGCGGCCACCGACCCGCTGCTCGCCCTGCTGCGCCAGTCGGGCCGCGCGGTCCCCGAGGACGTCTCCGTCGTCGCGGTCTGCCCCGACCAGGTCGCCCGGCACGCGTCCGTGCCGCTCACCTCGGTCGCGGTGCCCGCGCAGGAGATGGGCAGGCGGGCGGTGGAGCAGGTCGTCGCGCAGATCGAGGGCCGCGGCGCGGCCGAGGAAGTCGTCCTCCTCGCCCCCGAGTTGACGCTTCGAGAAAGCGCTGGACGGGCGCCGACAGCGGCTTAGGATCACCGTATCCGGTCCCGAAGCGTCAGAAAGCGAGCGTGCCTGTGCACCCGACGTACGTCCTCGTCCATGGAGCGTTCGCCAACTCCTTCTCCTTCGCGCCGCTCCAGGCGGAACTCGGCCTGCTCGGTCACCGCTCCGTCGCCGTCGACCTGCCGGGCCACGGTTTCGCGGCGACCTACCCGGCCGCGTACCAGGCCCCGCAGGACCCGGAAGGCCTCGCCTCGACCCCGGGCGCCATCAGAGGGATCACCCTCGCCGACAACGCCGCGCACGTGATCGGCGTCCTGGAGCGGGCCAAGGCGAACGGGCCCGTCGTGCTCGTCTCGCACAGCCGCGGCGGCGTCACCGCCACGGCCGCCGCGAACCGGCGCCCCGACCTGATCGACCACATCGTCTACGTCGGGTCCTGGTGCCCGGTCGACCTCAGCGTGGGCGACTACCACGCCGAACCGGAGATGGCCTCGGTCGACGTCGCCGCGCTGGGGCTCGCGATGGCGGGCGACCCGGCCGAACTCGGGCTGCTGCGCGTCAACTTCCGCACCGCCGACGCCAAGGCGCTCGACGCGTTCAGGTCGGCCTTCTTCGACGACGGCACCGAGGACGAGTTCCGCACCTTCCTCAACACCTTCCAGCCCGACGAGAACCTCGACGTCGGCACCGGGGACGACCGCGCGCAGGCCGACACGTGGGGCCGCATCCCGAAGACGTACGTCCGTCTCGGGCGCGACGCCAGCCTGCCGCCCGCCCTCCAGGACCGGCTGATCCGTGAGGGCGACGCGCTGACCCCGGACAACCCGTTCCGCGTCCGCACCCTCGACAGCTCCCACCTGAAGTGGCTGGTCGACCCGGCGCCGGCGGCGCGTGTCCTCGCGGAGGTCGCGGACGAGGTCAGCCGCTCGACCCGCTGAAGCTGTCCGTCCGGAAGCCGAGCCCGCCGCACGACGAGGTGATCTCGTCGTGCGGGACGAACTAGCCGATCCGGAAGGTCAGTTCGTGCTCCTCGCCCGCGGTCAGGCGAAGTCGGGCGCCGCCGCCCGCGGGGGTCCTGAGGCCGATGTCCGCGTCCCGGTCCGGCCGGACGAGCGCCGTGCACGTTCCTGCGCTCCACCGCAGATCCACCCGTGCCCCGAACCGCGTGCGCAGCCCCCGCACCGCTCCCCGCCGCCAGTGCGCGGGGAGCGCGGGCAGCAGCACGAGGCGCTCGGGCGTGGACTGCAGGAGAGCCTCCGTGAGCAGCGCGGGCAGGGTGTGCGCGGCGTCCGCGTTGTACACGTCTCGGTGCGGATAGTGCGCGCTCATCAGGGACGCGTGGAAGTAGTCGCCGGACAGCACCTGCCGCAGGCAGTCGGCGACCCGCGGCGCGTCGGCGAGCCGGGCCGCGATCAGGGCGTGGTGCAGATGCCCGTGCGCCGAGTCGTTCTCGGCGCCGCGCAGTTCGAGCGCCCGCCGCGCCGCCTTCGCCTCCTCCGGGGTGTCGTACGGGGTGATGTCGTGGTGCGGCCACACCGGATACAGGTGGCTGAGGTGCCGGTGGTCGTAGGCGTCGTCGAGGCCCGGCCACGCCCACTCGGCGAGCGCCCCGTCGTCGTTGACCCGGTGGCCGGGGAGCCGGTCGGCCAGCGCGGTCCAGCGGTCGCCGTCCGGACCCGGATGCCAGGCGGCGGCGGTGCGCAGCGCGTGCCGGGCCGCCGCGATGTCCATGGTGGCGTTGACCGTGCCCCAGCTCGCGTTCGCGGGCCGGTTCTCCGGCGAGTAGGACGGCACGATCACGATCCGCCCGTCCGGCCCGGTCCGGGTGAGGAAGTCCTCGTAGAACACGGCGAGTTCGGTGACGGCGGCCGACAGCCAGGCGGGCCGCTCGCCGGTCGCCTCGGCCTGTTCGAGCAGCGGCGTGAGCAGCCAGTCGGCGCCCGCCGTCCACAGGTGCATCGGATAGGCCCGCTGGTAGTGGTACGCGTGCCCGGACTCGCCGTCGGTGTGGGCGGGGGCGACGATGCCGCGGGCGCCGAAGACGAGCCGCGCGTTGTCCCGCCAGTGGTCCAACTGGCCCCGGACGAGCGCGGCCAGGGCGTCGGTCGTCTCCGGCAGGGCGCAGGCGACCGCGGACGCCGTCTGGAGGTTCAGGTTCGCGTCCGTGGTGAACGCGCCCGACCACGCCGTGCCCCACTCACCGGTCCACAGCCCGGTCAGCCGGGGCGGCAGCGCGCCCGACGAGCTGAGCAGGTGGTAGCGGCCCGCCGCGAACAGCCGCTCGAGAAGGGCCGGGCTCTGCGGGAGAGCAAGCAGATCGCTGCCGGTCAGGCCCCGTTGGCCGCGGGGGGCGTCCAGGTCGAAGGTGACCCGTTCGTAGGCGGGGCGGTGCAGTGCCTCGTGCCGGGCGAGCAGAGTCTCGTACGTGGCGTCGGGGGAGCGGCCCGGGTCCATCAGCTCCGCCAGCGCGCCCGCCTCGCGCGCCGTGTCCAGCTCCCCGGCGTGCCGGCGCACCCGCGTCAGCAGCAGCAGACCGCTCGCGTCCTCGACGCGCAGGCCGGTGCCGCCCACGGACGTGCGCCCACCCTGCACCAGGACGAGCGTCACCCCGGTGCAGCCCTGGTCGTTGTCCGGCTCCGGGTAGCGGCAGCGCAGCGTGAGCCGGGCGCCGTACGGGGTGAGGACGACGCCGCGGCCGACGCCGAGCCCGTCGGGGGCGCCGCTCAGCCGCGGGTCGAGCGACACCTCTCCGGTGAGCCCGGCACCGGTCACGTGCTGCACGACCACGTCGTCCGCCCGCGACACGAACACCCGCGAACCCCAGCCGCCGCACCGCGCCTGCGCCACCCCCGTCGCGAAGTCGACCGCGCGCCGGTAGCCGCGCCCCGCCGTGTCGTCCCGCGCGAAGCGCACCTGGAAAGCCGGGTGGAACGCGCGCACCCACCGCAGCGGCCGTCCGTCCGTGAACCGCTCGGCCGCCGCCACGTCCCCCGCGAGCAACTGGTCTTGGAGCAGTGGCAGTTGCCCGGCGAGCTCGGGCGGGCCCGGCTGCGGGCCGCCGTCCGGGCGGACCAGGTGGTGGTGGGTGACGATCACCCGGTCGTCGAGCGGATCGCCGAAGACGAGGGCGCCGTGCCGGCCGTTGCCACTGAGGTAGGCGTCCTCCCAGCGGGCGGCGGGCGCGGTCTCCCATGTGCCGTGCGGATGCCCGGGGATCATCGGTGGCTCACCCCTTCACCGCCCCGATGAGCATCCCCTTCTTGAAGTGGCGCTGGACGAACGGGGACGCCACCGCCACCGGCGCGAGGGCCAGCACCATCATCGCCATTTGAAGCCCGAGCGCGGAGAGCTCACCGGCGTTGACCGCCTGGCTCAGCCCCGTCGGCAGTGCCGAGTTCTTCTGCACGAGCTGCATCAGGACGTTCTGCAGCGGCAGTTTCGCCGGATCGTCGATGTAGATCATCGCGTTGAACCAGGCGCTCCAGTACGCCACCGCGTAGAACAGCGAGATCACGGCGATCACCGCGCGGGACAGCGGCATGACGATCGTCCACAGGATCCTCAGGTCGCCCGCCCCGTCGATACGGGCGCTGTCCGTCAGCTCCTGCGAGATGTTCATGAAGAAGCCGCGCAGCACCAGGATGTTGAAGACGCTCACCGCGCTCGGCAGGATCAGCGCCAGATAGCTGTCGGTCAGGCCCAGCGTCTGCACCAGCAGATACGTCGGGATGAGCCCGGCGCTGAAGAACATCGTTGTCATCAGCGCCATGAGCAGGGCCCGGTGCGCGAACGAGCCCGGCCGGGACAGGCCGTACGCGGCGAGGACCGACACGGCCATGGAGAACACCGTGCCGACCCCGGTCACCCCGAGCGAGACCAGCATCGCCCGGCTGACCTGGCCGCCGCTCAGCAGCTCCTGATAGTTGACGAAGGTGACGGCCTTCGGCCACAGCACCAGACCGCCCGCCGAGTCGATGACGTGCCGGGGCGACAGGCTCGTGACGACCACCACCCACAGCGGTCCAAGCACGGCGACGCAGCACACGGCCAGGAGCAGCGCCTTGGCGCCGAGCCCGGCCCGCGTCGGGGGCTCCTCCCACACTGGGCGCTCGGGCGCCCGCCAGCGCGCGCGGGGGCGCGGACGTTCGACGGTGACGCTCATTTCTTGTCCACCCTCACTTCTTGTACACGCCTTGCTCGCCGAGCAGATGGGCGAACTTGTTGGCCGCCAGGACCAGGCAGATCCCGACCACGCCCTTCACGAGGCCGACGGCCGCCGCGTAGCTGAAGTCGCCGTTCTGGATGCCGGTGCTCCACACGTACGTGTCGAGCACTTCGGAGGCGCCCGCGCCCACCGCCTTGCGCTGGAGCAGGATCTGTTCGAAGCCCACGGTGAGCGCGTCGCCGACGCGGAGCACGAGCAGCAGCGCGATCACCGGGCGCAGCGCGGGCAGCGTGACGTGCCACAGGCGGCGCCACCGGTTCGCGCCGTCCATCGCCGCCGCCTCGTACAGCTCGGGGCTGACGGAGGCGAGCGCGGCGAGGAAGACGATGATGCCCCAGCCTGCGTCCTTCCAGACCATCTGCGCGGTGAGCAGGTACTTGAAGATCCCGGCGTCCGTCATCAGGTCGAAGCCGTCGACGCCGTGGTCCTGGAGGAGCTGCGCGATCAGCCCGGCCCCGCCGAACATCTGCTGGAAGACGGTGACGACGAGCACCCACGAGAAGAAGTGCGGCAGGTAGAGGATCGCCTGCGACAGGGCCCGCACCCGAGGCCTGATCACGCTGTTGATGAGCAGGGCGAGCGCGATGGGCACCGGGAAGAACAGCAGCAGCTGGATGACGAAGAGGACGAGGGTGTTCTGCAGCGCGTTCCAGAAGTCGGAGTCCTCGACCATCTTCTGGAACTGTTCGAGGCCGACCATCGGCGAGTGCAGGATCGCCGTGACGCCGTTGGTGGAGACGTACGGGTTGTAGTCCTGGAACGCGACGACGTTGCCGAGCAGCGGCAGATAGTTGAAGACGACGAGCAGGCCGATCACCGGCACCGTCATCAGGATGAGCGTGCGGTCGCGGCGCAGCCGGGTCCGCCGGGTGACTCCGTCGGCCGGGCGCGCCTTCCCACTGCGGCGGCGCTCCCGGATCCGGACCGCCTTGTCGGCGGGGGCGGTCCGGGGCGGGCGCTGGGCTTGCAGCGCCATCAGGCGGCGCCGCCGTCCGCGCCGTTCTCGTCGAGCAGCTTCTTGTACCAGTCGCGCAGCTTGTCGCCGCCCCGCGACTTCCAGTCGCTGATGGCCTGCTGGACGTCGCCGAGCTTCTTGTTGCCGCGGACGAAGTCGTCCTCCAGCTGCTCGAACTTGTCCTCAAGGGTGGCGTACCGGGAGGGCTCGACGATCGTCATGCCGTAGAACGCCGACTTGGTGACGTGCTCGCCCGTCCGCTGCTGCCACTCGACCATCCCCTTGGTGACCTCGGGCAGGTCGGGATAGGCGAAGAAGGGGGCCGGGCCGGACAGCATCTGCCAGGTGTTGAGCGCCTGCGCGTTGCCCTTCTTCGTCTTCGTCGGGACGCCGTCCTTCAGGGTGAAGTGGGTGCCCTCCTCGCCGTAGTAGGCGAGCATGTGCTCCTTGGTGCCGACGGGCGCGGCGGCGTAGTTGGCGGCGGCGAGCGCGTTCTTCACCGTCTCCTTGGAGGCGTCCTTGCGGAGGAACGCCCAGACGTTGGCCGGGGTGCCCGCGTACAGCTTCGGGTCGCCGCCGTCGTGCCCGAAGATGTCCATCGCGGCCATCTCGAAGTCGGGGAACGCCTTGCTGCCCTGCATCTCCGCGCTCTTGCCGTACCAGGCGGTGATGTCGGCGTTGTACATCATGACCTTGCCGGCGGTGAAGCGCAGCGAGCCGTCACCGGTCTGCGACTTGGCCTCCGGGTGCACGACCCCGGCCGCGAACAGCTTGCGGGTCCACTCCAGGGCCTCCAGGTACTCGTCGGTCTCCAGGCGCTTGACGAGCTTCTTGCCCTCCAGCTTCCAGCCGAGCGCCTTCTCGCTGCCGCCGAGCGAACCGAAGAAGTTGAAGGCCGACCACTTCATGTCGTCGCAGCCGTACACCCCCGCCTTCTTGCTGGTCATCTCCTTGGCGAGGTCGAGGAACTCCTGCGCGGACTTCGGCGGCTCCCAGCCCTTCTTGTCGAAGAGGTCCTTGCGGTAGAAGGGCGCGATGTTCGGGAGGTACGAGTACGGGTACGGGATGCCGCGCAGCTTGCCGCCGAAGATGCCGCGCCGCCAGGCGTCCTCCGGGATCGCCGCCAGGTTCGGGTAGTCGCGCACCTTGCTCCCGGCCAGGTACGGGCCGAGGTCCATCATCTTCGCGACGAGCGCGGCGGGGATCTTCCCGGACAGCTCCCAGCCGGGCACGATCAGCACGTCGGGCAGCGAACTGGAGGCGAGCACGGCGCCGATCTTCTCGCCGTAGGTGTTGCCGTCCTGGTTCTGCCAGCTCACCTGCACACCGGATGCCTCGTTGAGCGCGGTGTAGTACTCGCAGTCGGCCTGCGGCGGCGGCCCCCAGAACGGGGCCATGATCTTCACCTTGCCCCCGGTGCCGAGCTTCTTCGGCACCGACGTCTCCAGCTTCGACAGCTCCACCTTGCCGGTGAAGCCGACGCAGGAGCCGTTCTTCGACGCGATGTCGGGGGTGACGATGGAGCGCGCCGCGTACGTCGGCAGCAGCTTCTTCGCCGACTTCCCGGAGGTCGTCCCCTCGCCCGTCTCGGCGGCGCCGCCGCACGCGGTGAGCAGCGGCGCGCCGCCGGCCACGGCGACGGCGGCGACCGCGGTGGAGGCGAGGAAGCTTCTCCGACTGGGCGCGGAGGCAGGGGAGTTCGGCGTCATGGGAGCAACCCTTCAGGGAGCACGCGTCGCGCAAATGTCGAAGCGCTTCGATGTTGCAGCGAGGTTAAGGGAGCGCTCCCACGGCGACAAGACAAGTGCGTCAAAATCCTGAACGGGCTTTCGCGTCCGCCTACTTGACACCTGATGACCGCGGTACGGAGCATCGAAGCGCTTCGAAGCGGCCTGCTTCCTCTCGTCGACCGCTCCGTCAACCGCTCCTCCGGCCAAGGGATCCGCCTGTGACCGAACTGCCCGCACCGCCCCCCGACGGCAAGCGCGTCGACGAGCTGCTCGCCCGGCTCTCGCTCGACGAACGCATCGCGCTCCTGCACCAGTTCACGCCCGGCGTGGAGCGCCTCGGCCTCGCCGCGTTCCGCACCGGCCAGGAGGCGCTGCACGGCGTCGCGTGGATGGGCGCGGCGACCGTCTTCCCGCAGGCCGTCGGCCTCGGCGCCACCTGGAACGACGAGCTGCTGCGCCGGATCGGCGACGCCGTCTCCGCCGAGGCCCGCGCCATGCGGCGGAGCGACGACCGGGTCGGCCTCAACGTGTGGGCGCCCGTCGTGAACCTGCTGCGCAACCCGCTGTGGGGCAGGAACGAGGAGGGCTACGCCGAGGACCCGCACCTCACCGCCGCGCTCGCCACCGCGTTCACCCGCGGACTGCGCGGCGACCACCCCGCGTACTGGCGCACCGCCCCCGTCCTCAAGCACTGGCTCGCCCACAACAACGAGACGGACCGCGACACCTCCAACGCCTCCGTGCGCCCACGCGTGCTGCACGAGTACGACCTCAAGGCATTCCGGCGGCCCGTCGAGGCGGGCGCGGTGGCCGGTGTCATGCCCGCCTACAACCTCGTCAACGGCCGCCCCAACCACGTCTCCCCGCACCTGCGCGAGCAGTTGCGGACCTGGACCGACCAGGAGCTGCTCGTCTGCTCCGACGCCGGCGCGCCCAGCAACCTCGTCGACTCCGAGCACTACTTCGACACGCACGAGGAGGCCGTCGCCGCCGCCCTGAAGGCCGGCGTCGACAGCTTCACCGACCACGGCACCGACTCCTCGACCATCGTCGGACGCCTGCGCCGCGCGTACGACCAGGGGCTGATCGACGAGGCCGACATCGACGGGGCCGTGCGCCGACAGCTCGACGTGCGGGCCCGGCTCGGCGAGTTCGCCGACATCGACCCCTTCGACCGGGCGTGGGACTTCGACACCGACGCCCACCGCGCGCTCGCCCAAGAGGCCGCCGAGCAGGCGGTCGTGCTGCTGAAGAACGACGGCCTGCTGCCGCTCGCCGACGGCGCCCGGATCGCGGTCGTCGGCCTGCTCGCCGACGCGTGCAGAACCGACTGGTACAGCGGCACCCTCATCCACCGCTCGACACCCCTCGACGGGCTGCGGGAGCGGTTCGGCGTGGACCGCGTGACGTACGCGGAGGGCGTCGACCGGGTGCGGCTGCGGTGCGCCGACGGCTGGCTGCGGGTCCCCGAGGCGCCGGAAGCCGCGGCGCCCTGCGCGAGCGCCGCCGCCCTGGACCCGGCCCTGGTCGCGGGCCGCACCGACCTGCCCCCGCTGGACGTGTCGCAGGCCGAGGGCACCGAACTCGCCCTGATCGACTGGGGCAACGGCGTCCTCACCCTCCGCGCGCCCGACGGCCGCTACCTCTCGGTCGCCGACGACGGATACGTACGGGCCTCCGCCGAGCGGCCCGGCGGCTGGATCGTCCAGGAGACGTACACGCTCGAACCGCACGGGAGCGGTCACCTCCTCAAGCACGCCGGGACGGGTCGGTACGTGTCGGTCGCCGCCGACGGCGCCAAGGTTGCCGACGAGGGCACGGTTTTCCACCTCGACGTCGTGGAGCGCGGCGCCGCCGCCGTGGCCAGGGTCGCGGCCGAGGCGGACGTGGTGATCGTCGTCGCGGGCAACGACCCGCACATCAACGGCCGCGAGACAGAGGACCGCACGACCCTCGAACTGCCGCCGCAACAGGCCGAGTTGTGGCAGACCGCCCGCGCCGCCAACCCGCGCACGGCGCTGGCCCTCGTCTCCTCGTACCCGTACGCCGTCCCCGACGCGCACGACGGGCTGCCTGCCCTGCTGTGGACCGCGCACGGCGGCCAGGCGGCGGGCCGCGCGCTCGCCCGTGTGCTCGCGGGCGACGTCAGCCCGGCGGGCCGGCTCCCGCAGACCTGGTACGCGGCCGACACCGACCTGCCCGGACTCCTGGACTACGACGTCATCGGCTCCCGCCAGACCTACCTCTACTACGAGGGCACACCGCTCTACCCGTTCGGGCACGGCCTGACCTACGGGCGGTTCGTGTACGACGCGCTGTTCGTGTGCCGGCCTGACGACACCACCGTCGAGGTCACCTTCACCGTCACGAACACCGGGCCGCGCCCGGCCGACGAGGTGCCGCAGCTGTATCTGCGCGCGGTCGACGCCGCCGTGCCGCGCCCGCGCCGACAGCTCCTCGCGCACCGCCGCACCACGCTCGCCGCGGGCGCGTCCGAGCGCGTCACGTTCCGTGTGCCGCTCGCCGAGTTCGGCCACTGGGACGTCGCGCGCGGCCGCTGGAGCGTCGCCGAGGGCACGTACGAACTGCTCGTCGGTGCCTCCAGCGCGGACATCAGGCTCACCGAGACACTGCGCGTGGAGGGCGACCGGCCCCTGCCGCGTCCCGTCGCCACGGACGGCCTGGACGCGGCGACGTACGACGAGCAGCACGGCGGCATCGAGATCGTCGACCGCACGAAGACACACGGCGACGCCGTCACCGGCACGGGCGAACTCCGCTACAAGGACTGTGACTTCGGCGCACGAGGTGTCTCGCGCGTCCGGCTCGACGTCGCGGGCGAGGGCTCCGTGGAGCTGACCGACGACTGCCGCGTCGAGGTGCCCGCGACCGGCGGACCGTACGACTACGTCACCGTGGACGCCGCCTTCACCGCCACCGGGGTGCGCGAACTGCGCGTCCGGCTGCGCGGCGACGTCCGCCTCGCCCGGCTCACCTTCGTCCCGCGGGGGACGGACGCATGAGGTTCACCGACGGCCACTGGCTCGACGGGAGCCCGGCCGCGACGTACCGATTGCGCCAGGGCGCGGTGGTCGAGGTGGCCGGGACCCGGCTTCCTTATGAGGTACGGGAGTTGTAGGCAGGAGGTACCGGTTTTCCGTGGTCTCCGGGTCACCGGTGCCCCTGGGGTGACTCCACGGCCTCCGTGTGGGTAAGGTGAGCCTTACCTAAGTTTGGAGTGGAGATGGTCAACCCAGTGGCGCACCCGGAGCTCACCCCTGCCGAGCGGGCGCGGACGATCCTCGCCGCGGCCGACACCCTGACCCTGACCCTGACCACGCCCGATGCCCGGCTGCGACTCGACTGCGTCGGGCTCTACGCCGTGGACGCCGCGTCCCGGCTGATCCTGCTCGACCCCGCCGACGCGCGGCTGACCGAGGCACTCGCCACGGCTCCGCACTCGGGCCATGCCGCGTACGCGGAGTTCACCGACGTGGCCCCCGTCGTCGTGCGCGACCGGGTGCGGGCCCGCCTCGCGTTCAGCGGGCGCCTCGCGGTCGCGGGCCCCGACACCCTGGTGTTCCGCCCCGCGCGGGCCGCGTTCTCCGGCGACGACTCGGTGCGCGTCCTCGACATGACGGAACTCGCCGCCTCGGCGCCCGACCCGCTGGCCGGGGTCGAGGCGGAACTGCTCTCGCACCTGGACACCGGCCACGCGGACCTGCTGGTCCAACTCGCCGAACTGGTCGCCGGGGCGGACCTGTCCGATGTCCAGGACATCCGGCCCGTGCGCCTGGACCGCGGCGGCCTCGTCCTGCGCCTCGAACGCGCCGAACCGCAGGGCTCCGAAGGCGCCGGGGCGCTCGGACCCGAAGGTGCCGGGGCCCACGACGACATCCGGGTCGGCTTCCACGCGCCCGCCATCGGCCCGCACGAAGTGGGCCACCGGATCCAGGAACTCCTCGACGTCGCGGCCGCCCGCGCGCACCGCTGAACGGAGTCGCCATGCAGCGCGGCAACATCACCGCCACCCGCGTCAAGCCCGAGTCGGCGCAGCCCCTGCGGCTGCACGTCCTGCGCAGCGAACGCCTCTCGCCGCACTTCGTCCGGGTCACCCTCGGTGGCGGCGACATCGCGGACTTCCGGCCGATGGGCTACGACCAGTGGTTCCGCCTCTTCCTCCCCGCGGGCCCCGACGCGGCCGCCTCGCTCGACCGGATCCCGGACCGGCTGACGGCGCTCAGCTACCTGAAACTCCTCGGCGGCGCCAAGGAGACCCGCCCCGTCCTGCGCAACTACACGGTCCGCGCCCACCGCGCCGAAGGCCCCGAAGGCGCGGAACTCGACGTCGACTTCGTGCTTCACGGGCACGACGACGACAGCGACGCCGATGCCTCCGCGGGCCCCGCCGCGACCTGGGCCCGCACCTGCGCCCCCGGCGACGTGGTCGTCCTCGTCGACGAGGGCACCGGCTTCAATCTTCCCGACGGAGTCCGCCGCGTCGCCCTCGCCGCCGACGAGTCCGGCGTGCCCGCGCTCGCCGGGGTCCTCGCCTCACTGCCCGCCGACACCGAGGGCTGGGCCGTCGCCGAAGTGCCGTCCGCCGAGGACCGCCAGAAACTCACGGCGCCGCCCGGCGTCGAGGTCGTCTGGGTCGACCGGGACGACGCGCCGTCGGCCGTCCCCGGCGCGACGGCCCTGGAGCGGGCCCGCCAACTGCCGCTCCCCGAGGAGCCGTTGTACGGCTGGGCGGTCGGGGAGTCGGGGCTCGCCACCGGGCTGCGCCGGCACTGGGTGGCTCAGGGCGTGCCCAAGGGCCGCATCATGTTCTGCGGTTACTGGAAACACTGAGCGCCCGCCCCTGCGGGGCCCGCTGCAGCTGGTCGAGCGCGGCCGACACAGGACCCGGCTCCCGGCCGGGCGCACCCAGCCGCCGGTACCGGTCGCGCAGCGCCAGGTACGCGGCGGCGGGCAGCAGGCGGCGCAGCGCCGGGACCGCCATCTTGGCGACACCGTGCAGCGGATGCCGCTGCGGCGCGGGCCGGGGCCGCTCGACCGGTGCGGGCTTGTCGGGGTCCGGCACGGAGACCTTCAGCCCGGACAGGCGCGGTGAGCTGAGCCAGCCGCCCACGTTCAGGCGCAGACACACCTGCCACGCGCCGGGCTCCAGCGGACCGGAGACCTCGTCGACGCCGCCCGGGTCGATGGTGCAGTCGGTCGCCCAGTGCATCTCCCACAGGTCGGGGTCCGCGGCGTGCGGCGTGGGCTGCAACGTGGACGTCCCCGTGGTCACCACGAGCTGGGTGCCGCCCGCCTTGTGGTGCACGAGCCCCTGCGCCTTGGCCTTCTTGAGCGGCTGCGTGAAGTCGAGCGCCGGGGCGATGCCGGGCAGCGCGTCGAGGGGCGCGGGCGGCTGCCAGGTCCACCGCACCCGCTTCTTGCCGGACGCCGTCGTGTGCACCGTGCGGCGGAACAGCAGCGGGCTGCTCTCCCCGGTCTCCGGGTCGGTGCGCACCAGCGCCGTACGCGTCCGGACGCGGAGCACCCCGTCCTGCCACGCCGTCTCCTCGACCTTCGGCAGGTGCCGCACCTCGCTCTCGAAGCGGGCGTAGGCGTGGATCGCCTCGTGGTCACCGGCCCGGCAGAGCCTGGACAGCACGCGGAGACGCTCCGGCAGGTGGCGGTCGACGGCGGCGGGCAGCTCGGCGGCGAGATCGATGACGTGCTGCCGCCAGTCCGCGCGACGCTCCTCCTCCTGACCGAGGAAGCCCTTCCCGGTGAGCCGCTTCAGCGCTTTGCTGCCGTACCAGTTGGCGGTGAACCGGTGCCGCAGGTCCTCGTCCTCGATGTGTGTGTCCGGGGCGTGCAGCAGCGCGATGATGCGCCGCACCGAGTCGATGTAGGGGCCCGGCTCGATGGGCGTGTAGCTGATGTTGTGCTTGCCGCCGCGGTGCCGCACCCAGTGGTACGTCGTGTAGTCCGACACGGTGCTGACCTGCTTGGCCAGCAGATAGGCCCGCAGCGTGAACAGATGGTCCTCGAGCCGCACCCGGCCCTCCGCGAAGCGCAGGTCGTGGTCGAGGAGGAACTGCCGGCGGAACAGCTTGTGGACGGTCATGCTGCCCAGCAGCACCGGGTTCTCGCGCACCGAACCGCGCGCCAGCGGCCGGGCGAACGGGGCCCGCGGAGCGCCGCGCCCGTGCCCCGCCATCCGCCCGACCACGATGTCCGCGTCGGTCTCCTTGGCGCGGGCGTACAGCCGCTCCAGCGCCTGCGGGGCGATCCAGTCGTCGTCGTCGACGAAGTGCACGTACTCGCCGCGGGCGCGGGCGACGCCGGTGTTGCGGGGGCGGCCGGGCCAGCCCGAGTTGGTCATCGGGACGACCTGCATGTTGTCCTCGCCGGCCAATTCCCTTTCCAGGAATGCGACGGTGTCGTCCGTCGAGCCGTCGTCCACGTAGAGCACTTCGAAGTCCGTGCGGGGCATGGACTGTTTCCGCAGTGCGTTGATTCCCACCAGGGCGTCTTCGCCGGTGTTGTGGGTCGGAACGATAACCGTGACTTTTAGGGGGATCATGTGATGGTTCAATCCGTGCGCTCGGACCAGTTCCGAGGAGATGCCTCGCAACCTAGCAGCGTTTACTTATTTCACAGGAAACGCACATCCATGGTCGCGCGGCGATATGAACATCGCACGGAATGCGGAGGGTCGCTGCTTCGGGTGAAACCGGCCGGACCACGACCGGGTTCCGGGGCGGTTCTGTCACGGTGTCGGACATGGCTTCTCTGTACCGGACACTGCTGAACGGCCTCACCCGGACCGGCGCCCAGGTCATCGACCTCGCCCCCGGAGCTGCGGTCCTTGTGCACCGGCGGCACGGGAAGTGGACCAGTACGAATTTCGGCGAGGGGGCCCATCTCGTCGTCGACCGGCGGAAGTCGCTCCTGGCGGAGGGGGACTTCCAGAAGTCGGCGTCCGACTATCTCTGCTGTCGTCACGTCGCCGAGATGCTCGACCACTACGGAGTGAACTGCGTATTCGACGTGGGTGCCAACGTCGGACAGTACGGAAAACGGCTCAGGCAGTTCGGCTACAAAGGCCGCATCGTATCCTTCGAGCCCGTTCCGCGCTTCCTGGAGAAGCTGCGTGCTCGTGCATCGGGGGATCCGGACTGGCACATTTTCCCGTGCGGGCTCGGCCGTTCGGAGGAACGTCGCCCCATGTACGTCGAGTGGAACACCATGAACTCACTGCTTTCCCCGAGCGACTACGGGAACGCGGCGTACAAGCGGTTCACCAAGGGCGGCACGGAGGAAATCCAGGTCAGCCGCCTCGACGGCCTCATGGACCAGGCCCTGGCCGGCATCCGCGACCCGCGCCCCTACCTCAAGATGGACACGCAGGGGTACGACCTGGAGGTCTTCGCGGGGGCGGGGGAGCGCATCGGCGAATTCGTGGGTCTTCAGTCGGAGGTCGCGCTGCTGCGCCTGTACGAGGGCAGCCCGCGCATGGAGGAGGCCATCGCCGCCTACGAGATCCGTGGCTTCGAGGTCACCGGCATGTACCCGGTCACCCGCGAGAAGGGCTCCGGCCGGGTCCTCGAGTTCGACTGCGTGATGATGCGGGCCGCCGCGGCCCCGGTGCCGGTTCCGGACTCGGGGGAGCGGCGGCCCGCGGGCGTCGCGCAGCCGTCGGGGAGCTGACCGCCCTCAGCGCTCCAGCTCCTTGTGGGCGCTCTCCGGCAGCCGCAGATACACCACGGAGGACACGAGGCACAGCACGGCGACGTACCAGGGGAACAGCCCGCTGTGCCCCAGGTCCTTGAACAGCGTGCCCATGTACGGCGCCGTGCCGCCGAAGAGCGCCACCGTCAGCGAGTACGGGAACCCGATCCCGGCCGCCCGCACCCGCGCGGGGAAGATCTCCGCGTTGACCGCCGCCGAGATCGACGTGAAGCCCGTGAGCAGCACCATGCCGGCGCACTGCGCGAACAGCAGCGAGGCGAACGAACCGGTCAGCGAGTGCAGCAACGGCACGCTCAGCAGAGCGAATCCGAGGCCGAAGAACAGCAGCAGCGGCTTGCGCCCGAAGCGGTCGGAGAGCATCCCGCCGACCGGCTGCAGCAGCGCGAAGAACGCCAGCGAGATCGTCCCCGCGGTCAGCGCCTGCGACTTGTCGATGTCGGTGTTCAGCTCCGCGTACGTCGGCAGGTACGAGGTCCACGTGTAGTACGCGAGCGTGCCGCCCGCCGTGATGCCGCAGATGAGCAGCGACTGCTTCGGGTACTGACGCAGCGCGTCGAAGAGCCCCGGCCGCTCGTGCTCCTCGCTCCGCGTCTCCTGCGCCCCCTGCCGGATCCAGAACCCGACGAGACTGAGCACCGCCCCCGCGAGGAACGGCACCCGCCAGCCCCAGCCGTCCATCTGCCCCTCGGCGAGCGTGGCCACGAGGAGCGCGGCGACACCGGAGGCGATCAACTGCCCGATGGACGTGGACACATACTGGAAGGACGAGAAGAGACCGCGCCGCCGCGGCCCCGCCGACTCGACGAGAAACGTCGTCGACGCGGCGAACTCCCCACCCACGGACAGCCCTTGGAGCAGCCGCGCCAGCACGAGGATCACGGGCGCGAGCACCCCCACCGAGGCGTACGTCGGCGTGATCCCGACCAGCAGACTGCTGCCGCCCATGAGCAGAATGGTCACGGTCAACGCGGCCCGCCGCCCGTGCCGGTCGGCAACCGTCCCCATCAGCAACCCGCCCACCGGCCGCATGAAGAACCCGACCGCGAACACGGCGAAGGTGGAGAGCAACGGCACGAGCGAGTTGTCGGCGCTCTTCGGAAACACCTGATCGGCGATGTACGTCGCCAGGAACGTGTACGCGTACCAGTCGTACCACTCGACGGCATTGCCGACGGAGGCGGCGAGCAGCTGTCGCACCGGGTGAGCGGGAGGGGCCGCAGTCTTGATCGTCTCTGTCATGATCCTGACGCTAACCCCGGAAACTCCCAGCTCACACGCGGTTTGACCGAGTCGACACATTGATGTCACTCGGGCCGCACCGCCCCGGCCGACGAGCCGCGCCGTTTGGCGCGGCCGTAGATCGCAACCACAATCACGGGCGCTGAGTCAGCAAAAGGTCAGCAAGAGCCCGAGGTCAGTACATTGCCATCCATCCCCAAGCAGCTCGCCCGCGGCATGGGCACCTTCGCCAAGCCGTGCAGCTGCAGCCAGCCCACCCGCTGCCAGCACCCGTACTTCATCCGCTACCGCGATGCGTCCGGCAAGCAGCGGGAAGAGTCCGGCTTCCGCACGCAGGACGCCGCCAAGGAGCGGCTCGTCGAGCTGTACGCGCGGAAGTCCAGGACGCCGGCGTCCAAGGCGGAGCTCGTACGCCACTACGGGCAGATGCGGTTCGAGGACTTCGTCGGCGACTACATGGGGCGCCAGCGACGTCTCGCGTACGGCACGGCGTACGAATACGAGCACCTGGCGCGGAACCACCTGATCCCAGAACTCGGATCAAGGCGTGTGGAGACCTTCAGCCCGATGGTGGTGGAGAACTTTCTGACGACGATGGAGCGCCTCGGAACACCCGATCCCACCCAGTACAAGGTCTACGTCCTCCTCAAGACGCTCCTGCTCGACGCCCACCGCAAGGGTGCGATCGACGAGCATCCCCTGCAGGACGTCGACGCGCCGCAGTACGAGGCCGAGCGGGCCATCGTGCCCACCAAGGAGCAGATCGCCGACATCAAGGCGGCAGCCAACCACGACCGCTTCTCGATGTTCGTGGACATGATGGCCGGCTGCGGTCTGCGCAATGGAGAGGCGCTGGCCCTGAACGTGAACAACATCGTGGCCGACGACGTCTACCGCGTCACGGAGCAGGTCCACTACCGGACGAAGAGCCTTGAGAAGCTCAAGCACAGGAAGCGCGGGCAGTTTCGTGAGGTCCCGTTGCCACGCAGCATCCGAGAAGCGATCGAACGCTTCGTCGAACAGCACGGAACCACCGAGGACGGCTATGTCCTCCAGGGGACACGTGCGAAGCACATGAACCACAGCACGATCAATTACATCTGGTACCGGAAGCTGCCGGGCAAGGAGGTGGACATTCCCGAAGGCATGTCGATCTACGGGTACCGGCACTTCTTCGCGGCGAACTGCCTGGCGCACAACATCCCCATCACCGATGTCGCCGAGTGGATGGGACACAAAAGCATCGAGGTGACGTTCCGGATCTACCGGCATCTCATGCCGGCTTCGGTCGGCCGGGCTGCGCGGCTTCTCGACCGAGGTCTGCACGACCTTGCGGCCTGATGGAGACGGCGAAGACCTCGCCCATGGGCGAGGTCTTGAGGTTGACCGTGGCGGAGGCCTGGCGGCGAGGCTCCGGCGCCACTACTGGGTCACCCGAGGCGCTGTTGCCGAGCCCAAGTGTCGACGTCGGACACCTTGAACTGCAGCTTTGCGTTCCTGCCGGCACCGAACTTGTAGGCGGAGAGGCCCAGTCGTGGTGCGTCGCGATAGACCCAAGTGACGGACATGTTGAGGTATTCGGCAGTCTGTTTGGCGTCCATGAACTGCGGGGGCATGGGACCTCCAGATTCGGTGCGGGAGGCCAGCGTCCCCGCGAAGTGCGACTTGGTCCGGCTGGAGGAGACCTGGTAGGGGTACGCCACGTGGCTGAGTTCTGAACGCAGGTGATCGGATTCCTCGGGCGGGGCGTCGCACATGCTGAGTGTCTATCGGAGCACACCCCCTTGGTGTCCGACAGGATGGCAGCTGGCACTGGCGGCGGTCGCCGATCACAGCTTGAGCTGATTGTGCTGGGGCGAGGTCAGCCGGGAGCCGGACCCCATTCGACCACCCGGAGTCCAGCGTTCACCAACTGCAGTTCATCAACCTGCAGTTGCTGAAGCGGAGTGCTGCCGTGGCGTTTGAGCCAACGCTGCCTGCGTGTGCGCTCACGGGTGGAGAGTGAGTTCCAGTCGTCGTAGTGAAACCCCGCCTCGCGGATCGGTCTTGCCTCGCGCGTAGCCTGCTTCACGAACGCGAATTCATCGGGGCTGCGGGACAGGGTGACCAGGGCCCAGGCGGTGTCGTAGTCGAGTGATGGCCCGTGTCGGTGAATGAGGCGGGCGGTGCGCCACTGGCGCATCGGTGCGAGTAACCAGCGTCTCGCGTGGAGGTTCATGTCGTGTCTGCTCCAGGTCGGGCGGAGGGAGAGGTCGCCAAACGGGCTGCGGCGTGCTCTAGGTCTGTACTGCCGAGCGCGCGCAGGGTCTGGGTGAGGGCCCGCAGGAAGACTTCGCGCTGCTGTGGGGTTCGCATCTCGGCGAGCAACTGATCGACGAACCGGGCGACTTCGTCCTCCACGGTGTTGTGGGTGTGATCGCGCGGCGGGGTGACGCCTGCAGTCGCCTCCTGTACTTGATGGAGCTCGGCGAGTCGCTCCGGGTATTGGTCGATCCACCAGACGGTGCGTTGGTCGGGGTCGGACAGGACGCTCCGGAGGAAGTCGATGCGGCGTCGCATCTCCTCCCGTTCCAGATCTCCATGCTGGGTGCGCTTGAGGTGCTCCTCTGCAATGGACAGATCGGCGTCCGACAGTGTCAGCCAGGCCTCGCCGTGCACGGTGAGGCCTGGTTCGGGAGTGAGTGGTCGTGCGATGACAGCGTTGACTGCGTCCTGGGCCGCTGGTATCTCCAGAACGCTGTGGCGTCTGAGAATGCGAGTTGTGTGTCCACGCAAATGGGTTCGTGCGAGAGCGTCCGGTGCGTGGTGCTGGAAGGCAGAGCCATCGAGGCTCCATATGCCGCTGATGGAGACGGTGAAGTTGACGCTTGGTATGCGACTTGGCGCGCGCTCGTCGCGAAGACTGAAGGGGGTTCCCGTATCGAGGGTGGCCGGGGCCGACGCCGTCTCTTGCTCGAATGGCCCCGGCTCTGGGACGTTGCGGCGCCGGGCGAACAGACTCATGCTGCGGGCTCGTTCAACTCCCCGTCAGATTCAACCTGTTCGCCGACATCTTCGGCTCTGTTGGATGGTCGAGCTTCCTCTGTGGCAGGGGGCAGGATCCGGTTGAATACCTGAACGCGGCGATTCCGCCCCTCAGGCGTTGTCGCGCTCTGGCCTACTAGTAGATCGGCTGCGCGTGCGTCGATGCTGCTGCCGTTCAAGACCTCTACAGCGATGTTCACCGCATGGCTGTTGGGTACCGACGGCGTGTCCAGCCAGGTGGCCAGCGACTTCTTGGCCGCTTCAGCCGCGGGTTCATGGCGCCAGGCCGCGCGCCATCCTCGTACGAAGACGTGGTCCTCAATTCCCGGCCCGTCTTCGGCGAGCAGATCTTCCACCAGTGCCAGGGCGAGTGGTGCCTCGCCGGCCAGCTCAGTCAGCGCCAGAAACGCTCGTGTGCCGGCCTCTCGGATCCTGGCGTCGTTGCTCTCGGCCCAGTCGACTATCTCGCCCAGGACCAGTGGCCGGAGATCCGGCTCGGTAGCCAGGTCGCGTACTGCCTCCGCGACGGCCTGCGCTCCACGCTGGTCGCTGCGTCCTGCCAGGATTCGCAGTCGGGTCAGCGCGACGCGCGGGTACTCGTGCCCGAGCTGGCCAGCACATACCTCGGCCACGGTCTGGGCGAGTGCTTCGCTCAACTTCTCCTGGCCGGCGGCGTCGTAGAGGTACTTCCGAACCGCAACACCGACCCCTGGATGCATGGCAGTGCTCTCCAGCACGCCTGCAGCCAGGCGGCGCTGTGGCTCGCTGCCCGTGGCGATCCATTCCTTGACGATCCCCAGGACCGCCTGGCCTCCAGGCCCCGTGGCCAACTGTGTGAGCGCCGCAGCTACTTTTGGACGGTACTTCGCGGCGATGCCCTTCGGCGTAGTGATCTGCGAGGCCCAGCGTAGGAGGTCGCCGCGGAGATGCGGACGTTGGACCCAGACATGCGCGAGCACCGCCTCGTCCAGGCCGTGGCGCACGTCGCTCAGCGACAGTCCGTCGTTCTCGGTTCGTTCTGCTTCGATGATCTCAAGGCGCGCCTCCAGGTCGGGGCCGGCCAAGGCGCCACCGAGTGGCAGTTTCCCCTTCACTTGCTTGAAGAGTTCGTCAGCGGCGGCCATGACGACATCCGCAGGGAGTCCGTCGAGCAAGGCCGTCCCGATGAGCAGCGCACGGTCACGGAGATGCTCCGCGTCGTCGTGGTCCTTGAACCACTGCAGGAGATGTCTCTGCCATCCCTCGAATTCTTCCTTCACCTCGCCCTGACCGTCGTCGCCTGCCTCCGCGATGAGCTCGGCGAGCCAGACAGCATCGTCGGGGGCCGTGGCGGGAGTCAGCAGTCGGGCCAGATCGGCGGCCTCCTCCAGCCAGGGCAACCGCTCGGCCCTGAGCTGCTTGAGATGCGACCTGGACACGGCCAGTGCGGGAGGGGCCACATGCTCGATCCGCGGGACGTTCGCGAGATTGCGAGGCCGCCAGGCCGCTGGGGTGGCCAGGATCACCAGGTGGGCTCCGGAAGAGAGGGCCTCTTCCTGGTAGCTGCCCAGACCTTCGTAGAAGTCGCTGGGTAGGCTGCTGTAGTCGGACAGGTCAAGTACGAAGCCGTGCTGAGGTGTTGTGGGAAGCTGTTCAGTGCGCGGGCGGTCCCAGTCCAGGGTGAGGCTTTGGAGGTTCTTCGGCTCCACCCCGGCGTCACGCAGCACGCGCATAGCTGTGGTCCGGCGCCCGGTGTCGGCGGGGCCCGTGAGCACGAGGACGTTGTGCCGTCCCATCGTCGAGTTGAGTAGCCGGACTCCGCGTGCGACCTGCCGCTCCCCGTACGGGGAATCTCCCTCTGCGTGGACGTAGGCTTGGTCGACTAGTCGGGCCTCTTCCGCGTCGACAGCCACAGACTTCAGATACTGCCATTCGCGCACGTAGCGGTGGTGGTGCTCCTCGTAGTCCCCAGACACCTGCGTGATCACGCTATTCTCGGACGCCTCGGCTTCCTGCCGGACCTGCTCTTTGGCGTCTTTGCCCCCGGCGCTCACGATCGTCGCTCCGGGCGCACGGTGATCTGATCCCGGCCCACCTGTGTGATCCGGGACTTCCCTTTGGCCTTTGCCCGTTGACCGACCGCCCCCACCTGTGGTGCTGCATGCGCGTTCTCGGCCTGCCACTGCTTCACGTACGCGAGCAACTCACGGCCCGCCTCAGGGGCCTCGTCCACCTCGTCCTGTAGTCGCACAGCCCATGCGGCCGACAGGTCGGCGGCCTGGTCCTCGCGCTCGCCCTCAGGCGCGGACAGCAGTGCCTCGCGGTCGCGGTCGAGTCGGGTGAGCTGCCGGTCGCTTTCGTCCCCGAACCAGCGCCCAAGCCAGGTCCGGAACCCACGCCATCCATCCCCCGCCATGGCCACGACCAACGCCGACGCGGCAGCCGTCCCCACTGTGGCCAGTTCCCCTGAAACGTCCAAGATCACCCTCATCTCTGCGGTTTTGCAGCAACGAGGCCCATCTGTGCCCTTCGCGCCCCAGTGTTCATGAGAGCAGCGCAAAAGGTGGCGTATTCGTAACGCTATATGACCGGAAAGGAGGCACTCAGGGATACGGGTACTGAACCCGTGTATCCATAGCCACTCGGTGATCTCGTGCAGTCTCTTCATATGAGTCACTGCCACCGAACCCGCGAGTCCGCATCGGACACCCTGAACCGCAGTTTCGAGTTTCGTCCGGCACTTGTAGGCGGTGGCGCTCGAGCACTTGAATGACAGCGAGTTACTGGCCGTCGACGCGGCGAGTGCTGTACATGCTCGTCGACCATCTTCGGTCCGCGCGGTGATGTTGAACGCGGTCCGCGATGCGCCCGCACGGCTGTCCGTCCAGCCGTGCGGGCCGCTCCTCATGTGTGGCTCGTATCCCGGGCGATGGAATCGAGCACCAACGGTTCGGTCTTGGCTCGGACCTCGTCGAGAGCGACGTCCGGGGCGAGTTCGACGAGGCGCAGGCCGGCAGGGGTGACGTCCAGCACGCACAGGTCCGTGATGATCCGCTGAACGACGCCCCTGCCTGTGTAGGGCAGGGAGCACTCGTTCACGATCTTGGGGCTGCCGTCACGGGCCACGTGTTCCATCAGGACAACGACCTTCTTGGCGCCGTGGACCAGGTCCATCGCGCCGCCCATCCCTTTGACCACCTTTCCGGGGATCATCCAGTTGGCGATGTCGCCGCCGGCGGAGACCTGCATCGCGCCGAGCACTGCCGCGTCTATCTTGCCGCCGCGGATCATCCCGAAGGACGTCGCGGAGTCGAAGAAGCTCGCGCCGCGGCGCACCGTCACCGTCTCCTTGCCGGCGTTGATGAGATCCGGGTCGACCTCTTCCTCGGTCGGGTAGCGGCCCGTTCCGAGGATGCCGTTCTCCGACTGCAGCACCAGTTCCACATCGTCGGGGACGTAACTCGGGATCATGGTCGGGAGACCGATGCCCAGGTTGACGTAGTCGCCGTCCTTGAGCTCTACGGCGGCGCGCGAGGCCATCTGTTCGCGTGTCCAGCTCATCGCACGGATTCCTCCTTGTCTCCGGTGCCCCACGTCTCGTCGGGCCGCAAAGTCCGCTTCTCGATTCGCTTGTCTGCAGCCTGTTCAGGCGTGAGGGCGACGACCCGATGGACGTAGACGCCAGGTAGGTGCACCTCGTTGGGGTCGATGTCGCCGGGCTCGACGAGATGCTCCACCTCGGCGATCGTGGTGCGTCCGCACATGGCCGCGAGCGGGTTGAAATTGCGGGCCGCGTCCTTGAAGACGAGGTTGCCGTGCCTGTCGCCCTTCCATGCGCGAACCAGGCCGAAGTCGGCCACGATGGCGTGCTCGAGCACATGGTCGATGCCGTCGAAGGTCGCCACCGTCTTGGCCGGGGAAGCCACATCGACGGTTCCGTCGCCCGCGTACTTCCAGGGCATGCCGCCGTCGGCGACCTGGGTGCCCACGCCGGTGCGTGTGTAGAACGCCGCGATGCCCGAACCGCCGGCCCGCATGCGCTCGGCGAGCGTGCCCTGCGGGGTCAGCTCGACCTCCAGCTCTCCGGAAAGGTACTGCCGGGCGAACTCCTTGTTCTCGCCAACGTACGAGGCCACCACCCGGCGCAGGCGACCCGCGCTGAGAAGGAGTCCCAGACCCCAGTCGTCCACGCCCGCGTTGTTGGAGACCGTCTCCAGTTCGTCGACACCGGTCTCGAGAAGGGCGCGGATCAGTACGGCGGGGATGCCGCACAACCCGAACCCGCCCACCGAAAGGGTGCTCCCGGAGCGGATGTCGGCGACCGCCTCGGCGGTGGAGGTAAGGACCTTGTCCATCACGCGGCCTCCGACGACGGCGCCAGGCGCTTCCGCAGTGCCTCGGGAACGGTGGTCGGGCGGCCCTCGAAGTCGACGTGGACGACCGAGTGTTCGCCACGCACGCAGACGCCGTTCGGGCCGATGACGTCCCAGGTGTAGGTGATGGAGGAGTTCCCGACATGTTCGACCTCGAGGCTGACGGTGTACTCATCGCCCGCCATCAGCGGCTGGTGGTACGAGGCCGCGGTGGCGCGGCGAGGGAACCTGCCGATGTCGATGTCCGGGATCACCTCCCGGTACAGAGCGTGTTCGGTGTTCTCCGCCCACCGGTACGCCGCCGTGTAGTGGTAACGGCCGGAGGCATCGGTATCGGACCAGGCGACGATGCCAGAGGCGGTGTAGACGCTCATGTGGTCACCTCGTCGAGCTGCTTGAGGCCCAGCATGTCGCGTGCCTCGCTGGGAGTGGCGATCTCGTAACCGAGTTCGCGGATGATGCGCACGGCGCGCTCCGCCAGCTCCAGGTTGGTGGCGAGCCGACCGCGCGAGTAGTAAAGGTTGTCTTCGAGACCGACTCGCATGTGGCCGCCGAGGAGCAGGCCATGGGTCGTCGCCGGAAGCTGGGTCGGTCCGATGCCAGAGACACCCCAGACCGTTCCCTCCGGCAGGTGTTCCACGAGCAGTTGGAGGATCTTGGGGGTGTACGGCAGGCCGCCTTGGAAGCCGCGCTGGCCGCCGAGGACGATGTTGCAGTAGTACGGCGGGGAGTCGAGGCCCTCGGCGGTCAGGGTGGTGAAGTCGGACATGATGTGCCCGAGGTTGAAGACCTCCCACTCCGGCTTGATGCCGCGCTGGGTCATCTGATCGAGCAGCCAGCGAGTGCGCTTGGGGGTCGTCGTGACGAGATACTCCCGCTCGGGGGTGCTGGCCGTGATCGTGTGCGAGTCGAGGGTGGCCATCTCGCAGCTGACGCCCTCGATGCCCTTGATCCTCTGGTGCCAGTCCAGCTCCCACAGTTCGTCGCTGAGACGGACCGGCATGTCGCCGTGGATGCCGCCCCCGGTGGAGTTGTTGATGACGATGTCCGTCCGGGCCCGGATCAGGGAGTTGATCTCGGAGTAGACATCGGGGTCACAGGTGGCCAGGCCGTCCTCGCGGCGGGCGTGGACGGCGACGACGCTCGCGCCGACCTCCCAGCAGCGGGCCACGTCATCGGCGATCTCCTGCGGAGTGACGGGCAGGTGAGGGCTCTGTTCCTTCGTGGCCATGCCGCCGGTCGGGGCGATCGTGAGAATGATCTTTCGGCTCATCGGATGTCTCCCGTGGTCGTCCCGGCTCAGCACAGCGGGCTGAGGTCGAGTTCGAGGTCGTGGAACGGTTCCTGGTCGGCGAGATGTACGTCGACCGCGAGCAGGGCGCCGGTGCTGGGACAGGCCCATCCGGTGACCGTCAGGTCCGAGTGGAGGGTCGCGCCGACCGAACGGGGCAGCGTCAGAGCGAAGCGGTGTGCGCCCTCGCGCCACCGGGTCGAGTCGGTGGCGAGCACGACACCCTCGGGGGTTTGGACCTGGACCTGCCCGGTGGACGGGGCCCGCGTGAGCAGGAGACGGTCGCCGAGTCGCACTGTGCCGTCGGAGGCCGCCTCGGAGACGGGCAACGGATCCTTGACGGCCGCCGGTTCGACGCCCAGTCGGGCGGCACGCCGCTGGCGGCGGGCGGCCGACGTGGCGGTCTCGTCGACCGCGTCGCCGTCCCCGTCGAGCACCACGCCGTACGTCTCCCGGGCTTCGTCGCGGGTGACCAGGCCGTAGTGGATGTCGTCCAGGACGTCGGCGGGGTCGCGGTCGAGCGGATCACCGATGCCGCCGCCGCCCTGCCAGGAGACCTCGAACAGGTCCGCCGGCGTCATCGGGAAGGAGCCGGGCTTCGGCCCGAGGTGCTGGGTATTTCCCTCGCCGGCCCGGAACCGCTGGTTGATCATGGAGCCGGGCAGGCCGCCTCCCAGCCCGACGGAGTTCGGCACCTCGGCCCCGTGCGTCATCACCAGCGCCTCGGCCCGGGGCACGGAGACGGTGATGCCGACCTCGGCGCCGAGCCCGCCACGGCGGCGACCGGCGCCGCCGGTACCGGGCGCGAGACGCCGGTAGTGGTAGAAGAGCGGGTTCTTCTGCTCGTTGACCTCCACGTCGGCGATCGAGGGGCACGGCGCGTTGATCGGCCCGGCCGCGTTCTGCCCGTCGTGGTCGGCGAACGCGCCGAACCCACCGGCCAGCGGGTCCATCAGGTGCAGGCCGAACACCTTCCCGTGCCGGTCGCGGCCGGACAGGTTGAAGGTCGCCATGGTGCCGCTGCTGACGGCCTGGGCACGGTGCGCGTACTTCGGCGAGGCGAGCAGCAGCCGGTTGAGCGCCGCGGAGACGACGTTGCTGACGGTCCAGACGGCTTCGACGGTGGCGGACCCGACCGGCGCCGGAGGCACCGCGGTGCACACGAGACCGTCGGGCGCCGAGATCTCCACCGGGCGCAACAGGCCCTCGTTCCAGGGGATGCCGAAGCCCAGGGTCGGAATCACCGCGCCCGCGACGCCGCCCGCCAGGCCCGCGCGGGAGGAGTTCACGAACCCGTTGGCCTGAGGGGAGGAGCCGGAGAAGTCGAAGTGGAGACTGTCACCGCGCTTGGTCAGGACGCAGTCGATGACGAAGAGCAGGTTCTGCTTGCCGTCGTGCTCCAGGAAGTCGCGGGTGTGCACGACGCCGTCCGGCAGTTCGCGCAGCCGCGCACGGACCAGGGTTTCGGCGTCGTCGACCATCGTGTGCATCACCGAGAGCACGGTGGACTTGCCGTACCGGCGGCAGAGCTCGGTGAGGCGCTCGGCCGCGACGTTCAGGGTGGCGATGAAAGCCCGGATGTCGAGGCCCACCTGGTCCGGCAGGCGCGACGCCGTGAGGATCATGTCGAGCACGTCCTGGCGCAGTTCACCGCCGTCGACCAGCTTGACGGCCGGGATGCGCAACCCCTCCTGCCACACCTCGGTGGCCTTCGGTGACCAGGAGGCGAAGTCCATGCCGCCGATGTCGGTCTCGTGCGCCATCACCCCCGCCCAGCCGAGCAGTTCGCCGTCGACGATCAACGGCGCGCACATCTGCACGTCGTTCTGGTGCAGGGCGCCGATGAACGGGTCGTTGCCGATGATGCGGTCGCCGTCCTTGAGCCGGGTGCCGTTGCCCAGCAGGTGACGGATGAGGGAGCCCACCGGAGGAGCCTCGAAGGTCACCTGGTGGCCCATGGTCACGAACGCGCCGTCCGGCAGGTAGATGCCCGTGAAGAAGTCGCTCGCCTCCGTCACCGTCGGGCTGCCGCTGACGGATTGCAGCGCGAGCCGCATCTGGTCGGTGATGGCGATGAGCCTGCTGCGGACGACCTGGCGGATCACCGGGTCCGTACTCGCGTCGTCCAAGGAGACGGGGGCCACCTCGATTGCGGAGGTCATGTCAGTTCACCTTCACGTGGATGAGGCCGAGTGCGTCCGTGGTGGCGACCCCGTCCGGGGGGACCACCACGACGCAGCCGGGGAGCTGGACGAGCGCGGGACCGGCGATCTCCTGACCGGCCGCGGGACGCCGGACGCTGTACACGACGGTCTCGTCGGGGTGCGCGGCGTCGTCGAACACCACCGGACGCGTGCCGAGCCGGGTGAAGGGCTCACCGGTGCCGTGCCCGTCCGCCGCGGCAGACGGAAGCGCCGCCACGGAACGGACCGAGAGGAGTTCGAAGCCCGCTTCCCGGAAGCCGGAACCCTTGCCCCACAACTGCTCGTACTCCTCCTCGAAGCTGCGCAGAAGCTCCGCGAGGGCATCCTCGTCCGGGGAGGTGGGCACCGTGACGTCGACGTGGTGGGCCTGGCCGAAGTAGCGGATGGACGCGGTGTGGGTGACCGTGCCGAGCGCGGGGTCGGGGAGCGCCGCGACAGCACGCGCACTCGTGTCCGCGAGGGCGTCGGCGACCACGCGGGCGTCCTCGGCGCTCGGGCCGACCTCCGAGAGCACACGCCGGTAACACGTGCGCGACGACGTGGTCTTGAGATCGGACGTGCCGGCTCCGAACGCCGACTGGGCCGTGGCCGTCGGCGGCACGATGAAGCCGGCAAGGCCGGCCTCGCGGCACAGCGCCCACGCGTGCGACGGGCCGGATCCGCCGCCGGCGACCAGGGTGAACTCCCGCGGGTCGTGACCGCGTTCGATGGTGACGGCCCGCAGCAGGTCGGCCATCGCGTTGTCGAAGACGACGCGTATCGCCCTGGCCGCCTCGACGGCGTCGAGCCCGAGCGGCGCGCCGACGCGCCCCGCGATGGCCCGTTTCGCGGCCTCACGGTCGAGGACGATGCCGCCGCTGCCGAACTGCTCCGGGTCGAGCACCCCGAGGACCAGATCGGCGTCGGTGGTCGTCGGCTCGGTGCCGCCCTTGCCGTAGCAGACCGGACCCGGCTCGGCGCCCGCGCTGCGCGGTCCGACGTTCAGGACCCCGCCCTCGACCGCCGCGATCGAGCCGCCGCCGGCGCCGATCGAGGCGATGTCGATGCTCGGCACGCGCATGTCGGCGCCGCCGAAGGTGACTTCGTCGCTCATCAGGGCGACGCCGTCCGCGACGACGCCGACATCGAAGCTGGTGCCGCCGACGTCCATGGTCAGGACGTTCGGGGCACCGAGTTCCGCGCCGAGCTTCTGCCCGGCGACGACGCAGGACGCCGGTCCCGACAGCAGGTTCGACACCGGCCGCTCGGTGACGGTCCGCGCGGGGACCACGCCGCCCGCGCTCGTCGTCATCATGATCGGGGCGGTCATGCCGAGCGCGGCCAGCTGCTCCTCGAGGAGGGTGAGATAGCGGCCCTGCACCGGGCCGAGCGCCGCGTTCGCCACGGTGGTCGAGGCGCGCGCGTACTCACCCACCGAGGGCGCGATCTCGTGCGAGAGGGACAGGAAGGCGCCGGGCAGCTTCTGCTCGACGAGCTTGGCGACGGCGAGTTCATGGGCCGGGTTCTCCGTGGCCCACAGCAGGCAGACGGCCACGGCCTCCACGCCCAGGTCGCTCAGGCGGCCGAGCGCATCGAGCACGTTGGCCTCGTCCAGCGGGGTGCGGACGGTGCCGTCCGAGTCGATGCGTTCGGTCACCTCCACGACCTGGGGGCGGGGCACCAGCGGCGCCACCTGGCCGCGCAGGTGGTAGTCGCCGAGGTCGAGGCCCTGCAGGCCGGCGGTGCCGCGGCGCAGCCGGCCGATCTCCAGGACGTCGCCGAATCCGGCGGTGGTGATGAGCCCGGTCTTCGCCGAGCGCCCGGTCAGCAGCGAGTTGAGGCCGACCGTGGTGCCGTGCCCGAACCGGGTGATCCGGGAGCACAGTTCCCTGGTGTCGAGGCCGACGGTCTCGGCGGCGAGACGGACGGCATTGATCACACCCGTCACCACGTCGGAGGTGGTCGGGGACTTGCACACCCAGGACTCGCCGTCGGGGGAGCGGAGCCACAGGTCGGTGAACGTGCCACCGACGTCGGTGCCGATCGTCCAGCCGGGGGCGGGGGATGGAGTGGTCATGGCTCCCTTTCAGAGGCGGTCGGCGACCCAGTCGGCGATGTAGTGCGAGGGAACGGACTCGTTGTCCGCGCCGGCGTGCGACGAGCCGCCCTCGGCGCGGCCGAACACCTTGAAGTGGCGGTCGGGGCTGCCCACGGCGTTCTCGTACTCGGGCACGGCGAACTCCATCGGGATCTGCCGGTCGTCCTCGCCGTGCGTGACGAGGAACGGGACGGTGATCTGCTCGGCCACGCCCTCCAGCGTCATGCTGGGTGCGAAGGCCATGAAGTCGTCGAGGTCGGTCTTGCCGAACACCCACTGGACGTGGTCCCAGTAGTGCGGCACGGGGTTCTCGCCCTCGCGCTGCAGACGGCGCTTCTGGAGTTCGCCCCAGTTGTAGTTGGCGCCCCAGACGGCACAGAGCTTGAAGCGCTTCTCGAAGGCGGCCGCGCGCGGCGCGTAGTAGCCCCCGAGCGAGACGCCGCTCATGCCGATGCGGGTGCGGTCGACGTCCGGCCGGGTCTCCAGGTAGTCCACCGCGGCACCGGCCCAGCGCTCGCTGTCGTGGATCGCGGGAAGTCCCCGCTCGCGCAGCGAGGCGCCGGTGCCCGGCTGGTCGACGCAGAGCGTCGCGATGCCGCGGCGCGCGAGCTCCCTCGGCAGCCCGAGCCGGAACAGCATCTCCTTCATGGAGTCCAGGCCGTTGCAGAACACCATGACCGGGTATCCGCTCGCCGGGGGCTCGCCGTCGGCGGGGACGAAGAGCGCCGGGTACGAGGTGTCCTCGTAGGGGATCTCGACGAACTCGGCGCGCTCCCTCCCGTGTTCGATCGCAAGCCGACAGGTCTCGACGGACTTGCGGTAGGCGACCTCGCGCGGTGCGTAGTGCCGGCTCTGCATGCGCTCGGCGACCAGGTAGTAGACCGAGGCGCGGGCATAGCGTGCGGCGGCCGACAGCGCATGCCCGTCCGCGAGGTTCCGCTCGGCATCGCGCACGAGTCCGTCGGCGAACGCGCACCACGACTGGAAGAACTTCTCGGTGCCGGCGTCGTCGCCGTCCTTGGCCGCGTCCACGAGCGGGGCGCAGATCTGTTCCACCTCGCCGATCTGACCGCCGCAGTTCATGGCGATGCTGACCGACAGGCTCCATACGTAATTGTTGGGGAAGTAGCGGAACATGGTCACTTCCCCACGCGGTCGGCGGTGCCGTTGCTGATCACTGCGCGGTTGAACACGCCCTGGTCGGCGACGATCGTCTGCCCGGTCATCGTGGTGTTGTTGCGGGAGGCGAGGTAGGCATAGAGCGGCGCGTACTCCTCCGGGGTCGGCAGGGTCGGCAGCAGCGCGAGACTGACGAACTGCGCCTCGAAGTCCTCCTTGGGGATGTCGGACTGCTTGTTGTTCTCCAGGCCGAGTGCACTGGGGCCGCGCAGCTGGCTGTTGGCGATTCCCGACGGGGCGACACCATTGACCCGGACCTGCGGAGCGAACTCGAAGGCGAGCTGGTTGACCACGCTGCGCACCGCGCCCTTGGCCGCCGTGTAGAAGAGTCCGCCGCCGTCGGCGGCGTAGGCCGCGGTGGAGGAGGTCAGCACGATGGAGCCGCCCGTCTTCTCCAGATCGTCCACGAAGACCTTGGCGGCCAGGATGTAGCCGAGGGCGTCGACGTGGAACACCTCGTCGAACAGCGACTCGACCCTGTCCAGGGGGACGTCGCGCAGGGGGATGTTGCCGTCGAAGATGCCGTGCGCGCCGACGAGGGCGTCGATGCGGCCGAAGCGGTCCAGGACCGCCTGGCGGCAGGCGATCAGGTCCTCGGTACGGGTGACATCGCCGCGCACGAGCAGCACGTCGTCGCCGAACTCGCCCTTGAGGTCGGTCAGTTTGTCGGCGGAGATCTCCAGGATGGCGACCTGAGCGCCTTCCTCGAAGAAGTGACGGGCGAGGCCGAGGCCGAGACCCGAGCCGCCGCCGGTGATCAGGACGACATGGTTGTCGAGCATCTGCATGAGGGGTCCTTGCTGGGGGTTTTCGAAGAGTGGGGATCAGGCGGACGCCGCGCTGCCCAGCGCGTCGTTCAGCGACGCACGGGCACGGAGCAGCTTCTTGTAGGTCCGCAGGGCGCGGACGCGGCCGCAGATCGTGGCGCCGTGCAGTTCGTCGTCCGTGCCGTGGACGACGACGAAGTCGCCGGCGGCGATGGAGCCCTCGACGACGATGTCGGTGTCGCCGGGGCGGCGTTCGCCGAGCATGTGGAGGGTCAGTCCGTACTGCTCGGTCCAGACGTAGGGGACCGCATCGTGGGCGGTGGCCTCACCGCGGGCGATGTTGAGACCCACGCGACGTCCTTGCTCGATGGCGTGGGTCCAGTGCTCGAAGCGCCGGTGGCGACGGCGGCTCTGATCCCAACGGCAGGCGATGTCACCGGAGGCCCACACGCCGTCGACGTTCGTGCGACCGGCCGCGTCGGTGACGACACCGTGGTCGAGTTGGACGCCCGATCCGACGAGCCAGTCGGTGGCCGGCTCCGCGCCAATGCCCGCGAGTACGTTCGTAGCCTGGTGCACGCGGCCGTCGGCGAGGTGGATGTTGTAGCCCTGCGGTGTCTCCTCCACGTGGCTCGTGGCGGAACCGAGGCCGAATTCGACTCCGTTCGCCAGGTGCAGACCGTGCAGCCAGACGGCGACCGCTTCCCCGAGGGATCCGGCGAGCGGCAGGTGATTCGCGCACAGCAGCGTCACGTCGACGCCGCGTGAGCGGAGAGCCGCGGCCACCTCCAGGCCGATGAACCCACCTCCGACGAGTGTCACCGGCTCCCCGCTAGTCGCGAGCTGTCTGGCGGCGGCCAGATCGCTGCGCGTCCGCAGAGTCGGCAGGGGCGTGCCGCCGGTCGTCACGATCGGGCGCGCGGTGACGCCGGTCGCGATGACGAGGTGCTGCCAGCCGATGGCCTCACCACAGTTGGTCACCACGAGGCGGCGGTCGATGTCCAGCCCTCTGGCGCCGTGACCGGCGATCAAGTCTATGTTTTTGACCGCGAGTTGATCTTGCGTCCGCAGCGCGAACGGCGTCGCATGTTCCTTGGCGGCCAGCAGGCTCTTGGAGAGCATCGGCCGGTCGTACCCTGGCTCCTCCTCCTCGTCCAGCACGGTGAGCGGACCCGTGTACCCGCCCTCCCGCAGGCCGTCGGCGGTGGACAGTCCTGCGGCCGACGCCCCGACGATCACGATGCCGTCGTTGTCCCGGCTCATGGATCAGCCCTCGACCAGGTGCAGAGCCTGGGCCGGACAGGCCCGTACGGCCTCCTCGACGTCTTCCAGATCATCCTCAGTGAGGACATCGCGGGTGATGACGGCGACGGGGCTGCCGGGCGGGACGGCGAAGACATCGGGGTGAATGCCGACGCAGATTCCATAGGCGGTACAACGCCCCGGGTCGACGGTCACGCGGCTCACAGGAACACTCCCAGGTTTGCGGTTTTGAGGCTGGTCTCGGTCAGGATCACTTCGCGCGCCAGGAGGTGTGGGCCCGCGGCCGTGAGCCGGATCCTGTCGTTGCGGCGGCAGGGGATCAGGTCGAAATGGGTGTCGATCCCGCGTTGTCGGTACAGCAGCAGTGAGCTGTATGCCTCGACGACATCGGCTTCGGAGGTCTGCTGTACCTCGACGCTGCCTACCAGCCGCATGGTGCGGGAGGGTGGTACCTCGGAGTAGGCGTGGCCGGTGTTCTGCCGGGCGATCCGGGTGCGGATGTGTGCCTTGGTGTCGCAGATGCGCCAGGCGGACCGGTCGACCTCTATGTCACGCGGTGCGGTCGACTGACGCGATGGCACCGTGTACAACAGGTCGTCGTCGAGCAGTTCGAACCACTCCTCCTCGCGTGCCTCGTCCAGGAGCCGTGCTTCGTGTGCGAGGAACTGCGCCACGAGGGTGTGCGTCGAGGGGGGCACCGCGAGGGTGTCCGGGGCTTCGGCGGCGTTCATACCGGCGTCCCTTCGGTGGTCTCGTCGCCGGTGGCCGTCTCGCCCTTCAAGGTGCGCAGCCACTGGCGAAGGAAGTTGAACTGCACGTGCTCGCCGTAGCCGGTGTTGCGGTGGACGCCCGGCCCCCTCCAGTTCGGATCCGGAGTGTCGTCGACGGGCGAGTTCTCTCCCTGCTTGTAGTTGAACTTCAGCCCTTCCTTGCGCATCCATGGGCTGGCGGCGGCACGCTGGACCCCCTCCCAGGCGACGGTGTCGTCCTGCTCGAAGATGCCGGCCGAACCGAAGAGGTACTGGCCGCCGATGTAGTCCCGTTGTGCAGTGTCCTCGTCCTGGAAGTTCCACACGAACTGCCAGTTCCACAGCTCCAGTTGTCCCGGAGCGACGGGCTGCCACTGGCGGAAACTGGTGACGACCGCCGGTGGGCCGTCCGGGAGCGGGGAGAAGAACCGGATGTAGCTGAAGTTGGGGAAGATGGTCCCCACGGTGGGAGGTTCGTGGTTGACCACGAACCTCTGGGTCTCGTCCAGGGAGGCGAGGTCGAACTGCTCCTTGTACTCCTCCGGGTAGCCCCACAACGTGAAGCTCGGATCGATGGCCTGTGTCCAGGCGTGCCCGATGAAGGTGTGACCGTTCTCGAACTCGTAGGTCCGGCCGATCTCGCAGGTGGCCTGGATGCCTTCGAGCAGGTCGATCTCCTGGACGCTGGCATGCAGGGTTGGCAGGTGGTAAACGTCGCCGGCGAAGTTCTCGGCAGCCGTCTTCCAGTCGCCGTTGACGATGTACCGCTCGGGCGGACCCGCGACCCGCATGCCGTCCGGGTGCAGCTGGGTGATGAGGTCGAGCATCCAACCACCGCCGCCGAGCCACTCCTCCAGCGGAGGAACGTCCTCGGACAGGGAGGCGAACACGAAGCCCTTGCGGTTCTCGACCTTTGGTGCGCGCTTGAGGCTCCACTGATTCGGGTCCAGTGGCTCGCCGTACGCGCGGTGCATCAGTGGCGTGCCGACCAGGCGTCCGTCGTTGGCGTAGGTCCAGCCGTGGTAGGGACATGTGAAGAAGCGGGAGTTGCCCGCGTCGGTCTGGCACACCTGGGTGCCGCGGTGACGGCAGTAGTTGGACAGCACGTTGATGCCGCCCTTGCCGTCGCGGGTCACGATGACCGGGTCGAGCCCGATCCTGCGCTGGACGAAGTCACCGGCCTTGGGTATCTCGCTCTCGTGGGCGACGAAGACCCAGGTGTTGGTGAAGATCCGCTCCATCTCCGCCGTGAAGACGTCGTCGTTGTTGAAGATCTCGGCCGGGACGAGGTCCTCCTGCATGTCCTTCTCGACCCGGTCGAGAAGGACATGCAGAGGGGTGGAGAACGGCGTCGACGGCGGAGGGTCGTTGGTGGGAGTCATCGATGACTTCCTGTTCTGGGAAGCGGTCAGAGCGGGGGCGCGACGAACACGCCGCGGTCGGGGTCGTTGAACTGCTGCTTGGCCACGAACTCGTTCATTTGGTTCGCGGTGCCCCACTGGTCGATGAAGTCGGGCTTCGTCACGTCGTAGACGGACGGGTGGTGCTGGTCCCAGTCGACGGTCTCGAGCTCGGTGGTGTACTCGACGCAGTTCCCGACGCGGTCCAGGAAGTAGGAGTAGGTGTTGTCACCGGCTTTGTGGCGACCGGGCCCCCAGATCTTTTGGACGCCCTCACGCAGCATCCGGCCGGTGCCGCGCAGGTACTCGTCGATTCCGCGCATCTCGAAGGAGACGTGGTGGACCGCGACGTGCGGGCCGCGGGCGACGGCGAAGGAGTGGTGCCAGTCGTTGCAGCGCAGGAACCACATGAAGTCGCCTCGGGGGCCGAGACACAGGGTGTCGGAGAGCTTGAAGCCGAGGTGCTTCACGTACCAGTCGACGGTCGCCTCAGGGGTGGGGGAGTTGACCACGAAGTGCGAGAGACGGACGGGGATCGACTCGCGCTCCTCGATGACACGGAAATCACGGGTGGCGACGTCCGAGGAGACTTCGCCCACGCGTCCGTCGCCGTCGAAGAACCGGAATCCGTAGCCCCCACCGGGAGTGTCGATCTTCTTCGGGGGGTGGACGATCTGGACGCCCTGCTGGGCCAGTTGCGCCGCGAGGGTGTCGACGTCCGACGGGGTGGCGGCACCGAAAGACACCAGGTCGAGCCGTTTCTGGTCGTCCTTCCGCAGGCGCAGGATGTAGTTCTCGGGGGACCCCTCGGCGGCGAGGAACTGCACGCCGGAGTCCGACTCGACAGTGGTCAGACCCCAAAGGTCGCGGTAGAAGGCCAGCTGGCGGTCGAGGTCGGGGGCCGCAATCGCCACATGGCGTAGATGGGTGATCAGAGGCTTCGTCACGTTCTCTCCTCGTTCGGTGGCGGCGACAGCGGCGACGAAATACGCGTTCACGCGTCGTTAATCCGAACGTAGTGATGCCGATCACCGTGCACAAACAATTCCTGATGATGCTTGGCATTGATGAAATCAATTAATGTGGTGGCGTGGACCTTCGACGCGTTGACCTCAACCTGCTGGTCGCCTTCGACATGCTGATGATCGAGCGAAGCGTGACCCATGCCGCGCACAGGCTCTCGATCGGTCAGTCGGCCATGTCATCGACCCTGTCCCGCCTGCGGAAACTCTTCAACGATCCGCTCCTGACCAGGGAGGGGCGCGGGCTTGTCGCCACGCCCCTGGCCGAGTCGCTGGTCGGCCCGGTGCGTGAACTGCTCACTGGCATCGAGATCGTGCTGTCCCAGCGCGAGGCGTTCGACCCGGCCACGGCCGAGCGCACGTTCTCGGTGATCGCAAACGACTACCTGACGATGACGTTCCTCCAGCCCCTCATCGCCCGGCTGTCCGTCGAGGCGCCCGGAATCCGGCTGAACATCTTCCCGACGGGTGACGACTTCGCCGAGCAACTCCGTGGCCACCGGGCGGACCTGTTGGTCATGCCGAGGGAAGCCTTCGAGGAGCATGAGCAATTCCCGCACCGGGTGCTGTTCCAGGACCGCTACCTGGTCGCCGTCGACAAGGATCACCCCGAGGTCGGCGACGAGATCACGCTGGAGCAGTTCACGACGCTCCCGTACCTGGCAGCGTCCTCGGGACATCTGCGGGGCCTGTCGGAGATGCAGCTCGACTTCCTCGGCGTGCCGCGCAACACCGAGATCACCGCGGGGTTCGGCATGGCGCCGTTCCTACTGAGCGGCACGAGGCTCGTCACGCTGGTCCACGAGCGACTCGCACGTAAGATCGGAAGTGCTGCCGGGATCCGACTGCTTGAGCCGCCGATCCCGCAACTCCAGCCGATCACCGAAATCATGGCCTGGACGAAGCGGACCGATCGCGATCCAGGCCATCGGTGGTTCCGTGAGTGCTTGATCAGGCTGGCCGAGGAGGAGTCCGCGGGTCTGTCCTGACGTCTCCTGCCGCAGGTGTGTTCTCGGTCCACCGCAGGCTGCGGACAACTCTCGCAGGAAGCGGATGGCTCGCTCGGGGTCGGTCTGTCAACATCGCCGGTCCGTCGCCTGAAAACCGGCGTATCGAACCGGCGGCACAGAGTCGCCACCGAATCCCGCAAGAGGAGAGAAACCCTTGGGCGCGTACAACCCTTTCTCCGCCGATGTGGAACCCGCGGCCACCACCCGAAAGGTCCGTCGCCTGGTCACAGGAGTCAATGCCGACGGCCGATCGACGATCGTCGACGACAGCGTCGTGCGCGGCAAGGTCGGGCACGCTACACCGACGTATGTAGCGACAGACGTGTGGCGGACCGAGAGCAGCCCGGCGGACAACACATCTCCCTACACCGACCCGGTCGCCGGTGACGAGGCGCGCAACGTCGGTCCCTCGAAGAACGGCTCCGTCTTCCGAATCCTGGAGCTTCCCCCCGACCAGGAGTGGCGCTTCGATGCGGACGGCAAGGAGGTCAAGCCGCTCGCCTTCCACACAACGGAGTCCATCGACTACGCAATCGTCCTGAACGGCGAGATCTGGGCGGTGCTGGACGAGACCGAGGTCCGCATGACTGCCGGCGACGTCCTCGTCCAGCGCGGCACCGCACACGCCTGGGCCAACCGTTCGCAGGAGCCGTGCGTGCTTGCGTTCGTCCTGATCGGCGGGACGTTGCCGGACTAGGCGATCCGGGCCCGTGGCCTGTACGCGCTTGGGAGGGGCCGCAACGCGGTCTCCTTCCAAGCTGTGCTGGCGATCCTTCGCCCGCTCTTCTCCTGCTTGTGTGGCGCCGTGTGATAGCCCGTTGGCTTCGCCGCACGGCAGGCCAAACTTCAGCCTCCGAACCCCGGCCGCCTCCACAGGACGGCGGCCTCCCTCGGATTCGTCATCGCTCTCCAACTGCCTTGTCGCCCTCGCGCCCAAAGCGACGGCCGAGAAGTCACCCTTGGGCGGCCGCCGCTTGCACCAACCCATCCGCCTTCGTGTGCCGCACATTCCTGCCCGTAACGCGCATCCACGCGTCGGTCCTCCGGCCCGCGCGCCGAACACTGCGCTGCCGCAGTCCGGAACCTTCCTGAGCCGAAAGCGAGAGTCCTCCGTGCCCGGAATCGAGCACTGCTGCTCCTCTGCCACCCTCCCTTCCCGACGGGCAGCCGTGGGCGTACTGGCCGCAGCCACCGCAACCGCGTGGAGCATGTGCACCGGCATCGCTTCGGCGAACGGCCACACCACGGCTGCTCCCGCCGAGCCCACGTCACTGTCCGGCGACGCCAATGGCTCCCGCACCCGACTGATCCTCCTTGGAACCGCCTCTGGCCCCGCCTTCACGCCCGGCAGGGCCGGTATCGGCTCAGTCCTGGTGGTGGGAGAACGCACCTACATCATCGACGCGGGGCTCGGGACCGCCCGAAGGTTCGGCCAGGCCGGTTTGGAGGCGGCATCACTGAGCGGAATGTTCATCACCCACCTGCACTCCGATCACCTCTTTGACCTGTTCAATCTCCTCTGGACGACCCCTGGGGCACTCAGCCGGCCCATACCGATCCACGGCCCCGGCCGGGCGGGCGCGCTCCCGGAGCCCTACGGCGGCAAGTCGGTACCTCTGGTCAACCCTGCGCACCCCACCCCCGGAACGGCCGACATGTTCCGCGGCCTGCTGGCCGGCTACGCGTACGACATGAACATCCGCAACACCGAGGAAGGTGCCCAGACCAACCACCAGGCGCTGTTCGAGGCACGTGACATCGCGCTTCCCGCCGGCTCGAAGGCATCGGCGACGCACACGTCCCCGGCGATGCGGCCCTTCCGCGTCTTCGAGGACAACCGGGTTAAGGTCAGCGCGATCCTGGTACCGCACGGTCGGGTGTTCCCATCGTTCGCCTTCCGGTTCGACACCGACGAAGGGGCAGTGACCTTCTCCGGTGACACGAGGTTCAGCGACAACGTGGCCCGGCTCGCCGACGGGTGCGACATCCTTGTCCACGAGGTCGTCGACCTGGACTGGTTCTCCGCGAACGCGGACACCATCGTCGGTTACGGACCCGGCTTCATGGAACACATGGAGCAGGCTCACACGACGCCGCAGCAGGTCGGGCGGGTCGCCTCCAGCGCCGGGGTACGCGAGGTTGTGCTCAGCCACATCGCCCCCGGCGATGCTCGTGCGGTCACGGACGACACCTGGGTCAAGCACGTACGCAAGACGTTCACAGGCAGAGTGACGGCCGGGCAGGACCTCACCCAGTTCGCAGTGGGAGGCAGGCGATGAACGACAGCCGGCGGACGTAGCTGGGCCGGCAGCTTCACCGACCCCTCATGTCAGTCCGCGAGTGATGTTCGCGGCGGTCGCGTGCAGCGCCTTCACGCATTCGGCCAGCCGCTCCTTGGCGAAACGGACACTGGGCATCGCCAGCGCCACCGAGGCCACGTCCTGGCCGTACCCGTCCTGGACCGTGACGGCAACGGCCGTGAGGCCGGCCTCGGTGCGCTGATCGTTGATCGCGAATCCGCGCTTACGGATCAAGCTGAGTTCGCGGTACAGGCGGGGCACGTCCACTGCGGAGTCCTCGGCGGCATCCGATTCATAGAGCGCCTTGACGGCCTCCGTCGACAGGGACGACAGCAGTACCTTGCCGCCCGCCGTGAGATGAGCCGGCAGCGTGCGTCCCGCCCTGCTTCCTACTCGCAAAACCTGCTCGGCCTCAGCAGTGGCAATGAACCGTGCCTCGCTTCCGGTCAGCACGATCAGGTTGACCGATTCCCCCACGTCGCGGGCGAGGTCCTCCATGTGTGGCAGAGACACCTGGCGGAGCAGCGCGACCGGGGCCTCGGTCGCTGCGGTCGGGCGAAGTACGTTGCCAGCTTCGTAGCGGCGGTCGGGGAGCTGCTGTGCGAACTCCCGGTAGACCAGCATGGCGAGCAGCCGGTGCGCCGTCGATACGGAGACCCCCAGGCGCTGTGCCGCCTCGCTCACCCGCAGCGGCCCTTCTTGGCGCAGCAGGAGGGCCAGGTGGAGGGCGTGGTCGACGGAGGCGATGGGATAGGGCGGTTCATTCTTCACAGCAGAAAAACCTATCCCGTAGAGCAGGAAGGTGGCGAGGATGCGGGCATTCGGCATTCAGACGGAGTCGACGGCGCAATGGCCGTCAGGAACTCGGGAGTATTCACATGCCACCTGTCGAGTCACCGGTGCACATCCAGGCCATGGACTCAGCCGATCAACCTAAGCGCACCCCTCAACTGGAGCGCCTTTACCGTGACTTCGAGCGGCAGCTCCTCGTCCCGCTGTGGACGGAGATCGGCGGCCTGATGCCGCCTCAGCCGATGTCGAAGGCGCTCGCCCACCTGTGGCGCTGGAAGGACCTGCTCCCGGCGGCGGAGCAGGCGGGCGAACTGGTGCCGGTCGGCCGCGGCGGTGAGCGCCGCGCCATCGCGCTCGCCAATCCGGGCCTGGGCGGCAGCCCGTTCGCGACGCCGACGCTCTGGGCGGCGATCCAGTACCTGAACCCGCAGGAGGACGCCCCGGTCCACCGCCACACCCAGAACGCCTTCCGCTTCGTCGTGGAGGGCGAGGGTGTGTGGACCGTGGTGAACGGAGACCCCGTGGCTATGCGGCGTGGTGACTTCCTGCCGCAGGCCGGCTGGAACTGGCACGGCCACCACAACCGCAGCGACACCGCGATGGCGTGGATCGACGGCCTCGACATCCCGTTTCAGCACTACACCGAGGCGACCTTCTTCGAGTTCGGGCCCGACGAGGTCGAGACCCGCGAAGCACCGGAACGTTCCCGTTCCGAGCGACTTTGGGCGCACCCCGGGCTACGCCCGCTGACACACCTTGATCCCACCCCTGCCACCCCGCTGCTTGCCTACCGCTGGGAGTACACGGACCGTGCGCTTGCCGAGCAACTGGCGTTGGAGGCGGAGGGCGAGCCCGTCACGGTGGAACCCGGCCACGCCGCCGTCCGGTACACCAATCCGACCACGGGCGACGACATCCTGCCGACGCTGCGTACCGAGTTCCACCGTCTCGCCCATGGCACGGAGACGGCCGCGCACCAGGAAGTCGGCTCCTCCGTGTTCCAGGTCTTCGACGGCACCGGACAGGTGACCGTGGGCGACACCACGTGGAGTGTCGAACGCGGCGACCTGTTCGCCGTCCCCTCCTGGCAACCGCTGAGCCTGGCCACGGATCAAGGTCTTGATTTGTTCCGGTTCAGCGACACCCCCGTCTTCGAGCGACTCCACCTCAACCGCACCAACATGGAAGGCAACCAGGCATGAAGCTCGCAACTGTACGTACCGAGGACGGATTTCGGGTCGCACGCGTTGAGAACGGTGGATACGTGGACATCGGACCCGGCGACGTCGGGGAGTTGTTGCGCCGGGAGGACTGGCAGTCGGTCGTGGCAGCTGCCGAAGGCCCCCTCGTCCGGGTCGAGGCCGACCGCCTCGCTCCGGTCGTCCCGAACCCCGGCAAAATCGTCTGCGTGGGCCTCAACTACGCCACGCACATCACCGAGATGGGCCGCGACCTCCCCGAGTACCCCACTCTGTTCGCCAAGTACCCCGAGGCGTTGATCGGTCCGAACGACACGCTGACCCTGCCGCCGGAGTCCGACGCGGTCGACTGGGAAGCCGAGCTCACCGTCGTCGTCGGCCGCAGCGTCCGGCGGGCCGACCGCGAGACCGCCCAGGCAGCGATCGCCGGCTACACGATCCTGAACGACATCACCACGCGCGACTGGCAGTACCGGACCAAGGAGTGGCTGCAGGGCAAGACCTGGGAGGCCACGACCCCCCTCGGCCCCTGTCTGATCACCCCGGACGAACTGTCCCCCGACGCGGAGATCAGCTGCATCGTGGATGACGAGGTCATGCAGAAGTCCACGATCGGCGACCTCGTCTTCGACGCGGCAGATCTCGTCAGCTACATCTCGACGATGATCACCCTCAACCCCGGTGACATCATCGCCACCGGCACCACCGGCGGCGTCGGCCATGCCCGCAAGCCCGCGCGCTACCTCCGCCACGGCCAGACCGTCGTCACCCGCATCGAGGGCATCGGCGAACTCGTCACCCCGGTCAGGGGCGCGGCAAAGTGACCGACGGCGCGCCTTCCGTCTGTCTGCAGTGGATGACTGAGGGCCACGCGTATTTCGTCTCCTGCCTGAAGGGCATCGACGATGCCGGGTTGGCGGGGCCGACGGCGCTGCGGGGCTGGACGGGCAAGCATCTGCTCTCCCACGTCGGGCACAACGCACGAGCGCTCACCCGCCTCGCCGACTGGGCGCAGACAGGTATCGAGACACCCATGTACGCAGACGCGTCGGCGCGGGCGGAAGAGATCGAGACCGGAGCCAGATGGTCCACCGCTCGCCTGCGCGACTTCATCGTAGATGAGCAGGACCGGCTGTCGGCCGCGCTCGGGCGCATCGATGATGAACGTTGGCGGACGTCGGTCGTCACGGCCCAAGGCCGTACGGTCCCGGCGACGACGATCCCCTGGCTGCGCTGTCGGGAGGTGTGGATCCACGCGTGTGATCTGCCGGGCGGAGGCGACTTCGGTGCCTTCCCCGACGACTTCACAGACGTCCTGATCGACGATGTGCTCGTCCGTCGCCGAGGGGCCCAGTCCGTCGATGTCTCTGTCCGGGCGACCGACGGGGCACAGGACGAGGGCACGGCCGATACGTCGGGGAACGTGGTCGAGGGACCGGCGGCGGACCTGGCACGCTGGCTGACGCGTGGCTTCGCCGGTCCGCGGCTACGAGCGGTGTCGGGCGGAACACTTCCGGAGCTTCCCAGCTGGCTGTAGTGATGCTCATGTTGCGTGTGGCGTGTGCTGGTCGACCTCGGTCCACTGCTCGCTGTCCGCCGAGGCCAGCACCGCGTCCGTGATCGAGGCGGCCGCGAGTCCATCGGCGAACGTCGGCAGGCCTTCCGGGATGTCCCCGGTGGCGATTGCCGCGTACGTGTCGCGGACGAAGGCGTCGAAGCAGGACGCGTACCCCTCGGGGTGTCCTGCGGGGAGCGTCGTCATCCGGCCCCCGGCAGAGGAGAGTTGGGCAGGGTCGCGCCACAGGATGGTGGCTGACTCCCTGCGGCCGCACCACAGAGTCTCTGGTTCTTCCTGGTTGAAGACCAGGGACTCCTCTCCGGCGTCCAGCTCGATCCAGAGCCGGTTCTTGCGCCCCGGGGAGACCTGGCTGATGGTCACTGACCCGAGCACGCCGTCGCCCGTTTCGAAGTGCACGAACATGGCATCCTCGGTGTCCACGGAGGTGGGCGTCCCTGCCGCGCCGGAGCCGCTGGCGAAGGAGACCGCGCCTTCCCCCCGCCGTCGCTCGGAATGAGCGACGAGCCTGCGTGCGCTGACCCGCACGATGCGCTGCTGGGCCATGAACTGCGCCAGGTCGCACCAGTGCGAGCCGATGTCGGCAAAGGCCCGGGAGGCGCCGCCCAACGCCGCGTCGACACGCCAGTTGTCGTCGTCCTCGCGCAACATCCAGTCCTGCAGGTAGCTGCCGTGCATGAGCCTGAGCGGCCCGGCCTTCCCGCTGTGCAGCCGCTCCCGAGCCTCCCTGACGAGCGGGTAGTAGCGATAGACGAAGGGCACCGCCGCCACGCGTCCCGCATCCTCCGCCGCCGCTACCAGACGGGCTGCCTCGGCCGCGCTCAGCGCGAGGGGCTTCTCGCAAATGACATGCTTGCCCGCGGCCAGGGCCCGGGTCGCGAGTGGGGCGTGCAGATGATTCGGGGTGCAGATGTGCACGACGTCGATGTCGTCGTCGCATATGAGGTCCTCGGACGACGCGAAGGCGCGGCCGGCGCCCAAGGCATCGACCGCGGCTCGGGATCGCTCGGGGGTGGAGGACACCACCCCCGCAAGGTGTGCACCGGCCTGGCGCGCGGCACGGGCGTGCACGCCTCCGATGAAACCGGTGCCGATGATGCCTGCCTTGAGGGGACGGGACATGGGTGCTCCTTGGTGCGGTGGCGTGGGGGAAGGGGGTTCAGGCCGTAGCGGCTTGCTGCGGCAGGGAGGTGTGCGTGAGGTGGTGTGTCCAGGCGGTCAACTGCTGCGGCGAGAGCAGCTCTTCGATCGCTGTGAAGGCGGCGCCGATCATGCCTGCCTGATTGCTGAGTGCGGACATCTCCACACGCAGGCTCCGTGTGGCCAGTGGAAGCGAGAGGTCGTAGACCCTGTGCCGGATGGCGGCGAGCAGGAGGTCACCGCTGAGGGCGACACCACCTCCGATGACGACCAGTGAGGGATTGAAAAAGTTGATCATGGCGGCCAGTGCGCGCCCTATCTGTTCGCCGGCTGCCTTGAGCAGACTGATGCAGGTCAGGTCACCGGATCGGGCTCCGTCCGCGACATCGCGAGCGGTCAGGTCGGCCCGTTCCTCGCGCCGTGCCGCGAGGAACGGGCTGTCGCCGTCCTGCGCTTTGGCAGAGGCGGCCGCGGCCAGAGCGGCGCCACCGGCCAGGGTCTCCAGGCAACCGCGCTTGCCGCATCTGCAAGGCAGCGGGGCGGCGTCGGCCACCGCGATGTGCCCGATGTCCCCGGCTGCGCCGCCCGCTCCCCGGTGCAGGCGCCCGCGGGACACCAGCCCCGCGCCGACGCCGGTGCCGACCTTGACGTAGAGGAAGTCGCGGACCCCTGCGGCGGTTCCCGCCTGCAGCTCGCCCATCGCCATGACGTTGACGTCGTTGTCGACCCAGGCGCCCACCTCGTGACGAGAGGTGAGGCGCTCCTTCACGGGATAACCGGCCCAGCCGGGCATGATCGGCGGGGCGACGGGGGTGCCCGAGAGGTACTCCACCGGGCCGGGCAGGCCCATGCCGATGCCGACCATGGGTGTCCCCGGAGGCCGGTGGGTGGCGAGCAGCGTCTCGATGATCGAGTCGATCCGGTCGAGCGTCGCATCGGGCCCCCGGGTGACGTCCCAGGCCTCCTCGTGGAACCCCAGCGCGCGGCCTGCCAGATCGGTCAGCGCCACCCCGAGGCCGGAGACGCCCAGTTCTATGCCGACGACGCAGGCAGCCTCGCGCCTGAAACGGACCGTGCGGGGTGCGCGGCCGCCCGTGGACTTGTCCATGCCGGCTTCTGCGAGCAGTCCGGCGTCGATCAGCTCGTTCACCCGCTGGGTGACGATCGTCCGGCCCATGCCGGAGCGCTCGATGAGCGAGGCACGGGTGGCGGTGGGCTCGGAGCGAACCAGGCGAAGCAGGGTGCCGGTCACGGCGTCATGACCGTTGGCCGGTGAGCGAGATGGGGCGGGCATGGGTGATTCCCCTTCTTCAAGTAGTTGGCCAGTGCGGCCCGGGCCGTTGACTTACGTCGGGGTGCGACTTAACTTTGCCGCAGGCTGGCAAGAGGTTAACGCAGTAGCGGCGCATGCGGGTATGTCATCACTTAAGTTCGTCGATCAGTGACAGTGCATAGGTGCTGGGGCGCGGAGGCGATGCGGGCGAACCGGCAGCTGATGTCACCAGCGAGACAGCGCAAAGGAGTCAACGTGTCCCGTCCTCACACCCTGTTCACCGGACAGTGGGTCGATCTGACCTTCGAGGAGATCGCCAAGAAGGCCGCGGACTGGGGGTTCGACGGCCTGGAGATCGCGTGCGACCCGCGGCACTTCGACGTGCACCGGATCGTGAACGACGACGCCTATCTGGCCGAACGCCGGGCCATCCTCGACCGATACGGGCTGGGTTGCTGGGCGATCTCCGCACACTTGGTGGGCCAGGCCGTCTGTGACGACCCCATCGACTCCCGCCACCGCGCGATCCTGCCCGCATCGGTGTGGGGCGACGGGGACGCCGAGGGGGTCCGACGGCGGGCGGCCGACACCATGAAAGTCACCGCGCAGGCGGCACGCCGCTTCGGAGTCAACGTCGTGGTGGGCTTCACCGGGTCCGCGATCTGGCCCTACGTCGCCATGTTCCCGCCGGTGGGGGAGGACGTGGTCGAGCAGGGGTACCAGGACTTCGCCGACCGCTGGATCCCGATCCTGGATGCGTTCGCGGCGCAGGGCGTGCGGTTCGCCCTGGAGGTGCATCCGTCCGAGATCGCCTACGACTACTGGACCGCTCAGCGTGCGCTGGAAGCGGTGAACCATCACCCCGCCTTCGGGTTCAACTGGGACCCCTCGCACCTGATGTGGCAGCGCGTCGACGTGCGCGCGTTCATCCACGACTTCCGGGACCGGATCCTCCACGTCGACTGCAAGGACACGAAGATCCAGCTCGACGGACGGTCTGGCGTCCTCGGCTCGCACCTGAGCTGGGGCGACCCCCGGCGCGGCTTCGACTTCGTCTCGGTGGGCCGCGGAGATGTGCCGTGGGAGGCCTGCGTACGCATGCTCAACGCGATCGGCTACGACGGTCCGATGTCGGTCGAGTGGGAGGACGCCGGCATGTCCCGGGACGAAGGGGCACCGGCCAGTCTGGAGTTCCTGCGCGGTCTCGACTTCGCGCCGGCGGACACGCGCTTCGACGCGGTGTTCGCCCAACCCTCGGACTGACACGGTGCATCGTCACGGGCCCGGCCGTGCAGGGGGCGGCCGGGCCCGCCGTCAGTTCTTCAGCGGCTGCTCCGCCCACCAGGCGAGGCGGTCCGCACGCAGCATCGCATCCAGAGCCGTACAAGCGGCTCCCACGACACCCGCCGTGTCGCCCAGGTCGGACGGTGTGATCTGCAGGTGGCGCGTGGCGAGCGGCAGCGAGAACTCGTAGACCGCCTGACGGATGGCTGCCAGCAGGATGTCACCGGCCTGCGACACCGCCCCGCCGATCGCGACCAGCGAGGGGTTGAAGAAGCTCACGTACGTGCCGAGGGCGGTTCCGATGAATCGGCCCGTCTGTGCCAGGAGTTCGGTCGCCGCCGGGTCTCCTGCCTGCGAGGCCGCCGTGACATGGGCGGCTTCCAGCGTCGTGCCCTCGGCTGCCAAGGCCGCCAGATAGGGGCTCTCGCCGCTGTCCGCGAGACGCCGGGCCTCGCGCGTCAGCGCCGCGCCACTCGCGTGAGCGGCCAGGCATCCCTGGCGCCCGCAGCGGCACAGTGCCGGAGACTTCGTCGCCACCGGGATGTGGGCGATGTCCCCGGCGCAGCCGTCGGCACCACGGTGCAGCACACCGCCCGAGACCAGGCCGGCACCAATACCGAGGCCGAGCTTGACGAAGAGGAAGTCCGACGTGTCCTGGGCGTTGCCCGCGCGCAGTTCCGCCAAGGCCATGGCGCTGACGTCGTTGTCCACCCAGGCCTCGACTCCGAACCGGTCGGAGAGCCGGTCGCGCACCGGATAGCCGTCCCAACCGGGCATGTAGGGCGGGGAAATGGGCCTGCCGGTCGTGAACTCCACCGGGGCGGCCAGCCCTGCACCGACCGCGACCAGCGGCACGGTGGGCGCCTGGGGTTCGTCGCGGAGCTGGTTCACGATCTGCTCGAGGCGATCCAGGGTTGCTTCAGGCCCCTTTGTGATGTCCCACGGCTCGTGATGAGTGACGGCGGGTCGGCCGGCCAGGTCGGTGATGGCGACATCGAGGCTGGAGCTGCCCACCTCGATGCCCAGGACCGCGGCCGCTTCGCTGCGGAAGCGCACCTCGCGCGGGATCCGCCCACCGGTGGACCGGCCGACGCGGTCCTCGGACACCAGTCCCACGTCGATCAGCTCGTTGATCTTCTGTGTGACCAGGGTGCGGCCCGCCCCGGCACGTGCGGTCAACATGGGCTTCGTGGCAGGCCCCGAGAACCGCAACATGTCCAGCAAGGACTGTGAGAGGTCCTCCGGGCCGGCTCCCGCCCCGCTCCTGGCTGCCATCGTCCCACTCCTCAATGCGTCACCAGTTCCACTCTTCTGCCGCCATGCGACATTAGCATCGACGAGTCGGGCGGAAGGGGGAGTGGGTGATCAACGCGGCGCGGGGCCGCAGCCGATGGATCGGCTGCGGCCCCGGCGACGGCTATGTCATGACGGCTATGTCATGAGGCGGCTGAAGGAGATCCTTCCTGCTCTTCCTCCACCTGATGGTTCCACTGTCGCTTCGACGCCTGCCAACCGTCTTCGTCGTGGCCCGCGCGCCAGTAGCCGGAGACGGACAGCTGCTCGCGCGGCACCTTCCACTCCGTCCTCAGCAGCCCGCGCAGTTCCTTGACGAAGGCCGCCTCTCCGTGGACGAAGGCATGGGGGCGACCTGCGGGTGCCTGAAGGGCACGAACCGCGGGGACCAGCTTCTCGCCCACGAGACTGTCGCCGCGGTGCAGCCAGTGGATCACTGCTTTGCCCGGGCAGGCCAGTTCCAGTTCCTCCTCGGGGCCGGCCACTTCGATGAACACGTACGCCTCCGCATCGGAGGGCAGGTACTCCAGAGACGCGGCGATCGCGGGCAGCGCGCTCTCGTCGCCGACGAGCAGATGCCAGTCGGCCTCGGGGCGAGGCATGTAGCCACCCCCGGGACCCACCAGGTAGAGCTCGTCACCGGCCGTGGCCTGCGCGGCCCACGGGCCGGCGAGGCCCTCGTCGCCATGGACCACGAAGTCCACGCTCAGCTCCTGGGCCCGGGCGTCCCAGTGCCGCACGGTGTATGTGCGCATGCGCGGCCATTGGTCCCTGGGCTGCTCCTCTCGGATGCGTCCCAGGTCGAAGGGGGCCGGGTAGTCGGCGCCCGGCACGGGGAACAGCAGCTTGACGTAGTGGTCGCTGTACTCGCCGACGCCGAACCCCGCGAGGCTGTCGCCGCCGAACACGATCCGAATCATGCGCGGCGTCAGGTGCTCGACCCGCCGCACCTGCACGCGCAGCGCGGTCCGGGGCCCGCGCGCACGGCGCCCGGGAGGTGGTGGTGTCACGGTTGCTCCTTGCTCCGGCCCTTCGGCCGGTCGACTCGTCTCCGCCACATCGGCTACAGCGACGCGAGGATGCCGCGACTGAGTTCGTGGTGCCGCTGCACCATCTCGGCGGCATCGGGACTCGGGTCCCAGTGCCAGCCCTCCCACTCGCTGCTGAGATAGCCGGTGTAGCCGACGTCGACGAGCACCTTGAGGAGGTCGCCGAGCGGGATCGCGGGTTCGTCGCCGTCCTTGTCGAACGCGAAGAACTTGCTGTGCACGTGGATGATCTGAGGGCCGATCTCCGCCCAGTCCTGCGGGTCCTGGTGGCCGTGGATACCGGCGCAGAACATCGCCAGAGGATGGGCGAAGGAGCCAAGGCCGAGCGAGTTGGCGAGTTCCGAGAACTCGCCCATCAGCTCGCTCTCCGAGGGGCGCTGGTCGGAGCCGTGGATCTCGTTCCACCGCGCGTTGAGTGTGTCCAGGGCCTCCTGGGGAACACCGCGGCGCCGGTACTCCTCCCACACGCTCGGGGACACCCGGCGGGTGCTGGAACCGAAGTCCGGGATGAAGCCCAGGTAGGGGGAGTCGAGCCGGGCGTACAGCTCACGCAGAGCCATGACCCAGTCGCTGTGCACACTGTCGGGCGCGTGAATCTCGAAGCCCATCTTGACCTGAGCCTTTTCGGCGACAGGAAGCAGGAGTTCAACGGCTTCGGGAGAGGCGGGCTTCTGCAGCCGCACGGTGGGGAAGCCCAGTTCGGCGGCGGCGCGTACCTGCGGGGCGAGGTAGTCGGCCATCTCCTGCGGCGACAGCAGACGGTCGGGCAGCAGCCCCAGGTCGGCGTTGACCGCCAGACACGACGGCTCGAGACCGTACTCGTCGACGAGGCCGCGGAATTGACGTGCGAAGCCGTCCGGGATGACGGGGAATCCCTTGATGCTCTGGAAGCCGACGATTTCGAGGCCGGGACCGATACCGAGATCGCCGATGCGGCGGACGACGTCCTCGAAGGACAGCTCCAGGCCGTGGTACTGGGGGGTGAAGCTGTAGGCGGTCACGCTCAGCTTCGGCAACTGGCGGCTCATGCGGCGCTCCTTGTGCTCCGGGGGAGGGCTCGGGTGAGGGTCTCGGTGATGACGAGGGCCTTGGTGCCCAGGACGATGTAGGGAACGCGTGCCCCGACGGTCGCCGTCACCTCGTGGTCTCCCTCGGCGACCTGTTGCAGACCGCGGATGCGGACACGCAGCGGGTCCAGGACGAACCACCACGCGTCTCGCAGGCCCGCCACCTTCTCGTACGGCATCCAGGCGCCGTCTATCTCCACGTCGAGCCGGTCGGGCCCGACCGGCCGGCCGTCGAGGGCGATGCCCGAGAGGTGCAGGCCGTCCATGGGCAGGGCCCGGTACCACGGCAGCCGTACCCGGAAGGTGACCGCGGTGGTTCCGGCAGTACTTTCCTCGACTCCCAGTTCTTCCGGGACGATGAGGCGGTCAGGAAACATGTGCGTTCTCCTCGTGGTACCGGCGGGCGATGTCCTGTGCGCCCCGGGCCGCCAGCGCGACCGAGGTCAGAGTGGGGTTGCAGGCGGTCTCGGTGGGGATCACACCGTTCCCGGCGACATAGACGTTGTCGGTTCCCCACACGCGGCTGTACGTGTCGCACACGGACGTGCCGTCGTCGGCCGACCCCATGCGCACGGTGCCCTGGTAGTGGAGCGACGATCCGCTGGGCAGGCGCCGGGGCCCGCGGGGGTCGAGGAAGGTGCCCAGCAGCCGGGCCGCGCGCGCGGCCGCGGTCTTGGCGGCTTCGATGCGTTCCTGGTCCACATCGGTCAGCCGGTAGTGGAGGGACATCGCCGGCATGCCGTAGCCGTCCATCTCCGTCTCGCTGAACTCCACCCGGTCGTCCGCGCGCACGTCCTTGGCGCAGAACCACCCCAGACCCACGATGGAGCCGGGTTCGACCTCTTCGTCCAACGGGACGGGGGAGGCGTCGAGTTGCATGACCTGGCCGTGGAACGGGTGGGTCTCGTGGTCGTACGGGACCCAGCTGACGCCGCTGACCGGGTTGAAGGTGGCGTCCGGGCGCTCAACGGCCGCCGTCTCGCGGGCCGCGGCCAGGATGGTGGGGTCCAACCGGACGGCGACGACGATCTGCGGCTGATCGTTGAGATAGCGCCCCAACGCGGCCGGCCGGATGCCGGAGGCGAACAGCAGCTGGGGGGTGCGCAGGGCGTCACAGGCGACAACGACCCACCGTGCGCGCACCGTTGTCCGGCGGCCGGAGGGCAGGTGCTGCACTTCGGCGCCGACCGCGGCCGAGTCTTCCAGCAGCAGCCGGCGGCACAGTGTGTCCGGGCGCAACTCGAAGGAGGCGGTGTCCTTCTCGGCCAGATCGCCGAGGATGACATCGGTGCCCGACCAGTGCCTGCTGCCGTCGGACCAGGTGTCGACCGCCAGCGGCATGGTCCGCACCCGTCGTTCGGGCTCCCGGCCCGCGTCGAGTTCGGCACCGAGGCGCTTGCGCACCTCCTCCGCGAACGGTGCGTCGGTGAACGCACTCGTGGTCACGTTCAGGAGCTCATCGGCTCGCCCCAGCGCCGTGTCCAGCTCGGCGGCGGGAATGTCGGTGATGCGCTCACCGTCGCCGGGGCGCGGGCAGGCGCATGTCCAATGCGCCCCCATGCCACCGACGTTGGTCGACAGGGAGGCCCCCGGCATGCCCACCGTGCCGTCGGCGGAACCGTCCTCGCCGGGCACACCCGAGGCCTTGCCGCCCAGCAGGTACGTGCCGGGCCGCACCATGACACCGGGCGGGCGCGAGTGGACCGGGTCGCCGTCGCGGGCACTGCGGTCGGGCCCCTGGGAGGCGGTCTGTGCCGCGACGCGCGCCTCGGGGTCGGTGATGTTCTTGACGTGGCGGCCCCGGGGGGACGAGACCTGCGGGCCTGCTTCGACCATCAGCACGCGGGCGCCGGGCGCCTCGTCGGCCAGGACGCGGGCGTACGCGGACCCTGTCGGCCCGCTGCCGACGATCAGAACGTCGACGGTCTCGACGGGCTGTGCGGGGTCGGTGGTGCTCACTCCGCGCTGCGCGGAGTGCGGTGATGTCATATCGGGTTGCTCCCTAGCGGCGCATGGCGGCTCGATGCGGGGTGGCGCCGGTGCGGCGCTTGCCTGCGGGGCCGATGGCCATCGGTGCGATGGATCGAGGGCGGGTACATCCCCTGGCCTCTTACGCTGTCTTGCGGAAGACTATTGTCGCGTCACGGCATTAGTCAACGATGATTCGGCCTCATGGTGCCGGACCACGGCCTCATGGGTGTCGGTGGAGTCCGATACCCGGGACCCGCGGCATGCCCGGATGCAGTGCTCGCAGGAATCGGCCACTCGGCGCACGCCCTGGATAGTGGTCGCGCCGCCGCGTTCCTACTGTCGCCCCTCGCCTGAACAGCCCGTCCTCGAGGAGCCGCAGCCGATGAGCCCGTCCGAAGCCCCCTCCGCCCGTTCGTCACCGGCCTGGCGGCCGGGAACGATGCACGCGGCCCTTCTCCTGACCGCCGCCTGCGCATCCGTTCTCGGGTCGCTGCTGATAGCCCCGGTGCTGCCCCAGTTCGAGCGCGCCTTCGCCGACGCATCGGGCATCGACACGCTGGCTCCCATGCTGATGACCCTGCCGGCGCTCGGCATCGCCGTGCTCGGCCCGCTCGCCGGATCGGTCACGGACCGGTTCGGCAGGACGCGGCTGCTGTTCGGTGCCCTGCTGGCCTACGCGATCGTCGGCACCGCACCGCTGTGGCTCGACTCCCTGCCGCTGATCCTGCTCAGCCGGCTGCTGCTCGGCGTCGTCGAGGCGGCGGTCATGACGACCTCCATGACGCTGCTGGGCGACTACTTCACCGGTGCACGGCGGGACCGTTACATGTCCTGGCACTCGGTGATCACGTCCGTCGCCGCGGTCGGCATCCTGGCCGTCGGGGGAGCGCTCGGCGCTTCGGGGTGGCGCAGCCCCATCTGGGTCTACGCCGCGGCACTGCCGCTCTTCGCCGCCATGGTGCTGACACTCCGCGAGCCCCGCCCCGGTCCCGCCGCGACCGGGACGGCCGGCCGTCGGGTGGGGGCCCTTCCCTGGCGCAGCCTGGCTCCGCTGCTGGCCCTGACCGTGGTGGGCGCGGCCTGTCTGTTCTTCGTGCTGCAGGTGCAGCTCAGTTTCGTGCTCGACGACCTCGACGTGGGCAGTGGCTCGATCGGGGCCTCGGCGGCCATCGCCAACGCCGGAGTGGTGGCCGGGTCGCTGGCCTTCGTGCGGTGGGTCCGGCACGGCGCGGGGCGCTTCCTGATCGCGGCATTCGTCGTCGGCCCTCTCGGGCTTGTGCTCATCAGTGAAGGGAGCAGTTGGGTCGCGGTGACGGTCGGGGCGTTCGTGGCCGGCGTCGGCTGCGGCTTTCTGCTCCCGTCCCTGCTCATCGGCACTACCGCCCGGCTCTCCTTCGACCAGAGGGGGAGGGGGACGGCGGCCTGGACCTCGGCCTTCTACTTCGGCCAGTTCCTCTCGCCCATCGCCGTCGGGGCGCTGGGTTCCGTGCCCGGTGGGCTGGACGGTGCCATCAAGTGCTGCGCCCTCGCGGGCCTGCTGGCGGGTGTCGCGGCCGTGTTCCTGCTGCGGCGCCGTCCGTTGTCGGTGAACGCACAGGTGGAGCCGGGGCACGGTGGGGTCGCGCCCGCGGAGCCGGTGGGGAACACCACGGATGCTCAGTGATTGATCGCTTCGAGGGCCTGGCTCCGCTCTGCGGGCCAGGCCCCCAGGCGCTCGGGCTCCAGCAGTTTGTCCACGACGGTCAGTGCCGCGCCGCAGATGCCGAAGTGGCCGTCCGGCGCCGAGCGCTCGATGCGCAGCGCCCGTGTGGTGAGTGGTGTGCTCTCGGCATAGATCGTCCGCCGTACGACCGGCAGTACGAGGTCGGCGGACTCCATCACCCGGCCCGCCAGCAGGACGAGTTCGGGGTTGAGCACGTTGACGAGCGTGGCCAGGACATGGCCGAGATGGCCGGCCGACGCCTCGATGGCCCGGATGCAGGCAAGATCTCCGCCGGCCGCGGCCTGCGCGAGGTCGTCCGCGGTGGGCGTACGGCCCGCCGTCACGAGCTCCCGCAACGTGGGTGAGGCGCCCGACTCGGCCAGCAGCACGGCCGTACGGCCCAGGGCCGCACCGCTGGCGACCGTGGTGAGGCACGAAGCCCTGCCGCACGAGCAGCGGGCGGACGTGGCCCCCGGTACCGAGACGTGCGCGATGTCCCCGGCCCCTCCGAGGTGCCCCCGCTGCAGCTGTCCGCCCGAGACGAGGCCCGCCCCGATGCCGGTGCCGAGCTTGACGACGACGACGTCCGAGGCCCGACGGGCGGCACCGCGGCGAAGCTCTCCCAGCGCGAGCATGTTGGCCTCGTTGTCGACCCACGCATCGACCCCGAATCGCCGGGCCAACTGTTCACGGACGGGAAAGCTGTCCCAGGAGGGCGCAGATGCCGGCGAGGTGGGGTGTCCGCTGGCGAACTGGACAGGCCCCGGGAAGCCGAGACCGATGCCGGTCAGCGGGATCCCCGCCACGGCACTGCTTTCGAGCAGGGCCTCGAGGGACTTCTCGACCGCGGCCAGCGATGCCTGTGGCCCCTCGGACACCCTGCACTCGAAGAGGTCGTCGACCAGGGTGCGACCGTGCAGATCGGTGATCGCGGTTCTGACCCGGGTGGTCCCCATGTCCACGGCGGCGACGCAGCCGGCCAGGTGGTTGAACCGGAGCCGAACGGGAGCGCGGCCTCCCGTCGAGCGCGCCGTGCCCGCCTCGACGACCAGTCCCAGAGCGGCCAGTTCACCCACACGCTCCGCGATATTGGAGCGGCTCAGTCCCGTGAGCTCCGCCAACTCGCTGCGTGTGGTGGCCGTCTCCGTGCGGATGTGCTCGAGCATGCGAGCCGTGAGGCGTCGGGAGACGGCCCGTGATCCTGCGGTCTGAAGGGGCATGGGGCGGGTCCGTCCGTCGGCCCCTCGCGAGGCTTCCGTCTCTGTTTCGTTGACTTGCGCTTATTAACAGCATAACTTGCTTGAAACACGCTCTCCAGGAGTCGCGACACCGCATCGCAGGACACCGGTTGTCGCCTCGGCACGCAGAAGCACCACAGGAGTTCCGATGACGAACGCCTACGCGCACCCGCCGACGGAGCGTCCCGACACGGACACCGAGATCCTCGGCCGTTTCCCCCTGGTGCGCTCGACCGACCCCGAGCAGTTCGTCGCGGCCATCAACCAGGCGTACGGGGCGCCGACCGTGGCGCTGACCGCGCCCGGCTGCGAGGGGCAGCAGTACGAACTGCGGGCGATAGTCGGTGAGGGCTTCACCGTCGGATACCTTCGCTCGGGCCTGGCGGTGAGCATCGCCCCACCGGCCGGCACCGGCCCCTACTACCTCAACCTCGCACCCAGCGGAGCCGTGCTGTCGGAGGCCGGCGACGCACGCATCGTCAACGACCCGACCACAGCCGTCATCATGCCGGCCGGTGCCCGGCAGCGGCTGACACCGGGCGCGCACGCCACCGAGTCCATCGGGATCAAGATCGATCGCTCCGTGGTCGACGCCGAACTCACGGCACTGCTCGGCAGGGAGCCCAGACGCCCTGTGCAGTTCGCTCCCGCGCTGGACCTGACGGGCACCGCCGGCGCCGGGATCGCGGCGCTCGTACGGTTCATGCTCTCCCAGGCCAGCCAGCTGCCCGGAGGCCTCTTCGACCAGCCGACCGTGCAACTGCACCACATCCGCACGCTCGTGGCCGCACTGCTGACCATGCATCAGCACAACTACTCCGACGCGCTGGCCCGACCGGCCGTTTCGTCCGGCCGCTCGCGCATCCTGCGCCTCGCGCTCGAGTACGCGGAGCGGCACCTGGCCGAGCCGTTCACCGTCTCGGACATCGCCGAGGCCGTGGGGTGCAGCGTCCGCACACTCCACGAGCACTTCCAGGTGGGCGTGGGCGACACCCCGATGGGATGGGTCCGCGAACAGCGTCTGCGGCACGTGCACGAGGAGCTGTGCACCAGCGGCCGCTCGGTCACCGATGTCGCGTTCGCCTGGGGCTTCACCCACCTGGGCCGGTTCTCCGCCGTCTATCGCAAACGCTACGGCGTCCTGCCTTCGGACACCGCTCGGAAGGCGTGACGGGAACGTGTCCCGGGCCCGCCCGGATCTCCCGAGGGCCTCGTGCCGTGGGACGGCAAAGCATTCAGAGAGCCTCCAAATGAGGTGGTCGGGGCGAGACGCTACATCGGGGCACGAATTCCCCGCTATCCCGAATGTGCGGCACTGCTCCGGTTTCCGCACAGGGGCGGCCAGGGTGGGAAGCCGCCCCCCGGCTACTGCTCTGACCTGCGTAAAGAGGGCAGGAAACCTCGGCGCACGATGCGGACAGCCGCCACACGATCCGGATAGTTGTGACGCTCACGCGGTTCTACGGTCGGCCCATCAAGCAATCAGCCGATGGAGGCCGAATGAATGCGCGCGACGACGCACGCCGCCAAGTCCTCATAGTGGGAGGGGGAATCGCAGGGATGGCCGCGGCCATCGCGCTGGCCGACCGGGGTCATTCCGTCGAGGTGGCGGAGCGCAACTCCGACTGGACCGTGACCGGTTGGGGGCTGAGCCTGACGGGTCCTTCGCTGCGGGCGTTGCACAGTCTCGGGCTTGCGGAATCCTGCATCGCCCGTGGCTTCGGGATCACGCAGATCGCGAACTGTGATGCCACGGGCGAGGCCAGGGGCGTCATCGACCTCCCGTTGCTGCTGGGCCCCGAGCTGCCGGCGTTCGCCGGTCTGAGCCGCGGGGCGCTGCACGAGATCCTGCGCGAGGCAGCGTCCGCCAGGGGCGCCGTGCTGCGCACGGGCATGAGCATCGACGCCATGGACCAGACCGCCGACGGTGTGACTGTGCGGCTCACCGACGGCACCGTCCGAAACGTCGATCTCGTGATCGGCGCGGACGGCATCCGGTCCAAGGTACGCGGCATGCTCGGCATCCCGCCCCATGCCGAGTACACGAACCAGATGGTGTGGCGCGCGATCGTGCCCCGTCCGGCATGGGCCACCATGTTGCACACCTTCGCCGGTCCCGTGCACAACGCGGGACTGATCCCGATCTCCCGTGACCAGGCGTACGCCTTCGTCACGGAGAACTACGCGGACCAGGGTGTCCTTCCGCAGCAGGAACTGGCCGACCGCATGCGGGATCTGCTGGGCGTGTTCTCCGGCAAGGTCGCCGAGATGGCGGAGACCATCAAGGATCCGGAGCTCGTGGTGCGCAGGCCGGTGCAGGCCGGCGTGGTGGGTGCTCCCTGGCACCAGGGCCGCGTCGTGATCATCGGCGATGCGGCGCACGCGCCGTCCCCCCAACTGGTCAGCGGCGCCGCACTCGCGATCGAGGACAGCCTCGTGCTGGCCGAGGAACTCGGATCGCACGAGGATGTCGAGTTCGCGCTGGACGCGTTCGAGCAACGCCGCCGGGAGCGCTGCCGACTCGTGGTGGAGACCTCCGTGCAGGTGGCCGAGCTGGAGCGGGACGGCCACCACGGTGAAGCCCACAAGGTGCAGGACCGCTGCCATCAGGTGATGGCTCAGCCCATCTGATCCCGAGCCGATGCCAGCCCCCTGAGCCGGGGGCCGTAGAAATGAAGGTGTACTACCCATGACCGCCTCGCACCGGCCTGTCGCACTGCCGCTCAACTCCGAGACCCTGCCGACGACTTACGACCGCCCAGCCGAGTACGACGACTTCATCGCCGAGCGGGACGTGCGGGTCCCGATGCGCGACGGCGTCGAACTCTGCGTGGACATCTACCGCCCGCGCACCGAGACGCCGCTGCCCGCCCTGCTGGCCTTCGCCATCTACAACAAGGACCTGCAGGGCCCGGACATCGCGGAGACGATTCCGCCGCAGCCCTCCTGGTCCCCGCTGTGGTGCGGCCCGCAGGAGGCCGGCGACACCCGCTTTCTCACCGCCCGCGGCTACATCCACGTGATCGGCTCCCCGCGCGCCATCGGCAAGTCACAGGGTGGCGGGGAGCGGACGTGGGACTCCTACGACCTGATCGAGTGGATCGCGCAGCAGCCCTGGTGCGACGGACAGGTCGGCATGGTCGGCATCTCCGGCTTCGGCGCCGAGCAGATGTACGTGGCCCGGCAGCGGCCCCCGCACCTGAAGGCGATCTTCCCGTTCGACCCGCGCGGCGCGTACGGCACGCTGGGCGGCTTCCGCGAGGAGTACCCGGGCGGCGTCGTCCACCTGTTCCGCTACCTCGTCTCCCACTTCGGCGTGTTCCACCAGGACAAGGGCGCCCCCGGTGAACTGAGCGCCGAGAAGGACAGCCTGTGGAAGGAGGCGATGAACAACGACGACTACAAGCTCCACCCGCACCTGTACAACGTGCTGACGATGAAGGGCCAGCACCTGCCGGCCTACTTCAACGTGCTGATCGACCCGTACGAGCCCGAAGGCACCGTCGAGCGCAGCGAGCGCGAGATCGCCGACATCGACATCCCCGTCTACACCGGATCCGGCTGGTACGCCTACACGTACAAGACGCATCTGCAGGGCGCGCAGACCTACTGGCGCCACCTCGACACGTCGCCCAAGAAGATGCTCTTCGCGGGCCCCGCCCACCTGGAGCGCCCCTTCCACGGCCTGCACGGCGAGATCCTGCGCTGGTACGACCACTGGCTCAAGGGCATGGACACCGGCGTCATGGATGAGCCGGCCGTCCGCTACTGGGTGACGGGCGCCAACGAGTGGCGCACCGGCGAGGACTGGCCGCTGCCCGAGACGCAGTGGACGCCCTTCTACCTCAACAGCTGGGAGCGGCTGAAGCCCACACCCTTCACGCCCGCCTCCGCCGACGACACCGTCCCGCCCGACTCGTTCGTACAGATGCCCCTCACCCACACCCGACAGGTATCGACGCTGCGCTACCTGTCGGAACCGCTGAGCGAGGACCTCACCATCGCGGGCCCCGCGGTGCTGAAACTGTTCGCCGCCATCGACCAGGACGACACCAACTGGATCGTCACCCTCTCCGACGTCGGCCCCGATCCCTCGGTGCGCACGGTCCGCGAGGGCGAACGCGACATCGACGAGGACCTGCCCAAGCGGGAGTTGACCCGCGGCTGGCTCAAGGCGTCGAACCGCGCCCTGGACGAGCAGCGCTCCACGCAGTGGAAGCCGTTCCACAAGCTCACCCGCGCCGCACGCCGTCCGGTGGAGCCGGGAGAGGTCGTCGAGTACGACATCGAGATCCTCGCCACCGCCAACGAGTTCCGCCGCGGACACCGGATCTGCCTGGAGATCTCCAGCATGGACACCCCGACCGGCGTGGCCGGCGCCACCAACGCCGAGTACGTGCCGTACCACGTCGGCAGCTCCCGGACCACGCTGCACCACGTCCACCACAACACCCGTTACCCGTCCCGACTGCTACTGCCGGTGATTCCCCGTGAGCGCTGACCTGACCCGAACCCTGCCCGACGCGCAGGACTGGCTCCGCACCCATCTCGCGGAGCGCCGCAACCCCTTCAACGCCATCGACGAGGCCGCGGCCCGCCGAGCCATCGACGCCCTGCCCGGCACCGACCCGGTCGCCTGGGCCGGGCACTGGACCGGCATCGCCGCCGACTTCGCCGACCGCGCCAGGAACCAGGAGAAGACCGGTGACCTGACGGAGGCACGCGAAGCCTGGTGGCAGGCCTACCAGTTCGCCTTCCTGGGCCGCTACCCCTCGCCCGTCCACCCCGCGAAGCTCGACGCCTACGTGCAGGCACGGACCTACTTCGCACACGCGACAGCACTGGACGACCCGCCGGTCGAGCACGTCACCGTCCCCTTCGAGGGGCGGGAGAACGAAGGAGACACCGTCTCCTTCTTCGTGGCGAGGCCCCGCGGTGTCGAGCGGCCGCCGGTGGTGATGATGTGGGGCGGCATCGACGTCTGGAAGGAAGAGACGTACGCGCGCGGCCGGAAGCTGCGCGAGCGCGGCTTCGCCACCCTCCACATGGACAAGCCCGGTGTCGGGCAGTCCCCGGTCCTGGCCGGACCCGACGCCGAACGGCAGTGGGACCCGGTCTTCGCCTGGCTGGAGAACAGCGACCTGGACGCGTCGCGCTGCGCCGCCCTGGGGCTCTCCTTCGGCGGCTACTGGGCCATGAAACTGGCCCACACCCACCGCGAAAAGCTGACGGCGGCCGTCAACTGGGGCGGGGGAGTGCACCTCACCTTCCAGCCCGAGTGGCAGGAGAAGTCCCGCAACGCCTCCTCGTACCTCATGGACCTGATGGCCGCCCGTTCGCGGATCTTCGGCGGCCGCACCTTCGAGGACTACGTCGCGGCCTGCCCGCGGCTCTCCCTCCTCGACCAGGGCATCCTCGAACGGCCCAGCGCCCCGCTGCTGTTGGTCAACGGAATCGACGACCGGCAGAACAGCGCCGAGGACATCCACCTCAGCCTGCGCCACGGCGACCCGAAGACCGCGCGGCTCTTCCCCGGCGGCCACATGGGCACCGGACCGGTCATGCCGACCATCACCGACTGGCTCACCGCCCGTCTGACCAAGGGAGGCTCCTGAGATGAGCACCGAACACCTGATCACACACCTGCGGCACATCGACATCGCGATGCCGGACTTCGAGGCCCAGCACGCCTTCTACACCGGCACCTGGGGCCTGACCGAGACCCACAACGACAACGGGGTCTCCTTCCTCGCGGCCGAGGGCTCGCCCGAGCAGTACGTGGTGCGGCTGCGGCGCGACGCCCAAAAGCGCATGGACCTCGTCTCGTTCGGCGCCGCCACCCCCGCCGACGTCGACACGCTCACCGAGAAGCTGATCGGCCAGGGCGTCAAGATGGTGCACGAACCGCGGCCCCTCACGACCCCCGGCGGCGGATACGGCGTGCGCTTCTTCGACGGCGACGGCCGCGTCGTCGAGGTCTCGGCCGACGTCGCCACCCGCAAGCACCGGAAGATCGAGGAACGTGAGTCGATCCCCGTACGCCTGTCGCACGTGGTGATGAACTCCCCGAACCCGGAACAGACCGTCGCCTGGTACGTCAAGCACCTGGAGTTCCGGCTGTCCGACACCCTCCGCATCGGCTCCAAGGGCGAGTTCATGTGGTTCCTGCGCTGCAACGCGCTCCACCACAGCTTCGCCATCGCCCGCGGGCCGCATGTCGCCCTGCACCACGCCTCGTTCGAGATGCGCGGCCTCGACGAGTTCATGCGCGGCACGGGCCGCATGCTGCGCGGCGACGTCGAGAAGGTGTGGGGCCCCGGCCGCCACCACGCCGGCGACAACACCTTCAGCTACTTCCTCGACCCGGTGGGCAACACCGTGGAGTACACGACGGAGCTCGAACTCGTCGACGAGGACACCTGGCACCCCTCCATCCACGACCTCACCAACCCCGAGATCATCGATCAGTGGGGCACGGCGAACCAGATGAACGAGTTCGTCGCCGGCCGCTCCTTCAATGACGTCGACCCCGGCCTGTTCGTCGCGCCCCCGATGTGAGACCGCCGGCCCGCACCGCTTCTGTCAGGCCTCCCCTGCATGCGGTGCGGGCCGGCTCGCGCCCAGCACACCGACAGGAGAAACATCATGACCGGGTCCGCACCGTCCGCCGACCTCGACGAGACCACCCTCACGGACGCCACTGTCGCCAGCTTCGTGGACACACCCGACCCCAGGCTCCGCGACTGCCTGTCCATCCTCGTCAAACACCTCCACGCCGCGGTCCGCGAGATGGAACCGACCCTCGACGAATGGGAGAAGGCCGTCGAGTTCCTCACGGCCACCGGACACACCTGCGACGACACCCGTCAGGAGTTCGTGCTGCTCTCCGACGTGCTGGGTGTCTCCTCGCTGGTGGAGAACATCAACCACCGCAAGTCGTCCGCAGCCACCGAAGCCACGGTCCTCGGCCCCTTCCACATGACCGAGTCGCCGCGGCGGGAACTGGGCGCCAGCATCGACGAGGTCGGCAAGACCGAGCCGTGTCTCGTCACCGGGCGCGTCCTGTCCGCCGACGGCACGCCCCTGGCACGGGCGAGCGTGGACGTGTGGCAGGCCGACGAGGACGGCTTCTACGACGTGCAACGCCCGGACGTCCTGCCGCCCGGCAACGGGAGGGGCCTGTTCACCACGGACGACGAGGGACGGTTCCGGTTCACCACGGTCGTCCCCTCCCACTACCCGATCCCCACCGACGGCCCCGTGGGCCAGCTCCTGCTGGCCACCAGCCGCCACCCGTACCGCCCGGCGCACATCCACTTCATCGCGACGGCCGACGGCCACTCTCCCGTGACCACCCACATCTTCGTGGCGGACAGCCCCTACCTGGAGTCGGACGCGGTCTTCGCGGTCAAGAGCAGCCTGATCCGCGAGTTCCGGCGCATCGACGACGCGGAGGAGTCCGCCCGGCACGGCCTGCCCGGACCGTTCGCCCATGCCGACATCGACCTGGTGCTCGAACCGGCCCGGGGTGGGGAGCCCGCATGAACGGGGATGTCGGCGGCGGCCACTTCACCGTCCCCGCACAGCCCACGCACGTGGGCTTCGGCGCGGGGAGCCTGAGCACGCTCGGCGACGAACTGGCCGCATCGGTGCTCAGCCCCGTACTCCTGCTGTGCTCGAACAGTGGTCGCGAACTCGCCCACCGGCTTGCCGCCGAACTCCCCGATACGGTCGTGGGCGTCTTCGACGAGGCACGCATGCACGTGCCCCGGCCCACCGTCGAGGCCGCACGCAAGACTGCCGCCTCCCTCGGAGCCCGGGCATGCGTCGCCGTCGGGGGCGGCTCGGCGATCGGCCTGGCCAAGGCCCTCGCACTCGAGGCGAATCTCCAGTACGTCGCGATCCCCACCACCTACTCCGGCTCAGAGATGACACCCGTGTGGGGCATCACCGAGGGGCAGACCAAGACGACCGGACGCGCCGAAAGAGTGCGCCCCGTCTCCGTGCTGTACGACCCCGACCTGACGCACACCCTGCCCGCCGGCGTGTCGGTCACCAGCGGACTCAACGCCATGGCCCACGCGGCCGAAGCCCTCTACGCCCCCGACCGCTCCCCGCTGACCGATCTCATGGCCCAGGAAGCGGTGCGCGCGATGGCCGCCGCCCTCCCGGCCGTGGTCGCCGACCCGACGGCCGACGGGCCCCGGTCAGCAGCCCTCTACGCGGCGTGGCTCAGCGGAACATGCCTGGGCCTGACGACCATGTCCCTGCACCACAAGCTGTGCCACGCCCTGGGCGGCAGCCTGGACCTGCCCCACGCCGAGACCCATGCCGTGCTGCTGCCACACACACTGGCCTTCAACCTGGAGGAAGCACCGGAAGCCCGCGCCCGCATGAGGCAGGCCTTGGGCCACGACGATCCGCCGGCCCGGCTGTGGCAGCTCAACCAGGAACTCCAAGCACCGGCCTCCCTGCGCGAGCTGGGCGCAGATCCGGCGGGCCTGGCCACGGTCAGGGAGCAGGCGCTCTCCGCGCCCTACGCCAACCCGCGCCGCGTGAGCGGCGGCAGCCTCGACAGGATCCTGACGGCAGCGTTCAACGGAGAGCCCCCGGAGCGTCTGCGCCCCATGGCCTGACGGAGTCACCGCGGCCCGGCAGCAGTGGGCGGACACCACTGCAGGATGTGGCCAGGTGCCGCACGTTCGGGATAGTCGGGGAACCGTCGGCTTTGTAAGTTCCTGGAAACTTCACCGACATGGAGCCGCCATGAGCACCTCAGAAGCATCCGGGCGCGTAGCAGTCCTCGGCTGCGGGCCGGCGGGAATGGCAGCGGCGATGTCCATTGCGCAGTCGGGCCACGACGTCACGCTCTTCGAGCGCTTTCCCGAGGCCAAGCCGGCCGGCAACATTCTCAACCTCTGGCCGCCGCCCTTGAAAGCGCTCGAGATCCTCGGCGTCGACACCGACGACCTGGGCGCGCCGTGCCGCCAGGAGCTGCGCTCCGCTCGCGGCCACTTGAGGGCGAAGGTGGCACTTCCGCCCGAGATCGAGCGCGAATTCGGTGGAACCTTCATCGGGCTGCTCCGCCCGGAGCTGTACGAGCGCATGCTCGCCGCGCTCCCTACGGGCGTCCTGCACACCGGCCGCAACGTCGTCCGCGTCGAGCAGGACCCCGAGAAGGTGGTCCTCCACTTCGAGGACGACGCCGCCGAGGAATTCGACGTCCTGGTCGGCGCGGACGGCATCAACTCGATCGTGCGGCAGACGCTCTGGAACGACGGCCCCGTGCGCGAACACCGCCTCCGCCTCATCGGCGGCTACACCTTCGCCGAGGACACCGGCGCGGTGCCGGGCCAAGCGGTGATCATGCACGACCGGGCCGTGCAGGGGTCCCACACGAGCATCCGGCACGAGGGCCGGGACGGCTTTCAGTGGTGGGTGGTCGGCGCCCAAGACCCCGCAGAGCCGGCTCCGGCGGACCTGAAGGGCCACGCCGCGCGGCTGATGAGCAACTTCCCCGGTCCGATGCCGAAGCTCGTCGCCTCCACGGACAGCGCGTGCGTGCAGACGTGGCTGCTCCGTGACCGGCCACCGATCCCCACATGGTCGCTCGGCCGCGTCACGCTCGTCGGGGACGCCGCACATCCCACCTCTCCGTACGCCGCCTACGGCGCGGGCATGAGCATCGAAGACGGCTACTTCCTCGGAAGGGCTCTCGCGGGCCGCAACCTGACCGACCTCTCACAGGTGGCGGCGGCGCTCACGGAGTACGAGGAACCCCGCAAGGCGCACACCGCGTGGCAGACCGAACTGGCCTACCGCAACGGGCGCTTGTTCCACCACACACCTGCCCCGCTGCAGCCGTTCCGGGACCTGGTCCTCGACCACACCTCGTTCCTGCAGCACCTCATGGGGCGCAAAAGGCCAGGATCGATACTCGAACAACTCAGCCTGATCGAAGCCCGGCGATAGCCCGCCGTCGGCGGAAATCCACCAAATGCGTGTGCCGGAATCCCGGCCCTGATCCGCATGTCGTCCTGCTCGGCATGCGGAAGGTGCCCGGATGGATCGCAGATTCCCTCTGCGTCCATGCCTGGGCGAGACATCGGAATTGACAGTTACGCGGCCGAAACCGGTAACGCGACCACAATGGGGTGAGGCCAATGACCATCGAAAGCCAGGCCGACGAAGGCCGAGTTTCAACAGATGTGAACGACCGGGCATATCTCGGTTTCGGCACCAAGGCCATCTACGGGATGGGTGACGTCGCGAGCCAGCTCGCGTGGTCGCTGGGCACGAGCTACCTCACGGTCTTCTACACGGACTCGGTCGGCCTGGCCACGGGCGCGGTGGCCGTCCTCATGCTCGCGGCGCGCATTCTGGACGCCGTCGTCGACCCCCTGATCGGCGGGCTCTCGGAGCGCACCCGCAGCAGGTTCGGGCGTTTTCGCCCGTGGATCCTGTTCGGTTCGCCGGTGCTCGCCGTCATGGTCGTGCTGACCTTCACGGCGCCGTTCGGCAACGGCGGCGCCGGCTTCGGGTGGGCGATCGGCACGTACATGGTGCTCGGTGTCGTGTACAGCGTCGTCAACGTGCCCTACGGCTCGCTCTCGATGGTGCTCTCACCATCCACGCGGGACCGTGTCGCCCTCAACTCGGTCCGGCTCATCGGGACGAACGTCGGAGCGGTGCTCATCTCTCTCGTCTCGGCGCCGCTCATCATCCAATTCAGCGGCAAGGGCGGGGCGATGACGGTCAGGGGCTACACGCTGACCGCGCTCGTCATGGGCGCGCTCTCGCTCGTGCTGTTCCTTGCACTGTTCTTCCGCACGAAGGAAGTCGTCACGCCGGTACGCCGCGAGCGCGCGACGCCGAAGTCCACGTTGACGGCACTGATGAGCAACCGCTCGCTGCTGGCTCTCGCCGTCGCCTTCCTCCTCGTCATGCTGGGCTTCTTCGGCCGCATGTCGACGGTGATCTACTACCTCATCAACAACGTGGGCAGGCCCGACCTCATCGGCCCACTCATGATGGTGCCGTCGCTCGCCGGCGTGGTCGGCATCGTCGCCTTCGCCAACCCCGCCATAGCACGCCGCGTCGGCAAGAAGCGCCTCGCGATCATCGGCTCGCTGGGATCGGCCGCGGCGCTGTTGCTGCTCACGATCGTCGGCTGGTCGAACCTGTGGGTGGTCGTCACCCTGTCGGCCGTCTACGGCATCGCGAACTTCAGCATCGCGATCATGATGAGCATGGTGCCCGACGCGATCGACGACGGCGAGGTGCGCACAGGCATCCGCAGCGACGGCACCGGCTACGCGAGTGTGAGCTTCGCGCAGAAGGTCGGAACCGCAGTCGGCGCGTCCGTCGGCGTTGCTCTGCTCGGCGCGTTCGGCTACGCCGCGGGCACGCATCCCACGGCCGAGGTGCTGGACGGTATCAACGTCGTCGCGAACGTGTTCCCCGCCGCGGCCTTCATCCTCACCGTGGTCCCACTCGCGTTCTACCGCATCAGCGAGGAACACAACGACGCCAACACCGCCCGGCTCGAAGCGATGCGTGCGACGGCGGCCGGTGGCGACGCGTAGCGCCGGTCGCCCGCGGAGGCACGGAGAACCGACACACCAACCAGGAGCCGAAAATGAACGAGAACCACCTCATCGAGACCCAGGGCTTCCGCCCGGTCACCCGCGACGGCCGCGTGGTCGGCTTCGCCTTCGAGGCCCGGATCGGCTACTACCGCGGCGTGCCGCTGACGATCGTCAGCAACCTGGCGGTCAGCGTCGACGGCGAGCCATGCCGCCGCGAGGACATCCGATTCACCGTCGACGGCCGCGAATACACCCTCGACGAGATGGCGGGCGAGGAGCAGGTGCGCTGGGAGTACGGCGCACGGGCCACGATCAGCGTGCTCAGCGGCACGGCGCTCCCACCCGGACCGCACGCCATCCGTCTGTCGGAGACGGTGTTCCCCTCCTACATGCCAGCCCCCGGGTTCGTCAGCCACGGTGAGCGCTCGATGACGATCGTCGACCCCGTGCAGGAGCCGGCAACGCAGCGTCTCGGAGTGAGCCTCTACAGCTACCAGTACGAGTACTTCCTCGGCCGGATGACGCTCGCGGACGCCGTCGCGGAGGTCGCCGCGATCGGTGCCACGGGCGTGCAGTTGCTGCCCGAGCAGATGATGCCCGGATACCCGGAGCCGTCGACCGCGTGGATCGACGAGTGGCATCGGCTGATCGAGCTGCACGGCCTCACCCCGACCGTCATGGACACCTTCGTCGATGTGGCCCAGGCCGGTCACCGAAAGCTCTCGCACGAGGAGGCGGTCGGCCGGCTCGTGACCCAGATGGAGCTCGCGAAGCGGCTCGGGTTCCCGGCCATCCGCCCGACGACCGGGCCGGTCGAGGACGCCGCGCCGGAACTCGTGTGCGCCGCGCTGCCGGACGCGGAGCGCCTCGACATCCGCATCCTCCCCGAGATCCACGCGCCGGTGCGACTCGGCGGACCCCTCACGACGTCCTATGTCGACCTCATAGAGAAGACCGGCACGAAGCACCTCGGCTTCACGCTCGACCTCGGAGTGTTCTGCCAGCAGATGCCGCAGGCGCTGCTGGCCCAGGCACGCCGCCGCGGCGTCGGCGAGGAGATCCTCGACTACATCACCGGCGCGTTCGCCGAAACACGCTCCACCGGCGAAGTCGTCGCGCACGTACGGGAGATGGGCGGCAATGAGGCGGCACGGACCCTCGCCGGTCACTCCGGCGCGTTCGGCCCGCGCGCCAACTCGGTCGCGGACCTCGAGGCGTTGATGCCCTACGTCGGCAACGTCCACGCGAAGTTCTACGAGATCGCGGACGGGGCGGAGGCGGCGATTCCCTACGCCGACGTGCTCTCCACCATCGCCGCGAGCGGCTACACGGGCTCCCTCGACAGCGAGTACGAGGGCCAGCGCCTCATCCAGGACGCCTTCGAGGTCGACAGCTGCGAGCAGGTGCGCCGCCACCACGCCTTCATGCGCAGGCTGCTGCGCGCCTGAGCCGGCAACAGCCCCTTCCACCCGTCGGACAGAGAGCGGACAGAGAGAAGATTCATGCCGGACGTACTCATCATCGGCAGCGGTCCCATCGGATCGACCTACGCCCGCGTGCTCACGGAGGAGAACCCGGACCTGTCGATCCTGCTCGTGGACGCCGGCCCACAGCTCACCTCCGTGCCCGGCGTGCACGTGAAGAACATCGCCGGAGTCGAAGAGCGCCGCTGGGCGCAGGCCAAGTCCCAGTCCGAGCACGCCGACGAGGCGGAGATCGCCCGCATCATCGCCACGGAGGGCAGACCTCCGACGCCCGACACGGCCCGGCCCGGCACCGCCTACCTCGACCCGAGGGCGGCCGCCTCGATGCTGCCGACCGCGATGCACGCCGCCGCCATGTCGACATGCGTCGGCGGGATGGCAGCACACTGGACCGGCGCGTGCCCGTGGCCGCACGGGACAGAGCTGCCCGAGTTCATCGACCCGCAGGAATGGGGCACCGCGTTGGAGCGGGCCCAGCACATCCTGCAGGTGACCCAGGACGCTTTCGCCACCAGCCCCGTGGGCGAGGCGGTGTGCTCCGCGCTCGTCAAGGAGTTCGACGCCGAACTGCCCCTCGACCGGCGAGTGCAGCCCATGCCGCTGGCCGTGACGGTCAAGCCCGACGGGACGCTGTACTGGACGGGCACGGACATCGTGCTGGACCGCCTCGCGACCGACCCGCCCAACACCTTCGAACTGCGCAGCGAGACACTGTGCCGCTCACTCCTCGTCGAGGAAGGCCGAGTGACCGGTGCGCGCCTGAAGGACCTGCGCACGGGGGAGACCTACTCGCAAGAGGCGAAGGTGGTGGTCGTCGCCTGTGACGGCATCCGAACCCCCCAGCTGCTGTGGGCTTCGGGTGTCCGCCCGGACGCACTGGGCCGCTATCTGAACGACCACACCCAGGTGATGGCGGGGGTGGCCCTCGACCCGGAGAAGGTGCCGGGCGCCTACGCGGCGAACCGCGTGGCCGATCCGCTCGTCGGTGTGCACTGGGTTCCGTTCTCCGAGGAGCACCCCTACCACGGGCAGCTCATGCAGATGGACCTCTCGCCCATCGCGCTCGCGGACGGGCCGAAGGACGACGGCACGCAGGTCATCGGCATGGGCTATTTCGTACCGAAGGACATCTCGGCCGACGACCGGCTGGTGTTCTCGGAGACGGAGACCGACCGCTTCGGGCTGCCGCAGGTCCATACGGAATACACCCTCACCGAGAAGGACCACGCCGACATCGCGCGCGTCACGGCCGTGCAGCAACGCGTCGCCGACACGCTCGGCCGGTTCGCGCCGGGGCGCGAGCCCATGCTCATGCCTCCGGGGTCCTCGCTGCACTACCAGGGCACGTTCCGCATGGGTGTCGCCGAGGACGGCACGTCGGTGTGCGACCCCTCCTGCCGTGTCTGGGGCTTCGACAACCTCTTCGTGGGAGGCAATGGCGTCATCCCGACGCCGACCGCCGGCAACCCCACGCTCACGAGCGTGGCGCATGCGGTGCGGTCGGCCCTGGTGATCGCTCGGTCGTTCGGCGAAGCCTGACCCGTACCCAGGTCAGCCCTGGTAGCCGGTCACTTGGGCGACCCAGGTGAGGAAATCTCCCGGGTCCTCGTTGGTGGCGTGGCCCTTGTCCCAGTAGAAGGAGTGGTCGACGGTGTCGCCGAGGCCTGCCGCGGCGGCGGCCAGGTTGGCGGACACCGTGAACGCGGTGTCGGTGTCGCTCGTGCCCAGCCGGATCCACCAGTGCTTGGAGCGGCCCGGGTTCCTCTTCCCGAGGTGGTGCATCGGGTTCATCAGGTCGAGCAGTGCCGGGATGTCGCTGTCGACGCGCTTGGTGGTGAGCCCGGTGGTGTCGTTCTTCTGGCCGTAGGCGGTGAAGTGGCGGGACTCGGTGGTGCCCGAGCCGAACTCGTTGTTCTCAGCGGCGGACAGGTCGAAGGTGTCGAAGGCTGGCGCGGTCTTCTTGCGCGCTCCCACGTGCGTGAGGTAGTCCTCCCACGTGAACGTCGCCTTGTTGTTCTTCCAGGTGATGAAGGTGTTCTTGGCGAGGTACGTGGCACGGTCGGAGCTGGACAGGCCCTTCAGGTACGCCGTGGCCGAGGGCTGGATGTACTGGTTGAGCAGGTAGTCCTCGTAGTTGCGGGCCGTCAGCGGGCCGTAGCCGTGCAGACCGTGCAGCTTCAACGACGCCTGGTACTCGGCGAACTGCGACTGCAACTGCTTGGAGATGCTCTGGTCGACGGCCTTGCCGGTGGACTGGGTGGCGTTGCTGCCCCAGTTCCACTCGTAGGCACCGTCCGCGTGCTCCAGGTCGGTGATCGGGCACCACGCGCCCGTCGCGTAGATCGCGTCGGAGGCGCCGGCCGCGCCGAGGTCCTTGAGGTACTTGTCGTAGAGCTTGCTGTCGCCGGAGGCTCCGAGCAGCGCGGACAGGGCGCCGCCCGCGCTGGTGCCGGTGGACACGATCCGGTCGGTGTTCCCGGGAATGCGGCCCCTGTTGAAGCGTACGTAGCGCACGGCGGCCTTGAGGTCGACGATGGCGGCCGGCGCGGTGCCGTAGTACGTGCCGTCCGACGTGGTCAGGCTGCGACCGCGGGCTCCGGGTTCGACGACGACGTAACCGGCTGTGAGGGCCAGCTCGGCGAGGTTGACCATGCCGTTGATGGCTCCGGCGCCGCCGCCCGGACCGCCGCCGGCACCGTCGGACGGCATCCCGCTGGGCATACCGCTCGGCGCCCCGCCGGACGAGCCGCCCATGCCGGTCATCTCCAGCGCGTTCTGCCCCACGCCGGTCGCCTTCGCGACACTGGAGGACATGTAGGCGCCCACCGCGTTCGCGAGGACGATGGGTGCGTGACTCGCTTCGACGGCCTTGCCGTCGATCTTCACCGGAACGCTGACACACAGGCTCTGGTGGGTGTCGTCGACCGGGTGGGTCACGTAGTTGCGCGGCTTGTAGAAGCGATAGGTCACCTCGCGGTCGGTGCCGGAGGCGTCGGCGATGGTCTCGGTCTTCTCGGTGTAGTCGTCCTTGTCGAAGACCAGCGCGTCCGACGCCCCCGAGGCGCCGGATCCGCTCTCGGTGTCGCTGTTCTCCGCCTGTGCGTTCAGGGCGAAACCGCCGATGGCTGCGACGCCGGCGGTGGCGCCGATCCCCATGACGACGGTCCTGCGGTTCACTGCCCTGTGCTTCACGGTTGTCTCCTCATCGCGGCAAACGCGTTGCTGCGTGTGCGGGGGTCACATGGGTCGGACGATGTGCGGCCGGGACGGAGGTACTGGGCCCGTCCGAGTCGAGTGTGCGGAACCCGACCCATTATTTTCAATGGTTGAAAAATTAGAAGACGATGAAGGTACGCGCACCCGCCGCGAGCAGGCAGAATCGAGGACGTGAACATCCCCGCCGACTCCGCGGCCGTCCGCCGCGGCAATCTCGCCCTGGTCCTGCGGCACATCGCCGACCACGGCCCCTGCGCGCGCACCGAGGTCGCGGCCGGCACCGGCCTGGTGCACGCCTCGGTGACCGCGCTCGTCGCCGACCTCGTCGCACGCGGGCTGGTGGAGGAGATGGGCGCTGCCGTCACGGGCGCCCGGGGTCGGCCGCGCCGACTGCTGCGCCTGGTGCCCGAAAGGGTACGGACCACGGCTGTTCACGTGACCTGGGAGCACATCACCGTGATGACGGCGGGCCTCGCGGGCCCGCCCGACGGGGCTCGACAACTGGCGCACCACCAGGGGCCGTTCGGGCCGCGCGAGGAGATGGCCGACGCCGTCGCCGCCGCTGTCGCGGAGTCCGTGCCCGCGGCCCCCGGTGTGCACCCGGGCCGCCTGGTGATCGCCATGGCAGGGCCGGTCACGGATGCGCGCGCTGACGACCCGGGTCGCGGCTGGCACGCGCCGGAGCTGGCTGCGCTCGTCGCGGACCGGCTGTCCGGGCAGTCCTGCCCCGTCGATGTGGTCAATGACGCCAACATGGCGGCATTGGCCGAGCAGCACGCCCTCACTGCGGCGGGCGACGATCCCGGCGGCACTGTCGCTTATGTCAAGTCCGACGCCGGTGTCGCAGGGGCCCTGATCATCAACGGACGTATTCATCACGGCAGTTATGGCCTGGCCGGGGAGCTCGGCCACATCCCGGTCTCCCTCGACGGGCCTGCCTGCCGGTGTGGCGCGACCGGCTGCCTGACGACATACATCAGCACGCGCGCCGTCCTCGATGCCGCCGGGCTCGGCGAACGTGCCGCACCGCACGACAGTGGCGCCGCCCTGGCCGAACTCGGCCGACGCCTGCAATCGTCAGAGCCTCGGGCCTTGGCCGCTCTGGATCGGGCCGGGCGTGCCCTGGGTGCCGCGATTCAGTCGATCATCGGCATGGTCGACGCCGAGCGCATTGTCCTCGGAGGTCATCTCGCCGAGTGGCTGCCTTGGCTGTTGCCGGGCGTCAAGGTCCGCATGGATCCCCGCCGCGCCGCGTTCCCCTCGCTTCCCGTGGCCGTCTCGCCCGGCGTCTTCGGCCCTGATGCGGCGCTGCACGGTGCCATCGCCGCGGGTCGCGCGCGGATCCTCGCCGACCCCACCGCCGTACCCGGAGGCAGGGGGAGCGGCGGTGCCTCGTGCGCGGGGTCGGCCGGAATCTGACCCTTCGGGAGCTCCCCGCTCCGTACATGCCCGCACGCCCGCCTTGAAGAAGTGGGGTAAATGTGGACAAGGTGGGTATGGTTGATTCCGCTCCTCGCCCCCGGTGCGGTGGACGCCGCCCGACCCAGCGAGAACGGAGCGCCGCATGGTGGCCAGGACCGAGGAACCCGCCCGATTGGTAGTCGGTGTCACCGGCGCCACGGGCATCGTCTACGCCGTGCGGGCGCTCGACATCCTGCGTGAGCTGGGGATCGAGTCCCACTTGGTCGTGTCGAAGTCGGCTGCGCTGACGCGGGCCTACGAGACTGACCTGAGCAAGGACGACCTCGAGGGGCGTGCGGACGTCGTGCACCACCACACGGACGTCGGTGCGCCGCTGTCGTCGGGGTCCTTCCAGACGTCAGGGATGCTGATCGCCCCGACCTCGATGCGCACCCTGGGGGAGATCGCCTCGGGGGTGACGTCGTCGCTGGTGTCGCGCGCCGCCGACGTGACGCTGAAGGAACGACGACCGCTGGTCCTGCTCGTCAGGGAGTCGCCGCTCAACCTGATCCACCTGCGCAACATGACGGCTGTGACCGAGGCCGGAGCGACCGTCTTCCCGCCGGTCCCGGCCTTCTACTCCAGGCCGTCGACGATCGAGGAGATCATCGACCACACCGTGGGCCGCGCCCTCGACCAGTTCGGTCTGCGCACTGACGTCTTCCCGCGCTGGGATCAGGACCTTCGGGACAGCGCCCGAAGGAGCGGCCCGCAGGGCGAGCCCGCGGGGGAGGACGCATGAAGATCGGGATCATCATCGGTTCCGTCCGCGAAGGACGCAGGGGCAAGACGGTTGCCGACTGGGTCCAGGCGCATGTCACCCAGCGCGCCGACGCGGAGTACGAACTCCTCGACCTCAAGGAGTTCGGCGTCCCGCCGCTCACCTCGGCGACGGTTCCCGGTGCGGCGAACAAGCAGTACGACGACCCCCACGTGACCCGGTGGAGCCGGGCGGTGGACGCATGCGACGGCTTCGTCTTCATCACTCCGGAGTACAACCACGGGGTGCCGGGGTCGTTCAAGAACGCGTTCGACTCGCTCGGCTCGGAGTGGGCAGGCAAGACGGTCGGATTCGTCTCGTACGGCGCCGATGCCGGCGTGCGCGCGGTGGAGCAGTGGCGCCAGATCGTGGCCAACTTTCAGATGCTCGACGTCCGCGCCTGCGTGGCGCTCTCGCTCTTCACCGACTTCGCGGAGGACGGACTTGCGCCCCTGGAGCGGCGAGACGGCGAACTTGCCACGCTCTTCGACCAGTTGACCGCTCTCACGAAAAGGCTGGACGCATGAGCGACAGGACCGCGCCCGCGCCGAAGGCACCGATCAAGGACCTGCGTGAGGGCATCGAGCTGTTGAAGCGGCAGCCGGGCCAGTTCGTCTCCACCTCCGTCGAGGTCGACCCCACCGCCGAACTCGCCGGCGTCTACAAGAAGGTCGGCGCGGGCGGCACGGTGACCCGCCCCACCAGGGTCGGCCCGGCCATGCTGTTCGAGAACGTCAAGGGCTACGACATCCCCGTGATCGTCGGCGTGCTCGCCGCGCGCCAACGCATTGCCACGTTCCTGGGCGCGGACGTGAAACAGCTCGGGCGGCACATGCTCAACGCGATGCAGCACGCGAAGGACCCGCTCATCGTCGACGAGGCCCCGTGCCAGGAACAGGTCCACCTCGCCTCCGACCCCGGCTTCGACATCCGCAAACTCCTGCCCGCGCCCACCAACACCCCCGAAGACTCCGGACCGTACTTCTGCATGGCGGTGCTGCGCGGAACGGATCCCGAGACCGGCAAGCACGACGTGACGATCCACCGTCTGTGCGTGCAGGACAAGGACGAGCTGTCGGTCTTCATGCAGACCGGGCGGCACATCGGCTTCATGTACGAGAAGTACGAGGCGATGGACAAACCGATGCCGATCACCATCTCGATGGGCATCTCGCCGGTCGAGTACATGGCGATCTCGTTCGAGCCGCCGTCGACGCCGTACGGGTTCGACGAGCTCGAGTTCGCCGGCGGCCTGAAGGGCTCGCCCGTCGAACTGGTCAAGGCCAGGACGGTCGAGGAGTACGCCCTCGCGTCCGCCGAGATCGTCATTGAGGGCGAGATCCTTCCTGGCCGCCGCGTCGCGGAGGACCAGCACTCCGGCACCGGCTTCGCCATGCCCGAGTTCCCCGGCTACGACGGGGTGGCCAACCCCTCGCTGCCCGTCGTCAAGGTCAAGGCCGTGACCACCCGCACCGACCCGATCCTGCAGACGCTGGTCGGCCCCGGCGAGGAGCACGTGAGCCTGGCCGGCATCCCGACCGAGGGCTCGCTCACCCAGGCCCTCGACGACGCCCTGCCCGGCCTCGTCAAGAACGTCTACGCCCACCCCGCGGGCGGCGGCAAGTACGTCGGGATCCTGCAGATCCACAAGCGCGACCACAACGACCAGGGCCGCGAACGCCAGGCCGCCATCGTGGCGTTCGGGGCGTTCCCGGAGATGAAACACGTCATCCTGGTCGACGACGACGTCGACATCTTCGACACCGACGACGTGCTGTGGGCGATGACCACCCGTTTCCAGGCCGAACGCTCCGTCATCCCGATCCCCGGCGTCCGCTGCCATCCACTGGATCCGTCGGCGGACCCGGAGTTCCTGTGGACCAACGCCGACCACGGCATCTCGACGAAGGTCATCTTCGACTGCACCGTGCCCTGGGAACTGCGCGACAAGTTCGTCCGCGCCCCGTTCCAGGACGTCGACGTCACACGGTTCCTGCCCGATTGGACCGGCGCCTGACGGGACGAGAGGTGCTCGGCCGGGGAACCGGCCGAGCACCGGTCCTACTTGCGGTCTCCGCCGGCGAGCGGGTCTCCGGCCTTCTTCACGACCTTGGCGATCCAGGCCATGGCCTCGGGCACGTCGTAGTTGCCGGCGTGCGGCTGGTTCCAGGCGAGTTGGAAGTCCACGTCTCCGACCTGCGGGTCCGTCTTCAGCGCGCGGTCCAGGTTGATGCCGATGATGAAGGAGGTGTCGCGGTCCCGCGTGCCGTTGCGGACGTACCAGTGCGGCGCCGTGTCGGCGTCCTTGGTGCCGATGAAGTCCATCGGGTTGATGAGGTGGATCTGGTCGTCCACGGTGGTGGACTTCTTGGCGGTGTACTGCTTCCAGGTCAGTCCGGTGTCGTCGAGGCCGCTGCCGTCGCCCGGGACGTTGTTGTGGTCCCAGCTGAACTCGGTGTAGTTCATGTACTTCTGGGCGTACGGGCCGAACAGGTTGGTCTCGGTGCCGCTCGTGGTGTTGCCGTACACGCCCACCGCGTCGAAGGCCGGCGTCGTCTTCAGTGTGGCCTGGGTGGCGACGAACTTCAGGTACTTCGTCATGTCGACGGAGCGCACCTTGTTCGCGGCGTTGTCGACGTCCAGCCAGTCATTGACGTACGACTTCGTGCCGCCCCCGCCGGGACCGCCGGACGTGATGACGAAGTCCTCGCCTAGCGCCGGGATTGTGTTGGCAGAGTCGGCCTTGAGATACGTCTCCGCCGAGCGGACGACTTCCTTCTTGATGGTGTCCAGCATCGTGGCGGCCGTCAGCTTCGAGCCGTCCGGGTTGCGCAGGCCGAGGTTCTTCTCGTATGCGGGGAACTTGGCCGCGATCGCCGCCGCGTCCGCCGGGTGCGCGTTCGAGCTGGTCTCATCTCGGCTGCCGAGGATGTTGTAGAGCCACTCATAGGCGACGTCCGCGTTGCCGAGATCTGTGATCGGGCAGTACGCGTTTACCGCGAACACGTCGTCGCGCAGCGTGCTGTGGCCCTTGGCATCGATGCCGGCCGCACCTATCGCCTTGAGGTAGGAGTCGTACTCGCTGTCGTTGCCGGAGGCACCCAGGATGGAGGAGAGCGCGCCGCCGCCGCTGGTGCCGTTGACGACGATCCGCTCGGAACTGCCCGGTATCGCGGCGTCGTTGAGACGCAGATAGCGCACCGCGGCCTTCGCGTCGACCGCCGCCGCCGGCGCCTTGCCCGGCGACGAACCGTCCGCGCCCACCAGCCCACGGCTGCGGTTCGCGACGTCGACGAAGACGTAGCCGGCCTTCAGCGCCGCACCGACGTTGCTCGTCGAGCTGTTGTAGGTGGCGCCGGCGGTGACGCTCGACCTGACGTAACTGGCCATCCAGCCGGAGTTGTTCACCGCGAAGTACATCGGCGCCCGCTGGTCGCCGAAGGCGCTCTCGGGCACGAACACGTTCATGCTCTCGTAGCCGCAGCGGGTGTTGCTGATGGTGGTGGTGCCGCCCATCCCGGGCTGCTGCGCGGCGGCGGCGACCGGGTTGGCGACGTAGCAGAGCTCCTTGTACCAACGCACCTTCACCGGCTGGTCGTCGACCGTGACGGTGATCGTCGTGTAGGCGCTCCTGTCGAACGCCAGCGCCGCGTCTTGTGAGTCCACGACATGGCCGCGCTCGTGCGAGCCGGACGCGACCGCGAGCGAGGCCGGCGTTGCGAGCGCCGTCAGCGCGAGCGAGCCAACGATCGCCATACCGCGCAGGCGGCGCTTGCGGGTCGGAGTGTGCCCCTCCTGACGTCTCGTGGGGGCAAGAGCGGTGCGTCGTGGCGACGCGGAGAGCCGCTGCATGAAGTCTCCTCATTGAGTACCGAGTGGTTCGCCGGATGTCTCGGGTGCAAGGCGTCGTGCACGCTATAGCTGTGTTAACAATCTGCACAACAATTGTGCTGACATTCTCAGGAAGGCCGATGAGGTCGCGATACCGAGGGGCGAGGAGACCTGGCCGAGGGGCTCCCCTCGCCGCGTCTGCAGACGGTGGAGGTGGCGATCGTGATGAGGGGTGATGCCAGGCTGGGCCGGCAATCTGAAACGGCGGGACGCCGACGGCACCGTCTGGCCGCACTCAAACCCGACCTCACCTCGAATCGCGGTGGACCGACTGCCCTCCGGCGTACCCGGCCGGGAGGTGGTGGTGGGCGCAACCTGTGCTGTCGGCGTCAGTGGCCGAGCGCTCGCGTTCGGCGACGCCTATTCAAGGGGGCGCGGTCGGCTCAGGAGCGCGTCACCGCCGACCGGTTCGCGTCGCGAGGGTTCGACCACGGATTCGACGATCCGGGGCGCCTTTGCGGAGGTTCCGGATAGGGCATCTGCGACAGCGGTCTCACTGGTTTTGAGCGGGCGCTGCGGGCTCCGTCGGGTGGATCGCTGAAGTGACGCGGCCCGCCATGCGGCGTCAGCGCTGCGCCGAGCGCGTCCTGATTGTGAGGGCGGCCAGCGACATCATCACAGCGCCGATCAGAGCGGCGCAGGCGTACATCGTGAAGCCGATGTCGGCGTTGCCCGCCGCGATCAGCGCACCGCCGATCCACGGGCCGAAGATGGCACCGAAGCGCCCCATTCCGGAGACCCAGCCCAGGGCGGTGGGGCGGTCCTCGTCGTTGTGGTGGGTGCCGACCGTCGCGTAGACCATGGTCTGGCCGGAAAAGAGCAGCAGCCCGGCGAAGAAGACGACCGTGTACAGGAGGCCGATCGACATCTTGACGCCCATGAGGTAGACGAAGACCGCGGTCAGGATGAACCAGGCGATGACGACCTTGCGCGGGCCGATCTTGTCGGCTGTGCGGCCCGCGATGAGCATGCCGCAGATGCCGCCGACGTTCAGGAACGTGGAGAAGAGGAGCGAGTCACCAGTGTCGTAGCCGAGGTCGACCATGATCTTCGGCAGCCACTGGCCGACCCCGTAGACCAGGAGAAGGCCCGCGAAGGACGTGAGCCAGAAGCAGAGCGTCGTAGTCCACTGGCCGCCGCGGAACAGATTCTTCAGGGCGTCGAGCTTGTCGGTGCTGCGCTCCTTCGGCTCGGGCAGCTCGGTGCCGAAGTCGGCGGCGAGCTGCCCGGCTTCGGCGTGACGGCCGCGGGTGAGCAGGTTGGTGGGCGACTCGGGCAGCATCTTGTAGGCGATCGGCAGCAGGATCAGGGCCGGAATCGCGGAGGCGATGAAGGCCGAGCGCCAGCCGAAGTCTTCGACCAGCCACAGTGCGATCAGCGGGGCCAGGGCTCCGCCGGTCTGGTGTGCGGTCATGATGATGCCGGTGGCGAGGGCGCGGCGGCCGCGCGAGGTGAACTCCATGCCGTACGAGATCGCGATCGGCAGCAGCGCGCCGAGGCCGAAGCCGCACACAAAGCGGAAGAAGCCAAACTGGCCAGTGGACTGTGACCAGCCGGTGCCGAGCGTGGCCAGAGTGAAAATTGCGACGCTGGCGAAAACGGTGACGCGGCGCCCGATCCAGTTCGACGCCATACCCGACAGGATCGTGCCGAGCAGCATGCCGAAATTGGACCAGCTGCCGATCGTGCCTGCGACGTCGGGTGCGAGCCCGAGGCTGTGGCTGCCGAGCATCTTGGGGAGTACGGAGCCATAGATGAACGTGTCGATGCCGTCCAGGAGGACGAGTCCCCAGCACAGGGCGACGACAGCGTTTCGGCTTCGGCGGGCCGTTGGCCTGCTCGCCTGGGCGAGCGGGGAGGTGGCGGAGGAGGACATCGTTGTTTCCTCTCGTGCGGGACGACAGGACGAGGCCTGGTCCCAGGCTGCAAGGGCGTAGGGAGCGTGGCGGTGCGGCTCGCGCGGCCGGATGCGAGACGGCCGGAGCGTGCCCCTGAGCTGCTGACTCCGCTGGGAGCCTCGAGCTCGCTGTGGCGTAGACGTTAGGAAGCCATGACTGCTTCGTCAACGCTTTTGTTAACAATTTCGGCAACGATTTGGCCCCAGGGGCGGTCAGCCACCACCTCTGGGGCCAAGGCTCGGGTCAGGGCTTGATCGGTGGGGTTCCGTGGGTGTGGAAGGACTCGATGGTCTTCAGGCCCCAGGCCTGGCCCTTCTTGCGCTCCTCCTCGGTCCACGTGATCAGTGGCCAGTCGGGCGCGAGGACAAGGCGGGTGAGCGGGTTGCACAGCTCGATGCGGTTGCCGCCGGGCTCGTAGACGTAGAGGAAGAACGTCTGCTGGATGGCGTGCTTGTGCGGGCCCGTCTCGATGAACACGCCGCTGTCGATGGCGAGGTCGGCGGCGCGCAGGATGTCCTCGCGGTTGTCGGTCGCGAAGGCGATGTGGTGCAGGCGGCCGTTGGCGCCGGTCCAGTCCTCGGTGTAGACGACGTCGTACGACTTGTTGGTGAAGGTCAGCCAGCGCGCGGCGACGCGGCCGGTGTCGAGGCGGATCTGTTCGGTGGGCCGGGCGCCCAGGATCTGTTGCTGGTACTCGGCGTTGGCGAGGACGTCGGAGGCCAGGAAGTTGATGTGGTCCAGGCGGCGCACGCCCACGCCTCGGTTGGGCTTGGCCTGCGGCTGGTTCTTCAGCGCGGGCCGCAGTTCTTCGGGGGCTCGGTAGTGCTCGCTGTCCCAGTACAGGGCGTGCTCGTGGCCGTCCGGGTCGGTGGTGACGTAGAGCTTGCCGATGCCGGGCTCGTCCTCGACCCAGTGGCCGGTGCCGCCGGACTGCTCGACCGCCTTGACGCGCCGCTGGAGCGCCTCCTCGCTGGAGGTGCGCAGCGCGAGTCGGCCGAGACCGGGCTGCTCGCGGGCGGTGAGCACCAGGCTGTGGTGCTCGTAATCGTCGAACGCGCGCAGGTAGACGTTGTTGCCGTCCTGGCCGCAGACGGCCAGTCCCAGGAAGTCGGTGAAGAAGCCGACGCTGGCGTCCAGGTCCGGGGTGAACAGCTGGGCGTGGCCGATGTGTGCGATGTCGCCGAGCGGCGGAGTCATCGGGAACCTCCTGTGGTGGGTGCGGGGCGCGGGAAGACCGTGCCGTCGAAGAGGGTGCGGGCCGTGCGGACGACGGCGGTGCGCTCGGCGACCGGCTGTCCGTCCGGGCCGTGGGTGAGGCTGCTTTCGATGTCGGTGGAGCCGGTGGGGTGCTCGATGCGCACCCGGTCGCCCTTGGTGGGGAGTTGGGCGATGCCGGCCGCCACACTTCCTTCGATCCGCAGGCCCGCGGCGACACTGGCCGCGCCGAGCACGCCGATGGCCGTGTGGCAGCGCACGGGGATGAACGTACGGGTGGTGACGGCGCCGCCGTGCCGGGGCGGGGCGAGCAGGGTCACTTTGGGGACGGTGGCCTCGGAGACGTCACCGAGACCCATCAACTCACCCGCTGCAAGCCTGATTTCATGCAGGCGTGCCGCCAGCTCGGCGTCCGCCTCCAGCTCCCCTGGATCCTCGTATCCGGTGACCTTCAGGGATTCGGCAGGGGCGAGCACGGTCGGCATCCCGTTGTCGACGCAGGTCACCTCGATACCGGCGACGGTGTCGCGGGTGTGCCCGGTGGACAGCAACGCACCCTCGCCCGGCGGGAATTCGACGGCCACGGCCACCGGCACGCCGAGGGCCCGGCGCTCCGGCGTGGGGAACGTCGCCGTAGCCCGGTCGCCCGAGTTCACCATGCGGATGCGGACCGAGGTCTCCTCCTCGCCCGCGGGCACCAGTCCGCGCGCGACGGCGAACGGGCCGATGCCGGCAAGGATGTTTCCGCAATTCTGACGGTCCGACACAACCGGTTCGTCGACGCCCACTTGGAGGAAGAGGTAGTCGACGTCGACGTCCGGGTCCTGCGAGGCGCTGACGATCGCGACCTTGCTGGTGAGCGGGTGGGCGCCGCCGATGCCGTCGATCTGGTGCGGATCGGGGCTGCCCATCACGCGCAGCAGCAGGTCGTCGCGGGCGGCCGGGTCGGCGGGCAGGTCGTCGGCGAGGAAGAAGGCACCCTTGGAGGTGCCGCCGCGCATCAGCGTGCAGCGCAGCCCCTCGGCCCCGGTCACGAGGTGTGCTCCTCGTAAGTGCGGTACTCGACGCCGAGCCGCTCGAGCGTGTCGCGCAACCCGTAGCGGTCCAGGCCCAGTTGGCCCTCCAGGAAGGCGGCGCGGGTGGCGGCCTCCTTCTCCTCGCGGGCCCGCGACTTCTCGGCGGCCTCGGCGGTGCGCTCGCGCGGCACGACCACCACACCGTCGTCATCGGCGACGACGACATCACCGGGCCGGACGGTCTCGCCCCCGATGACGACCGGCACGTTCACACTGCCGGCGGTCGCCTTCACCGTGCCCTGCGCGGAGACGGCCGCCGACCAGGCGTGGAAGCCCATCTCGCGCAGTTCGGCGGTGTCACGGATCCCGGCGCCTGTGACGATGCCGCGCACACCGCGCTTCTGGAGCGCGGTCGCGAACAGCTCGCCGAACATGCCGTCCGTGGACGGGGACGTGGTGGTGACGACGAGGATGTCGCCCTCGGCGCACTGCTCGATCGCCGCGTGGATCATGAGGTTGTCGCCGGGCCAGGACAGCACGGTGACGGCGGTGCCCGCGATGCGGGTGTCCCGCTGGTTCGGGTGCAGGTGGTGGCCGAGGAGTCCGGTGCGGCCCATGGCCTCGTGGATGGTGGCGACGCCGTATCCGGCGAGCGCCTCGACGTCCTTGGGGTCGGCCTTGGGCGGGTCGGTGACGATGACGCCGGGCATCAGGCGAGCTCCTTCGCGATCTGCGGGTACGGGCGCATGTACGCCTCGGCCATGGTCGTGTGGGCGAGCCCGAGGTTGGGCCCGGCGTTCCGCTTGAGCTGCACACCCCGGCGCACGGCGAGGTCGGTGTAGTACTCCCACAGGTGCTGCTGGGCGCCGAGGCACTCCATGGCCTTGCGCTTGGTGTCCCAGACCTCGGTGATGTCCAGGAGGACCTCGGGCATGAAGCCGCTCATCTCGGGCTGGTGCGGCTCGAAGTAGAAGACGGGCGGGGCGCCGATGATCTCGCCCTCGCCGGGGTAGCCGATGGCCTGCGCGAGGATGCGGGCCTGCAGCGCCGTGCGGTTGGCGGCCGGGTGGTCGCCGTTGTACGGGTCCTCGACGGGGTGGGTGAGGACGACGTCGGGCTGGGTGTCGCGGTAGACCGTGACCAGCCGGTCGGTCAGCTCGGCTGTCTCCACGAGGGGGTAGTCACCGGCGTCGAAGAAACGGACGTCGGCGCCGAGGGTGGCGGCGGCGCGCTCCGCCTCGTCGCGGCGCAGCGCCTTGATCTCGTCGAGCTTCCTGCCCTCCCGCCACGCCTTGGCGGACTCGCCGCGCTCCCCGAAGGTCAGGCACGCGATGGTCACCTTCTCGCCGCGGGCGGCGGCGAGCGCGATGGCACCGCCCGCCCGCCACACGAAGTCCCCGGCGTGCGCGGTGACCACCAGGGTCGATCGTGGTGTCCCGGTGGCGGGCGCGTGGCCGTTGGTCATGCTGCATCTCCTTGGTGACAGGTGTGCACCCGCCCCCGATGCGGCGTCAGTCGGCGCTCAACACGTCGATCACACTGCGGAGGTGGGCGCGGACGGCCCTCTCGGCCGCCTGCGGGTCCCTGGCCCTGATCGCCTCGATCATCGCCAGATGCTCGCTCAGGGACTGCTGCGAACGCCCCGGACGCAGCGCCAACTGGAAGCGGTGGCGCACCAGTTGGGCGTTGAGCCGCTCCAGGAGCCCTACGGCCGTGTGCTGGCCGGAGATCTCCCGGATACGGGCGTGCAGCCCGTGGTTGAGGTCGGAGTAGGTGAGCGGGTCACCGTTCTCCACCGCCTTGGACATGGCGTCACCGAGCCCGGCGAGCTCGTCGAGCTGCGCGTCGGTGGCCTCCTGAGCCGCCTTGGCCGCGCACAGCCCCTCGAGCACCATGCGGCACTCGGTGATCTCCACGGCCTCCTCGACCGTGACGACCCGCACCCGCGAGCCGCGGTTGCGGATCCGCTCGACCAGGCCCTCCGAGGCCAGCTCGAGCAGCGCCGCCCGGATGCTCGCCCGCGTCACGCCGTACTGCTCGGCGAGTTCGTTCTCCACCAGCCGCTGGGCCGGTGACATCTCGCCGCGCAGAATCGCCTTCCGCAGTTGATCGAGCGCGTACTGCTTGGCCTGCTCTCCGGAGCCCGGACGGGCTTCCTCCGGCATGTGCCCTCCCTGAGTGAGTGCGTGTCGACGCTAAATCTAGGCGAACAGAATTGTCAACGATTTTGTTTTCACTCCGTGGGTGTGTGCTTGATTGCTGCGGGTGGGTACTGCCTTGAAGATCTTGAAGCTGCGTGGTGTCGGGTCTACTAGCGCTTCGTTAGGTTCTTGCTCTGGTGAGTGGTTGGCCGCAGGTGGTGCAGGTACCGGTCCAGCACGTCAGGAGGTCCTGCAGGGTGTCGAGGACCTTGAGTAGGCGGCGCAGGGCGGTTCGTGGCAGTGGGGCGAGGAGAGCGGCCAGGAAGGCGCGGTCGGCCGCCTGAAAACCGGGGCGTTGGTTGCCGCCGACGTTGCAGGACGGCGAGCTGGTGACGCAGCGCGAGGATCTCGATGTCCTTGCCGTGGTCGTTCATCGGGATCAGCCGCAGGGCGGTGAAGACGTGGGAGACGGCGATGCAGGCCAGGCGAACGAGCATGGGCAGAGACCATTGCCGACCGCTGTCGTCGGCGCGATAGCAGGGCTGAACTGCACCAACGTAATATTCGGCACCCACAGGGGGGAGGGCGCCGGTTCGCAGGGCTACGCTCACCGCGTGACCGCTCGTTCCCCGACAGCCCGGCGCTCGCTGCTTGTCCTGGCGGCAGTGGGTGCCGCGTCCATTCCTGCCGTACGGACCTCGTGGCGCGGTCGGCGACCGATCGTCATGGCCACGGGGGTGACGGGCGCGCCGTACGGAGTCTTCGGCAGGCGTCTGACGCGGGAAATCAACGCACACGACCGGTCCTTGGACCTCCGCGTCCGCAATACATCTGCAAGCGTCGACAACCTACGGCTGCTTGGCACCGGCGACGTCGATCTGGCTCTGGCGCTCGGCGACAGCGCCGCGGACGCCTTCGAGGGGGCCGGCGCCTTCCCTGTCGCGGAACCGGTCTCGGCGCTGGCCCGGATCTACCTCAACTACACCCATCTAGTGGCTGATACGCGTGCAGGAGTCGGTACCGTGTCCGACCTCGCCGGACTGAGGGTGTCGGTCGGCGTGAGGGGATCGGGCACCGTCACGGTCGCGCAGCGGGTGCTGTCGGCAGCCGGTGTCGAGCCCCGGGAACTGCGCTACCTAGGGCTCGACGACTCGGCCGGTGCCCTGCGGCGCGGGGAGATCGACGCGTTCTTCGCATCCTGCGCGGTGCCCGCGCGCGCGGTGCGGGAACTGGCCGACGAACGGCGCGGCGTGCTCGTGCCGCTCGGCGGGCTGGCCAGGGGCCTGCGACACAAGCACGGGCCAGCTTACGTCGACGTGTCTGTGCCCGCAGAAACCTACGGGCAGCGTACGGAAGTTCCGACGGTCGGGGTGGCTACCTATCTGATGGCCCGGTCCGGTCTGCCGGCCGAGGTGGCCTACCGTGTCATCAGAGCGATGTTCGCTGCGCGGCTGACGCTGCCCGGGCCGGAGGTGCCTGGTGCCTATCTGGATGAGAGGTATGCCATCGGTACCGGTCCGGTGGCGCTGCACGCGGGTGCGGCGCGTTACTACCGCACCGCCTACGGCTGATGTCCGCTCAGTCGAGGCCGCCAGGGAGCCGAAACCGGACTACCAGGCCCTGCGGCTGGGCCGGGAGCAGGTCCAGCGTGCCGCCTGCCGCGCGGGCCAGTTCGTCGGCGATCGCCAGGCCCAGTCCGCTGCCGTCGATGCCGCCGTGCCGTGAGGAGCGCCAGAAGCGGTTCCGTGCGGCCGTGAGCTCCTCGTCATCGAGCCCCGGCCCGTCGTCTGCGACCGTGAGTACCAACTCCCCGTGAGCGGCGGTTCCGGCCCGCAGGGTGACGCTGATGTGCCCGCCGCGCGGAACGAACTTGATCGCGTTGTCGACGGCGATGTCGGTGATCCGTCCCAGGGTCTCGGCCGGGCCACGGGCGTGGAGCGCGCTCGGCAGTTCGGTCCGTAGACTCAGTCCGCTGGCGTCCGCAACCTCCTGCCATACGTCGAGTCGGCGTTTGAGGTCGGCCACGAGCTCCCCATGCCCGGCCTGCGCCGGCCCGTTCGCTTCGATCCGTCCGAGTGTGAGCAGATCCTCCAGGAGGATCTCGAGCCGGTTCAACTCCAGCATCACCTCGTCGTAGCGCTCGGCACCGGAGGCGGCCACGTGCGCCCGCAGATTCTCCAGACGCAGTGACAGTACGGCCAGAGGTGTCCGCAGCTCGTGGGACGCGTCCGCGACGAACGCGCGCTGCTTTTCCATGGCGGCGGCCACGGCATCGGCCATGTCGTTGAAACGGTTCTCCAGCCGGCGCAGTTCGGACGGTCCGCCACCGGAGCCGGAGGCACGCGCGGTCATGCGCCCGCGCGCGATGGCCTCGGTGGCAGCATCGAGTTCGGCGACCGGCCGCAGCGTCCAGCGTGCGAGCCGGCGGGCGGCCTCGACGGCCACCGCGAAGGCCGTCAACATGCCGCCCGCCAGCAGCAGCCAGACACGGGCCACGTCGTACCGTGCATCGGAGGTAGGAGCGGCCAGCAGCAGCACGCCGGTCACCCGTGCGTCGCTGCCCACTGGCTCGGCGATCACCACCCGGCCCGGTCCGAACAGCGTGATCAGCGGGAGGCGTTCGGTGGTCCGGCCGGCCAGCGCGCGCCGGAACGGCCCCGCACTGTTGGCCACGCCTCCGCCCGCTTCGACCAGGATGCGGCCGTTGCCGCGGCGGACCTCGACCGGAGCGTCGTAGAGCGCCGTGTACCGGGTGACCTCGGACCGCAGTACGGTCGTGTCGCTTTCCTGAATGGCCTGCTCGGCTAGGTCGGCGAGACGCGTGGCGTCCGCGCGCCTCGAGAGCAGCACCTCGGCAGTGCGTTCCTGGGCGTAGGCCAGACCGAACGGCAGGACCAGGGCGAGCAGCACCCCGCCGATGAGGGCGAGATAGGTGACCAGGAGCCGACGACGCATCACTGTGCCAGGCGGTAGCCGACGCCCCGCAGCGTCTCGATCAGATCGGGCCGGCCCGTCTTGGTGCGGATGCCCCACACATGGACGTCCAGCGAACGCGAGGCGGCGAGGAAGGCGTCGCCCCAGACGGCATCCATGATCTCCTCGCGGCTCCGGGCCACCCCTGGGGTGCGGGCCAGCAGGGCGAGCACATCGAACTCACGGGCCGTCAGTGGAACACCCTGATGCGCCACGGTGACGGTGCGGGCCGCCAGGTCGATCAGGACGTCCCCCACCTCCACCGTCTGAGGTTCGGCCTCCTGCGCGATCGGCGGAGCCTGCCGGGTGCGGCGGCGGACCGCTTCCATGCGGGCGAGGAGTTCCTTCACGCGGAACGGCTTGGTGAGGTAGTCGTCTGCCCCGGAACTCAGGCCCTGCAACACGGTTCGTTCGTCACCTCGCGCGGTCAGCACGATTACGGGAATGGCCGAGACACGGCGCAGTCTTCTGAGCATGTCCAGGCCGTTCATGTCGGGAAGTCCGAGGTCGAGGAGCACGAAATCCGCCATGTCCTTGCGGCGCAGGCCCTCTTCGGCGCGTACCACCCGCTCGACCAGGTAGCCGCGCTCGAAGAGGGCCAAGGAGAGGGCGTCGGCGAGCCGCTCGTCGTCCTCGATCAGCAGCACACGCACACGCATGGCGACCAGGCTATGCCGCGACTTCAGTCGTACGGGACCCGGGATCCTCGGCCTTGGAGAACGAAACCCCCTTCGTCTCGCGGATGGTGAGATACACGATCAGTGAGATGGCGGCGCAGCCGGTCACGTACCAGAAGAATCCGGACTCCATGCCGGCGTTCTTGAACCACAGCGCCACGTACTCCGCCGTGCCGCCGAACAGCGCGTTGGCCAGTGCGTAGGGCAAGGCAACGCCCAGCGAGCGAATACGTGCCGGGAACAACTCGGCCTTCACCAGGGCGCTGATCGAGGTGTAGCCGCTGATGATGAGCAACCCGGCGATCATCAGCAGCAGTGCGCCACTCATCGTCGAGACATGCCCCAGTGCCGTCATGAGCGGGACGGTGAACAGCATCGCGCCGACACCGAAGGTGATCAGCAGCGGCCGGCGGCCGATCCGGTCCGACAGGGCGCCGGCCAGCGGCTGGACCCCGATGAAGACCAGGATCGCGACGAAGCTCACGAGGGAGGCCTCGGTCCTGCTCAGCCCGGCGCTGTTGGACAGGTACTTCGTCATGTACGTCGAGTACGTGTAGTCAGCCAGAGTGCCGCCCATGCTGAACCCGACGACGAGCGCCACCGTGCGCCGGTACTCCCACAGGCCGCGCAGCGTGCCGCGCTCCTTCTCCCGGCCCGTCTCCTCGACGGCCTGCTCGAAGGACTCGGTCTCGACCAGACTGCGGCGGAGGTAGAACACGGCCGCGGCGCCCAGAGCGCCGAGGATGAAGGGGATGCGCCAGCCCCAGGAGGACAGCGTCTCGTCCGACATGGTCCGTTGGAGCACGATCTGCAGGCTCAGCCCGATCAGCTGGCCGACCTTCATCGACACCATCTGGAAGCTGCAAAAGAAGCCGCGACGATGGGCCGGGGCTGCCTCGCTCAGGTATGTCGCGCTGGCCGCGTACTCCCCACCCACGGACAAACCCTGGAGCATCCGTGCCAGCAGCAGGATGACCGCGCCCCAGTAGCCGATCTGGCCGTGTGTGGGGGCGGCGGCTATGAGGAGGGCACTGAGCGACATCAGGAGAACGGTGACGTTCAGAGCGGTCTTGCGCCCCTTGCGGTCACCTAGGCGTCCGAGCAGCCAGCCGCCGACCGGACGCATGAAGAAGCCGACCGCGAAGATGCCCGCGGTGTGCAGGAGTTGGGATGTCGCGTCGCCTTCGGGGAAGAACGCCGAAGCGAAATAGACGGAGAAGGTCGAGTAGACGAACCAGTCGTACCACTCGATCATGTTGCCGACCGAGCCACCGATGATGGCTTTCCACGGACTGCGTGTAGCGGCCCGCGCGCCTGTCGTGGACACAGAGCTCTCCCGTCTGTTTGGTGTGGGTTCCTGAAGTGATCCCGCATCACCGCAGGTCGCAGGCAGCTTGACTGATTGTCCGCCGGGCAACCAAGGCCTCGTGGGCAGATCTAACCCGTGCTTAAGACTTCGGTTCTGGGTGTAGTAAACGGTCCGCGGAGCCGCCTGATGGCAGAGGTCGCTCTGGAGGGCGAGTGGGAAGGCCGACAGACGCCCAGATGCTGCCGACGGGTGCGCACCTTGAGGTGGGCCGAGGCGCGGCCATGGTGACGCGGATGATGCAGTGTCCCCGTCGGTGCCGAAGGCGAAGTCAGCGCCGGTTCTTGAGGAGAGCGGGACCCAGTAGGCACAGGGGTGTGCCCGCTGGGACTCTGCCCGGCGGCGAGAACGAAGAGTCACACCTACTGTGCCGAGAGCTGATAGCGGCACGGAACGTTAACGAGATCTTGGTGACGCGGCGTCCTGCTTCGCGAAGTAGACAGACGGAATCAGCCGATGCTGGCCGGCTCTTCGTCTGCCGTCCACGGTGGACTGCTGCTTTTACAAGCGCAGCAGTACCACAAGGCGTTGATCCTGCTTGCTCATCGGAGCGAAGGCCATGATACGAACACGAATTTCCTCGCCGTCGTGGTAGGGCAGCGAGAATCGACGCTCGTCGCCGTCGGGGTGGGCCTGCGCCTGTTGTGTGGACCAGAGCTCGCGAGCTTCGGCGTTTCGCTCAAGGATGTCGTCGCGGAGCCGGGCGAGTTGCGGGTTGTCGGGATGCGTGGCAATGGCGAACCGGATTTGTGCGAGAAAGGGAATAGCCCAATCTTCGCGCCAGTTGACGAGCTGATCTCGCGCTTCCGGGTACAAGAACGCGAACCGCATCAGGTTGCGCTCATACGGCAACCAGGGGAACCAGTCCTCCTGAGGCTGGTTGTGGGCGACGATGTCCCACCATAGGTTCGAAACGTAGGCAGGATGCGGGAGCAGCGTATTTAGTACCGCCTGTAGATGCGCATCGACTTGCTGGTCAAGTCCGCCCTCCGCCGGAGGTGGCGCGTGTCCCAGCGCCAGTTGGTAGAGGACGACTCGCTCGGCTTCGTCGAGCCTGAACGTCATGGCCAGACGCTGTACGAACTGCTCCGACACGGGGCGGGGGCTGCCGCCCTCCAGCTGGCGATACCAAGAGCTCGCAACGCCAGTGAGGGAAGCCACCTCATCCTGGGTCAGCCCCGGTTTCAAGCGCCTGCGCGTCGAATCGATACCAGGAATGCGGCGGTGGTCCAGGCGCTCTCGCCAACGGCGGAGCAAGGGGCCTAGCTCGGGGGACAGCGAGTGCTTGCGTGTATGGGCTGCGTCACTCACGTGTTGGCGTTACCTGCCTCTCGAACGGACATATATGGGTGCTATGTCCAATTATGTGTGCGGGTTGGCATATGCAGAGAGCGACATCCCGAATGCGTGTCGGTCATCGCGAGAATGGGTGCTCTTAGTAGCGCCACCGCTAGTGGCGGAAGTGGATGTGCAGGATTACTGATGCACAGCAGCATGAGTAAGGGAGCCTGACCGGCCATGTCCATGTGGTGGCGTACAGCCAGAACCGATTCGCTGCAGAGTCTGCTTGGCAGGCAGGACTCGGAGGACGGCAACACGGCGCGATCACTCCCTGGCCTGCGGCAGCGGGGTCCCGAGGGGAACGTCCGTGGTCGTGACCTGGAGCGGCGGATTCGCCGACTTCTGCGCTCGCTCGATGTCCAGCCGCCGTTGAGCGTGTCGGACCTGTGCGCGGCGCTGTCCCGTCGCCGAGGCCGCCCCATTGAGTTGCGGGCCTTTCCGTTGCCGAGCGGCGGGCCGCTCGGCGCGTGGCTCGAGATGGCGGCGAGTGACGTGATCGTGTTCCAGAAGGAGACCACTCCGCATCACCAGGACCACATTGTCCTGCACGAACTCGGGCACATCCTGGCCGACCATCCGGGGCCGCCGGGCACCGCAGTATGGGAGGCGCTCCTTCCCGGGCTCAAGGCGGATGCGATCCACCGCGCGCTCCACCGGTGTTCGTACGACACCAAGGAGGAGCAGGAGGCCGAACTCGTCGCGACGATCGTGGGGGAGTGGGCGACGATCCTCGACCGCGTCTCCCCTGACCAGAGGAGCACCGACCCGTCGGTGCGCCGAGTGCAGGCCGCCCTCGGAGATCACCAGGGGTGGCTGTAGATGGCCGTCCTCTTCCTGGTTGGGCTGGTCGCGGCCGTCGGCTGGAAGTTCTACCAGCTGTCCAAGGCGCCGCAGGACCGGTCCCTGCGCTCGGTGACCCTCTGCCTGGCGTGCGCCGCGATGTCGTACCCGTTTGCGATGCCGGGCGGGGCGACCGGATTCGACACAGTGGCCGGACACGGCACTGCCAAACTAGTGCAGAACGTACTGCTCCTTGCCACCGTGTACTTCCTGATGTGCTTCTACCTGTACGCGTCCGCAGATGAGGGCGGCGGGCGGCGTCGGGCCCGCGTCGAGGGCCTCGTCGTCGCCGCGGTCGCGGCGTCCGTCTGCGTCGCCGCTGCGACCGTTCCTCACCAGGCCCTGGCCGGAAGCTTCTCCACCACTGACATGACGGTTGGGCAGGTCGCCTTCTTCTACCTCGTGACCGGCCTGTATCTGATGTACGCCCTGAGCGCCGCCGCGCTGTGGACGCGTCGCTATGCGCGGGCGTCGGCGAAGCCGCACTCGACCGGGCTGTGGACGGCCGGGGCAGGGATGTTCGGTATGGCGGTCGCATGCGCGATCCGGGCCGTCATCGTCACGGTGAGGTGGCGCGGGGGCGACATCGCCGAATCGGTGCTGGCCGCGGTCGCCGTGCTTCTCGTGATCTCGACCCTCCTCTTCGTGTTCGGCATTACGTATCCGGGTGTCCGTGCCCGACTGTCGCATTGTCGGCTGTGGCTGCGGCATCGACGCGAACTCGCGCGGCTCGAACCGCTGTGGATGTTGATGGCGGAGGCCGCCCCGCACACAGTGCTCAGCCCCCGGTCGTCGTCCCTCCGGGATCGATGGCGTGCACGTGGTGTTCATCGGCGCCACCACCGCCGCATCGTCGAATGCCGTGACGGGCTCGTCGCCATCAGCCCCTACCTGGTGCCAGGCGACGGCCGTCCGCTCAGCGACGACCCTCAACTCGTCGCGCGACGCGTGCGCAGCGCCGTACGTGACCACATGAACTCAACCGAGAAGCCTATGCCCGCCCGGTCCTTGGCCGTCATCCCGAGACAGCGCAACCGCGAGGCCGAAATTCAGGAACTCCTGGCCCTGTCCGACGCCCTGCGCTCCACCCACTGAACCGCCCCCACTCGCGAAAGGGAACCCCCACATGCTCATCACCGCCGCCCGCGTTCTGGCCGGAGCCGACCGGCACGTCATCGCCGACGGAGCCGTTCTCGTCCGTGACGGTGTCATCGCCTGCGTCGGTCCGCGCGAAGAGGTGGAGCGCCAGGCCCGGCCCGACGAGTCCCGGTTCATCCACCCCAACGGGACGGTGCTGCCCGGCCTGATCGACGCCCACGTGCACCTGTGCTTCGACGCGGGCGCGGACCCGGTCGCCACCCTCCAGGGGCAGGACGACGAGGCGCTGTTCACCGACATGCGGGCCCATGCCGTGCAACTTCTGGGCGTAGGTGTGACCACGGCTCGCGACCTCGGCGACCGCAACGGCCTCGCTCTGCGTCTCGCGGAGGATGTCGCCTCGGGCCGGGCCATGGGTCCGCGCATCGTCTCGGCGGCCACGCCCGTCACCCCGCCCGATGGCCACTGCTGGTTCCTCGGTGGCGAAGTCTCCGGACCGGACCAAGTGCGCGGTCTTGTGCAGCGCAATATCGACGCTGGCGCCAAGGTCATCAAGGTGATGGAGACTGGCGGAGGCCTCACCAAGGGCGGCGCCAAGAGCTGGGAATCCCAGTTCTCCCATGAAGAATTGGCAGCCCTGGTGGAGGAGGCGCATCGCGCCGGACTGCCTGTCGCCGCACACGCGCACGGCGTCGACGGCATTACCGCCGCGGTCGAGGCCGGCGTCGACACGATCGAGCACTGCACCTGGATGACGGCCGTCGGGTTCGAGGTCCGTGAGGACGTGCTCAAGCAGATCGTCGAGAAGGGGATCTACGTCTGCCCCGCGGTGAGTCCGCACTGGCCGATGCTGCCGAAGTTCTTCGGTGAGGAGCGCGCGGAGGCGATGTTCGATGCGGTGCGGCAGATGGCCACGGCGGGTGCGCGACTCATCGCGGGCACGGACGCGGGTGTGCAGCGGGCGGGCTTCGACGGCCTGCCTTCCAGCCTCACCTTCTACGCGCACCTGGGCGTACCCAATGACCGCATCCTCGCGATGGCCACTGCGGATGCCGCTGAGGCGCTGGGAGTTGGCGATGTCGCCGGGCAGCTCACCGTCGGCTACAGCGCGGACGTACTCGTGGTCGACGGCGATCCGCTCGCCGATCTGGGCGCGCTGAAGTCTGTCGAGAGGGTCGTCGCGGCGGGCAGGCACCACGAGTTCGGCGCCAACGCGTAAGCGGGAGACACCAAAAAGAGTGGGGTTACTCAGTGCCTGGGGCCGTCGGTCCCGGGCACTTCTCGATCGGCCATCTCCTCGACGACCTGGTTGAGGAAGGCCAGCAGCTCGTCCGACATGCCCTCGGGGCCGAGCCCTCGTGTGGCGACCCGCCCCACGGCTCCTGTGCGTACAGCGGCGAGCATGCGCAATCCTTCGACGACCTGACGGGCAACGGTGTCGTCGTTCTGGAAGTACATGGGGGAGACGCCGAACAGCTCGGCGAGGCCCTCGGTGACGATTGGCGACAGGTCGGTGTCGTCCCCGGATCTCAGGGCCCGGGAGCCGTCTGATGTCAGGATCTGCGCCCCGGCGTGGTCGTTGACCGCCTCGGCGATTTCCGCGTCCGAGGGGGGTGTCTGGGTGCCCGGATACGAGTGCTCCAGCAGATACGTGATCTTCTCGGCGACCGTTCGGGGCATCACCGGGGTGCTCGCCGGGGCCGGCACCTCGTTTCCGAACGATCGCTCCTGTGCCGCGAGCAGCTCGTCCAGGCTCACGCCGTAGGCCTTCGCCAGCGTCTCCTGGAACTTCTCGTTGAGTCGGCGCTTGCCGCGCTCCGCATTGGCGACCGGACCTGAGCTCTTTGTGCCGATCAGCTCTCTCGTCTGGTACTGGCTGTAGCCGGCGTCGCAGCGCAGGTCGGCGAGATCGGGGAGATCGCCCGACCTGCGGGGGAAGAGCTCGTCCAGGGGTAGGCCGAAGAACTTCGCCAGAACGGGGAGCTTCTCGCCGTCGGGTGCGGAGGAACCCAGTTCCCAGCTGGCCACCGTCGAGTCGCCGACGCCCACCGCTTCGCCCAGCTCACTCTGGGTGATGTTCCGAGCGCGCCGCAGCGCGCGCACCCGGTCGCGGTCGAAGTGACGAGGGGCCATCGGAGGGCTCTCCCGAAGCTGGTTCTCTAAATCGCGGAAATTTCAGTATGTTGATCCGACGCTCAAACCGGGATAGGTTCAGTTTGGCGAATCAAGGTGTTCAACCTACACCCTTCGCCGCCCGCCTGCCCATGTCGGATCCGTGTCCTACGCCGCGCGCGGCGACTCGTTCCGACGAGGGCAGTACCGGCTGCCTGACGCCTGCACCCCCTCGTTCGATGGGGCGGAGATGTCGAGTTGGCGTCGAAGTGGATCGAGGCGGGCTGTCCGCTGGAGCGTCGAGGGCACCACGCATATGTTGCTGGTCCCTCGGCTGCGAACGCGGAGCCGCCCCAACGTGAAGGAGCCCGACTGGAGTTACCCAGACGCCCGCCAGGGCGCCCCCGCCGGGGGGAAATAAAACCGGCGCCCAGAAGTTCGCACCTTCCGGACGCCGAGGCCGCCACCCCATAGGGGAGACGGATTCATAACCGGAGCAGGTCGGCTGGCCTTTTCGACGAGAACGGCCGTCCCACTCCACCTACGAGTGAGGAATTCTCGCATGCCCGAACAACACACAGGAAGTGCACGCACCGCCCGCGTACCCGAGCACGCTGCCGCACACGTCAGCGCTGGCCGTCACCGTCTGGCCCGGCTCCTGGCGGAGATGGTCCCCGGCGCCCGAACCTTCCGCATCACCCTTCGCGAGCCCGCCCGAAACTGGCCGAGCCCCTACGCGAGCGCTTACGACGCGGATGGCTGCCGCATACCGTTGAACCGACTCCGAGCGCGTACGGCGGCCCGCTGGATCATCCGTGCCTGCCCCGAGGCGGACTGGACGCAAGACCACGTCCTCGCCCTGGCAACCGGCCCGCTCCTGCGCGCCACAGGCCTGAGGCTTGTCGCGAGCGGAGCCCGCTGACTCATGGCCCGTATCCGCACCATCAAGCCGGAGGCCTTCGCCTCCGAATCCCTGGCCGCCGTCTCCGTCAGCGCCGAACGGACCTTCTTCGGCCTGCTCACCCAGGTCGACGACCGCGGACGCATCCGCGACCAGCCCGCCGTCATCGCCGGAATGCTCTGGTCCCTGCGGCCCGGCCACGGCCCCATGGGCGTCGAGGACGACCTCATCCAACTGGCCGCCGAAGATCTGATCTGCCGGTATACCGGAGAAGATGGCAAGGCGTATCTGCACGTCGTCACCTGGTCCAAGCACCAGAAGATCAACCGCCCCAGCGGCGTACGCACCCCGCAATGCCCGCGACACGACGCACCATCTGTCGGCACCCCCGAACCCCTCACCGTCCACGGAGCCCTCATGGAGGACTCAGCGAGCGGGCGGGGAACACCGGCCAACACATCACACCAAGCAAGAAGCTGCGAAGGCCATCCCGAAGACGCAGGTCAACAGCCTGCTGCTGAGGCCTCAGTGAGCCCTCACGGAGCCCTCGACGAGCACCCGATGAGCACTCACACCCCGGATCTTGGACCTAGGAACCTGGATCTAGGAACTACATCCCCTTCGGGGGACGCGAGCGTCCCCGCGCAGAGCACCGCCACCACCCAGCAGCTCATGGCCGAGTACGTCGCAGGCTGCGCACACCGGCCACCCCGCGACGTCCTGGGACACCTCGGCCGCGAGACCGCCAAGCTCCTCACCGAAGGGATCCGCCCGGACCACATACGCGCCACCTTGGCCCGACACCGCGCCAAGGGCCTGCACCCCAGCACCCTGCCGAGCCTGGCACACGAGGCGATGAACGCCGCAGCCGAAGGTTTTGCCCGGCCGGAATCCCGGCCTAACGTCCCCGCCCACCGGCCCTGGGCCAACCCCGCCGACCCTGCCGCCGCCTACGCCGAGGAGCTGTGATGCGCGACTACGACGCCCAGCCCGTCGGCGGCCTCGCGCGCCGCCTCGCCAGCATCCTCACCGCCAAGGGCATCGACCCGGCCGCCGAACCCGACGAAGGCCCCGAGCCGCTCCCGGCCCTCCAGGCAGCCGACTCCCGCATCCCGCCCCGCTACCGCGGCGCACTCGCCGACCACCCGGCCGTCACCTCATGGGTGCGGGAAGTCGCCCAGGCCGGACGCCCGGGCCCCGGTGGTCGGCCCGGCATCGCCCAGGGCCGCTCCCTCTTGATCGCGGGAACGACCGGAACCGGCAAGACCCACCAGGCGTACGGCGCGATCCGCTCGCTCCTCATCGCCGGAGTACGGCTCCGCTGGAAGGCGATCACCGCCGCAGACCTGTACGCGGAACTGCGCCCGCGCCCCGGCCAGGACGGGGAGCGCGAATTCATGGACCTGGCCCGCTGCCCGCTCCTCTTCGTCGACGACCTCGGCGCCGCCAAGAACAGCGAATGGACCGAGGAGCTCACGATGCGGCTGATCAACCGCCGCTACAACGAGATGCTCCCGACCCTCATCACCACCAACCTCGGCATGAGTGACCTCCGCGCACACATCGGCGACCGGGTCGCATCGCGCCTCACCGAGATGACCGACAAGGTCATCCTCGACGGCCCCGACCGCAGACGAGCCCTGGCAGCCGAGCGCCTACGCGCCTCCGCCCCCCGCTGAACCCACCCGCGAACGCACCTCGTTCGCCGCCCCACGCACCAACGCTCGGGTCCCGCCTTGCCAAAAATTGCCTCGGGACCGAATGGAGACGCCCACATGGACCCCCTCCAGCCCAGCACGCCCCGCCTCCTCGGCGACCAGTCCTGGCACGAGAACGCCGCCTGCCGATCGACACACCACCACCCGGTCGACCTCGACCTGTTCTTTCCCGAACCCGACGAGATGGACCGCATCCGCGAGGCCAAGTCCTACTGCGCTCAGTGCCCCGTGCGCCGCACCTGCCTCGACGCGGCGCTCGAGAACGGAGACCGTGAAGGAATCCGCGGTGGAATGACCGAAGAGGAACGCGAGCTGCTGCACAGCAAGTTGGAGCACCGCCAGGACTACGCGCGCGTCAATGCCACCCTGGCCGGCCGCGACGTCCACCTCACCAAGAGCGAACGCCGGGCCGTCGTCCGAGCCGCCTATCAGTCCGGCGTCACGCCCGAGCGCCTCGCTTGGCTGCTCAAGATCACTGACGAGCACGCGGACAAGCTGTACCGCCGTACGCGCCGGGAGATCCGCAACCGGACGGTGGAGGAGGCCCAACTCGACGGTCCGGCGGGGGAGGCTGGAGCACCTTGGACGGCCGCGTCCACGCTGCCGCCCTACCAGGACGGCCTCGGGGCAGCCGCGTGAACGACGCCAACTTCCTCCACACGCGGATAACGAGCTGGGACCGCGCCGCGATCGTCGCTCTCGGCGCGGCAGGATGCGCCCTCTCCTACGACGCACTGCAGCAGATGGCCACCGCTATCCATATCCGCGGAATCCTGACCTTCATCTTCCCTCTCGTCATCGACGGATTCATCGCCTACGGGGTGCGAGCCCTGCTGGTCCTGCGAACAGCCCCGCTCGCGGCTCGCTGCTACGTGTGGTTCCTGTTCGGCACGGCAACTGCGGCCAGTATCTGGGCCAACGCGCTGCACGCGGTCCGCCTCAACCAGCAGCACCGCGAAGGCGATGGTCTCCGTCTCGGCGACGTCACGGTAGGAGTCCTGTCCACGCTGGCCCCACTCGCCCTGGCCGGTGCCGTCCACCTCTACATCCTGATCGCCCGCCGAGTGACCGAAGCTGAGGTGTCCGGGTCTCCGGACAGGGCGACTGTCCGGGCACACCGAGCGTCCGAAGGCCCTGCAGACGCCAGCCACACCCTGGCGCCGGTCACGGCCGGACGGTTCTCTCCGGACACCGGTCGCACATTGAACCACGGGGGCTTGGACACCGAGTCGGTCACCGCGCCGGACAACTCACCGTCCGGACACCTCACGGACAAGCGGACCGAACCTGAGCCGGAACACGACGGTCACCTGGGTGACATGGGCGGTCAGTCGCCCACCAGACCCCGCCCGGCCGCCGTCCCACCCCACACGCCGATGCCCCTGACCCTGCCGAAGGCCGGACACACCAACCGCCTGGACAACCATGACCCGAACCCGAAGCCCCCGGCGGTAACGGACGAGCAACTGCTCTTGATCGCTCGTCCCGCGGTCACTCAGGCTGGACGCCTCACCCGGAAGGTCGTCGGGGACGCCATCCGAAGCCACGATCTCGGCCTGGGAAATGACCGGCTGACCAATCTGATGCGACTCCTGCGGCAGGAAGCCGAACTCAGGAAGGCATCGAGCGGTTGACACCGCCTGTCGGTCAGCGGGGCGCCTTGGATCAACCACCGAACCCGCGCCCCGCCCCTGCCGCCCAATCACTCGATCCTGGGAGACGCCCCCCATGCGCACCACACCGGCCAGCCGCGCCGAAGCCAACGCTTGGATAAGCGTGCTCACGAAATACGGTCACCTGTACCGCGCCGAACCAGGCCCGGAAGGCGCCTGGACGGTGCAACGCACGCTCGAGAGCAGGCCCTTCACTCTCCACCACCCCGCCCTCGCCATGGACTTCGTCATCGACGTCCTGCGCGATGTACGCCGAACTGCTCCCGGACTGCGCCGATGACAGCTGGCGAGAGCTCCCGCACCCCCTCCGAGCTGCGCGAGGGATGCTGCCCGGCACGAAGCCGAGCAAGCTGTACCTTCCGAAACTCCTCCGCAGCCACGGGCAGCGGAGGAGTTTCGGAAGGGCTTGCCCCCGCCCCAGGGGAGGCGGGGGAGGCCCGGCACCAGGAGGCGTCGGACGATGGGGCTGCGACCGAGGGCGGATCGCAGCCGGGCGGAGAAGACCGCGACGACGCCCCCGTACGTACGCGCCCACGCCTGCGCCAGAGCATCTACCGCGACCAAGTCCGCAGCGTCCGCCTCACGCGCGACGAACTCGAACTCGTCCACCGCGCAGCCGAATACGTAGGCCTCAAGGACGCCGGGTTCATCGCGGACGCCGCAGTCGCTGTCGCTCAGGCCCAAGGCGGTCCGAAAACCTGGCTGTTGGGTCAGCGAGGTCGCGTCCAAGAGCTGATGACGGCTAGTGCCCAACTAGCCCGCGTCGGCAACAACCTCAACCAAGTGGCCCGCGTCCTGAACTCTGGTGGCCACGCCGAGTACGCGGACGACGCGATTGCACGTGTCCTGCGCGCGGCTGCGCGCGTCGAGGCCGCTGCCATCGAGCTGGCCCGGCGGTAAAGGCGGTGGTCCCAGACATCTCCACCGGAGGCCGTACGTACGGCCTCCTCGCCTATCTCTACGGCCCAGGCCGCCGAGACGAACACATCGACCCGCACCTTGTGACCGCCTGGATACCGGAACTCGCCCCCGATCCAGGACGCGAATCAGCTGCCACGCTGAAGCAACTCGCCGACGCGCTGGACCTCCCGGTCCTCGCAGTACGTGAGGATCAGCGTCCGGCCCGGCACGTCTGGCACTGCCCCGTCCGCACCGCTCCCGGGGACCGGTACCTCAGCGACGACGAGTGGTCCGAAGTCGCCCGCCGCATCGTCCACGCCACCGGCATCGCCGAGTACGGCGACGACAAAGCCTGCCGGTGGGTCGCCGTCCGCCACGCCGACGACCACATCCACATCGTCGCCACCCTGAAACGTGAGGACGGGCGCAGCCCACGGCGTCACCAGGACGGCATCCGAGCCCAGGCCAAATGCCGCAAGATCGAAAAGGAGTGGGGCCTGCAGGTCCTGAACGAGGGCGACCGCACTGCCGCCCAGCGGCCCACCAGCGCTGAACGTGCCAAGGCGGAACGAACCGGCCGCCGCGAACCGGTTCGTGAAACCCTCCGCGAACGCGTCCGCCAGGCACTCGCTGGAGCCGCGGACGAAGCCGAGTTTCTCAATCGCCTTGCAGAGGCCGGACTCCGCCTCGAAGTTCGCCGCGGGCCTTCCGGTGATGCCCTCGGCTACAAGGTCGCGTTGCCAGGTGACCGCAATCGCATGGGAGAGCCGATCTGGTTCCCCGGCTCGCGTCTCGCGCCCGACCTCTCGCTGCCGCAGATCCGCCGACGGCTGCAGGACGGTGTGGCTGAAGAGGACTTGTCCTCGGCAGCGGGTCTCGTCGCCGGTCCAGCGCATGCTCGCCATGTTGCTACGCCTGTCGTTGAGGAGGCCGTCACTCAACTCGCCGGCCAAGAGGGCGCCAGCGGGGCGGCACACCTCGTCGGAGTCGGCACGCTCCTGGACGCCGTCGCCCAGACGGCATCCACCCCAACGCGCGACGAACTCGCCAAAGCCGCCCGCGCCTTCGAACGAGCAACCCGCTCCCACATCCGCGCCGAACACGCGGACCATCGAGCCCTGCGCGCAGCCGCACGCGGCATCATCCACGCGGGTAACGCCCTCGGTAAGGGCGAAGACGGTGGCACCACCGCGATGCTCCTGTCCACTCTGGTCCTCGCCTCCGTCGCCGCGATGCGCTGGCACTCGGCCCGCGGCCACGCCCAGCAAGCCGCCGCCGCCCGTCAGGCCGCCGAGCATCTCCGCGCCGCCTACCGCATTGCCGCCACCACGCCCATGTCCGTGATGCGGGAACGTGGTCGTCAACTCCCCACGCCCCAACGAGACCGCTATGCACGCACCATCGAGGAGGCCCTGCCCGAACACGTCGACTCCGTTCGCCGCGAGCCCGGTTGGGGCGCCCTCGCCGCCACGTTGGAACAGGCCGAACAGGCAGGTCATCACGCAGAGGAACTCCTCCGCCAAGCCGCTGAATGGCGTGAGCTGGTCACGGCTGACAGCGTTTCCGACGTCCTCGTGTGGCGCCTGCGCCGCATCGCCCACTTGCCCGCCACACCAACGCCACCACCTACGGCGGCGCCCCGTGCGCAACCATCTGCACCGTCGCACTTCACCGACGTCCCGATAAGGACCGCAACGCCGCGTCCTGACACAGAGCATCCCCGCCGTCCCGGGCACCGGAACTGACGGCACACCAAAGGGCTGGACTGCGTCGGTCAAAACCTGTTACGGCTGGTCAACAAGAGAACGAGGAGAGCAAGGCCCATGCTCAGCGAGAACATCCAGACACCCAGACCAGCTGCGTCGCCCGATACCGGCCCCGAGGATCTGCTGCTGCGCCTGCGGCAGGAGACCAAACTCGGGGACGGCATCATCCGCCTGCGTGCCACCAACCACCCCGAGGAAATCCGCGTCACGGGCATCCCGGTGATGTGCTCGAATTGCGGAGCGCGACGTGACTGGATGGTCATCTGCGACCGCAGCACCATCCGCATTCGCTGCCGCTGCGCCCACGAATGGGTTGAGCCCGAGCTGACCCGCGCGGACTACGAAGCCATGATTGACGTTGGTGGCCGGAGTCATCCAAGCCTGGAGGCAGGTGCGCAGGCCATGGGCTATGACGGCTCCCTTGCTGGTACATACTTCACCGAGCCGCGTCCCGTGTAGTCACTCAGTCCTGTGCCTTCAAGGAATTCTTACGAATGCTTGGGGAGCGATGTGAGTGCTCAAGACATCCCCCTTGTGGCTTTTTTCACGAGTGTCGGCAGCAGTCGTTCATGACTTCGGGAGGTACTCAAGTAACCAGGTGTTCGATGTTCACGAGAACCGGCAGCGCTTCCAGAGCAAGTGGTGTGTCACAGTGTCGGTCCGCTTCGCCGGGGCCGGACCCCGGACTACTCCTGCCAGTCCGGTGTTGCGGCGGCGCGCTTCTGCCACAGCCTTACACCTGGACCGTCCGGCTCCCATCGGTCGCAGAACTTTCGCAGCTCCTCACACCGGGTCAGCATGGCCGCCCTGCGGACAGGCCAGGGCGGTACCTCCCCGCCGTACGCCCGGAAGAGGTGACCGAGTGCAGCGCGGAGCGCGGGGTGGTGCGTGCGGACGATCCACTCGCACCAGGCCAGATCGTCGACCGGATCCCCGAGGTGGGCGAACTCCCAGTCGACCACCGCGGTGACCTTGAAGGTGTCGGGATCGATCAGCACGTTGTTGGGGCCGAAGTCACCGTGCACAAGCACCTTGGTTGTGCTTTGCGTGTCTTCTGGCAACACGCTCGGTGGAGTTCTGTGGATACGGCGCAGCAGCTCTCCACAGCTCGCCAAAACAGCTTCTGGTTGACCGGCACCCAGAAGTTCCTGGCCGGGCGCACCGGCCAGGAAGCCAAGAGTAAGCGTGGCCGCGGTCGTTGCCCGCACCGGCAGCACGGGCAACCCGGCCCTGCAGTTGGGTCAGCAGTGCGTGCTCACGACGGAGCCTGAGCTCAGCATCGGGGCCCTCGTAGGTCTTCTCCACGACAGCACCGTCGGCGAGAGTGCGGTTGGTGTAGCCGTGCTTTAGCGGATGCATCCGCTGATCATCGGACAAAGGCAGCTCTGCGGCTACCCCCAATCACGTTTCGCCGTGCGTAGACCGCCGGCATCGGTCGGTGCTGTCGAAACTCGTGAACGGTTCGATTCGCAGTCCGGGCTCGTGTGCCTTCCAAGCCGAAAGCGCGCGGAAGCTATCACGCAATCACCGGTCGCGAGAAACCGCGGATCCTCCGGATTCTTGCCCGTAGTCCGCACGGCAACCGCCTGCGGCTGCTTAGGCAAGTTCTCATCTCTACGCAGAGGTCGAATCCGCATGCGCACTTCCCGATTTGCCGCCTCCGTCGCCATCCTCGGAGCACTCGCGACCCCCGTCGTCTCCGCCACGAGCGCCATCGCCGCACCGTCCCACCCCACAGTCTCGCCGTCTCCCGGTGGCGACTGCGACCGTCGTGGACCATGGATGGTCCACGCGAAGGCCGTGACCATCCGAGCCCACGCGACCAGCAACTCCACGGCGCGCGGTGTGCTCTACAAGGGCCACAAGTTCACCGTCCGCAAGACCCACGGCAACTGGCACTACATCACCGACAAGGCCACCGGCGTCACGGGCTGGGTCTCCGGGTCGTACGTCTACCGTGAGGTCTACATGTGCCTGCACTAGTAAATAGGCCCCAGAGTCTGATCCTTTCCATGGGAGATCTGAGGTCGGGATTTTGAGGAACGCCTTCTGAAGCGGGAGCCGAACGATGGCGGATGACATCAGCGGCAGCGGAGGCCAAACAGCATGGTGCTTGATGGTTGGCTACGTGGACGGACGCAGATGGGCCTGGTCTGGGCCGTGGCGCGGAAGTAGTGTCTGCTAGGCCTATCGGGGCTCGCCAGACAGCATCCTCGCTTGGCAAGTGGTGCTCTCCACGTCCTGCGGTCGTCCCCAGGCGGGCAGCGGCAGCCCGGGGAGCGTGTCGCGGATCAGCTCGTTGCGGGCCCGAGGACGCTCTTGCCGTCCGGAAGGCCCTGCCAGACCGTGAGGGCCTTCTCCGCCGCGTCGTGGTGGTCACCGTCCTCGCGCACGCACCGTGCGTCGTCGAGGCCGAGGAGAACCCCCCTCATCACGGATGGCGACGTGGTGAGTTTTAGGTGGGCGGTCAAGCAACGGCACGGGCGGCGAGCAGCAGGGCGAGTGGCCCCGCGGGCAGCAGGAAGCGGCCCTTCTCGGCGGCAGCGAGAGCTGCGTCAAGGGGCCACCAATCCAGCTTGAAGTCCTGCTCGCTGTCGGTGAGTTCCTGCGGCCCGAGAGATAGGCCGCTCGCCAGGAACAGATCAATCCTGGCGGTTGAGGCGAGCGTCATGGCGTAGCCACCCAGGTGGGCCCAGGATGCCGCGGTGACGCCTGCCTCCTCCTTGAGCTCACGCCGCGCGCATGCTTCCGAATCCTCGCCAGCCTCGCGTCGGCCGCCGGGCAAGAACAGAAACTCGCCCCCGTGATCGGGGAAGTCGGCACTGAGGATCGCGACCTTGTTCATGTCGTCGATCGCTACGACCACGGAGGCGTCACGCATGGGTGCATCGCTCATGGAGCGAGAGCGTAGCGGTCAGGCCAGCCAAGCTGAGTAAGGCACGGTTGTGACGACGGGATGAGCTATGCCGCGTCCGTGGAAGCCGTCCTCACCGAAGGCATCGCCGTGGTCGGCGCACAAGATGATCAGCCATGGTTCGTCTGCGGTGAGTTGTGTGATGAGGCGGCCGAGGTGAGCGTCGGCGTAGGCGAGGGCGGCTTTTTGGGAGGCGGCGGTGTCTGCGCTGTGGCCCAGGTAGTGGCCGTGGGGGACGTGCGTGGCGCTGACGTTCATGAACAGGTACAACGTCGCGGTGCGCGTCTTGGCGAGCGTGAGCGCGTGCTCGACCTGGTGTCGGGTGGAGTCCGGGTCGGGCGAGCAGAACTCGGGACGCCAATGATCCTCGTCGAACATGTCGGGCAGCACGCTGCCGAGCGGCGTTTCGCGAGAGAAGTAGGTGACGCCGCCCACGCATACGGTCCGGTATCCGTGGGTGTTGAGCCCGCACAGCAGGTTGGGAGCGTCGAAGACGAACGTGCGCGGGTCCACGGTCTTGAAGGCGGGTGGTCGGCACTCCCACAGCCGGGGTGGCTGCTCGGGGGTGGGCAGCTTGGGCAGGAACCCGGAGAAGAACGCGATGTGCGCGGGCAGGGTGAAGGTGCCGGGCGTCCAGCGGCGCTCCCACTGCCCGCCCGGCAGGAGCTGGGCGAGCTGAGGCGTGCGGCCTTCTTCGAGCGCCGCGGCGGCGACGTCATAGCGCAGCGAGTCCAGGGTGACGAACAGAATCGGCGTGCCAGAGGTGATGACCTTGGTGGCGTCGATGGTCATGCGTTGCCCTCCTCTCCTCTGATCTCGTAGGTCCCCCGGCTGCTGTCGTTGACGGGGATGGGGACGCGATCGTGTTCGATCAGGCCTCGGATGGCAGCGAGGCCCGACTCCTCGGTGAGGGGTCTGCCCTCCGCGTCGAACAAGGCGACAGAAACCTCGCCGGCCGCGCTGGTAGTGATGTGAGCACTGGGCATCCCGCCCATCTCCTGTGCTTGCTGAAGCAGCGTCTCCCGGCTGGTCGCCTCGACGAAGAAGGTGACGTGACATCGGTAGTGCCGGGCGTTGATCGCGCCGCGAACGAACCGGCGGGCGTACTCGGTGCCGAGGTTCCCGCCGTCGTGTGCGACGGCGACCTGGTCTGCCTCCAGCGTGACGACCAGACATGCGCCGAGCCACCAGGCGACACCCGGGTGGATCTGGGACGGGTGAAGGCCGGCGGCGCGGCCGTCGCGCAGGACGGCCGCGGCGTCGATGGGGTTAAGCACGGACTTTCTCCAGGGATTGCGTGATCTCGTGGACGAGCTGGTCGGGGTTCTTGCCCTCGGTGTCGATCCACACGGCGCTCGGGTCTTCTTTGGCGGCGGCCTCGAAGTTGAAGAGCAACTGCTTCAGGCGGCCTGGGACTTCGAACAGGTCGGTGTCGTCCTGCTTCAGGTCCCGCTTGGTGCGCATGCGGGCGCGCAGCGTCTCCTCCGAGCAGTGCAGGTAGAAGGTGTGGGTGGGCTGGATCAGGTAGGGCAGGAACGGGGCGGCGAGCTGGCGCACCTGCTCGATGCCGATGTTGTGCACGGCGGCGTGGCAGGCGAGCACGGAGGACGCGTAGCGGTCGGCTATGACCGGGCTCACCTTGAGGGAGGAACGCACTCGGTCGGAGGCGTGCAGGAGGCCGGACAGGTAGAAGCAGAGCTGCGGCAGCGGCGACAGCCGGGTGTTGATGTCCTTCGACCAGTCGTTGTGGGGCCGGGGCAGGGTGTGCAGGCCGGTCGCCTGGAGCTTGTGGGTGAGGCGCGTGGCCAGGGTGGACTTGCCGATGCCGGAGACGCCCTCCAGGACGATGAAGGGCTGGTCGGGGCCGTCGTACTCGTACGTGCGCGGCTGGTACGCCACGGGCAGCGGCTGGGTCACAGGGTTCCCTCTGTGAAGGCGGTGACATGGCGGGCGACGGCCGCGGACAGGGCCTGCGGGTCGTCGAGGTGGGGGCGCAGGTCCATGCGCAGGTCGTCGCGCAGCAGGCACGGCTGGAGCCCGCCGGCGTGGTCGACGCGCAGCGCCCAGAACCCTTCGATGCACTGGGAGCGAGCCGGGCAGGTGCCGCATTGGCCGACGTGGTGGCGGCCGAGGTCGCGGTGGATGACGTCGATCTCGATGCCGTCGACGCGGAACACGCGGCGCCCCTGTCCGACTCCGGCGATCTCGGTGTGCTCGTCGCTGGTGAGGGTGCGCAGGTAGCGGATGACGCCGTCGGCGGAGACGGCGGCGGACGCGCCGGGCTGGTTGTAGCTGGTGTCGACGAGTTCGATGAACTGCACCGGCATGCGGCGCTCGAGTGCGTAGTCGAGGATCGCGCGGACCTCGTGCGCGTTCTGCCGCTGGATCAGGCAGTTCAGTTCGACACGCGGCAGGGCCTCGCGGGCGGCCTCGATCCCGTCGAGGATCACGCCGATGCCCTGCGGCACCTGCGCGATCTCCAGCAGCGACTCGTCGGAGAAGTAGTGCAGCGACACCTTCACCTTGTCGAGAGGTGTCTGGGCGAGCCATTCCTGATTGCGGCGGACCAGGATCCCGTTGGTAATGAGCGTGTACGAGGCGTCCGCGGCCGGTTCCGGGAGTGCTTCCAGGACCGGTCGCGCCCAGCGGGAGGTCAGGGGCTCGCCGCCGGTGAAGTACACGCGCTTGAGGCCGGACGCCATGAGGCTGGTGATGGTCTGCACGAATGCGTCGGCGTCGAACTGCCTCGCGCGGGGCTTGTGAGTGCGGTCGCGGCGGGTCTCTGGGGGTGGCACGTCGCCCTCGTTGTGGCAGAACCAGCAGGCGGCGTTGCAGTGGGGCGTGAACGACACACGCAACTGCCCGCGTAGCGCTGCGAAGTTGCGCAGCGCCGTCTGGTCGGCGCGGCCTTCGGGGACAGTGGGGGTGGGCAACTCGACGGGCAAGGGCATGGTGGAGACCTCCGGAGATCAGGGGGGAGTCCGTACGTGTGGAGAGCTGTGGGGGAGGTGCGCTGGCGGACGGTCGTGCGATGGGGCAGGAGATGCCCGAGGCCGGGGGAGGCCGTCGGCCTCGAGAGCTGGTGCCTGTCTGGCGGCCTGGCTAGGCGTCAGGCCGCCAGACAGGAGTCGGGGTGAGTGGGGCAGCCGTCGCCATCTCGTCGCATCCACGCACACGAGCGCACGGAATTAGGCGCTCACGCGGACCTCGTGGGCAGGAACGTAGGTTCTTCATGCGTCCTCCTCCATCTCGTCGAGGAGCGCGCTGATGGCGACGGCGAAGCGACGAACGTACGAGAGAGCGTGCTCATGGGTTGGGTGATCGTCGTGCAGGTCACGCAGGTGAGCGAGCTGTGCGGCGGGGCAGAACACTGTCCGGTACGGGGCCATGTGGATGAGTTGGCGGGCCGCGCTGCGCAAGGCGTTGGCGAGTGGCAGCAGCTGTTCGGGGGTGAGATTGGCTGCCTCGTCGAAGGCTTCGTTGAGGGCGTCATAGATCGTGTCGCTGATGCGGTCGTCCGCGAGTGAGCGGGCCAGTGCGTTGATGACCCGCCGTAAGTCCGGCTCCCGCAGGGGGAGTGGGGGACGCTCAGGCCAGGTGGTGGTCGCGGTAGTCATCAAGTCCTCCCTGTCGGGAGGCGGAGCGTGCACCAGGTGGTCGTGCCGCAGTCGCTGGTTCCCCAACGATCGGTGAGGAGCGCGACGAGGTACAGGCCGCGCCCGGATTCGTCGTTGTCCGCGGGGGTCTGCAGCACCGCCGGGTTCGAGCTGCCGTCGCTGACCTCGACGTGCAGCTCGTTCGGTGACAGGCGCACTCGGAGCGCGGTCTCGGTTCCACCGTGCTCGATGGCGTTCGTGACCAGCTCGGACACGATGAGGACTGCGTTCTCAACCGCAGGTTCGGGAACCTCCCACAGGCGCAGCATGACGGCCGTGATCCGTCGACAGGAGCTGACGAACGCAGGATCGGGGACGAACGCAGCCTCGAAGGCGCGGTGGGCGTACGCAGGGTTCGCCACGGCGAGTCTGGAGGTATCAGTGATCATCGGTGTCCCCTCCAGAGGTGGCGAGCGGACCGGAGTAGCCGGCCGCAGAGACGCGACTGCGTCGGTGGTCGGCGACCATCCCGGAACCGGCACGCGTGGGGCCGTTGCCCTGTGGCGGAACGGGGGGAGTGCGGCTGACGGCTGCGGACCGTGGCGATATAGCCCGGTCGGCGATGGGAGGAGGTCATGTGGGGGCTCCTGCTCGTCAGGGTGTCGCGCGGTCGTCGAGAAGCGGCTCTTCGCGCCTTGCCCCATACAGAACTCCCCTACAGGTGCTCAGAGTTAGGGGATGTGGGCCGCCACTCAGGAGCGCAACCTAGGGGCTTTTGACTCCCCATTTACCTGACGATGCGTACGTGCCGGGGCTACGGTGCGGGCATGGACACCACGCGCAACGCGGTCCTTGAGGCGTGGATGGACGAGCACGGCTACAGCGCCAATAGCCTTGCGAACGCGGTAAATCTGGCCCTGGAGCGCCTCACTGGGCGGCATGGAAGATGCGACGGACGGCAAGTCAGGGACTGGCGGTCCGGGCGAGTGAAGTGGCCCAATGCTGCTACGCGCAAGGCGTTGGAGGACGTCACCGGCCGCGACGCAATGGAACTAGGGTTCATGCCACGGGGCCGGCCTTCGTCCACGGCCGCCCCATGGCAGGAGGACGAGGACCCCATGCACCGTCGCACGCTGGTCGCCGGCACGCTTTCTGCTGCCGTAGCCGCCGCCGCACCCGGCAACAGCTCAACACGCAGGATCGGCATGAGTGACGTCCAGGGGCTGCAGGACAAGTTCTCGGCCGTCATCGCCAGCGATCACAAGCGTGGCGGTCAGCGCGACATCGAGCAGCGCGCGGCACGCATGGCCGACGAAGCCCTGAACCTGCAGAACTCCGGGTCAGCCACCCAGCGCGTACGGTCCAATCTGTACGCCGCGGCGGCGTCGTTCCGGTCTTCGGCGATGTGGGCGGCGATCGACGGTCGTCGTTTCCAGGACGCCATGACCCACATGCGCGAAGCACAGACGCTCGCCGAGCTGTCGGGGGACCAGGCGATCAAGTTCCGCATCTGGTCGCACGCGGGCAGCCTCTACCGGCACCTCGGGCGCCCCGCAGACGCCCGCGCGGCCAACGACGTCGCGCGCAGCCTCCACATCAACCGCCGAGACCCGATGTTCGCCTCGCTGGGCATCGCCCGGCAGATGGCCATCCAGGGCGTGGCCCACGAGCGCGGCAACCTCCGCCGCACCTTCGACCAGGCCCAGGAAGCACTCGCGCGCGCATCGGACGACCGCCGCCCCGTCTGGCTCACCGCCTTCTACGACGAAGCAGAGCTGCACTCGCTCGCCCTGAGCGCCTACCTCGCCGCAGGAGACTGGGCCACGGCCGAGTTCCACGCGCACCGATGCTTGGTCGCCCTGCGACCCCACATGCGCCGCTCCCGCGCCATCGCGACGAGCCGCCTGGCGCACGCCCAACTCGCCCAAGGCGATGTCGAGGCCGCCACGCACACCGCGATGAGCGTGCCGGCCGAAGCGGCTACCCAGCACGCGAGGGTTTCCCGCATGCTGCAAGAGTTCAGCGCTGCCCTGCGCGCCACCGCACCGGGCAGCACCAGCGTGCACAACTGGACCGAGCACACCGCCGCATGGAGGCCCACCGCATGACTTCGGCACCCGCCATCGAACTCCGTACGTTCACCGACCTGGACGCTGCCCGCGGCGACCTGCTCGATGTGTACGCCGAAGTACGCGCCCCACTCCTGCACCTACCGAACTACGCCGTCACGTCCTTCGGGGAACGCCTGGACCGGCACGGCACGGAACCCGGCTTCAAGGCCGTGCTCGCCTACGAGGACGGCCACCCGGTCGGCTACGCCTACGGCAACCGGATCGAGGACGGCGACCGCTACTGGCAGCGCACCAGCCCGCCACCGGGCGAGAAGTTCACGGCACGGCCCGCGATCGCCCTCAAGGAGATCGGCGTACGCCCGGGCTGGCGAGGCACGGGGGTCTCGCGCCGCATCCACGACGAGCTCCTGGCCGGTCGGGAAGAGCCGTACGTCACGCTCATGGTCAACGAGGCGGCAGGGGACGGGAAGGTGCACGCCCTGTACCGGTCGTGGGGGTACGAGGACATCGGCCACAGCCAGCCGTCACCGGCATCTCCGCGGCTCACCGTGATGATTCGTTCTACCCAGTAGCGTGCGCGCTTGAATACATGAACTGACAGGCCTTATCGGTGGGCTCCATCTTGCCGTCCCGGTCCCACACTGAAAGACGGGCTGCTGAGTGGAGCCACCAGCGGTGGAGCTTCAGTCGGGTGAACCGCAGGGGCCCTACCGACCGATCATGAGCGATTCGGTGGCTGAAGTGCTGTTTGGTGGTGCTACTCCAGGCAGCGGCGGTAAGTGCGTTCGTCTCTTGCCGTCCTTGCCCCAACAGCCGCCAGAGACACACCGCTTGATGGCGGTGGAACTGAGCACTGCACGAAGATCGAGCGGAACCATCAGTCGTCATCGATATCTTCGGTGATCCAGTCTTGGGGTACGAGAGCCTGGCCGTTGCTGCGTCGCCAACGTGCCTCGACCGAACTGCGAAAGAGTTCATCGTCTAGGTCTGCGTGCTCCATCACGATCACTTGGAAGTCTCCGTCAAGGGCTTCGATCGTGTCCTGGATCGTCTTATAGAGGTTGAGTAGGGCAGTTCTGTCGGGTCCGGCCAAGGCGGTGCCGTCTGGTGCGTCTTCGGGGAAATAGACCTGGGACGGTTGGTCGAGGATAAGGAGACGGGGCACGGGATTTCGCTGTTCGCAGAACCACTCGTGCATGCTGAGCAAGGTGGCGACGTGGTAGCCGAGCCAGTTCTCTCCGCCACCCATGTCGGCCAGGCGGACCGGTCCGCGCGATGTGTCCGCGACCACGGTCAGACCTCGCGGGTCTAGGCGGATGGGCGACTCCATGTGTTCGAGGTCAAGAGCGACGGCCTTGTCCTTGATCTTCGTGTTGATCCGGGAGACGAAGCTGTTGAGCCGATCATCTCGTGATCCGGCTCCGATGGTCTCCTCAAGTTCTGCGATCTTCGCGCGGATTTCTTCGCGCCTATCTACGACTTGAGGCCCTTGTACATGGCGTCCGGCCGTCTCCAGGAAGAGGCTGATGCGGCCCTGGACGAGCGCGGCACGTCGCGCGGCGTCCCCCTGGCCCTGCACGGCGCGTTGGCCAGCGGTCAGCGTATCCAGCTGCTCCTGATTGCGGCTCATAGCGTTGCGGATCTCCTGGAGTGTGCCTTCCTCCGCTGCAATCAGAGCGTTGATCTCGGGGGTGTCGCTGCCGATGACGGTCATGTCGGCGTCGAGTCGGCCGAGGTCACGGTTGATGACCTCTGCGACCTGGCTCAACTGCGGCTGACGACTGTCACACACCGGGCAGCGCGGCTCTTGGTCCGCAGTGTCGGCAGGAGTGAAGAGGCTGAGCGTGGCCAGACGGGCGTGTTGCTCTGCCGCCTGGACGAGGAAATCGCTGTTCTCCCGTGCGGCCCGCTTTAGATTGGCTATGCGAGCGCGCGCACGTCCATGCCGCTCGCGCAGTTCCCGGCGTTGCTCTACAAGAGCCGCGACCGGATCTTCTCCGGCCTCAGGCGTCTGCGTGGGGGTGGCCTCGGCGACAGCGCGGCGCAGATGCTCCGACGCCCTCTCTGCCGTCGTTTCCTCTGGCGACAACGGTTCCAGCAGACCTGCCTCGATGGCTTCGGTCACTAGGGCCAGTGCCTGCCCGGTAGCTGGCGACAGACTGCGGGCAGCAGCCACCGCCGTTTCCATCTGCGCGAGTTCCTGGCGCAGCAGACGGAGCCGGTTTTCCAGTAGAGCCTGTTCGGGATCGACTGCACCGAGGAAGTAGGGGATCATCGCACGGATTGTCGCCGGCAGGAATTCCTCGCCCTGTGAGTGGAACAGCAGGTCCGGGTTGGCGACCTCGTTCTGTTTCTGCAGACAGAAGAAGAGTGCATGGCGCACCGATGGGGAGATCGGGGTAGCACTGCGGACAGCCGGAATTCGCACTGTCCTGTCGATACCGGAAAATTCCGACAGGACATCCTTGGCTATGTCGAGCGGCGTGGAGAAGGACAGCTCGGAGGGCTGCGGCGGCGGTGCACCAAGGGCTTGGGAGATGATGCACATGGTGGTGGCGGTGGCGGCCTTGCCCGTTGGGGCGGGGCGTGCGACGAACAGTTGTTGCTGACCCTTGACCAGCGTGACGGCGAAGACCTGGACGAAGTTGCGCAGGGCCGCGCCCTTGATGACATAGTCCTTGCTGGCCAGGCAGTAGTCGACGATGTTCAGCAGAGCGCTCTTTCCGCGCCGCGAGTCGCCGGTGATGATGTTGAGCTTGCCGGTCTTGAAGGGGACGGTGCGGATACGGCCGTCTTCGTTGTAGATCGAGATGGCGCTGATCTGAAACGTCAAGGCCGGACTCCTAGCAGTGTCATGACGGTGCTGAGGCTGCCCGTGCTGGGGAGCCAGCGCCCCAGCAAGTGGGCCGCTTTCTGGATGGCCTGGATTTCGTCCGTCGCGCTGTTGATCGCTTTGGTGAGCCGTCCCGGCGCCACGGTGAGCTGGCCTTCTTCGTCGCAGCGCAGGCTGTTGCTCTGCAGGGCCAGGAGCAAGCCTGGGCGGACCACGGCGGCCAACGCGGTGGCGTTCTGCGCCATGGTCACTTTGACGCCCTTGTTCTCCTCCAGCCAACGATTCAGCCCGCTGTTGAGGGTTCTCGGGAGGGTGCGGCGCACGGCCGGCTGGAGGGCCATTACGGCGGACAGTACGGCAACTGCGATCGGGCATGGCCGGCTGTACTGGACTTCGTGGCCTTGGACGGCACGGCAGGTGATGAGTGCGGTGAACGCCGGATTGTACAGGGCACGTTCTTCCCGGCTGAATTCAGTGAGCGTGTTCACGACTGGGTTGCTCCTGCGGGCTCCAAGACGGCTATGAGCCGCGTCATGAAATCGATGTGCCAGCCCACCTGTAGATCGTTGGCGAGGATGTGGAAGGAGCCCTTGGAGACGAACGGCTCGTCGCATCCGATACGGATACGTGGCCGTGCCTCACGCGTGGCCCACCGATAGATCTCCTTCGCGGCCGACACCTTCTCCGCGTCCGTCGCCGTGGCTCCCAGGTCGTCTTCCATCTCCGCGAAGAGGTCCTGCCATTCCTCGACGAGTCTGCGCTCGTACTTGCTGATCTCTCCGGGCAGCAACAGATTGTCGTCCGACCATCGGGATCGTTGGGTGAAGGCACGGATGTAGTCGCGGACCGCGATGCCGACCCTGGTCTTGCCGATGTCGATCAGATCCAGCTGGCGGACGAAGGTCATGCTCGCGTAGTCCGACGGATCGGGTTCGAGGACGGCGATGTCCTCGTCGATGGGCAGGTTCTCCGGACGGAACTGATTGCGTAGGTCGGTGAAGATCTGGTCGAACTCGTCGCCCGTGATCGCATCCATCTCGTCCGTGCGCAGCTGCCGGATCGTGCGTTGGTAGAACCAGCCCTCCAGGCGCTGCAGGAATGGCTTGGCGTAGGCATGACCCACAGCGGAGACCACTCGTTCCAGCAACAAGTGCTCTACCTCGTCGACATCCGGAGCGTTGCCGATGACCTGTATTCGGGCCAGCATGTCGCGCCGCTCGTCAGCTGAGAGCTGATCGAAGGCCTCGTACGCCTTCTTGTTGTCCTTGCTGGTGGAAGCCTTCCGGGCCGCATCCAGCGCCTTGAGCGCTCCGCTCTCGTCCCTGATGCCGGAGGCGACAGGCTGCAGGAGATAACCGGCGGAACCGGCCGTCAGGTCGGCAGTGGTCAGTAGAAACAGGTCCGTCTCGTCCAGCTCCAGCTGCTTGTTGGTGATCCCGTGTGCCCAGATTCGCAGTGTCTTCCACAGGTCCGTGCTGTAGTCCGACATGGTGATGCCGGCGCCCCGGTGCTTGAGCTGGTACAGGACCCTGCCGCCTTCGACGACTTCCTCGACGTCGTCGCCGGCTTCGATGGCGATGCACCAGTCCAGCCCGCGGCCGTGCTGGTCGACGCAGGAATGAAGGGCTTTACGGAGCTGGTATACGTAACCAACCGCGGACGCCGATGCCTCGAACGGAGCTGTCGTGTCCGCCATTTCCCCCCCAGTTCTCATCGGACTAATGTGCGCCACTGATCTTTACATGGCGCACACATCGCCCGACAGCCCCTCTCGTCAAGAAGACCGGTGCAGCATGGAACTCCGTGCCGCCAGAGAGGTACCCCTACCCTCCTGTGAGTCTGGGAGAATCTGGGCAAGGCAGGAGCGCGGCGATGCTGCCGTCTTCATGGCAAGACTGTCTCCGCCGAAGATTTCTGGCCCTGCTATCGCGACACTTTCCTCATGACATGCAGGAGCGGACCCCGGCCTACCGGCAGCTCGCGAAGTGGCCCGGCCGTCCTGACCTGCGACTCTGGTTGCTACATCTGTCGTGGGTCCTGGCTGGCCAACAGCGCGCGCTACTCAGCGGGCAGAACTGCACCGAAGGGGGGCGATGCGCCCTGCATGAACGGTGATGCTGACTCGCGAATCGCAGATCTCGGCGGCATGGTGGCTGTGTGGCACCAGAAATAGTCGTGCACCCGCCGTCATCGACCGGAGGCCGTCGGGTTACGGTCGGCAGCGCCATACTCGGCCTGGCGCACAAGGAGAACGACTTGATCGAGTTCATGCGCCGGGCCGGGCTGGATGATGCGGAGCGGATGGTGCTCGGGGGTTCGCCGCTCATCCATTGGCGGGGCGGGCGCGCGCACGAGCACGACGAGGTGTAATCCGAGCCACTGCCTCCACTGCCTCCACTGCCCCACGGCCGCTGAGACGCCCTGCTTTGCAGCTTTCGGCAGTGTTCGTCGTCGACGGCATCCGCCTCTTGGCTAGGACCAGCCGAGCTGGGCGCGCACGTCCGAGGGCAATACCCACGCTTGGCCACCCTCTGCCAGGTACACGGGACCCGTCGCGGATGGGTGAGGGCCCTCAAGGACGTAGTCGATGTGGTGCGCGTATGGCCAGTCGGGATTGATCGCAAGGTAGACGGCGCGATCCGGGTCGAGTTCCTGGAGCTCGCGGAGTAGTTGTCCAACGGTGAGTCGATTCGACAAGAAGACCTCCAGGGTGGGGAGAAGCGCGCGTACGGACAGACGTGATCCGACATGCGGTGGCACAGAAATTCGTTGTTCGGCCTGCCGCTCTTCGAACCGCTCGTACGTTGGCATGCTCGTGCGGCTCGTCTCCAGTCCAGAGCAGCAGAACAGGTCTGCTGTGGGCGAACCGTGAACTTACTGCCGATCCTCTGCCGTGAAGCCGGGCGAGGAGCTCGCTGGGCCCATGTGTCGACACTCCCTCTGAAGGAGCCATCGCTTCCCTGCGAGTTGACGGTTCAGGTGCGCATGGTGCCAGTACGTTGCCTGTGGACGTTCGTGGGCGAGGCGAAGCCGGGACTAACCGAAGGGGAGCGGGGGCCAGCTTCAACGGCTGCACGGCCACGGGAGTGGGCGCGGGCCGCAGCGGCACGATGTACATCCAACGGGGTCGGTGTCTGCGGCCGTAGGGGCCGTATGCGCGCCGTGGAACGGTTGCGGCGGGGGATTTCGTGCGCATAGCGAAGTACAGGATCCGGGCTGGCCAGACGTGTGGTTGTGGCTGTGATGAGCGATGTAGGCGTCCTCGAAGTGAAGGTGGCGTACCAGCGATCCAGGTACCCGTCCTCGCCGCCCCACAGCAGCCAGCGCTGTCGCTCACCGATGAGTTCGTGCCAGCGAGGCAGTTGCCTGCCCGAGTAGGTGAGACCGGCCAGCCCGTCAGGAGCGGTGAGGAACCTGGTGAGTTGGTGGGTGGTGTGCCGCCAGCCCGTGTCTTCCAGTGGGCGCCAGCCGTTCTGGGGCGTGCGGCCTGGGTTGAAGAGTGTGGTGTTCGCGTCGCCTTGGTAGAGGTCGGCGAGCGTCGAGGTAAAGACGGTGACCAGCTCCGTGGGGGTGGATGCATCGAAGGTTGCCGTCCACTCTGGCTCCGCGAATGGGAGTCGGTGGGCGGTGACCTTCCAAAGGGTGTAGTCCGCTCCCTCTGGCATGTATCCGAGCCGCAGGCGCTGATCTGGTGAGTTGACGTAGACGTTGCCAAGTTCGTCGCCGGTGAGGAAGAAGCCGCAGGCGAGTAGGGGCTGTAGGGCGGGGTCGCCGGTGTGAGTAGAGCCGGCCAGGTAGACCGGGGACACAAAGCAGTCGCCGTCGAGTGCGTGTGGGGGCATAGTGTGGCGTCCTGAGGATCTATCGATGGCGGCGGGATCGGCCGTGATCGAGCATGTAGTGGGCTGGGGCAGCGGTCGTCTTTGACCTTGTGGGCTGTTGCCCGGAGGACCTGCGCTCCAAGGCGGCCTGACTGAGCAGGGAGGCCGGCGCTGACTCCGGCACCTGGATGTTCACGAGCGTGCGGTGGAGTTCCGGGATTTCGTCGATACGTCGGGCGACGGGCCGGCTGCTGGTGATGACGTTTGCGGCTGCTGCGCGCAGATGCGGGAGGGTGGTGCGAGTGAGGAAGGCTCGCCAGCTCGGCGTGAGACGTGGGTCCGCGCCACCGGAGAACCGCCACATGGAATTGGCTGGGGAGACCAGCTCGTCGTACTCGTGGATCCAGCCGCTACGAGTACGGACTCCTGCGTGGCCGTCCGCGGCGATGTTCCAGTAGGGACGGCTGCCGCGCACGAGCTGCCAGTCGTGGCGGCGGAACACGTCTTCGTGGCTGTCGCCGGAGTAGTGCGGGCCGTCGCTGAAGTAGTCCCGGAAGTTGCTCGGCAGGCTGTCGACGAGTGTTGATGCGAAGCCGGCCACGATCTCTTGCGGTGTTCCCCGGTCAAAGGTGGTGATCCAGTCCGGAACGCCGAGAGGATCCTCCGCGTACGTGATGGTCCAGCCGCCGAAGTAGCTGTTGGCGGTGTTGGCGATACGAACGCGCTGGCATGGGCTGGTGTAGTACGTATCGGTGTTGTCGAACGGGGTGGTCTTGGTCCAGCCGGGTGCGTGGTCGAGCACGTCGAGGACTGTCGCGCGGGAACCGGGACCTGCAAGGTAGATCGGACTGACGAGGACTTGAGTGTCAGGGGCCAGCTTGTTCAGGTCTGGTGAGGACATCACGGCCTCCGAGGAAGGGCGCTCGCGGACGTCGCCGCGGCGGCAGGGGCGGGCCGCGAGCGTGCGTGAGAGGACGGAACGGAGCTCTGGTGGGCATGCAGTCACCTCGTGCGTGAGGGCGGAGCGGCATCAACGTCTGGATACCGCTGTACGCCGAGGGCGGGTTCAGAGAGCGGGCGCGCGTGCGCGGCGGCAGGAGACCGTGAAGGCGTCGACGACGTGGCCTCCGAGGGGACTGTCGTGGGGGCCGCGCGGAGAGCGGCTGCGGGCTGCGTGCGCCCTGTGCTGGTGTGTCGGTGTGGTGGATCGTTCTTGTAGCAGGCGGTGTGCGGCCAGGCGGTAGGCGGTGTGATCCTGTCGTTCACCGACGGCCAGCAGGTAGATCTCCCGGTGGTGTTGGGACGTGGCGGGGGCGTCACGGAACTGGACAACCATGCGCCAGCGGGTCTGGGGATCGACGTACACCTTGTGGCAGCCGACCAGCTCGCGGGTCAGTGGTGCGCCGCGTTCATTGCCATGGACCAGGTGCTGGAGTTCCAAGAGCGCGAGGTCGCGGATGTTCTCTGGGATGTTGCGCAGGTCGGCGAGGGCTTCGGGGTGTGCGGCGAATGCGAATCGGGCTGCCTTCACCGCTTACCTCCGCGTGCGTGCCGTGGGCGTACTGGGGCAGGCCGGGGTGTAGTGCCGGCGGTCGTCGGTGGCACGGCCGGAGGAGTCGGGCGTGCGAGCGTTGTCGGCGCCGTTGCCGTCGGCGCCGTTGTGCTGGTGCTGTTTGGTGCCGGGGCCGGAGGCAGCGAGGTGTCGCGGGCCGCGACCCAGGCGTGCGCAGCCGTGACGGTGGGGAAGGCGCCCTCGCGCACGGTGTACGCGTGGAAGTTCTTGTCGGTCTCTTCGAGGAACAGTCGGTACGGGACGGGTGCCGAGTCGACGTGATGGTCGTAGACGAGTGTGCGTACCTCGGTGCCGAAGTCGGATGCACCTGGGTTGTGGGTGTAGTGGTCGAGGACCTCGTAGCGGTCGCCTGGGTTCGTGCGCAGCAGGTCCTCGAGTCGGTCGGTGAGGGCATCCGCAGGACGAGGCCCATGGATGTCCGCGGCGAGCGTTGCGTCAGGAGGACAGCCCTGCCGGATGAGCCAGTTCTGGGCGAGCGGCAGCACGGGTGCGCGCTCGAAGGCGAAGTCGAAGGTTCGCTGCTCGGGGTGCTTGGTGATGTGAAACGCGACGTATTCGGCTTCCCCAGGGGTGCCCCAGATGGCAGCTCGGTCGTAGAACAGGAGGTAGCTGTTCTGCCCGGCGTCGGTGTGGTGGGCCGCCAGGGGTACGAACATGTCGTCCGAGAGGGTGGCCCGGGCGAAGCTGTCCTCGACGTCTTCGGTAACTGCCTGGAAGCCGGCGAGGCGGTAGTCGTGTTCCAGACTCTCGTAAGGGGCGTCCATGTCAGGCTGCCAGGTCACCGTCGGGTGCGGCGAGCAGCCGGTGGTTGGGGCGGGCGGAGCTGGTAGTGCACGCAGCGAACGGCCCGTCGGGAGACCTGAGTTGGAACATGGTGGGGTCGAGATGGTCGCGGTGCCACATCGCCGGGCCAGCCAGGCCGGCTTCGACGTCGGTGAGCTGTTGCCAGGCCAGCCACAGTGCGTGCAGGCGGGCGACGGCCTCGGGGTGCTCGTGCCACCGGCGGCACCACGGGCGCGAGGTGCTGACTTCGCGTCCGTACACCGGTATCAGCAGGTGATGAACCCAGCGGGTCAGTGCGGCGAGTTCCTCGTCGTACGCCTTGCCGTCGAGAGCGAGGATGAAGATCGATGACGAGCCGTCTTGAGTGGGGACGGGCCCGGCGGACGCGTTGGCATCCGCCGGGCCGGACGCACCAGAAAGGCCAGTATCCGGGCCCTGACCGCTCTCGACGGTGACGCCTTCGTCCGTGAGTCGAGCGAGCGTCTCGCTCTGCTTGCGGCTCTCCGCGACCAGTCCCGTGACGGTGGCGACCAGATCGTTGAGATCGTGATCAGGTACGCGCACCGGCTCGGGTTCCTGAGCAGGGTCAACCATCGCTACTCCTCTGCGAGATGGAATGTTCGGGGTGGTGATGGTCCGCGAAAGAGCGGGTTTGGCCAGGCCAGGATGGTGAGGTAGAGCGCGTGCTGCTCACACAGTCGTGGTGCGGTGTGAGCAGCAGACCGGGGTCGGAGGCCTCAGATGCCGTAGGGCGTGCGCGGCTTGCTGCGGGACAACGCCGTTGCCAAGTGCGGTCAGTTGGGCAGGTCGCCCCAGCCCCGGCGTGTCGGTCACCCAACCCGCGTCGAGTCCCTGCATCCACTCGACGAACAGCGGGCTGAGTCGGCCATCCGCGTCGGTGGGCCGAGGCGCCGGACGTGTCGCCCGCTCCCAACGCCTGATGGCCGCCGCGTACGACCCCCAGCTCTGGGCTCCTCCGGCTCGAACAAAGTGGGTGTCTCGGCAGAAGAGCCCATGGACCGACTCCTCCGACGTCGTCGCCCCGTGTAGATGGAGGGCGTGGACGGGAGGTCGGTGTTCTGCAGGGAGGCCGCCGCCGACGGCAAGGTCAAGTCCCCGTTGCCGTGCCGCTGGTTCGGTGACTCCTTCGTTCCGTCGGTCGCCTTCGGGGTGGGCAGCAGCCACTCCACCTCGTCGGCGAGGTTCGGGCCGTGGCCACCTTCCTTCCGTTTCGCTGGATGCTGGCTGCCTCCGATGATCGCCAAGTTGCTCGTTGGTGTCTTCAGCAGGGGTTCCTCGCTGGGTAGGCCAGGCAGCGAGGAAGACTCGCTCGCGGCGGTGCGGGGCACCGACGTCGGAGGCGCGAAGCACGCACCAGCGCGCATCGAACCCGATGTCGGCCAGGGAGCCGAGTACGGCACCGAGTGCGCGCACAGCAGGCTGACCTGTGGTGTCTCCCAGACACCACGGGCAGGGTTCCACGTCGCCAGGGGAATCGGCGGGGGAGGAGAGGAGTCCCCGGACATTCTCGATGACCACCAGACAGGGATTGAGGGCTTCGATGGCACGGACGACGTGCAACCACAGGCCGGACCGGGTGCCATCAACCAGTCCGGCCCGACGGCCGGCGACCGAGACATCTTTGACAGGGGAAGCCGGCTGTCAGGACGCACACTTCCGGAACGTCCGTCCAGTTCACCGTGGTGATGTCACCGAGGTTGGAAACGGTGGGCCAGTGTCGCGACAGGATCCGGGCCGGCCCAGGATCGAGCTCGGCGTGCCAGGCGAGAGCGCCGCCGAGGACGGCCTGGACACCGAGGTCCAGGCCGCCGTAGCCGGAGCAGAGGCTGCCCATCAGTGGCCCCGGCGGACTGTCGCTGCAAGTGGTCATGACGGGCTCCGGTGGGTGGGGCGTGGAGGGTTCGGCGGGACGGCTGCGGCAGGGCTCGGCCTCTGACTGCTGGAATGATGGGACCGACTGCGAGAACGTGCTGCTTCCGTCCGAGAAGGCGAAGTGTCCTGTCGGCCGGAGTGCGACGGGTCGGGCTCGGTACCACTCGCCATGCGGTGGCGGCGGCGTGCGTCGTCGAGCGGGCCGAGAGCGTACAGCGCGTAGTTGATCAACTGCCCCGGCGCCAACTCGTCCTGGCTGGCGAGCTCTCGCACCTGCTGCGCTGCCGTGGCGGCTGTACGGGCGAGTGAGGCGGTGACGACCTGTTCGCCGTAGTGCGCGGCGGGGCCGCCAGGGGCGAGGGGGTCGCAGATGCGCAGGACCCGCTCGGTATCCAGCGTCCCGTCGGTCAGTGCGCCGCGGCGCTGGGCTTCCCACAGCACGGTGAGCTGGTCGATCGGCTCGCCCCGGTGGTGCAGTGCACCGAGCGCACGATAGATGTGCTGATGACCTCGATCGGCGAAGTCGGCGGGGCGGAGCCAGGGCACCATATCCAGCAGCTGCTCGGGCTGGGAGACCAGGCACCCCAGGAGGAACTCCTCGTCTGCAAGGACCTGTTCCGTCACCGGAGGCGTCGATGGGGTGAGAAGTGGGTGGTCGTCGGTCGGCTGGAGAGGACGTGCTTCGGTACCCCAGGTTCGGGCCATCTTGGCGAGCACGTGCGAAAGGACTTGGGTCTGGTGCACGGTTTCGTCGGCCGTGCCGGCGTCCAGGTCGGCCAGGGCGACCCGGTGCAGGCGATCGGCGTGCTGCGCGACGCTGCGGTGGATGGCGCCCTCCAGCACCATGCGGCCGTACATGGGGGCGTGCTCGGAGCGCGGACACGCCGACACCAGCAGGTGCGGATAGACCGCGGTCAGGCCCCGGGTGTGGAGGCTCGCCTCGTGGACGGTGTCGGTGATCCAGGAGAGTGGTACAGGGCCCGTGCCCTTCTTTGCGGTCGCGGGGTGCTCTTCCGTCCGGAGCTTGAGCATCGCGGCGTACAACGTCGCGTGCACAGGACGATCGAAGTGTTCCGGTCGCAACCAGTCGGAGAGCCGCTCGAGCTGGCTGGGGTCCAGGAAGAGCGCGCCCAGGACGGCCTGTTCGGCGTGAGCGAGCGGTGTCACGGCCGTGCCTTGCGGATGGGGCGTCGCACGGTGCGGAGTGCGGCGACGGCACGGTCGGCCGCCTGCAAGTCGGCGGCGAGGCGATCGAGCTCGTCGGTGAAGTCCTTGTCCGATGTACGAAGTGCGCCCGCCGAGCTGACGAGCCACCAGTGGGCTCCGTGGCGTACGACGGGGGTATCGGCGAGGCGTCCAGAGCCTCGGGCGGACGAGTGGAGCGGGGCGACGTGGGTCAAGACTGTGCCTTAAGAGATGCGGGGGCGGGGGAGCGGGGCGGAGCTCCGGGTCTGGCCCGCTCAGTGCGGCAGGGCAGCGGCTTCACGCGGCCGGACCGAAGTGGCTGCGGCGCAGGCTCTTGGCCAGGGCGCGATCGGTGATGGCTGCTGTCTCCTCGGCGGACGCGGCGCTGAGCCGGTCGGCGTCGGGCTCGCGGTACCAGGGCCTGAGGTCGAGGAGCGCGGGTCGGATCCCGGTCGCCAGGAGCAGCGCGGATCCCTTGGGGAGGGCGCGGATCGCGTCGGCCGGCAGTGCCCGCTCTTGACGCGTGGACACCGACGTCGACTTGCCGGATTCGCTGGTGGACACCGAGACGGTTCGTACGTCGTGCTCGCCGACAAGGCGGGAGAGCTTGTCCGCGAAGTCCGCGTCGTCGATGCCGGAACCGATGAGTTTGATCGTCGCGGCGGACCAGAGGGCGTCCATGCCGGCTTCGCCCCAGACACGTACACCTTGACGGTAGGACTGCAGGATCGTGATGGGGATGATGCCGCGGCTGCCGAGATGTGAGTACAGGTCCGGCAGGTCGGCGATCTTGCAGACGTTGGCGGCCTCGTCGAGGATCGCGAGCATGGGTGCGTCGAGGCGTCCACCGTCGCGTTCGGCCTGAATGACAGCCGTACGCATCACGGCGTCGGCGGCAGCCGCGATGATCGCAGAAGCGGATCCGCCGCCGTCCTTCGAGAGCAGGAACAGGGTGTCCTTGCTGGTGGCGAACTCCTCGGGCTTGAACTCCCGGATCTTCGACGTCTTGTCGGGCGGAGTGACCCAGGCGGCGATGGACGGGTTGAGGAGACAGCTGGCGTACTGGCGGGCGGTTTCGAAGATGCCGTCGCGGGTCTCCACCGCGCCGGCGACCGTGCCGTGCAGTTGGGCGGCGACCGCGTCGAGCTCGGCGTCCTGGAGAAGGTCGATGGGGGTGCGGTCTGCGGGGGAGGCGAGCCAGGCCAGGACATCGGTGATGGGGCGACGGCCGCGGGCCGCGGCGAGGAAGAGCGCGGTGAGGGTGTTCGCGGCGGCAGTTGACCAGAAGTCACCCGCGCTCGACTCGTTTACGGACGCGGTGACGAAGTGCCCAGCCAGGCGCCGGGCGCCGGTCAGGTCGTGGGCGTCGGCGAGGATGTCCCACCACACGTCCTGTGGTGCGTGGGCGATCTGCTGCGGGTCGAACGTCCACACCGTGCCGGCTTCGGCGCGGGCGGCGGCCGTGGCGGTGAAGGCATCACGAGCTGCCTTGTTGCTGGTCAGCAGGACCGGGCCGGGCGCGCGCAGGATTGCGGGGATGGCCAGTCCCGATGTCTTCCCGGACCGGGGAGCCATGATCGCGACGATCACGTCCTCCCAGGAGGACCGGACCTCTCGTGTGCCTTGGAGAAGTGTCCCGAGCAGGACGCCACGGTCGTCCGGCGGCACGTGCTTCGTTTTGGTGTCCTTCAGGCCTGGGCGGAGGTCGATCGCTTTGGCGGCAATCCTCTGGGGCAGCAGATCGGCGAGCGCACGATGGTCGGCCAGGCCGCTCGAGTTGCCGCGCACCCGCAGCCACACCTTGGCTCCGAGTAGCAGGACAGCCAGGAGTACCAGCGTGGGCAGGACGTAACACGTCACGACAACGGCCGGGTGGGGGAGGTGCGGCCAGAGCCGGACCGGATGTAGCAGAGCCGCTGCGGGAGCGTAGGGAGGCCAAGGGCCACCGCCGGTCGCGGCACTGGCGAGGTTGCCGAAGAGCCAGGCCAGGCTTCCTCCGCCGAGGCCGAGCGCTGCGACCGCGATCAGCAGATACAGCAGGGTGTCGGTGCCGGTGGTGGTCGAGGGTGTGCTGGTGGTGTTTGGACGAGGCAAGGCGCGGTCCCGTGAGGTGGTGCGGAGAGGAGCGGGGTTTGGGGCCGGCGGGGGCTTCTGGCGCTCACGATGGGCATCTCCTGGTGTGGTGGCGGGTGGTCGGAGCCAGGGAGGTCAGCGGGTTCGGCCAGGTTTGGGGGCGGAGGGTGGAGTGGCTGCGGCAGCTTCACTGGGCGTGGTGGCGCCGGGATGGTGTGTGGTCGAGGCGGCGGTGTAGTAGTTCACGAGCTGGGCCTGCCAATTGGGACGGGGCGGACGGTCGAGAGCCCTGAAACGGTCGGTCGCGACATGCAGGTCCTCGCCGAGCGAGGTCAGCGTCGCGGCGGCCTCGGTCAAGTCGTCCGCGAGGTCCCAGCCCTCTTGGCTCCCGCCTTCCTTGGCCTTCTCTGCGGCGGCCTCGAAGAACTCGCCGAGGCGGACGAGTACTCCGTCGTGCGGATCGAGGACGTGGTCGGTGAGGACGGCCGCCGCCTCGGAGGTCTCGGCGCCGTTGAGCTGATCGGTCAGAGCGAGGATCTGATGGCCGTAAACGCGATTGCCCAGTGGGCCGGACGGCGTCGTCACCGTGTCGACGAAAAGGTCGGGGCTGATATCGACGCGGTAGCCGACGGCGGTGAGCATCCGTGCGGCGTGGCTGGCTATCTGGTTCTCGCGCTGCTGGCCCGTGTCCCAGTGCAGGCGGTGCCAGAAGGTGCGGATGGATTGTTCGTAGATGAAGCCGGCGCGGTCGAGCAGGGCGTTGGCGAGGGCGTCGCCGCCATGGGCGATGACACTGCCGTCGTCTTCGCGGGTGATCGTGATGGTCGGTGTGTCGGACACGACAGGGCTCCGGGGTGTGGGGATTTCAGAAGTGCGGGTTCTCAGTCGGCCGACCGGAGTCAGAGGCCGCTTCCAGCAGTTCGGGCAGATCGGAGGGGGCGGCATCACGCTGGTCCAGCCACCAACTGGCGCTGGACACCTGCCGGATGAGGTTCTCGACCGCCCCCCACTCCGCCTCGCTGGTCGTGCCCTCGACGACAAGTGCGGTGTAGGCGGCGGTCGCGAGCTGGTGGCGGCACCGGAAGGCCCAATCGGCCGCTCGCTCGGTGCCCTCCAGCGGAGGCATGCGGTACTGCTCGGACCACTCCTCGGCGGCCAGCTGTTCCTCCGCCCGCTTCTGTGTGAGCCACTCGGCCTTGCCTGCGTCGTCCCGGTTGCGGGAGGCGTGCCAGCATTCGGCGCAGTCTCGTTCGCTGAGCCAGCGGGCATAGCCGGCCCTGCGATCGGCCGGACGGTCCGACAGGTCGGCCTCGGCGGTGTGGCCACAGGCGTGATCGATGGTCCACACCTTCTTGACAGTCATGTGCAGGACTCCTTGTAGGCAGAGAGGGGGCGGGTTAACGGGTGCGGCGTCGTGTGGTGGGACGGATGGCGGAAGGATTCGCCGGAGCGTTGGTGTCCGGGCCGTCTTCGCGCCGATGTGGTGAGGGCACGATCGCGGCTCGCGCGCGCATGGACGGCGCGGGTGCCGAGTCATCGCTGCGTTCCTGCACAGGGGCTTCCTTCAAAGTGGAGGTGCCTTCAAGTAGGCCGACCGGCGGAGCGGACGAACGCAGGATCTTGGGATCGGCGGCGACGGAAAAGCCGTTGTCCTGGAAGTCCCGGGTTGCCCTGGCCACCGCGCGGACGGCGGTGGTGTGTGAGGTGTCGCTCGGCAGCAAATAGACGTCGCGGGTAAGTGAGTAGAGGAAGCGGTGCTCGCGGAGGATCTCGTCGAGGACAGGGCGGTCGTCCGCGACGGCAGCGGCCACGCCGAGATCCGGGATCAGGCCGAAAGCGACGTCGGGGTCTTGGTGCGGGTTGATATCGGGACTCCTCGGTGTCGGTGGGTGGTCAGCGCGCACGGGCTCGCAATGCGGGCGTCGGTGCGGAGCGTTGCTCAGCAGCGAGCGCAGGCCGATGGGACGTGGCGGAGCTGCGCGCCGGGGACACACCGGTTGCGGCTTGCGCCCGCCGTTGCCGGAGCACCCAGTTCGGCTTGAGCTGAACGTGATCGCCGATGTCGGGGGAGGCGTCGAAGGGCATGTTCGAAGCCGGCGCCTGACGGGTTACGGGCTGAAGGTCATAGGCCGCATCGGACGTGACGCTGTAGCGCGCAGCCCGCAGAGACTGGACCGCCTGGCTGCCGCGCCGGACCGGTTCGCGGTGTGGCTCGGCCAGGGTGTACATGTTGCTGCCGGCCAGGCGCTTGAAGCCGACCCGCCCCAGCATGTGCTCCGCGACAGGATTGTTGTGGGAGGTTGAGGCGATGACTCCGTAGCGGGCGTGATGGCCGACGGCGATGTGTGGGTGGGCCGTCGTGGCGATCGGCGGGAGCCGGCCGAGATCGACGTCATCGATGACGACATGGTGGCCGACGACATCGGCGTGGAGCTGGTCGAGGGCGGGCTGGACGACATCCGGCTCCGCGTCGCCCAAGGCGTACTCGTACTCGGGATGCTCCGTGGAGAACCCGGCCTCGAGGAGAAGACCGTGCGCCACTTCGTGGTCGTCACCAGAGACGCTGGCTGTCACGCCCAGGTAGGCGTGCCGGGTCAGCGTGATCCATGCGTAGTCAGCCACGGTGGCTCGCGATGGCACGTGTGGCGAGCGCCCGGTCGGCCAGGCGGTGCGATTCATCGAGGGCGCCGAATGGGCCGGTGGCCAAGGGAATGGGGCGTTCGGTGGAACCGGTCGTGATGGCGGTGACGTAGAACCGGGCCAGTCGTCGTGCAGCACGGCGAAGGACGAGAAACGCAGACAAGAAGAGCCGTCCTCGGGGGAGAGAGTGTGTCCGGGTGAGCCGGAGGAGCGGGACCAAAGAGGGCGTGGCCCTCGGCGGTTGAGTGGGTCAGGCCGCCATGCGGAAGTCGGTGTCGAAGAGCTCGCGTTCGCGGGGATGGAGCAGGTGCTGGGTGATGAAGGAGCGGCCGGCCACCTTCCACAGTCCGCGTCCCTTGGTCAGAGCGGATACGGCTTGGGTCTCGACGCCAGTCAGACCCAGGAGAGCTGCTGCTGCGGCGAGTTGGTCTGCTTCCTGGCGGTAGATGATGCGGGTTGAGCAGTCGGTGAGGAGGCCCTCGGCGAGTGCGCGGCCACGCGACCCAGCGTCGCCTGCGGTCAGGAGGTCGGACAGTCGGTGGACGATCATCATGTTGGCGATACCGAGGCCGCGGGAGAGTTTCCACTGGCTCTGCATCCGTTCCAGCAGCGCGACGTGCCGCATGACCCGCCAGGCTTCGTCGTAGATGACCCAGCGCCGTCCGCCATCGGGGTCGGCGAGCGCGGATTCCATCCAGGCGGAGGCGCAGGTCATGGCGAGCACGAGCGCGGTGTCATCGCCTGCGCTGCCGAGGCGGGACAGGTCGATGGAGAGCATCGGCGCTGACGGGTCGAAGGTCACCGTGGAGGGGGCGTCGAACATGCCGGCCAGATCACCATGGATGAGTCGGCGCAGGGCATGAGCGAGGTCTTCAGAGGCCTGGCCGATGCGGCCGGAGGGTTCGCCGAGTGCGGCGTCCAGGCGTTCGGGGGAGCCGAGGACGTGGGCGACCTGGCCGAGCAGGGGAGTGGTGCCGGTGGCCTCGGCGTGGGTGACGACCTCGTCGAGGGCGACGTCGAGGGCGGTGTGCTCCATGGGGTGCAACTCGCGGCGCAGGACGGTTTTGGCGAGCGATGCGAGCAGGAGGAGACGGCGCTTGCGGACCTCGCTCGCCCAGTCCTCGTCGCTGATGCCGGCAGGCTTGGCCGGGGCGTCGAGTGGGTTGAGGCGGCCGGGGAGACCGGGGCCCAGGGCGATGGTCTGCCCGCCCAACTCATGGGCCACGGCCGTCCATTCACCCTTGGGGTCGCAGGGTACGTAGATGCGGTAGCCGAAGGCGACGGCGCGTACGGCGAGGGACTTGGCGAGGGCGGACTTGCCCATGCCGATGACTCCGGCGAGCAGGATGTTGGGGTTGGTGAAGCCGTCGAGCCTGCCGTAGAGGGCGAACGGGTCGTAGGTGAAGGCGGCTTCGGCGTGCACGTCGCGGCCGACGTAGATGCCCTGGGCGCCCAGTCCGCCTTCGGCGAGGAAGGGGTAGGCGCCGGCGGCGACCGCAGTGGTCATGCGGTGGGCGGGGAGGTCGAGTTTGCCGCCGCGGGCTGAGGCGAGGCCGGGGCGGCCGGCGGGGGGATAGGTGGCGCGCAGGTCGGGGTCGTGGCCGGGGGAGGTTCGGCGGGCTTCGGGGCGGCTGGCGTCGCGGGCCTTTTCGCGGGCGGCGGTGAACTGGCGTCGGGCCGTACGAGCAGTGCGCCGGTCGGATTTGCGGGGGACAAATAGCGCGCTGGCGCTGGCGCTGGCGCGGGGCGAGTTGAGGGGCATGGCGGTGGAGCTCCGGTGGTCAGTGGCGGGTCAGTCCGGTGAAGGGGTCGCGCAGATCGGCCGGTGTGTGGTCCCGGCGGACGCGGGCGGCGGTGGCCAGGTGGCGTCGGCAGATACTCAAGGCGGGGGCGCCTTCGGGTAGCCGGGCCCGGCACGCCTCCCGGCTGGGAAGATGGCCGGAGTCCGGGCGCGGGGCAGCGTGGAAGGCGGTGTGCAGGTGGTCGCCTGCCTGCCACAGCCGGACCCGGCAGGCCCTCAGGTGGTCTCCCTCGGCGCGGGCGACCGGTGCGGTGCGTACGGCGTGCGCGTCCAGCAGGTCGTACAGGGCGATCAGGTGGGCGTGCAGGGCGTCCAGTTCGGTGCGCTCGGCAGCGACCTGGGCGACCGGCATGTTGATGGCCCGGTGGAAGTCGAGCGCGGCGGTGGCGAACGGGACGAAGTCCGCAGCCGGTTCGGGCAGGGGCTCGGGTGGCATGAGGGATGCCCTTCGGTTGAGCGCGGAAAACGGTGGTGCGGGTGCGCTACGGGCGGGCGAGCGGCAGGGCTGAGGTGGTGAAGGCCTCGGCCTGCTGCCAGGTCAGCGGGCGCAGGTCGATCAGGGCGGCGACGGCCGCGGTCTCGATCGCTGCGCAGGCGGCGTTGAGCTGCTCGTCGCTGTCCGCGCTGACGGTGAGCAGGCCGGACAGGGCGACATCGGCGTGTCCGGCGATCAGCTGGCGTTCGCGCTGCTTGACGTCGGCGTACTCGACCGAGTCCTCCTCGGAGTCGACCTGACCCTTGCGGGCGCGCTCGGTGGCGTCCGCGATGACGGTGGCCTTCTTGCGCTGCACGTCCTTGAGGGCAGCATCGAGTCCCTTGGGGGCGTAGGTGAGGGAGAGGCTGCGCCGGACTCCGGTGGTGAACAGAAGCTGGTGCAGGAAGCCCGGGTTGGTCTCGATGCGGGGCCAGTTCTCGATCCAGAAGGTGGCGTGGTGGGCGGAGTCGGTCTGGATGCGGTCGGCCTTCTCGAGGAGGACGACCGGGCCTGCGGCGGCGGGGTCGGCCTGTGGCCGGCCGGAGTCGGACCAGCGGTCGAGGGCGGCGGAGGCCCCAGGGTCGTAGGCGGTGCGGATCACGGCGGCGATCTCGGTCGCGGGCAGCCAGCCGGACGGTGCGAGCCCGGAGTTGCGGGCGGACTGGTCGAAGTTGGCGGTGAGCTGGGCGAGGACGGCGAAGGCGCCGGTCAGTCCGCCGCCGGCCTGGTTGATGAGGCGGCGGGCCGCCTTCAGATCGAGAGCGATCGCCACGTAGGCCTCGTGCGGGGCAGCGGCCGGGCCGGCGGCGGAGAGCAGGTCGGTGTAGATCGGCCCGGCCAGCGGGGTCTGCGGGTCGCCGTGCTCGGTCCAGTAGCGGTTGAGGGCGTCGCCGGAGTCGGGGACGGTGCGCTCCAGGACCTGGACGCGGGCGATGTGTCCGGTGCGGGCGAGCGCGGCCAGGGTGCGGCCCCAGCCGGAGACGTTGCCGGACTGGGTTGCCGGGTCAAGGAGGGCGTACGCGCGGGAGGAGACCTTGACCACGGCGGTCAGCGTGCCGGCGTGTGGGTCGTGGACCGCGCCGAAGCGTCCGTTCGGCGCGGTGATGACGCGCAATGAGGCGGCGGTGCCCGGCAGGTGCAGCAGTCCCTCGCGGCGGGGCCGGGTGGCGGGTCGGGCGAGCCAGAGCAGCTGGCCCCGGAAGCGGCGCAGCACGTAACGGGTCACGATCGGTGCCCAGTCGGCGAGCGCGCGCCCGCGGTGCCGGACGAATACCCCGGCCAGGACGAGCAGCCACAGTGGGGTTAGCTCGAGGGCCCCGGTCACGCCGGAGGAGAGCAAGGCGGCGAGGAGCAGGAGTCCGGTGGTCGCGACGACGATCAACTGGGGTGCGGTGAGGCCGAGCAGGATGCCGCGGCGCGATCGGTGCGGGAACTTCACGGTCGCCGGACCGTCGGGGTGCGGAGCGTCAGAGAGCATTGCGAGGGCGTCCTTGGAACACGAGTGGAGAGCGGAAGCGGTGAGCGGTGGGGGAGAGGACCCGGCGTGGCGGCCGCACGGTGCGGTGTCTGCGGCCGCCACGTCCACTGCGGGCTAGGAGCCAGGTCCATTCGGGGGCGTGGGATAGACCCAGCTCTGCGGTGTGGCGTCTCCCTGCGGCGCGGGCCAGCTGGAGCGTGGCGCTGGCGGGTCCTCGTGCAGGACCCGGGATGGTGCGACGGACGCACGCGAGGGAGTGGGGGCGGAGGCGGCCGGGGCTGTGCCTCCGGCTGCCTGGCCGGGGCGTTGGATGAGGGGGACACCGCGGTCGCCGTCGGTCTGGGGGCGGCGTATCAGGGCCTGGCCCTTGTCGCCGGTGGCGTTCGAGTCCTCACCGAAACGGAAGTGGGTCTGCTTCGGCTGGGCGTCGCCGCTCGAGCCACCACTCGAGCCACCGGTCGGGTCGATCCCGGAGGCCGCCCCGCCCGCCCCTTGGCCCGGCACATTCGTCGGCCCCTGCGGTGCGGGCGCCCCCGTGCCGGCCTGCATGGCGAGCTGGCCCGCCGTCTTCGCCGCGCCCGCCGCGACCGCCACACCCGCCACCCCGGTTCGGTGCAGGTCGTCGTGGCCGCCGCCGTCGGCCGCCCAGTGCACGAACTTGTACGTGGCGTACGGGCACAGCAGCACGAGCACCATGACGACCATGCCCGCGAGCGCATCGGAGAGGGCGCCGAGTCCGTCGTTGGCGTGCGTGTTGCCCATAGCGGACACTCCGAGCAGGAACACGATGGTCATCAGCAGCTTGGAGACGATCAGGGTGCTGGTGGCTTCGATCCAGCCGCGCCGCCAACGGCGGGCGCCCTCCCAGCCGCCGCCCGCCCCGGCGAACACGGCGAGCGAGACGAGGACCAGGACGCCGACCTTGCGGGCGATCATGACCGCCCAGTACATGAACGCCCCCACGGCGCAGCCGAGTGCGATGAAAGCGGGAGTTCCCCAGCCCAGACCGAACATCGCGCCCAACTCGTTGACCCTGATGATGCGGCGCACCGCTTCAACGGCCGAGGTGTTGGCGGCCTGGAACAGGCCCGTGCTGAGTGCGTCGACCACGGTGATCGCCACGGTGGTGCAGGCGATGGCGGCGAACGCGAACAGGACGCCGGCCACGGTGCCGTAGACGGCCTGGGCGAGCGCACGCTCGTCGCGGCGCCAGGCGGCCCGGGTGAGCTGCAGGCAGAACGTGCCCACGGTCAGCACGAGCCCGATGGGCAGCAGTAGTTCGTAGTTGTGCCGGAACCACTCGGCGTTCAGGTCGATGGCCGTGGTCTGGTCGACGGCCTTGGTCGCCAAGTCCGCTGCGGCCTGGGCCATTTCGCCCATCGACTTGGCGATCCAGGCGCCGATGCCGTCGGTGACGGCCTCGCCGGTGGCGCCGGCGACACCGCCCACGGTGTCGCACACCGTGTTCATCAGGGGAAGGTCACACGCCCCCATGAGGGCACCTCCTTTTCGGAGTTGAGGGCCGTGATCACGGCGAGGTGTTCGGCAGAACCCCGACCAGCGCGCAGTCGTAGTGGGGGCGGCACTGGATGGCGAGGGTGGTGGAGCGGGACTCGGCTCCGGCACCGGAGCTCTTCCAGGCGATGGACTGCTTGCCGGAGACCGTGACCGCGTAGACGTATGCGTCGGTGATCGCGCCGGGGTCCTCGCGCAGGGCGCTCTTGAAGGTCTGCGGGAAGTGGCCCTCGCCGATGGCGGCGTCGGCGTGCTGGTGGTTGTCGTGCATCCGCGACCACAGCACCGGGCTGGGCACCTGCTCGGTGACCGACTTCCAGTCGGCGACCTTGTCCTCGTCGGTCATCCACCGCTTTAGAGCGGCGAGTTGCTGAGCATGGGAGGAGGTGCGGGTGTCGTAGCTCCACAGGGCCCTGGTAGCGGCCTTGGCGAAGGTCACCGGATCGCGTGTCCGCGGCGGCTCGGTCACCGCCGAACCGGAATCCGGCTTGGGAGACGGGGCGCTTGACGATGCGGACGACGGCCGCGGCGCCGCCCTCGGTGTGGACGGAGATTCGGCGCGGGTCAGGTAGGCGGCCAGGCAGGCGACGGCCAGCAGCACCGCGAGCACGGCACCCCCGATGGCCGCGCGACGGCCCACCGACGACGGCCCTCGCCAGAGCTGCTCACCAGTGGAGGCGGGAAACTTCTTCGGCATCAGTGGACCTGCGTCCCCATCGCCGAGAAGAAGGCGACGATGCCGTTGGCGGCGCCCAGCAGCAGCGCGCATCCGGCGGCCACCACGGTGCCCTTCTTGCCGGTGGCCTCGGCCTGGTGGCCGCCGCTGTGGTGACCCCAGGCCCATACGATCGCGGAGATCGCGAGGGCGCCGACCACGGCGATGATGCCGAACAGGTTGATGCTGCTGATGACCTTCTTCAGGACGTCGAGGCCGGGCAGGCCTCCCTCGCTCGGAGTGACGCCGGGGTTGTAGGCCAGGATCTGGGCGTGCTGCATGAGCTTCACTGGGACTCCAGGGTCAGATGTTGGGCGCGGGCACGCGAAGGCCCGGAAGTGGTGGAGAGGAGAAGGAGGGGCGCTGGTCAGACGATCTGGCGGGCAGCCAGCACGTCCGGGCGCCAGTCGGCCAGGGGCGAAATCTTGACCACGTCGCCGGTGTGCGGGGCCTGCAGCACCAGGCCGTCACCGATGAACATGCCGACGTGCTCCGGCACTTCGGCCGTCCCCTCGGTGAAGAGCAGGTCACCGGGCTCGGGGGCATCCACGCTGACCTCCTTGCCCTCCTTGACCTGCGTGTACGTGGTCCGCGAGAGCGAGATGCCACCCGCCTTGTACGACGCCTGCATCAGGGACGAGCAGTCACAGCGCCCCATCGGGTCCTGGCCGCGCGGATCACTGCACTGGCCGCCCCACTGGTACGGCGTGCCCAGCTGCCCCAGACCCCAACGGATGGCCGTGCGAACCGACTTCGGGGCAGTGGCCGGGATCTTGTAGCCCTCGGGTACAGACCCGGCCGGGATGGCACCGAACTTGGTCCCGTCGTCACCGGTGCCGCACTTGGCGGACTCGGCGGACAGCTCCTCCGAAGGGGCGCTCGCCGTGTCCGCGCCTGCGGTCCTTGCGGAACCGGAACTCGATGGTGTCGACAGCGACGAGGCGATGGCCTTCTGTAGGGCCCTCGCCATTGGCTCCCACTGGGCGTACGCCTCGGAGAACCCGCTCTGCTGCACCGCCTGCGCGGCTTGCGTGACCGTCATGGACTGCCACCCCGGAACCTTGAGCAGGGCCTCGTAGAACTTCGTCGAGGCATGGACCGGGTCGCGTACTTGTGCTGCCGTTCCCCAGCCCTTGCTGGGACGCTGCTGGAACAGGCCGAGGGAATCTCGATCCCCGTAGTCGAGGTTGCGAAGTCCCGATTCCTGCAGAGACGTTGCGAGCGCGATCACCTGCCCCTCAGGCGGAATCTTCATGGCAGCTGCAGTGGCCAGGATGGTTTTGGCGCTTGGGATCTGCTCGGCGGGATCGTCGAGCCCCGGGACCGAAGCCGAATCCCGTCCGCGTCCCGCAAGGGCCGATTTCACCTGCTTGGCCACGGCTGCAGGGTTCACCCCCTGCGCGTCGCCCGGTGAACAAGTGGCAGCCTGCGAGGACTTGGCGCCCGCGAGCGCCATGCCCAGCGGCGCGACCAGCAGGAGTGGAGCGAGCGCCACGGCGCCGACCATGACCGGGGCCGTCTTCACGGCTGAGGCCCCGGGGGTGGAGCACAAGCTGAAAAGGACAATGCCGGAGACAACTGCGCGGGGACATGCTGCATCAGCAACTCCTAACTCGTAGGCGGCGCAGTGCGGGCGTTCTCGTCGAAGGCCACCCAGACCGAGCCGGTCGGAACAATGCAAGTCCGAGAATCGGGGCGGGGGTCCCAGGCGCGCGGGATCGGCCAGATCCCGCGCGCCCGAACCATCCCAGGGGAAGAACGGCAGCCAGCCGCCCTCTTAATCTCAGAGACCACATGACAATCAACTCCCCGCCAATCGTGCTTGATTTCGAGGCGCTGCAAGGACGCCCGCTGCGTATTGTGGGACACATCGGTACAGTTCAACTGGGTTGCAGCGCAGCCGCGTCCGTCGAACATGGCGAGACTGTATGAACGAATTCCGTCCGCACCAAACGCATCCAAATTGCGGGAGCAGTTCTTCGCGAGTGGGGACAGTAGTAGTTAGGTACGGCCGGATCGCGCGGTTAATCTCCCGCTGGTTCCCCGCCCGGTAGATCTATTCGCACCTCTATGTGCGACATGGGCGGTCCCGCGCGGCCGCGGATGAATATTGGTCGCGTACGGCCCCTGCGAACAGAGAGAACCGCGCAATGTCATACACCCTGCATCGAGGCGACGCGCTCACGTCCCTCGCCAGCATTCCCGACAACAGCGTCGACGCCGTCATCACCGACCCGCCCTACAACAGCGGAGGCCGTACCAGCGGCGAACGCACCGGCCGCAGCGCCCGCGCCAAATACACCTCAGCCGACGCCGACCACGACCTCGCCAACTTCCCCGGCGAAAACCGGGACCAGCGCTCCTACGGGTTCTGGCTCACCCTCCTGCTCACTGAGTCCTACCGGGCCACCGTCGAGTCCGGCACCGCCCTCGTCTTCACCGACTGGCGGCAACTGCCCACCACCACTGATGCGTTGCAGGCCGCTGGATGGACGTGGCGAGGCATCGCCGCGTGGCACAAGCCGGTCTCCCGCCCGCAGAAGGGGCGCCTGAAGCAGTCCTGTGAGTACATCGTCTGGGGCACCAAGGGGCCGGTCGACGCCAGCCGCAATCCTGTCTATCTACCCGGCCTCTACACGGCGAGCCAGCCCCGAAAGGGCCGTGTCCATATCACCCAGAAGCCCGTGGAGGTCATGCAGGAACTGGTGAGGATCTGCCCGCGGGGTGGCACGGTCCTTGACCCGTTCACCGGATCAGGCACCACGGGAGTGGCCGCTCTGCGCGAGGGGCGTCAGTTCATCGGCGTCGAACTGTCGGGTCACTATGCCGACATCGCTGAAGGCCGGCTGCGTGGGGCCCTCACGCAGGACGACCTTGAACTGGCCGGGCCCGAGAAGTGACAGTGAGACGGGGCCACCAGGACGGAACTCAGGAGCGGCTGTTGTTCCACTTGCACAGTGGAACAACAGCCACCCCTTTTGATGTGAGTTAATCGGCCTCGATGCTGCGCAGGATCAGGGCCGTCGCGCGGTCCAGATCCTCGCGGGAGGCGATGCGCACCTCCACGACATCACCCTGCAGGCCCAGGCTGCCAAGCCCTCTCATGTCGCGGGTGAATCCGTCGCACAGATCCACGGAATCGGGGTCGAGGCGCAGATTCACCACGAGCAGCCTGTTCCTCGGTTGGACGCGCACCGTAGCGACGTTCTTGATCCGCCGGTATGAGAAGTAGTGCACCTGTGGCTCCATCTGTACATCACGGTGCGACAGGAGCAGAGAGTCGAGATCCGCGTACAACTCGCGCAGCTCCATGGGTGACGAGTCGAGGCGCTGCTGGACCGATTGGGGAGCCACCGAGCCCGCTCGCGCTGACGACGAGGCCTTGCCGCGAGCCGTGATCCTGGTACCGCCAGTCGCCGCAATGAGCTGCAGGGCCACAGAGTCATTGAAGAGCCGATACGTGATCAGGTCGATCTGATGAGGGATCATCTCCACCGCCACCGTCTCGTGGTGGGTGAAGGCTCCGGCGATACACACGATCCGCGGAGCACTCCAGTCGATCTCCGTGGAAGCCTCGTTGCCGAGCCGGGCCTTCACCAGGTTCTCGAACTCGTGGTGATGATCCTGCAGCCAGCAGAGGTACGACAGCGCCTGAACAAGGACCGCTTCGTCCCGGGTCCGCTTGTACTCCACGACGACCGGCGTGCCATTCTCATCAAGACCCAGCGAATCGATCCGGCCACCGTGGCGCCCGGTGCGGTGCTCGGTGGCCAGGAAACGGATGCCGAGCATCGTCTCCATGTTGGTCTCGACGAGCCGCTGCAGCTCGACCTCCACGCTGACGGTCTCCCCGGGCACTTCGATGACTCCCCGGCCTCTGACCTTGAAGACCTTCAGATTGCTCATCTTGTTCCCCCGACGTACTTGACCTTCGTAGGTGATCAATCGAGTCGGGGGAGCTCGTATTCCCCATGAGGGTGGAGACGATTCGGGTGTTTGCCGCCGACGGTGGGCCGTCCCGGTGGTGCGGAGTGTCCGACCCTCCGAGGCGCTGCCCCGTGCCACTCGCGGCTTCTTCTAGTAGCCTTCACCAACTCCCCCGAACTTGAGGCTAGTTGGCACCTCCAGTAGCAAGGCCATCACGGTACTGTGCACCTACTCGCCCTTTATGACCACAGAAGGTTGTATGCGATGAAGGTGTACAAGATCATAGTGATCCACAACGGTGAGGCGCCTCGGCCCGATGAGGTTCAGGCGCTTGCCGAGTACGTACAGAACAACTTGGGGCACGACACCGAAGGTGCCCAGCTCACGGTGTCACGGATTGGTTCGTCAGTCCCGAGCAACGACCTGATGATGGCGATCTTGGTCAGGATGGACCGGAAGGGAGAGCTTCCCGGCGGGGACATCTCCAAGGCCTTCTTGCAGGAGCTGAACACCACCAAAGGCAAGGTCGCCCTGGGGATCGTGCCTCGGGCGTAGGTCTCTTCGCTGCATTGACAGCCCGGCCCCCGGTGCGGCCGTGGTCAACGCGGCAACCTCTCGGCGTGCTCTATGGGTTCCCGGTGTCGAGAGTTGTTGACTGCATCTCAATTGCCCTTAAAACTAGGAGTGTTCGGGGTTCACGCTTGCATCGGGGGTTGCATGTCGTTGGCGGAGCGCAAGGAGGGCGAGCGGCTGCCGGGAGGCGTTCGTTTCAAGCAGACCGAACGGACAGCCCAGGCCACCTACCACGTCTATGGCGGGCCGAGCCGGCGAGCCGCACTGGAATTTCTTCGTGGGGCTCACGTCAAGGACGAGCTGGTCTACAACATCGTGGAGACCCCGGAAGGCAACTTTGGCCGGGACCTCATCTACTTGTTCCGCGAGTCCGACGGTGAGCTGATCGAGTTTGGAGAGCGGCCGCAGAGCCGGAGCCCGTCGCCTTCGGGCACGCGGTGTGCTTGGTGCGGCTTCTTCGTCGTCCCGTACAAGCTGCCAATCAATGAGGACAACGAGAACGTCGGCTCGGTGTCGTTGATTCTGACGTACGCCGAGCTCGCGGTCCTGGTGAAGAGGGGCGGAGGGCTGCGCTGCGGTACCTGTTCGATGCTGCAGTGCGCCGTGTGCAGTGGCATCACGCAGACTGGCGGCACGGCACTTGCGACCGTCTGCCGGGCTTGTGGTGGGAAGTCGGTGGTCCATACCGCTATCGGCCCTGTCGAGCGCGCTGCCGCTTCGGACCGGCCCGACGCGGAGCAGATGGTCACGTTGCCCCCAAACCCTGAGGGAGACGAACTGTGGGGCTTGGCGCCGCTGCGTCTACCCTGGACCATCGATGTGGAACGGTTCTTCGGGCAGAGCACACTGCCGTATGTGTGGCCAGGGGACGTTCGTCACACCGGGTACATCGGCAGTGGGGATCAGGCTCAGGCGCTCCTGCGCGCCAGTTGGATCAACATCTTCCTTCACCACCCCAACCCCGAGGTGGTGCTGAAGTGTCTGCGCAGCGCGCCGCCCGACGGGATGCTGACTTTGCCGTCCCTCGCCGATTTGCTGGCCTCGGCCACGGCCGAGCCGCGCGTCAAGGAGGAGGCGTCCAAGACGCTTTGGCGGCTGAGCGATGGATCGGTCCGTTACACGCTCACCGTCCTTTTGTCGCGTGGCGTGATTACGTCCAGCTACGACACGCACTCGGTTCACCAGGCACTGGTGCATCTCCGTACGGAATGTCCTGAGGGTCGGCGTGCCTGGTTCGAGGAGCAGTTGGCACGGTCCGAGGACGACTGACTTCCGGGGCGTCGGGGTTCAGATGCCGATGTGGACATAGGACGCCCAGAGGAACGGGTTCTGGGGTGCGTTCGCGGTGCCGTCCCCTCTGCGGGCGCGAAGGGCCGCCCAATGAAGGGCCTGTGCTGCGCGGCTCACGTCCAAGTCGCCCTCCGGCGTACGGAGCCGGGCATAGAAGTCGTCGGCGACGCGCACGGAGAGCTGGTCGTCAATCTCCCACAGCGTACTGATGACATGCGGGAAACCGGCGATCTGGAACGCCGAGGCCAGGTGGATCGACTCGTCGAGCAGGCGGACCGGCTGGGTCGCCGCGGTGTTGCAGGCAGACAGGTAGGCGAGCTGCGCCCGGTCCAGTGCTACTGGAGCCAGGCTCGCGGCCGTCAGCGGATCGTGTTCGTGGTCTTGCAGCAGGAGTCGGCTGAGTGAGGGCTGGTGCGGGTCGGTGGCGCCGTGGCAGGAGAAGTGGGCGATCGGGTGGTGGGCAAGGCGGGAGACGACGGAGTCCTTCGTCGGCTTCGCCACGGCGTTCAGCGCGGCGTCCTGGTCGGCGAGCACGGTGAGGTCGGGCAGGTGGCTGCGCAGCACCCGCACCTCTTCCGTGACGTACGGCAGGCGGCCAAGACGGGGAAGTCCCGGCGTGGCCGGCATCGCCACCACCAGCGCCGGGAGCGTCGGCCCACGTCGCGCGGGTGACGTTGTCTGCCTGGTGTGGATGAGTGTGCGCAGGGACGGGGCGTAGGAGGAGACCACGCGGTCGATGACTGTGCGCGGGCACCGCTCGCGGTCCGCGGTGGTGTGGTGGCCCGCGGCGTGGATCGGCAGCAGGCTCAGCAGGCCGCAGGGGACCCACCAGATACGGGGCCAGGTCTCCGTGTCGGTAGAGGGCCTGGTGCGGTGGCCGAGCGCCTCCAGCACAGGGGCCGCGATGGCGTCCCACAGCCACTCCAGTACGGTGAGCATCCGGGCCCCGCCCCGCTCCTCCGCCGCCGCGTCCCCCATCAGGATCGATTGCCGGGCTGCCAGGAACGCCGAGGCCTTGGTGGCCACACCGTCCTCGTCGACCTGCGGGAGCGGGATGGCCGTGACCCCGTCCCGGGTGACCAAGAGGGCATGGCTCCCGTACGAGCTGACGTTGAGCACGACCACCGGTCCTGCCTGCGCCGCGCGGAGCAACTCATCGGCGACGGGGGGCAAACCGAACGAGTCGAAGCCGTCGAGCGCCCTGATCCTGGCCTGCGTGTCGGCGAATTCCGCGGCGAGTTCGTAACGTTCGCGGCCGCCTCCGGGCTGTGGCGCGGCCGTGGGAATGCCGGCCTCTGCACGGCGCGATGACGGGCCGGCCTCCCAGGGCTGGTCGAGCAGATCGCGGAGTTCGACAAAACGGGAGGCGAGTTCCGGATGTCTGAGACGCAGGGTGGACAGGTCGTCGCGGCCGTCCAGCGCCTGGCTGATGAGGACCCCGCGTCCGGTCTCCAGCAGGCTCAGGGCCTGCCGCGGCCGGTCCGCCGCCGGCAGTCGTGGATCAGCTAGAACGAGCGAGGCCGCCTCGCCGGCCAGTCCCGCCAGGCCGCTCAGAGCGTACTCTTGGTCGCTGCGGGCCAAGCGGCGGGGGCTGACGTCCGGCAGGAGTCGTACAGCGTTCTGGAGTAAGTCCGTCGCACGCAGTACTTCGGATGCGGCGACCAGGTCGGCGGCGGCTGTCTTCGCGGCCCCGAGACGTTGCCACACCGGAGCCGTGTCCACGGCTGAGGCCTCGACGTCCGCCGCAGTCGCGGCGCTCAGATCGTCCGGGTTGCCTGTGGACGCGTGCCGGGCGCGAAGGGCGTCACCCAGGTTGGCGAGGAACCGGGTGCGTTCCGGGTGGCTGCTGGAGATCAGCGACACGCTTCTGCGGCCCGCGGATATCGCCTCGTCGACATCCTCGGGGCGTCTGGTCCGTGCATGCCTCTGGGTCAGGGCGTGCGTCAGGTTCGAGAGGTATCGGGCCAGATCGTCGGGCTCCTGACCGGTCGACGCCACCACGGCACGACGCGCCACGTCGATCCCCTCGTCCAGATCCTCGGGCCGGCCGACGTACTCGAACCGCGCCAACAGGACGTTGCCGAGATTGGACAGGTGCACCGCCTGGTCTGACCTGTGGACCCCGGTCGCCACCGCCTCACGGCAGAGGGCGATCGACGCCTCGATGCCGTCCCGGTCCCGCGTCCGCCGGGACCGAGCCCACAGCAGCAGGCCCAGCGCATTGAGCACTTTGGCACGCCTCCTGCGGTCAAGGGACGGGTCCTGCAGTCGCGCCTGCTCATGGCGGATCGCCTCGTCCAGGTCCGCGACGGCCCCGGCCTGCCGGTGGCGCAGGAACAGAAGTTGGGACAGTACGCTCGAGAAATGCTCGGGGCCGGGCCGGTAGTCCTTCATCCGGGCTATACCGGCCCGGGTGAGCACGATGGCCTCGTCGAGGTCCTCGACCGTGCCGGTCGCCTGGTACCTGTTCACCAAGGCCCCCACGAGGATCAGTTCGTCGGGCGCCTCAGTGCGTGCGGGGGCGCTCGCGGCGGATGCGCGCGCGAGGCGTACGGCTTCGTCCAGATGCGTGGGGCTCCCCGAGAAACGGGCTTTGAGGGCCAACTGGGTCACCAGACCGACCAGAGACGCCTGCCGCTCCGGATGGCCCGCGGGAGTCATGTCGAAGGCCTTCAGACTGCAGGCTAGGGCCTCGTCCAGCCCCTCCGCGGTGTGGGTCAGCTCGCAGAGGTCCGCCAGAGCGGCGCCAAGACCGCCTAGGCTCACGGCCTGGTCGCTGCCTTCACGCGGGCGGGCGTTGACTGCGCGCCGGGCGACGGCAATGGCTTCCTCGAACGCCTCGGGGCGTCCGGTCTCCATGCCGAGCCGACGGAGGCTCTGGACCAGGTTGTGGAGTGCGTGCTTGCGCGTGGGACCGGGCCGGCTCAGTGTGACAGCTGTGCGCTCGAGGTCGATCGCCTCCTCCAGATCCTCGACCGATCCGAGGTACTCGAACCGCTCGCTCAGCGTCGAGCCGAGCTTCGCCAGCGCGACACTGCCGTCCGACGGTCGCGAGGGCGGCAGGCGCGTCGCGGTACGGGCCACCTCGATCGCCTCGTCGAGATCCGCCTTTCGCTCGGCCACTTTGAACCGATCGAGGAGTAGGGCCGCCAGTGCCGACAGACAGGAGGTGTCCCTCCGCGCCAGGGAGGTGGCCTCGCGCGCGGCGGCTATCGCTGGTTCCAGGTCCGCCGCGTCCCTGGTCTCCGTGAAGCGCAGATGCAGCGCGCTGAGAAGCCGGTAGAGATGTGGTACGCGTCCGGGGTCGTCGGTCGGCAGCGCCGCGACGGCGGCGCGGAACGAGGAGATCGCGCTGTTCAGCTCCGCCGGGGAGCGGGTTCGTTCGAACCGGTCCCAGGCGGAATCGCCCGCCTCCGTGTACGAGTTCGCTTCTTTGGAGGGGTACACCCAGGGCCCCCTTTCGCTTCACGGCAGGAGGATCCGCTGGGGATCCTCGCGAATCAGACTGAGCATCCGGTCCAGTTCGGCCGGTTCCATGCCCGCCGGTACCTCGAGCCTGGCCCCGGACGCGAGCTCGATCACGATGCGCTGCCCCTCCTTGGCCGCGCCGCGTCCCAGGAGGCCGGTCACCAACGCGGTCAGGGCGGAGCTCACTGCGGCGATGGTGGCCACGAGAATCGTGGCGTCCCCCGTACGGAACCTCGATGTCGACTGTTCCAACTCCACCGAGATCTGTGAGTCCCAGGAACCGTTGCGGCTCAGTTCGCCGTGTACGTCCTCCGCCGCACGCGAATCTGACGCGACGATCACGCGCCACTTGGGAAACTCCAGCGCCATCCCCCCAGTCCCTTCGTCAAGGCGTTCAACCCATGCTTCACAGAAGTGAGTTGGTTGTTGAGTATGGCACGCGAGTGGCACTCCCCGGTCGCAAGTCGATTCCATGGCGCAGAGGCACACCTGGCCAAGGTTGATGCGAGCTGTTCCGCAGACAAGCCGGAGCGTCACACTCGGGTTAGCCATCGTGGCCATGCCGGTCAGCGATGACTGCTCTCTCGTACAACAGCTCGCCCTCCGGCACAGCGGGGCACCGGCTTCGTCGTCCACGATTCCGTCGCTCGTCGCATGAATGCGGTCCGACGTCGAGACCATCGAGGGGTGCACGGTGCTGGAGATCGGTACCGGGACCGGCTACTTCGGCCCTCGCGGGCCGCTGACGACTTGGGCGGCCGTGCTGCACAAGAGGGGCGCACGTCCTGAGCTGACGCTATGTCACAAAAGTCAGCAAGCGGTCAGCATCGAGACTGCCAGAGCTGGTCAAACCCTGCGACACGTGCGACTGGGGCGCAGCACCAGATTGTGTCCTCACCTGCAAACTTGCTGCTACAGCGCCCCGTCGTATGCTGTCCCCGCGCCCGTATAAGAGAACCAGTCGTACCACTCGACGGCATTGCCCACGGAGGCGGCGAGCAACTGGCGGACGGGGCGAGCGGGCGGGGCCCCGGTCTTGATCGTCTCTGTCATGATCCTGACGCTAACCGCGGGAACTCCCTGCTCACACGCGGTTTGACCGAGTCGTCACTTCTTGCGTATCCGCAGGTCAACTCGGGCTTGCCGGAGTCGACTGCGTGGATCTTGCTCCCCGCCCCCGCTTCGTGCCGCGACTCGTCCCGTGGTTAGCCTGGCGTCTCCGACCAAAAAACTACGGCGTGGGCTCGCCACTCGGTGATGCCGTGCGCCCGTCGAGAGGAGACCCGTCGGTGAAGTTCGGGATCAATGTGCTCAATTACGGGCCGGGCACCACCCCCGCCTCCATGGAGGACTGGGTTCTCCGGGCCGAGGGGCTGGGGTACCACCTGGCGATGATCTCGGACCACGTGACGCTCCCACAGGAGGCCCTGCCGGTCTTCCCGCCGCCGTTCTACGACCCGTTCACCACCCTCGCCTACCTCGCCGGCCGCACCTCGACCATCGAGCTGGGCACCACGGTCATCGTTCTCCCGTACCGGCACCCGCTGCAGACGGCCCGGGTCGCGGCCAACATCGACCAGATGAGCAACGGCCGGTTCGTGTTCGGTGTGGGCGTCGGCTGGTCGGAGCAGGAGTTCCAGGCGCTGGGCGTCGACTTCGCCGCCCGCGGCAGGATCACCGACGAGTATCTGACGTCCATCAAGGACCACTGGACCAAGCCGCTGATCTCCTTCCACGGCGAGCACCTGGACTACACCGACATCACCACCGGCCCCGCCCCGGTCCGTGACCCGCACCCGCCGGTGTGGGTCGGCGGCCTCAACGGCCCCGCCATGCGGCGGGCGGCGCGCTTCGGCGACGCCTGGCACCCGTTCGGTCTCGGCCCGGCCGAGCTGCGTGAGCGGCTGCCCAAGCTCAGGGCCGCCGCCGAGGAGGCCGGTCGTCCCACCCCCGCCCTCGCGCCGCGCATCCCGCTGCACATCACCGAGAAGCCGGTTCCGGAGGAGGGGCGACTCGCCGGGCACGGCACCGTCGCTCAGATTCGGCGCGACCTGGAGGAGATCGCTGAGCTCGGGCCCGACTGGATCGTGCTCGACACCTTCCTCACCTTCTACCTCGGCGCCGTCTCCGCGGATGAGGTCCCCCGTCACGACCCGGCCCAACTGGAGATCGCGGCGGCGGAGCTGCTCGACCTCAAGGGCGAGACCCTGCGCTGACGAGCCGCCAGGCCCGGACCGGCGTCGCCGCCCCTGCACGGCTCGGACAGGATCCCGCGCAGGGGGTGTTCCGTAGCAGCACACGAGCCCCCGAGCCGTGGCGGGGCGTCCGTGCCCGGGTGTGCCGGACAAGTCGTGAGGGTGCTCTGGAAGGTGAACCCTTGTGGTGTCCCCGTGCCCATCCGGTGTGCTGCGTCGTTCGCCGGGCATGAAGAAGATCATCAGCGTTGCAGGTCTCGCCCTCGCCGCGACCGGACTCGCCGCACCTGCCCACGCCGACAGCAACCTGGGTTCCGGGGTCGGCATCTCGGACAACTGGAACTTCAGTTCTGCCGCCACCTGCCTCCAGGAGGTCGCCGTCGTCCCGGTGCTCGGCGACTACGTGGGCCATCACGCCGGTCACTGCACCGACGGCAGCCTGATCACCCACGGCTAGCAGCTCCGGGATCAATTCGCGGTGCTGCCGGCCGGGCGGCCGTTGTCGAAGACGACGCCGTGCTCGCCCACACTCACCGGGACGTTGACCCATCGGGCCTTGCCGTCGGCGGACGAGGCGTACTGGCAGCGGTGGCCGGTGTCCTGTTCGTATGCGACGAGTTCGAGGTCCGGCACCCTTCCGCAGCGCAGGTGCTTGCTGACCCGGTGGTACTCCCTCCAGAACGTGCCGTGGACGGACTTCGCCGTCAGCACGGCCCGGCCGGCGTTGGTGATCTCGTACGGTTTGAGGTCACCGGCCGGCTCGTCGAAACGGACGGACCAGGGGACCTTCACGCCGTTGTAGGTGACGGTGCACCGCGTGGTCGTGCCCGGCCGCTCGCTCACCTTGCCGCCCTCGCACTCGGCGCTGGTCCGCCCCGGTACCCCGGCCATGGCCACCGTGTGTTTGCGCATCGTCCACAGCACTCGTTCGGTGAACGCGGCGTCGGCGGCGGGCTCCGGCGGCAGTGAGCCGAGCAGCGTCTTCACCGTCAGAAGCCCTGGCTCTGCCGAGGTGATCGCGACGGGGAGCTGCTTGCCGTTCCTCGGGGGCGCCGTGGCCGCCGGGCGGGAGGCGTCGTCGTGCGACCCCGCCCCGCCGCAGCCCGCGGTGACGAGAGCGGTCATGGCTCTGCCCGCGAGTGCTCGGCCGATGCGCATGCGGCCCAACTCCAGCCAGAGGGCTTCGCTCGCGCGGTGGGGCGATACTGATGGTGACAGTCGCCCCGCCGTGTTGGTGGGGGCGTACCTTTGTCTGTCGAAGTCTCCGAGGGGAGCCGTTCATGACCACGGCGAAGGACCTGTTCATCATCGCCATGGACCTGAAGCAATCCGTGGGACAGGGCGACCTCTCCCTCGCGCTCGCGGGAGCCGAGCTGATCGATCTCATCGGCGCGGGGGCGGTCGACCTGGACGGCGACCGCATCGTGCCGGGTGGACAGCCGGTGCCGGACGACCGGTTGATGGGCGAGGCTGCGGCAGGACTCACCCGGCAGGCGCCCTACGAGCGGGTCGAGGACTGGCTGTGGCGCCGGGGCCGAGACCTCTCTGCCGCGTACCAGGCCGCCCTGGAGGCGGACAATGAGCTGAAGCCGCAGCGGAGCGGCCGGTTTCCCTTCGGCTCGGAACGCCTGGCATCGGTCGACACGCCCGCGCGCCGCCGCGCGGCCGACCGCTTGAAGGAGAAGGAACCCGTCCTGACGGCCCTCGCCTCGACCGTCGGCATCGATGACGAGCGATCCGGCGACGGTGAGCCCGACCTCGACGACGAGGCGGTGACGACGGTGCTGGCCGCCGTCCACGACGCGGTGATGGAGCTGGAGGCCGTACGCCAGAGGCGCACCATCGAGAACGCGGCGTTCGCCAACCTCTGGCGCGGACCCTGAGCCGAAGGCCCACCTCGTGCAGGTCAGACGGCCATGCCGTAGACGATGGTGAAGACCGTGCCGAGTGAGCCGATGATGAAGACTCCGGTCAGACCGGCGATGATCAGGCCTTTGCCCTGCTCGGCGCTGAACGTGTCGCGCAGGGCCGTGGCGCCGACGCGCTGCTTGGCGGCGCCCCAGATGGCGATGGCGAGGCAGAGCAGGATCGCGACGGCCATGACGACCTGGATCATGGTTTTGGCCTCGGTACCCAAGGCGCCGAAGGGGCCCCAGTCCGGGGCGATGCCGCCGATGATCGTGGTGATGTCGCCCTTTTCGGCTGCGAGCAGCATGCCACGTCCTCCCCGTTGGTGGTCGCCTCCGGTCTCACGGTAGTTGCCGCTCCTTGCGTTGGGGGCGGGTTCCGAGGACCGCTGCACAAACCGCCGTGCCGAGTCGGGCGACATCATCGAGACCGGACTCGCGCCGACCGGTCGTCAGGCCGCGCACCAAGGGGGCTCGGCCGCTCATATGGCGCTGCTGTGCGCCGATTTGACCCGACACGTGGGCCCGTGCCGGACACCGCGCGATACGAACCCTTCGGCGCAGCACGCGGTGTACAGCTCGGCGAACGCGTCCGCGGACAGTATGCAGTTCGGGCCATGGGCGTAGCCGCCCGAGTGGTGCGCGAGGCGACAGCACGCCAGGACCGTGTCGAACTCCTCGATGAGCGCGGCCTGCCGAGCCTGCTTGCACTCGGCGAGGACTGCCTGGTGCTCGGCGTACGACCGCAGCGCGCACCAGACGAGGACCGCGGCAAAGCACAGGCCGGGGAGGCAGTGCCACGCGGATTCGGTGACGCCCACGTGTGCGGCGCCGGCGGCGAGCGCGGTCGCGGCGAGGAGGTAGGCGCGGGCGGTGCGGAGTGCGCGGGTCATGAGTCAGTCCTCACTGGCGCGGCGTTTGAAGCGGTGGTGTTTGCAGGTGCAGGGTTCGCAGTAGTAGTGGCCGTGGCGGTCGGGGCGGATGGTGCGGTGCAGCCGTCGCAGTGCATGGTGTGGCCTTTCAGGGCCGGAGGTGGAGGGTTCCGGAGAGGATGGCCGGATCGATGACACGGTCCACGCCGACCGGAGCGCCGGGTTCCCCGAGGCGCGGCCCGTGCGCGGTCCGCGCAGGCGCGCCGTGCGACGACCGGCGCCGCGGGCCTCCTCCCAGCGTCGGCCGGGTCTTGCCCACTCCCACGCCCCCCGCCGGCATCACGAGCTGCTCCCTCCGGCGCCGTCTCCGTACGTCCAGCAGCCCGCCCTGCCGACCGGTCGGCCTGGCCGAGGGATTGGGCAGATTCCCGATCCGTAACTCGCCAGTAACGCCACCGTCCTGCTCCGCCTCATGGCGCACGCCTCCCGGGCGGGGTGCCGCGCCCCGTCAGGTTTTGGCCAGTACATGACTAACTGGGTCGACTGGGGCCGGTTAGCGTCTTTCACGCTGGATGTCCCAGCGGATCGCGTTCACTTGGGGGGTTTCCTCATGCGTTTCAGAGCCAAGGTCGTCACCACGGTCGCGGCGGGGCTGCTGGCCGTCGCGGGCCTGTCCGCGCCCACTGCCGCGGCGGTGTCCGCCGGCGGGGACGGTCGGGCGGCGGCGGCCGACCGGGCCGTCGCCAACACGTGGGTCTACACGTGGACCAGTGCGAACATCCGCAGCTGCGCGTCGACCCAGTGCGGCATCAACTACTCGGTCCCCGCCAACTACCAGCTCAGCGCCATCTGTTGGGCGCACGGCCAGCGGGTGACGCAGAACGGCTACTCGCACGACAAGTGGGTCCTGCTCGGCTCGGGTTCGAGCTGGATCTGGGGCGGCCTGCTGAAGGGGAGCGAGACGGGCAACGTGCCCAACCAGTGCTGAACTTCGTGTGAGCGGCGCGCCCACGCGCTGCTCAGGGATCAAGGCCACCAGCCGCGCCCGCACCGCACCGGGCCGCGCTGGTGGCCTTTTGCGTGCCCGGCGCCGGGTCGGCATCGCGCCGCCACCCGCGCCGTCCCGACGCCTCTTTTGATCGATCATTCGTCAACTCTTGACGTGCTCGTCATGCCCAAGCAACATCCTCCTGCGTCTAGTGATAGACCTTATCACTCTATGAGAAGAGGTTCAGGTGAGGGCAGGCATCATCGGTCTGGGCGAGGCGGGTGCGCTCTATGCGGCCGGATTCGTGGAGCAGGGCTGGCAGGTCGTCGGATTCGACCCGGTCGACGCGCCCACGCCGGAAGGCGTCGAGCGGGCCGCGAGCCTCGCGGAGGCCGTGCGGGGCAGTGACCTCGTACTCGGTCTGACCGGGGCGAAGGCCGCGCTCGCCGTGGCGCGGGAGGCCGCCCCACATCTGTCGTCGACCGCCGTCTACGCGGACATGAACGCCGCGGCACCGGAGCTGAAGCGGGAGATCGCCGAGGTCGTCGGCGCCGCCTCGGCCGCGGTCTTCGCCGATGTGTCGGTGATCGGTTCCGTGCCGAAGTACCGGCACCGTACGGCCCTGATGGCCAGCGGGCAGGGTGCGTCGGTGATCGCCGACTACTTCGGCGCGCTGGGTGCGCCCGTCGAGGACCTCGGGGGAGACCCCGGCGCCGCCTCGGCCCGCAAGCTCCTGCGCAGCCTGTTCATGAAGGGGCTCGGCGCCGTCATCGTCGAGGCCGTGGACGCGGGCCGCGCCGCAGGCGACGAACTGTGGGTACGGCAGCAGGTCGCGGCGGAACTGGCGGACGGCGACGCCACACTGGAGCGCCTCTACCAGGGGACCTTCAAGCACGGTGAGCGGCGGGCCCGCGAGGCGGCCGCCGCCGCGGACCTCGTCGGCGAACTCGGGCTCGACACGAACCTCGCCAAGGCCATCGGTCACGTACACACCCTGGCCGCACGCCCCGAAGGGCTGCGGGACACCTCTCGGGTCACCGCCGAACTGCTCGCCGGGTACGCGGGGCTGGCGACGGCGAACATCGGGGACGCGACCGACCGCCTCGGCCTCCTCGACTCCGGCATCAGCGCCCTGTGGCCCGGCGCCCGGACCGTCGGCCGCGCCCTCACCGTGTGGACCCGCGCCGGTGACAACCAGGCGCTGCACCAGGCCATCAAGATCGCCGAGCCCGGTGACATCATGGTCGTCAATGGGGAGGGGGACATCTCCCGTGCCCTGGTCGGAGAGCTGATCGCCGAGCGCGCCCGAGCGCGTGGCGTGGTCGGCATGGTCCTGGACGGCGCCGCGCGCGACGTCGAGGTGCTCGCCGAGATGGGCTTCCCCGTCTGGGCGCGCGCGGTCACTCCGGCAGGCCCCTACAAGTTCGGTCCCGGCCACGTCGGGGTCCCGGTCGCGGTCGGCGGAGTCGTCTGCAGGACCGGGGACCTCGTCGCGGCCGACGGCGACGGTGTGGCCGTCGTCCCCGCCGAGCGAGCCGCGACCGTCCTGGCCGCCGCCCGCGAGGTGGAGGCCGAAGAGGCGCGACGGCGCACCGACATCCGCGCCGCCGCCGCGGCCACGCCAGGAGGAACATCGTGATCGCCGTATGGGCGCTGGGCTGCTACATCGCGGCCATCATCGTGTGGAACGCCGTGTTCAAGCGGAACATCGGCGAGGCCCTCATCGTCGGCTTCCTCGTCACCGGCCTGTTCGCCGGTGGGGACATCGCGCACGTGATGTGGGGCGGCCTGGTCGAGGCGATGCAGGAGGAAGTCACCTTCGCCGCCCTCGCCTTCGTCTTCATGAGCTACCTGCTCGCCCGCACCCCGGTCCTGGACCACCTCCTGGGCATCCTCAACTCGGTCCTCGGCAGGCTGCGCGGCGGCCCGGTCTACACCTCGACCGTCGCGGCCGGCCTGTTCGGCGCCATCGCGCACGTCGGGGCCGCGGTGACCGCGGCGGTCGGCTCGGTCACCATCCCGTGGATGAAGCGGTCGAACGTGAGCGGTGAACTCGCGGCCACCGTCGCGGCGGGCGGCGCCGGGATGGGGGTCACCTTCCCCTTCAGCTCCACCATGTTCATCCTCATGGGCTCCGCCGGTGTCGCCTCCCTCGCCACCACGGACGACATCGTCCTTCCGCTGGCCATCGGCGGCCTGTGGTGTCTCGGGTACCGGCTCGTCGCCGCCTTCGTCATGGTGCGCCGCCACAAGGTGCAGCCCATCGACCGCGCCGACCTGCTGCCCCTGCGCGCCAGCCTGGGCGCCGGCTGGACCAGCCTGTTCCTGTTCGTGGCGATCGCGATACCCCTGGCCCTGGCCAAGGGGCCCGTCGGCGCCGCGCTCGATCTGCACGTCGGCCTCGAACTGTCCGACGCGATCAGCCTCATCACCTGGATCCCCGTCCTCCTGATCGCCACCGTCCTCGTCCTCGGGCGGCGCCACCTGCCCCGCTCGGGCCGCGAGTGGTGGAACGTGCTCGGCGGCGCCGCCCCGCACTTCGGCGTCATCGGCGTCACGATCGTCGCCGCGTTCTCCGCCTCCAACGTCCTCGGCGAGCTCGGGCTGCCCGAGCAGCTGACCCATCTGCTGGCCGGGGTGGAGGCACCGAAGTGGGTCATGGCGCTGATCGTCGGAGTGCTCGTCGTCGGCGTGGCCATCCCGCTGACGGCGTCCGCCACCATGGCCGCCATCGGGCCCGTCGCCGTCACCTCGCTGGTCGGGGCCGGGGTGCCCCCGGCCACCGCCTGCGTCGCGGTCCTCATCTTCGCGTCCACCGAAGGCGCCTCACCCCCGTCCGGGGCGCCCATCTACGTCGCCAGCGGCATCGCGGGCATCGACCCGGCCCGAACGTTCCTGCCGCTGGCCACCTACTACTGCGTCCCCATCCTGCTCGTCGGCGCCGCCGTGGCCACCGGCGTCCTCCCCGTCTGACCCGTCCCCAACCCGCCCGAACCGGAGGCCCGCTCATGACCCGACCCATGACCCAACGACTCCTTCAACCGCTCTTCCGGCTGAGCATCGTCGTCTTCCTCGTCGGCGGCACCGTGACCGTCGTGGGCCAGGCCCTCGGCATGGTCATGGGCGACGCCGCCTGGGTGGAGGGTGTCGCCGCCGACGCCGGACCGGCCACCTGCATCGCGGCGAGCATCAGCGGCATGCTCTCGTTCGTCCTCTCGTACGGGAAGCAGGACGCCGGACAGCAGGACGAGCCGGCCGCTCAGGCGCCCCGGGCCGCGGCGTCCGCCACCACGCACTGACCTGCAACGGGCTCCTGACGCACGGCGCGCACTCGCGGACTGATAAGTCTTATCGGGTCCGTGCGTGCCGACCGACGATCCAGGAGCCGCCCCCATGCCCGCCGAGTCCTCCTCCACCATGCGCTCCCTCGACCGGGCCTTCGACGTCCTGGGCGTCCTGGAGGACAGCCGCCAGCCCCTGCGCCTGAGCGAGGTGGCCCGCCGCGCCGGCCTGCACGTCGCCACCGCGCAGCGGATCCTCAACGTGCTCGTCGACCGCGGCTACGCGGCCAAGGAGGACACCGGCTACACCGCGGGCCCGGCATCCCTCGCCACCGCCCACGCGTTCCTGGTCACCAACCGGCTCAGCCAGGTCGCCCTCCCCGTCCTCCAGGAACTCGCCGCCACCACCCACCTGGCGGCCAGCCTGTACGTACGCGTCGGCTCGGCCCGCGTACTCATCGCACGCGTCGAGGGACGCAACCCGCTGCGCTACCAACTCCCCATCGGCGAGAAGCTCCCGCTCCACCTCGGCGCGGGCAAGGCGCTCGCCGCCTGGCTCCCGGAGCCGGAACTCGACACCTTCATCAACGACACCACCCCGTTCACCCGGATCGCGGGCGAGCAGGTCACCGCGGACGAACTCGCCGCCGACCTGCGCCGGGTCCGGGAGGACGGGTACGCCCTCTCGCTGAACGAACGGGCCCTCGGAGTCGCTGCCGTCAGCGCGCCGATCCGCACCCCGGAAGAGGTGCTGGGCGCCCTGAGCGTCACCGGCTCCAGCACCGAACTCACCGAGGACGACCACCCGCACCTCATCAGCGAGGTACGCCGGGCGGCCGCCGCCGTCGCGGCCCGCTGCCCCTGACAGAAAGCCGTGCGCCCGTGCCACTGCCCACGTACCAGGAACTCAGCCGTCGCACCGACGCCCCGCCCGGCTCCAGCTGGCATCTCTTCCCCACGACGCCGGAACGCGGCATGGCCAACTTCGCGGGCCCGCACCAGATCCGCCGCGCCGCCGACTGCGTCCGGCGCGGCAGCGCCTTCAACCTCGACCACGCCCTGGACGCCTTCGACCCGCCGATGTCCAAGGCCCGCGGCGTACCGCACCACCACATCACCGCCAAGCACGACCAGGCGCGCGACGACTCCCTCGACAACTTCCACCTCCAGGCCACCAGCCAGATCGACGGCCTGCGCCACCGCCGCGCCTCGGGCCACGGCTTCTACAACGGGGTCCCCGACAGCGACATCGCCGTCGGAACGCCGTCCCTGGGCGTGCAGTTGTGGGCCGAGCACCCGCTGGCCGGGCGCGGTCTCGTGATCGACGTGGAGGGACTGCTGCGCGACCGCGGCACCCCGCTCGACCACGGAGAAGGCCCGGCCCTCACCGCCGACCTGCTCGACGAGGCACTGGCGGTCCAGGGCTGCGCGGTCGAACCCGGCGACCTGGTCCTCGTCCACACCGGCTGGGCCGAGTGGTATCTGACCACGAGCCCCGAACAGCGCGCGGCCGCCCGCGAGCACCGCCGCGCCACCGGCTTCACGCAGAGCCGTGCGTTCGCCGCGTGGTGCTGGGACCACCGCATCGCGCTCATGGCCACCGACACGTTCGCGGTCGAGGTCCTCCCCGTCGCGGCCGACAGCGACTTCCGGCAGAGCGCACCCGAGGACGCCGGGATGATGCACCAGGAACTGATCGCGAAACTGGGCCTGCCGCTCGGCGAGCTCTGGAACCTCACGGCCCTCACCCATGACAGCCGTCAACACGGCGTATGGGACTGCCTGTTGACGGTCAAGCCGCTCAACCTCGTGGGCGGCGTGGGTTCCCCGGCGAACGCGACCGCGCTCCGCTGAGGAGCCCGGCACGGACGGGACGGGGCGGTGCGAGGCAACCGCTCATCTTCGCAGCGTCGGGGCGCATCCGATCGGCCGACAGGAGGTGAATTCCCCTCATGACCGAGCTGTATCGCCCACTGCTACTCGGACTGCCCTCGCCCGTAAGTCCGTTGAAAGGACCGCACCGCCGTGCAGCTTCCCGACCAGATCACGAATGCGCTCCCGCCCATCGTCGAGGCCACGCGGGTCAGCAACCGGCACGGCTCGACACTGTGGGACATCAGGACTGACACAGCGCGCTACGCCGTCAAGCTGGGCTTCCCCGTCGCCGCCGCCGACGGGCTTCCCGGCCGGACCTGGACCGCGCTCGAGCCCGGCCGGGAAGCAGCCGTCCTCCACCACCTGGGCACGTCGGTGCCCAGCGGCAGCTGGAAGCAGGGCACGTGGTGCATCCAGCCGTGGCGCGACGGTCCCGACCTGCAGCAACTGTGGGAGCGGCACCGCGTGGACGGTACGGTCCCCAGTGTGGTGACGGCCCTGGAGTGCGCCAGCGCCCTGGCCGGCGTCCACGCAGAGGGCTGGGCACACGGCGACGTACAGCCGATGAACTTCCTGATCGGCCCCGCCCGCACCCACCTCGTGGAACTCGCCCTGGCGCAGGGCAAGCCCGTCCCCGACGAGGTCGACTTTCCCCACCAGGGCTGCCTCGTGCACTACGAGGCCCCCGAACTGTCCCGGCAGATCCTCGACGAAGGTCTCGCGTCCCCGACCCAGGCCAGCGACATCTACGGATTCGGCGCGAGCCTGCTGATGGCCGCCCGTCAACGGCGCGCCGTGAGCTACCCCAACGACGCCTCACTGCGCGAACAGCGCCAGGCCGTCGTCGAGGGGAACCGGCGGCCGGTCAACATCGACGGCCCCCTCGGTGAGCTGATCGAGCACATGCTCAGCTACAAGCCCACCGAACGCCCCACCCTCCAGCAGGTCATCGACGCCATGCGGGAGATGATCTGACCCGGGCGGCCGGACAGGGCGACGATGCCCGGCCCTCAGGCCCGGGACGGGTCCAGTGACGCGCCGACCTCCATCGCCGTCCGGCGCAGCCAGACATGGGCGCCGTCCTGCTCGTGCAGGGGATGCCACCACATGGTCTCCCGCACCGGCACCGCCTCGAACGGGCACGGAAGGACGCGCACGGCCGCGGACTGCGTGACGTCCCGGGCGAGGCGTTCCTGGATCATCGCGATGCGGCGGGTTCCCTCGACCATGCGGGGGAGCAGTTGGAAGGACTGCACCGAGACCTCCACGTGCGGGCTGATGCCGAGCATGTTGAGCTGGCGCGCGGCCGGCGCGTCGTACGGGCGCTGGTAGACGGCCCAGGGGAGCCGGGCGAGATCGTCGAGGGCGAGGGTGTCGCCGATCCCCGGGTGGTCGTCCGCGACGATGCACACCCAGCGGTCCTCGTACAGCTCCACCGTGGGGAAGCCGTCGATGATGCCGTGCGGCATGAGCAGGCCGTCGACCGTGGACAGGGCCGTCGCCGGGTTCTCCACCACCGTCGGGCCGGTCTGCTGGAACGTCAGCCGGACGCCCGGCGCCTCCCTGTGCAGCCGCCTGGACAGCGCGGCCCCGAAGATGAACGCCCCGTAGTCCGAGGTCAGCAGCGTGAACTCGCGGGTCTCCGCCGCCGGGTCGAAGTCGGCCTGCGTGGAGAAGAGGCGGTCCAGCAGATCGCAGGCGGACGCGCTGCGCTCGCGCAGGGCGAGCCCCAGCGGGGTGAGGTCGTAGGAGCCGCCGCTGCGGGCCAGAAGCTCGTCGTCGAAGTGCCGCCGCAGCCGCCCCAGGGCCGCGCTCATCGCGGGCTGGCTGAGACCGACGCGCGCCCCCGCCCTGGTGACGTTGCGCTCCTCCAGCAGCGCGCGCAGGGCGACGACCAGGTTCAGGTCGAGTCGGGGCGAGTTCGTCACGTGCCTCTCACGCACCTCTCGTGTGCTGCCGCTCGGGGGTATCCATGGCGTGGATGCTTCTCATAACAAAGATTGATTTCCATGATTCTGCCTCGGAGGACAGAGTAGACACACCACAGCGGGAGGAAATCTCATGGCAACACCGGCGCGGCCCGCGGGCCCGTTCGCCCTCGGCACCTTCTCGGCCCACGACGGCCCCCACTTCCCCGGACTGCTGGTCGCGGAGCGGGTGTTGGACCTGCGGCGCTCCCTGGACGCCGCCCCCGGGACGCTGCTCGACGTCGTCCAGGACTGGGACACGTACCTGCCTCTCCTGCACACCCTGGCCGCCGACGGCACCCGCGACTGGCAGCCGCTGGACGGTCTGCGCGTGCACGCGCCGCTCGCCCCGCGGCAGATCTTCCAGTCGGGGGCCAACTACCGGCAGCACGTGATCGACCTCGAAGTCGCGCACCGCGCCCCCGACGACCCGCGCACCGTCGAGGAGGCGCGCGCGGAGATCGCCGAGATCATGGACCGGCGCGCCGCTGAGGACCTGCCGTACGTCTTCATCGGCCTGCCCAGCAGCATCACCGGACCCTACGACGACGTGGTGCTGCCCGCCTGGGCCGAACAGCCGGACTGGGAACTGGAGTTGGCCGTCGTCATCGGCAGGCCCGCCCACCGCGTCGCCCGGGAGGACGCGCTCGACCACGTCGCCGGATACACGATCGCCAACGACCTGACCGATCGCGCGAGCGTCTTCCGCCGCGACATGAAGGCGATCGGCACGGACTGGCTGCGCGCCAAGAACGCCCCCGGCTTCACCCCGCTCGGCCCCTGGCTCGTCCCCGCCGAATCCGTCGCCGACCCCGACGACCTGCGGGTCACGCTGAAGCTCAACGGCGACACCATGCAGGACGAGTCGACCAAGGACATGCTCTTCGGCGTCGACCGGCTCATCTCCTACATCTCGCAGACCACCCAACTCCTGCCCGGAGACGTGGTGTTGACCGGATCGCCCGCCGGCAACGGCATCCACTGGGGCCGGCTGCTGCGCGACGGCGACGTCATGGACGCCTCGATCACCGGGCTCGGCGCCCAGCGCACCCGCTGTGTCGCGGAGGCCGCGTCGTGAGCGCCGTCGACCGCACCGACCCCGAGGGCGAGATCGCCCGGACGGCCAAGCAGTGCTCCAACTGGGGGCGTTGGGGCGCGGACGACGTCCTCGGCACCCTGAACTTCCTCACCGAGGCCAAGCGCCGCGAGGGCGCGGCCCTCGTCCGGCGCGGCGCGAGCTTCTCCCTGTCCCAGCGCTTCGACATGGACGGCCCGCAGAAGGGCTGGCGGCGCCGCACCAACCCGGTGCACACCATGCTCGACACCGGCACCGACGCCGCCCTCGGCAACCAGGGCTTCCCGCACGGCCTCGGCGGCGCCGACGACGTGATCGCCATGCCGCTGCAGTGCTCCACGCAGTGGGACGGACTCGGCCACATCTTCGACCACGGCAAGGCCTGGAACGGCCGCCCGGCCGAGCAGGTCGTCACCTCCGACGGCGACCTCGTCACCGGCATCGAGCACCTGGCCCCGCACGTCGCAGGGCGCGGCGTCCTGCTCGACGTGGGCCGCGCGATCGGCACGGACGGCGAACTGCCCGACGCCTTCGCCGTCACCGAGGAACACCTCACCGCCACCGCCGAGGCCCACGGCGTGCACATCGGCCGCGGTGACATCGTCCTCGTCCGCACCGGGCAGCTGACCCGGGCCCGCCGCGAGGGCTGGGGCGACTACGCGGGGGGTCCCGCCCCCGGACTGTCCTTCACCACCGCAGGCTGGCTGCACCGCACCGAGATCGCCGCGATCGCCACCGACACCTGGGGCTTCGAGGTGCGCCCCAACGAGTTCGAGCACGCCTTCCAGCCGCTGCACCAGGTCGTCATCCCCAACATGGGGCTGCTCATCGGCGAGATGTGGGACCTGGACGCCCTCGCCGCCGACTGCGCCGACGACGGTGCGTACGACTTCTGGCTGACCGCCGCACCGCTGCCGATCACCGGCGCCGTCGGGTCACCCGTCAACCCGATCGCCGTCAAGTGAATCCGGAGACCTTGCCATGACCGACCCCAGCAGCCGTAGCGTCCTCGTCATCGGCGGCGGTGCCTCCGGCAGCGCGATCACCGTTCTGCTGCGCCGCGCCGGCGTGGCCGTCGACCTCGTCGAGGCCAGGAGCGACTGGAACGCCACCACGGGCTCCGGCATCACCCTCCAGGGCAACGCCCTGCGGGTCCTGCGGGAACTGGGCGTGTGGGAGCAGGTGGAGCAGGCCGGATTCGCCTTCGGCTCGGTGGGTGTCACCGCGCCCGACGGCACCGTCCTGCACGTCGCCGAAGACATCAACACCGGCGGCGACGACCTCCCGGCCACCGTCGGGATGCAGCGCCCGCACCTGCAACAGCTCCTGATCGAGCGGGTCCGGGCGAGCGGCGCCACCGTCCGCCTCGGCGAGACCGTGACCTCCCTGACCGAGTCCGGCGACCACGTGCTGGCCCGGTTCGGCGACGGCGGCGAGGGCCGCTACGACCTCGTGGTGGGCGCCGACGGCCTCGGCTCCGCCACCCGCGCCATGATCGGCATCGAGGACCGGCCGGAACCGACCGGCATGGCCATCTGGCGCATCGCCGCCCCGCGCCCCGAAGGCGTCCGCCGCACCGACCTGGCCTACGGCGGCACCGCCTACATCGCGGGCTACTGCCCCACGGGCCCCGACACCCTGTACGCCTACGTCGTCGAGGACAAGCGGGACCGCGCCTCGATCCCGCCCGAGTCGTACGCCGACGAGATGCGCCGCCTCGCCCAGGGCTACGGCGGCCAGTGGCCCGAGATCGTCCGCCACATCACCGACCCGGCGGCGGTCAACTACACATGGTTCGACCGGCACTTGATCGAGGGGCCGTGGCACCGCGGCCGCACCGTGCTCATCGGCGACGCCGCGCACTGCTGCCCGCCCACCCTCGCCCAGGGCGCCGCGCTGTCCCTGGAGGACGCCTCGGTCCTCGCCGAACTCCTCACCGCCCGCCCCGACTGGGGCGACCGGCTCCTGACCGACTTCCACGCCCGCCGGCTGCCGCGCGTGCGCCAGGTCGTCGACGCCTCCGTGCAGCTCGGGCAGTGGCTGCTCGACGGCGAGCGCGACGCCGACGTGCCCGGGCTCATGGCCCGCACCATGACCGTTCTGAAGGACCGCCCGTGACCACGAAGAATCCGGCGAACGCCACGACCGCGCACGCCCCGGCCACCGCGCCGACCGTCGACATCCACGCCCACCTGCTGCTGCCCGAGGTGGAGGCCCTCGTCGCGGGCCTGCCGGGACACGCCGAGGCCGAGGCCCTCGACGCCCGCCGCAACGGCCCCGACGCCCTCGCCGTCAACGGCCCCATGGTCGGCGCCCGCGTCACCCTCATGACCGATCCGGCCGCCCGTCTCGCCGCCATGGACACCCAGGGCGTGGACGTCCAGCTCGTCAGCCCGTCCCCCTCGCACTACCACTACTGGGCCGACGACAAGACGGCCGAGAAGGTGTACCGGCTCGCCCACGAGGCCACCGCCGCCCACTGCGCGGCCGCCCCCGACCGGCTGCGCGGACTCGGCCTCGTACCGCTGCAGCACCCGGACCTCGCCGTCGCCGCGCTCGAACACGCCCTGGACAGCGGCCTCGTGGGCGTCGAGCTGTCCAGCCACGCACCCGGACACGAGCTGTCCGACCCGGCCTACGAGGCGCTGTGGACCCGCGCCGAGGAGACCGGCGCCCTGCTCTTCCTGCACCCCTTCGGCTGCACCCTCGACGAGCGCCTCGACCGCTGGTACCTGTCCAACTCGGTCGGCCAGCCCACCGAGAACGCCGTCGCCCTGTCCCATCTCATCTTCTCCGGGGTGCTCGACCGCCACCCCGGCCTCAAGGTGATCGCCGCGCACGGCGGCGGCTACCTGCCGACCCACATCGGCCGGGCCGACCACGCCTGGAAGGTCCGCCCCGACGCACAGGCCTGCGCCCGCAAGCCCAGCAGCTACCTGCGCGGCCTCTACTTCGACTCGCTGGTCCACGACCCGCACGTGCTGCGGGAGTTGGTGCGCGTCGCAGGCGCCGACCGGGTGCTGCTCGGCTCCGACTTCCCCTTCGACATGGGCGCCGAGGACCCCGTCGGCGCGCTGCGCGACGCCGAGCTGCCCGAGAACGACTTCCACTCCGTGCGCGGCGCCACCGCGGCCGCCCTGCTCGACCTCGCCTGAGGAGGCCCCACCATGAGCGCACGCCTGCTCACCCACCTGCGGCACGTCGACCTCGCCGTGCCCGACTACGACAAGCAGCTCGACTTCTACTCCGGTGTCTGGGGCCTGACCAGGACCGAGGGGGACTCCGGCATCTCCTTCCTCGCCGCCGAGGGCAGCCCCGAGCGGTACGTGGTCCGGCTCCGCAAGGCCGAGGAGAAGCGCCTCGACCTCGTGTCCTACGGGGCCGCCTCGGCCGGCGACGTCGACACGCTCGCCGAGCAACTGCTGGCCGGGGGAGTGCAGTTGCTCGGCGAACCGGGCCGGATCGACACCCCCGGCGGCGGCTACGGCTTCCGGTTCTTCGACGTCGACGGCCGCACCGTCGAGGTCTCCGCCGACGTCGAGGTGCGACAGCACCGCAAGATCGAGGAGAAGGAGGCGATCCCGGTCAAGCTGTCCCACGTCGTCCTCAACTCCCCGGACCTGAACCGGACCCGGCAGTGGTACGAGCGCCACCTCGGCTTCGCCCTCTCCGACACACTGAGCTCCCCGCACATGGGTGAGGTCATGCACTTCATGCGCATCAGCAACCAGCACCACTCCATGGCCATCGCCCAAGGCCCGCACACCGCCCTGCACCACGTCTCCTTCGAGATGCGCGGACTGGACGAGTACATGAGGGGTTCGGGGCGTGTGATGCGCGCCGGGTACCAGAAGATCTGGGGTCCCGGACGGCACATGGCGGGCGACAACACGTTCACGTACTTCCTCGACCCGCACGGCAACACCGTCGAGTACACGACGGAGTTGGAGCTGCTCGACGAGGACACCTGGCACCCGCACGTCTACGACTTCTCGCAGCCCGAGGTCACCGACCAGTGGGGCACCGCCAACCCGATGAACGAACTCGTCGCCAAGGAGTCCTTCAACGACCCCGACCGCGGCTGCTTCGTCGCCCCGCCGGTCTGAGTCCGCCCCCGCACATCCGCCCCCACACATCCGCCCCCGCAAAGGAGAACGGGCATGCGCCTTGCCTCGTACGAGTACCAACAGCGCCGCCACGTCGCCGTGGTGGCGGAGGACGGCACGCTGTACCCGCTGCCCGGCAGCCGGCCGCTGACCGAGGTGCTCGCGGCGGCCGGCGGACTGCCGGGACTCCTGGACGCGGGAGCCGCCGCCCTCGACGGGCCGCCCGGACCGCAGGTGTCCGAGGTACGCCTGCTCGCTCCGCTGCGGCCCGCGTCCGTACGGGACTTCGTCACCTTCGAGGAGCATGTGGAGGGAGTGCGCCGCTCCGTGGACGGCGCCGACGGCGTCCCCGAGCAGTGGTACGCGGCCCCGACGTTCTACTTCACCAACCCGCACGCGATCTACGCGGCGGGCGATGCGATACCCGTGCCGCCCGGTTCGGCCGTCCTGGACTTCGAACTGGAGGTGGCCGCCGTCGTCGGGCGCGAGGGCCGCGACCTGACGCCGGAACAGGCCCGCGAGCACATCGTCGGCTACACCGTCTTCAACGACTGGTCGGCCCGCGACCTCCAGTCCGGCGAGATGAAGGTCGGCCTCGGCCCGTGCAAGGGCAAGGACACCGCCTCCACGCTCGGCCCGTACCTGGTCACCGCCGACGAACTGGAGCCGTACCGGGACGCCGACGGCTTTCTGCGCCTCGCGCTGACCGCCGAGGTCAACGGCGATACCGTGGGCAAGGACCTGCTCTCCAACATGAGCTGGACCTTCGAGGAGATGGTCGCCTACGCCTCGCGCGGCACCCGCGTCGTGCCGGGCGACGTCCTCGGCTCCGGCACCTGCGGCAACGGCGGCTGCCTCGCCGAACTGTGGGGCCGGCGCGGTGAGCGGACCCCGCCGCCGATCGAGCCCGGCGACACGGTCACCCTCACCGTCGAGGGCATCGGCACGCTCACCAACACCGTCGTGCCCGGCGCCGCGCCCGTGCCGGTGCCCGCCGGACGCCGCCGCTCCCGCGAACGGCCGTGACGGCGGCTCAGCCCCGCTTGTACGCGATCACGGCCGTGGTCACCAGGCACGGAGCGGGCGGCACCATTTCCACGCGCAGGATTCCACGCTGCGCGTCGTAGTCGATGCCCTCCGCCTCGAACGCCCCCTTGCAGACGCTGCGTTGGGGGATCGCGAACGCGCTGCTCACGTGGCCGGTGACGGGAGCGCCGTCCACGGGGCGGTCCAGGGTGATGTCGAGGACCTCCTTCGTCGCGGCGTCCGACGAGCACAGGAGGTGGGTCGCGTCGGTGAAGTCGCAGCCCTGGATGTTCGTGACCGGCTTGTCGAGGGATATCTGCCCGGCCTGCGGGAGGTTCGCGCCCGGGCTCGGCGCCGATGCGTTGAGGACCGGGGTCGGGAAGACCTGGAGGCGGTCGCGCGTGCCCCACTCGCCGGAGACCAGCCACTGCCCGTCGGGGGAGACGGACGCGAACGAATTGTTGAGCATTTCGCCCGGGTCGAGGGCGTGTTCATAGGTGGTGCGCTCGCCGGCCGGTGACGTCGCCGCGAACATCTTCTTCGTGGCCGTGTCGCTTCCCTGGTACGCGTCGAACGTGTAGCCACCCGCCACGTCCGGGTCGCCCACGTGCGTCCAGCCCTTGGCGCGCAGGGCCAGCGGGACCGAAGCGAGGCCCCGGTGGACGAGCGTGCCGTCGGCGCGGCTCGCCAGCCCCTGGCTGCCGGTCAGCGAGTTCACGCGCGAGGTGCCGGTCTCGGTCCAGGTCGGCGCGGCGGACGCCGTGGTCGCGCCGAGCGTCAGGGCGCCCAGGGTGGCCGCGAGGGTCAGCGCAATACGTCTTTTGTGCCTTTTCTTGTGCCGGGTCATGGAGATCACCCTGCCTCATGAGGGGGGCGCACAAGGCGCGTTCGAGCATCCTGACGGATTGTCGCCGCATGAACGCGCCCTGAGATGTAAAGCCTTGTAAAGGCGCCGTATAGGTGAAGTGACCACAAAGGCCCCTGCAATGCCCCTCAATACCTGGCTGACGTGTCGTCATCACGCTGCGTGGCGGAATGAACTCTTCGGGGGTGTGATGCGTCTTACTCAAAACGAGACCTGGAAAACGGCCGGAGGTGTGACGCCGGAGAGTCACCATGCGCTTGACTTGGCGGACCCCCAACTAGGAGAGCACATGCGACCGTTCGCACTGAACTATGCCCGCCCCACGTCAGAGGCAGAGGTCAGGGCACCGTACATGTACGACGCAACGCTGCAGTTGAACGTATTGGCCGACGGCGCAGTGGCTGCACGCGACTACGGAGTGTTGCGAGAGTTCGCTGCCACCACCTCCACCGCGGGTTCGAAAACCCATTTCGACGACTGAACGGCCCAGCGCAAATGACCGTGCTGATCCTGACGAGTGAACAGGATGTGACGGCCGACATGGCCGTCGTCGAATTGAACGCCAATGGAATCCCCGTGCTCCGCCTCGACCCCGCCGAACTGCCGGGCGGCGTAGGCGTGTCGGGAGAGTTCGCGCACGGCGCGTTCCACGGCCACCTCTCCGTCGGTGGCAGGGTCGTCAGCATGGGCGGACTGCGCTCGATCTGGGTGCGCCGCCCCGGCGAGCCCGCCGCCCGCTCCCTCACTCCCTCGCTCTGGCTCACCGAGGAGGCCTCGCAGTCCCTGTACGGCATGCTGCGGTGCACCGAGGCGCGCTGGATGAACCACCCCGACTCCGCCCGGCAGGCCCGCCAGAAGCCGTGGCAGCTGTGGCTGGCGCGCACCTGCGGACTGCCCGTCCCCGCCACGCTGATCACCACCTTTCCGCGCGCCGCCCGCGAGTTCGCCGAGCGCTACCCCGACCTGATAGTCAAGCCCGTCTCCGGGAAGCACCCCGACGACGTCGGGCTCGCCGTGCCGACCACCCGTGTGCGGCCGGGGGAGGACTACCGGGACGTCGCGAACGGGCCGACGCTGCTGCAGCGCAGGGTGCGCAGGGCCGCGGACATCCGGCTCACCTGCGTGGGCAACCGGCTGTTCGCCGCGCGCTCGGCGAGTTCGCCGGATCGGCCCGAGGAGGAGCCCGGCGTGGACGACGTGCGCTTCGACGACGCAGCCGGACCCTGGCGCCCGATACCCGTGCCCCGGCGCGTCGCGGACGCGGTGCGGGCCTACCTGACCCGTGCCGGGCTCGCGTACGGGGCCTTCGACTTCGCCGAGGACGCCGACGGCATCTGGTGGTTCCTCGAGTGCAACCAGTCCGGCCAGTTCGGCTTCGTCGAGATAGAGACGGGGCAGCCCATCGGCCGCGCCGTCGCGCAGTGGCTCGCGGGCGAACCCCTCGGCCCGCTGCCCGACGGCGGCGAGGACGGCGAATGGGTCCTCGGCGCCGGGTGCGGATGACGACGGGTGCGGACGACGGGTGCGGACGACGGCGGATGTGGCCGACACGACGCGTCGGCGATCTTTACGGGGCGGTGGACGGCGGGTACGAGAAGAGTGGCCGACCGCCCACCACAGCGCCGAGGAGCCCCACCGCATGACCGACGCCACCGCAGTCACCAGGCAGGGAACCCTGCGCGGCCGCACCGAGGACGACATCGCCGCCTTCCTCGGAGTGCCGTACGCCGCCGCCCCGTTCGGCCCGCGCCGCTTCGCCGCGCCGGATCCCGCCGAGGCGTGGACGGGGGAGCGGGACGCCACGGCGTACGGATCGACCGCGCCCAAGGCCCCGTACGCCCCGCCGTTCGACGCGCTCATCCCCGAGACGAGCCAGGACGGGCCCGACTGCCTCAACCTGAACGTGTGGACCCCGGAACCGGGCCCCGGCGCCGGCCTCCCCGTCATGGTGTGGCTGCACGGCGGCTCCTTCTCCAACGGCTCCGCGAACTCCTCCGGCTACCGCGGCGACGCCTTCGCCCGCGACGGCGTCGTCTTCGTCGGCGTCAACTACCGGCTCGGCGTGGACGGATTCCTGCACCTGCCGGGGGCGCCCGACAACCGCGGCCTGCTCGACATGATCGCGGCCCTGGAGTGGGTGCGGGAGAACATCGCGGCGTTCGGTGGCGACCCGGACCGGGTGACCGTCTTCGGCGAGTCGGCCGGGGCGGTGGCCATCGGGCGGCTGCTCGTCGAGCCGCGCGCCCGCGGCCTCTTCCGGCGCGCCGTGCTGCAGAGCGGGGCCTGCCACCACTTCGTACGACCCGACACCGCGCGCCGCATCGGGGAGCGGATGGCGGAGCGGCTCGGCGTGCCGCACACCGCCGAGGCGTTCGCCGCGGTGCCGCTGCCGGAGCTGATCGCGGCGCAGGCGGCGCTGACGGACGAGTTCCGGCAGCGGCCCGACCCGGCGGTGTGGGGCGACGCGGCGCTCAACGGGATGGTCTTCGAACCGGTCGCGGACGAGCACACCCTGCCGGGGCCCGATCTGGGCGTCGACCTCCTCGTCGGCAGCAACCGCGAGGAGAACCGGCTCTACATGGTGCCGACCGGCCGCTTCCACACCATCAGCGAGAGGCGCGTGCAGCGGGGAGCCGAGGCCTTCCGCGCCGACCTGGACGGGTACCGGGCGAGCCGGCCGGGCGCGAGCCCCGGTGAACTCCTCGACGCGATCGTCACCGACTGGTTCTGGCGGATCCCCGCGGTGCGCCTGGCGGAGGCCGTGCCGGGCTCGCACCTGTACGAGTTCGCCTGGCGGTCGCCCCAGTTCGACGGCGAGCTGGGCGCGTGCCACGCCCTGGAGCTGGGCTTCGTCTTCGACCGCGCCGACGACCCGGACTACGCGGCGCTCGTCGGCGGGAACGCCCCGGCGGAGCTGGCCCGCGCGGTGCACGGCGCGTGGGTCGCGTTCGCCACGTCCGGGGACCCGGGCTGGGCGGCGTACGACCCTGCGGGGGAGCGGACGACGATGGTGTTCGACGCGGGCGACTGCCGCACCGAGGCGGACCCGCGGGAGGCCGAGCGGAAGCTGTGGGAAGGCTCACGGTGAGGCCGGTGTGAGGCCGGATTCCTGTGTGTCGCGGCGCGGTAGTGTGCCCGGATGACGACGCAATCGAACACCCCTGCAGGCTGGTACCCGGACCCCCGGGGAACGGCCCAGAGCCTGCGGTGGTGGGACGGCGCCCAGTGGACCGAGCACACGCACGCCGCGCAGCCGCAGGCCCCGGCCCAGCCGCAACAGGCCGCCCAGCCGCAGCACGCCGCCCAGCAGCAGTTCGCGGCCCAGGCACAGGCGCGGGCCGCCGACGTCCAGCGTCAGGTGCAGCACCAGGCGGGCGTCGCGGGGGCCGGGCAGGGCGGCGGCACGCTGTTCACCGAGCCGGTCCTCGTCGTGAACCAGAAGGCCAAGCTGATCGAGCTGACGAACGAGTACGGCGTCATGGACCAGCACGGCAACCAGCTGGGCTCGGTCGTCCAGATCGGCCAGAGCGCCATGAAGAAGGCGCTGCGCTTCGTCTCCAGCGTCGACCAGTTCATGACGCACAAGCTGGAGATCCGTGACGCGTACGGGCAGCCGCACATGGTGCTCACACGGCCGGCCAAGTTCATCAAGTCGAAGGTGCTCGTGGAGCGCCCGGACGGCACGCCGGTCGGCGAGATCGTCCAGCAGAACGCCATCGGGAAGATCAACTTCGCGATGAACGTGGACGGCCGGCAGATCGGCGCGATCAAGGCGGAGAACTGGCGGGCCTGGAACTTCTCGATCGTCGACCACGCGGACAACGAGGTCGCGCGCATCACGAAGACGTGGGAGGGGCTCGCGAAGACGATGTTCACGACCGCGGACAACTATGTGCTGCAGCTGCACTACCAGCTCCCGGAGCCGCTGCTGAGCCTGGTCGTCGCGACGGCGCTGACCGTGGACACGGCGTTGAAGCAGGACTCCCGCGGGTTCGGGTGACCGGGCTTCGTCGCGGTCCTACGGGGTTGCGGCCACGGGGCTCTGCCCCGGACCCCGCTGCTCAATCGCCGCAGGGGCTTGATGTGGCGGCACTGCTTGATCCACCGATGTCTCGTGTGTGTGCGTCAGGAGCACCACGCCGCCCGTAGCCAGCAGCGCCCCGGTTGCCGCAAGACCCAGGCCTGCCATCCCGCCCTGGAGATGTTCGCCCAGCAGGGCCAGGCCGATGACGGAGGCCGCCACCGGGTTCGCCAGGGTCACCATCGCGAGCGGGGCGCCGAGGCCGCCGCGGTAGGCCGTCTGCGAGAGCAGGAGGCCGCCCGCCGCGAACGCCGCCACCAGCAGCGCCACCGCGATGACGCGTACGTCGAGCAGCGGGCCCGTGCGGTCGGTGACCGCGACCGTGATGGTCTGCGTGAGCGCGGACGCCACGCCCGACGCGACCCCGGACGCCGTGGCGTGCCGCAGGCCCGGCTTCGCGCCGCGCCGTGAGAGCACGCCGATGAACGCCGCCGTCACCGCGGCCACGCCGAGCGCCTCGGGCAGCGAGAGCGTGTCGTCGGGGGCCGGGCCCGACGCCGTCACGAGCAGCGCGGCGAGGCCCGCGAGCGTGAGCGCCGTGCCCCGCCACTCGCCCGCCGTGACATGCCGCCCCGCGACCCGCGCCCCCAGCGGCACCGCCGCGACGAGGGTGAGCGCGCCGAGCGGCTGGACGAGGGTGAGCGGCCCGTACTTGAGCGCGGCGACGTGCAGCAGCGCGGCCGAGGCGTTGAGGCCGACCGACCACCACCAGGCCCCCGTCGCGAGCAGCCGCAGCGTGCCCGAGCCGGAGGTGGCGGCGAGCCGCTCCTGGGCCACGGCCGCGGCCGCGTAGGCGACGGCGGAGACGAGGGAGAGCGCTACGGCGAGCAGTGTGGCGGTCATCGTGCCGCTCCGGTCGGTACGGGTCGCGGGGCGTTCGCGGCGGAGGTGGAGCCCGGTGTCGTCGGCACCGGGACCGGTATGTGGGTCGGGGTCGCCGCGTCGAGGACGTCGGCGACGGTCAGCGAGCCCGGCGGCGTGCGATACGCGGCCGGGGCCGGGGACCACGGTGTGGGCGTGCGGTGCGACTCGACGACGCGCGGCGCGCTCGCGGGAGCGGGCACCGGGAACAGATGGCGCCAGAAGCCGGTCGTCCCGACCGCGCGCGGCAGCCGGATCACCGCGAGCGCGGCGGCAAGCAGCAGCGTCGCCACGATCGTGTCGAGCCAGTAGTGGTTGGCGGTGCCCACGATCACCAGGAGGGTGAGCGCCGGGTGCAGCAGCCACAGCCAGCGCCACCGCGAGCGGGTGGCCGCGATCAGGCCGATCGCGACCATCAGGGCCCAGCCGAAGTGCAGCGAGGGCATCGCGGCGAACTGGTTGGCCATCGTGTCCGTGGCGGGCTTCGCGGCGTACACCGAGGGGCCGTAGACCTGCGCCGTGTCGACGAGGTGCGCCGCGTGCAGCATCCGCGGCGGGGCGAGCGGGAACGTCAGGTGCAGCACGAGCGCGGCGGCCGTGAGCACGGCGAGCGCGCGCCGCGTCCACAGGTAGTGGCGCGGCCGGCGCAGGTAGAGGAAGACGAGCAGCGCGATCGTGGCGGGGAAGTGCACGGACGCGTAGTAGGTGTTCGCGACGCGCACCAGGGTGTCGCTGCTCAGCAGCATGTCCTGCACCGCGCCCTCGCCGGGCAGGTGCACGGCACGCTCGAAGCTCCACACGTGGTCGGCGTTGTGGAAGGCCTCGGCGGTGTGGCCGTTGGCCAGCTGCCGCCCGAGCTTGTAGACGAGGAAAAGTCCCACGACCAGCAGCAGCTCGCGTATCAGGGGTGGCCGGACTGCGTGCTGCTCCGGCTCCCGCGTGTTCCCGTTCATCGATACGCCAGTGTACCGATACGGTGGCGTACCGGTACACTGGCGTATCGATAGGCCGGTGTGATCTCATCTACACCGCAGCCGACCGAGGAGTGAGGGCCATGACGACGCGAGAACAGGACACCGAGGCCGCGCCCACTGCCTCGCGCCGCTCCAAGATCAGCCCGGAGCGGGCCCAGGAGTTCTTCGACGTGGTCCTCGACCAGCTGCGGGCGCAGGGCTACGGGGCCCTCACCATGGAGGGCGTCGCGGCGCAGGCCTGCTGCAGCAAGTCCACGCTCTATCGGCAGTGGAAGACGAAGCCGCAGCTCGTGGCCGCCGCACTGCGGGCGGGACGCTGCGGAAAGTTCGCCTCGGCCGACACGGGTACGCTCGCGGGAGACCTCGTGGCCGCCGCGCGCAACGCGGCGGCGCAGGCGAAGCCGGACACCGCGCTCATGCAGGCACTCGGGCACGCCGCGCTCCAGGACGACGAGCTGAAGCGTGCGCTGCGCGAGGCGCTCATCGAGCCGGAGCTGGCGTCGATCGACGAGATCGTGAAGCGTGCGGTGGCGCGCGGCGAGATCGCCGCGGACCATCCCGCGCTGCCTTATGTGGCCGCGCAGCTCTTCGGAGTCATGCGCAGCCGACCGATCCTGGAAGGGCGCGACGCCGACGCGGGCTATCTGGTCCGCTTCGTCGAGCACGCGCTGGTTCCGCAGCTCGGTCTGACCCCGGAGGGTCGGGCCACCTGAACGGGAGGCCGCCGGTCGCAGGGATGACCGACCGGTGGTCTGCCCGCGCCGCACCGTGGGGACGGGGGCGGCGCGCACCCCCGGCCGGGCGGGTTCCTCCTTGAGCGGAGGGGGACCCGCCCGGTCGCATGCCTGCCGGGTGCGCCGGGACGGTGCTCAGACGTTCTCGCCGGCGTCGCCGTCGCCGGTGACCGTGGCCTTCTTGATGCCCTTGAGGATCTTGTCGATCGACGCGGCGTCCGGGCCCTTCGCCTTCTCCGCGGCGGTCCGCGGGACGTCGACGCCCGCGCGCAGCACGACGAGCTTGTCGGGGTTCGCGGGGGAGGGGAAGGCGGCCGACTCGACCCACGCGTCGACGCCCGCCTTCGTCTCGACGCTCCACCGGACCCGGTAGCCCTTCTGCCCGGCGACCGTGACGGCCTTCGCGAACACCTGCTTGTGGCTCGTGATCCCCTGGTAGATCTTGCCGCCGTAGGACGACTTCGCGTTCTTGGCGATGTCCTCCTTCGCGGCGGCCTTCGCCGTTTTCGCGTCGAGCTTGAGGCGCTTCGCCGACGAGGTGGACGCGCCGCCCCTGACGCAGACGTCGTCCTTCGAGTTCGGGCAGGGGTACGGGCCGACCGTGATGCCCGCGACGCCCGCGCCGTCGGTGCCGGTCCAGTCCTTGATGACCGGGATCGCGACGCCGTTGCCGACGTCGGTGGCGTACCCCTCGTCCAGCGGTGCCTGCGGGGAGGACTGTGGCGCGTCGGGGGCCGGGCTCTCGCCGGTGTCGCCGTTCCCGCCGCTCCCGCCGTCGTCGGGGGCGCCGGGGCCCTTCGGCTCCGCGGGGCTCTGCGACCGGGAGCCCGCCTTGTCGTTCTTGCCGTCGCCGCCACCGCCCGAGGTGAGCGCGTAGACGCCGGTGCCGATGCCCGCCAGGACCACGACCGCGATCGCCGCGGCGATCGCGATCCGCCCCCGCCCGCGCGACTTCGGCGGCAACTGGCCCGGATATCCGGGATAGTTGGGATACACCGGATTCGCGCCGGGCGCGGTCGGCTGCTGTGCGAACTGTGCCGGGGGCTGGGCGGGCGCCTGTGCGGGTGCCTGTGCGGGGGCCGGGGCAGGCGCCGCCTGCGGTGGCGGGGTGGTGGCGGGGCGGGTCTGGTCGGTCCAGCGGGCGCCGTCCCACCAGCGTTCGGTGCGCGGGCCGTTGGATATCTGCCCCGGATCGGGATACCAGCCTGCGGGAGTCTGCGACGTCATGGACGGAACAGTATGAGGCGTGGCTGAAAACGCGATGAGAGGGGCCGCCCCGCTGTCGGGATCGTTACCGGGCGGTCGTCCGGCCCCCAAGTCCGGCCAAATGTCACCGGCTGTCGCGACGCCCCACGAAGCGCAGGCCGCGCGGTCTAGTCTCGTGACCAGTACGTCGATCGCCCCATGTGATCGGCTGCGACCACGACAGACGAAGACGGACAGAGATCAGACGAAGACGAAAGGGAGGCTGCGGGATGACCCAGGGACGGCACGCCGGCGCCGCGCCCTCTGGCCCTCATCTGTGGGAGCGAGAGTCCGAGCTCGACGTCGCGGCGCGCGCCCTCGACGACCTGTACGGCGGCTCCGCGGCCGCGGGCAGCCTCGTCGTCTACAAGGGAGAGGCCGGCATCGGCAAGACCGCCCTGCTCTCGCACGTGCGCGAGATGGCGGCGGGCCGCGCCACCGTGTGGTAGGCGCGCGGCGGCGAGACCGTCACCTCCGTCCCCTTCAACGTCGTACGCCAGCTCCTGCAGCCCGCCCTCGTGGCGCTCTCCGAGGACGAGGCCCGCGAGTACTTCGGCGACTGGTACGACATCGCCGGCCCCGCCCTCGGCATCGCCGAGCCCACCGGCCGGCAGGCCGACCCGCACGGCGTGCGCGACGGCCTCGTCGTCGCGGCCTCCCGACTGGCGCGACTGCACTGGCCGTTGGTGCTGCTCATCGACGACGCGCACTGGGCCGACCTGGAGACCCTGGAGTGGCTCGCCGCGTTCGCCGAGCGCCTCGACGACCTGCCCGTGTTCGTCGTCGTGGCACAGCGCGAGGCCCCGAGCGAGCGCGCCGCCGCCTGCCTGGACGCGGTGGCCGCCGCCGCCCGCCCCGGCGCCGCCAGGCTGCGCGAACTGACCCCCGAAGCCGTCGCCGGTCTCACCCGCGTCACCCTCGGCCCGCACGCCGACGGACCGTTCTGCCGCGAGGTGTGGGCGGTCACCGGCGGAAACCCGTACGAGACCGTCGAGTTGCTGGCCAAGGTGCAGGACGCGGCGCTGAGCCCCGACGAGGAGTGCGCTGCCGAACTGCGCGTCCTGAACAGGTCGGCGCGCGGCCGCGGCCTCGTCACCCGGCTCGAAGGACTCGGCACCGAGGCCACCCGGTTCGCCTGGGCCGCCGCCATCCTCGGCACCCGCATCGAGCCGGGCCTCGCCGCGCTGCTCGCCGGCATGAACCCGGAGCAGGCGGGGCGGTGCGCCGAGCGCCTGGTCGCGGCGCGCATCCTCACCGGTGACACGTACGGGGACGCCAGCACCCTGGAGTTCGTGCACCCGCTGATCGCCTCCGCCGTCTACGACGCGATCCCGCCCGCCACCCGCACCGCGATGCACGGACAGGCCGCCTGGGCCGTCACCGCGTCCGGGCACGGGCCCGCCGCGGCCTCCCGGCACCTGCTGGAGGTGCACCCGGACGACGACATCGAGCTCGTCGAGCAGATGCGCGCCGCGGCCGGTGAGCACCTCGCCGTCGGCGCCCCCGAGGCCGCCCGCCGCTGCCTGGAGCGGGCGCTGCAGGAACCGCCGCTGCCCGAGATCCGCCCCGAGGTGCTGTACGAGCTGGGCTGCGCCACGCTCCTCACCTCGCCCGCCACCACCATCGGCCACCTCAGGGAGGCGCTCGACACGACGCCGGGGCTCGACGGGGACCTGCGCGTCGACGCGGTGTGCCGACTGTCCCAGGCGCTGGTCCACAACGACCAGTTGGAGGAGTCGCTGCGGCTGATCGACGAGGAGGCGGAGCGGCTCGCACCGGGCCCCGCCCGGCTGCGGTTGCAGGCCATGCACTTCATGTGGGAGGGCATCCACTCCGGCGAGGAGGACTCGCCGGGCCGCTCGCGCCGCCTCGCCGAACTCGCCGACCGGCTCGCGGGCCGGGACAACCCGGAGCGGGTCCTGCTGGCGCTGCGCGCCTTCGACGCGATGACGCGCGGCGAGAACGCGGAGGAGGTCGTCGAGCGCTGCGACCGCGCGATGCTCAACGGCCGCCTGGCGCCCGGCCTCGGCTGGACCGACCCCGAGTGGGGCTTCGAGGTCCTCGCCATGCTCACCGTCAGCTACGTCTACGCGGACCGGCTCGACCGCGCCGAGAGCATGTTCAGCGAGGCGCTGCGCACGTACGAGACGGCGGGCTGGAGCGGCGGACACCTCGCGCTCGCCCACGCCTTCGTCGGATACGTGCACCGCAGGCGCGGCCGGCTCACCGACGCCGAGGCCTTCCTGCGCGAGGGGCTGCGGCTCGCCGACCGCGTCGGCCGCGGGCTGCCCATGCACTGGGACGCGGCCTGCATGCTCATCGACACCCTGCTCGCCCGCGGCAAGGCGGCGGAGGCGCGCGAGGTCGCCGACCGGTACTCCTTCGGCCCGCCCTACCCGTCCACCGTCGTGCTGCCCGACGCGCACTCCGTCCGCGGCCGGCTGCTCCTGGCCACCGGCGAGGTGGAGGAGGGCATCAACGAGCTGGAGACCGCCGCCAAGGCGGCCACCGCCCGCGGCGGACACAACACGATCATGGCGCCCTGGGCCTGCGACCTGGCCCGCGCCCTCGCCCCCACCGACCCGCGCCGCGCCGCCCAACTCGCCACCGAGGCCCGCATGCAGGCCGAGCGGTTCGGCACCGACACCGCCATCGGCGAGGCCCTGCGCTGCGCCGCGGCGCTGGAGACGGGCCAGACCCAGCTCATGCTGTACGCGAAGGCCCTGGCGTACCTGGAGGCGTCGCCCGCCGCGTACGAACACGCGGTGGCCCGCGTCGAGTACGGCATAGCGGCCCGCTCCCTGTCGGAACTCAACCGCGGCCTGCAACTGGCCCGCGCCTGCGGTGCGGACGGCCTCGCGGCACGGGCGCGCGAGGTCCTGGAGACGGGACGGGGACTGCGCTAGGCCGAGCGGCTTTCCCTTGTGGCGGGGGCCTCCTGAAGGGGGCTCAGAGTCCGAACGGGCCGAGGATCCGGTCGAGTTCCGCGTCGAGCCGGTCCTGGACCTCGCGGTCGTACGTGTCCGCGTGGGCGAGCGTCGGCTGCTCCCCGTCGAAGAACCCCGAGGAGGCCTCGCTGCCCAACGCGCCGACGGCCAGCTCCAGTACACCCGCCGCGCCGTCCTCGACGGTGTTCAGCGGACCGACCCCGGCCTCCCGGACCATCGCCGTGTCCATGTACGTCGCCGGGTGGATGACGTTGACGTTGACCCCGGTGCCGGACAGCTCGCGGGCGAGGGCGAAGGTGTGCGCGGCGAGGGCGAACTTGGCGCGGCAGTACGCCTCGGTGCCGCTGTAGTCGTTGCGGAAGTCCAGGTCGTCGAAGTCGACCGGAGCCTGCCCGAGGGAGCCGCAGTTCACCACACGGGACGGTGCGTTGTCGCGCAGCGTGGGCAGCAGGGCGCGGGTGAGGGCCACCGGGGCGAGCAGGTCGACGGCGAACCGCAGCTCGTGCCCGTCGGCGCTCACCTCGCGGCCCGAGCCGGGCGCACCGGTGCCGACACCCGCGTTGTTCACCAGGACGTCGAGGTCCGGGTGGGCGGCGGCGACGCGCGCGCCGAGATCGCGGACCTGGTCCAGTGAGGCGAGGTCGGCGACGAACCCCTCGGCGCGCCCACCGCCTGCCCGCAACTCCTCGACTAGAGTCTCCGTACGTTTCTCGTCGCGGCCGTGGGCCAGCACGACGTGCCCGCCGCGGACGAGCTCGAAGGCGAGGTACCGGCCGAGGCCGGAGGTGGCACCGGTGATCAGGATTGTGGCCATGCGTCCAGGCTAGGGGCCAGGCCGTTCGCCGGACGTGACCCCCCTGGTCGTACGCCTGTCGGGGTCAGGCGAGGCCCTCCTCGGCGAGCACTCGCTGGGCCACGCCGAACGCCGAGTTGGCGGCCGGCACGCCCACGTACACGGCGCACTGCTGCACCACGGCGCCGATCTCGTCCGGGGTGAGGCCGTTGCGCAGCGCGGCGCGGACGTGCATGCCGAACTCGTCGAGGTGGCCGTGGGCGACGAGCGCCGTCATCGTGATCATGCTGCGCTCGCGGCGGGTCAGCGTCGGGTCGGTCCAGATCTCGCCCCACGCATAGCGCGAGATGAAGTCCTGGAACCGGGCCGTGAACGGCGTCTGCCGCGTCTGCGCCCGGTCCACGTGCGCGTCGCCGAGCACCTCGCGGCGCACCTCCATGCCGCGCTTCGCCGACTGCCCGAGGTGGGTGCGCAGCAGCCCGACGACCGCCTCCGGCCGCTCGGCGGGGGCCAGGTGCGAGGCCCCGGCCAGTTCGACGAGCTCGGCATCCGGTACGGCGTCGGCGATCTCGCGCAGGTGGGCGGGCGGCGTGGCGGGGTCCTCGCGGCCGGCGACCAGGAGGGTCGGCACGGCGATGTCGGGGAGCCGGTCCCTCAGGTCGAACGCGGCGAGGGCGTCGCAGCACGCGGCGTAGCCCTCAGGGGCGGCGTCCCGGTTGTCCCGCACGAGCCGTTCCACGGTGAAGCCGGGGGTGAACCAGCGGGACGGCGCGGTTTCGGCGACACCCGCGGTGCCCTCCTTGCGGACCAGGGCCGCCCGGTCCTCCCAGTTCCTGGCGCCGCCGAAGTGGGCGGAGGAGCAGATGACGGCGAGGTTCGTGAGGCGTTCCGGGTGGTGCACGGCGAGGTGCAGGCCGACGGCGCCGCCGAGGGAGACGCCCGCGTAGGCGAAGCGGTCGATGCCGAGGTCGTCGGCGAGGGCGAGGACCAGGTCGGCGAGGTCCCCGACGGTGGCGCCCGCCTTGATCAGTCCGGCGTCCGACCCGCCGTGACCGGGCAGGTCCCACCGTACGACGCGGTGGGCGCTGGAGAGTTCGGGCGCGACGCCGTCCCACAGAGCGAGGCTCGTCCCGAGCGAGGGCCCGAGGATGAGCGCGGGGGCGGTGGGCGAGCCCTCGGCGTGGTGGTGGAGACGGGGTGCGGTCATGGGTGGGCTCCCGGTGGGTCGAGGGGTCGACGTGGGCTGGCGGGGTTCGGTCGTCGTCGGGTACGGGTCATACGTGGCTGTGCGCGCAGTTCGCCCCTTCAGGGGCGCGGGGAACTGCGCGAGCGCGACCACGGGGTGGCGCGTCATCGCTATCAGTGCGACGCGGCCCCACCCCTGCCACGCGCCCGCAGGGAATTCGGGAAGGGGTGGGGTGGGGGAATGTCACCGGCGCGTCAGCGCCCGGTCCACCAACGCACCCGCCGCCCCGACGTAGCGCGACGGGTCGGTCAGTTCGGACACGTTCACGTCCGCGTCCTTGAGCAGCGGCTCGGCCGCCAGCACGTCGGCCAGAGGGCGGCCCTCCTCACGGGCCCGCCGCGAGGCGGACGCCAGGAGTTCCTTCGCCGGGCCGCGCCCGAGCAGGCCCGCCAGTTCCGCCGAAAGACGTTCCGACACGATCGCCCCACCGGTCGTCGACAGATGCGCCCGCATCACATCCGCTCGCACCACCAACCCGTCGACCAGCTCGGCGGCATCCCGTGCCGCGCCGCCCACCACCCGCAGCAGCTCGCGCAGCGTGGACCATTCGGCGTGCCACGCGCCCGCGGGCCGCTCGTCCTCCGCGGCCACGGACGCGTAGAGCGTCGCGGCGAGCGCCGGCGCACGGCGGGCCGCGGCGGCGACGAGCGTGGAACGGACCGGGTTGGCCTTGTGCGGCATCGCGGAGGAACCGCCACCCGCACCCTCGGCCAGCTCACCGATCTCCGTACGGGACAGCACGAGCACATCCGCCGCGATCTTGCCGAGCGCGCCCGCCGCGAAGGCCAGCGCCCCCGCCAGGTCCGCCACCGGCGTCCGCAGCACGTGCCACGGCAACTCCGCCTCCGCAAGGCCGAGTTCACGCGCGTACGCCGCCACGAGGGCGAGCGGGTCGTCCGCCCCGTACGCCCCGAACGCCGCCAACGTGCCCGCCGCGCCGCCCAGTTGAACCGGCAGCGCCGCACGCACGCCCCGCAGCCGGTCCCGCGCGTCGAGGACCAGCGAGCGCCAGCCCGCCGCCTTGAGGCCGAACGTCGTCGGCACGGCGTGCTGGGTGAGCGTACGGCCCGGCATGACCGTGTCCCGGTGGTCCGCCGCGAGGCCCGCGAGCGCGCGCTCCGTGACGGCGAGCTCGTCGAGCAGCACGTCCAGCGTCCGCGCCGCGACCAGCATCAGCGCCGAGTCGAGGATGTCCTGGCTCGTCGCGCCCCGGTGCACGTACGGCGCGTACTCCGCGTCGACCGCCGCCGTGAGGTCCGCGACCAGCGGGATCACCGGATTGCCGCCACCGCGCGCGCGACGCGCGAGGTCCCGCACGTCGAACCGCTCGGCGACAGCCGCCGCCGTCACGGCATCGGCGGCCTCGGCGGGCGCCAGGCCCAGCGAGGACTGCGCCCGCGTCAGGCCCGCCTCCGCATCCAACAGGGCCTGCAGAAAGGCCTCTTCGGACGTGGTGCGCTCGGTGGGCGCGCCCTCGCTGCCGGGGTCGAACAACGTCACGTGAACTCCAGGAAGACCGTCTCGCCCTCGCCCTGAAGGCGGATGTCGAAACGGTACGTGCCGTCCGCCTGCCGCTGTGCGATCAGCGTGTCGCGCCGCCCGGGGTCCACCTGCTGGAGCACCGGGTCGGCCGCCAGGGCCTCCTGCGCCGCCTCGTCGCCGGCGAAGTAGATCCGCGTGAACAGATGCACGAGCAGTCCGCGCGCGAAGACGCACACGCTCAGGTACGGGGCGCTGTCGCCGCGCGCGCCGGGCCGCAGCGTGCGCACGTACCAGTGGCCGTTGACGTCGGTCTGGATGCGACCCCAGCCGGTGAACTCGACGCCGTTGCGGCCGAGGTAGCCGCCGGTCGTCGGGTCGCGCCGGATCGAGCCGTCGACCTGCGGGAGGTTGCCCTCGGGGTCGGCGCCCCAGATCTCGACGAACGCGTCGGGCAGCGGATTGCCCGCGCCGTCGTAGATGTAGCCCTGGACCGTGACGGTCTCCGGGTGGCCGACGGGCGCGATGTCGGCGCCGCCGGGGAAGGGCAGCGCGTAGCCGTAGAACGGGCCGACCGTGTGCGAGGGGGTGGGGAGCACCGCGTCCGGGTTGCTGGTGTCGATCTTCGTCATGGTGGTCGCTCAGCGCCCTTCTTCGATCCAGGTGGCGTTCGGGCCGTCGAGCACGATGTCCCACTGGTAGCCCATGGAGAACTCCGGGACGGACTGGCTGTGGTCGTACGTCGCGACCAGGCGCTGGCGCGCGGCGTCGTCGGTCACGGACTGGATGATCGGGTCGTACGGGAACAGCGGGTCGGCGGGGAAGTACATCTGCGTCACGAGCCGCTGCGTGAACGCCGAGCCGAACATCGAGAAGTGGATGTGCGCCGGACGCCAGGCGTTGGTGTGCTGACCCCAGGGGTACGGGCCCGGCTGGATCGTCGTGAACCGGTAGTTGCCCTGATCGTCCGTCAGCGTGCGTCCCACACCCGTGAAGTTCGGGTCGAGCGGGGCGTCGTGCTGCTCGCGCTGGTGGGCGTAGCGGCCCGCCGAGTTGGCCTGCCAGATCTCGACGAGCTGGCCGCGGATCGGCCGCCCGTCGCGGTCGAGGAGCCGGCCCGCGACGGTGATGCGCTCGCCGATCGGCTCGCCCACGTGCTGCTTGGTGAGGTCGTTGTCGAGCTCCGTGATGTCGCGCTCGCCGAAGGCGGGGGAGGCCAGCTCCACCAGCTCCGGGTCCTTGGAGACGTCGATGTTGACCGGCGGCTGCTTGGGGTGGCGTAGAACGGAGGAGCGGTAGGGCGCGTAGTCGCGGCGCGGCTGGTGCTCGACGGGACCGCCGTCGGCGAGCCGCTTCTCGTACGCGGCGTGCGCGGCGGCGATCTCCGCGTCGATGTCGTGCTGGGTGAGAGCCATGGGGCGGTCCTTCCTAACGTTCCAGGACGAGGGCGAGGCCCTGGCCCACGCCGATGCAGAGCGTGGCGACGCCGACGCCGGAGCCCTTGCGGGCGAGCTGGTGGGCGACCGTCCCGGCGAGCCGGGCGCCGGAGGCACCGAGCGGGTGGCCGAGGGCGATGGCGCCGCCCTGCGGGTTGAGGACCGCCGGGTCGAACTCGGGCCATTCGGCGACGCAGCCGAGCACCTGCGCGGCGAACGCCTCGTTCAGCTCCAGGGTCGACAGGTCACCGAAGCCCTTGCCCGCCTTGGCGAGTGCCCGGTTCGTCGCCTCGACCGGCGCGAGTCCGAAGTAGTGCGGTTCGATCGCGGAGACACCGGTCGCGGAGATCCGGGCGAGCGGCTCGCGTCCGGTGGCCTTCAGGCCCTCCTCGTCGACGAGGAGCAGCGCGGCGGCGCCGTCGTTCAGCGGCGAGGCGTTGCCCGCCGTGACCGTGCCCCCGTCCTTGCGGAAGGACGGCTTGAGCTTCGCCATCGCTTCGAGGGTGGTGGTGGCCCGTACGGACTCGTCGGCGTCGACGACGACCGGCTCGCCCTTGCGCTGCGGAATGCTCACTGAGGCGAGCTCCGCGTCGAACAGGCCGTTCTTCTGCGCGGCGGCCGCCTTCTGGTGGCTCGCGAGCGCGAACTCGTCCTGCTGCTCGCGCGTGATGCGGTGCTTGTCGGCGATGAGTTCGGCGGACTCGCCGAGCGGCACCGTCCACTGCGGCTCCATCTTCGGGTTGACCATGCGCCAGCCCAGAGTGGTGGAGAACAGCTCGGTGTTGGTCGCCGGGAACGGCTTGTCGTTCTTCGGCAGGACGTAGGGCGCGCGGGTCATCGACTCGACGCCGCCCGCCACGGCGATCGACGCGTCGCCGACCGCGATGGCGCGGGCCGCCTGGATCACGGCCTCCAGGCCGGAGGCGCACAGCCGGTTCACGGTGACGCCCGGCACGGACGTCGGAAGCCCGGCGAGCAGACCCGCCATGCGGGCCACGTTGCGGTTCTCCTCGCCCGCGCCGTTGGCGTTGCCGAAGTACACGTCCTCGATCCGGGACGGGTCCAACTGAGGCGTACGGGCGACCAGTTCGCGGATCGCGTGCGCGGCGAGGTCGTCCGGGCGGACGGCCGAGAGGGCGCCGTTGTAGCGGCCGATGGGGCTGCGTACGGCGTCGACGATGTAGACGTCCTTGACGTTGCGGCTCACTTGGCTGCCTCCGGGATGCGTACCTTCGCGGCGGTCTTCTCGACGATCTCCTCGGCGGTGACGCCGGGCGCCAACTCGACCAGTTCGAGGCCGTCGTTGGTCACGTCGAGCACGGCGAGGTCGGTGATGATGCGGTCGACGCAGCCCTTGCCGGTGAGGGGCAGGGAGCACTCT
>NZ_JBUEGE010000010.1:0-282205 GCF_054963755.1 Streptomyces sp. EDA2-14
GCATACTCGCCATACTCGCCGCCAACCTATGGCACTCAGTTCCCTCTGTAAAGGTACGTAGTGCCAAAGTTGCCGGTCCGGTGCTACGTTCCCGCCATGAGCGAGGCGCGCGAGGTCAACGGGACACAGAAGAAGGCACCCATGCGGGAGGTGCTGGCCGAGGCGGCGTTCGAGCTGTTCCTGGAGCGCGGTTTCGAGCGGACGACCGTGGACGACATCGTGGCGCGGGCCGGGGTGGGCCGCCGGTCGTTCTTCCGGTACTTCCCGTCCAAGGAGGACGCGGTCTTCCCGGACCACGAGAGCTGCCTCGCCGACATGACCGCCTTCCTTGAGGCCGCGAGCGACGAGAGCGACGCCGTCGACATGGTGTGCGACGCCGCGAGCCTGGTGCTGCGCATGTACGCCGCGAACCCCGAATTCTCCGTGCAGCGCTACCGGTTGACCCGTGAGGTGCCGGGCCTTCGGACGTACGAGCTGTCGGTCGTGCGGCGCTACGAGCGCACGCTCGCCGGGTATCTGCGCCGACGCTGGGCCGATGCCGCCGACGGTGCGCTGCGTGCCGAGGTGGTGGCCGCCTCCGTGGTCGCCGCGCACAACAACGGACTGCGCTCCTGGCTGCGTTCGGGCGGCGAGGGGGACGCCGAGGAGGCGGTGGACCGCGCGCTGCGCCTCGTGCGCGGGACGTGGGGGGAGGGGAGTGCCGGTGCGGTGGCGCCCGAGCCTCAACAGGAGGACGTCGTCGTGATGGTGGCGACCAAGGGGGCCCCGATGTGGCGGGTCATCCAGCGGGTGGAGTCGGCGCTGCGGGACGACTGAGCCCGCCCTCTGGCTCAAGGGGAACGCCGCCTGACGCTAGGGGAACGCCACCTGGCGCAATGAGAACGCCGCCTGAAGCAATGAATACGGCGTAGAAAGCGACCAGATCGGCGCCTGAAGCAACTTGATGGTACTCAGTGTCTTGTTCGGCTGGCACTGAGTGTCATACGGTGAAAGGGCGCCGCGGCACTGCCGCCCGGCGCGCACCGGGCGAGTGCGGGAGGCCGAAGGATGTCAGTGATGTCAGGGGCGTTCACGAGCGACATCGGCGTCATGGCGCCGCGGGGCGTCAAGGGCGCCGCGGATCCCGCGACGGCCGAGGCCGGATTCCCGTTTCAGCGCTGCCGTTGGTGCCGCACCCCGTCGTTCCGGCGGCTGCTGTGTCCGGTCTGCGCGTCGAGCGAGCTGAAGACCGAGCACAGTGCGGGTCCCGGCGTCGTGGTCCAGTCCCGCGTCGTCCACCGCGGCACCGGAGTCGCGCGCAACGAGGCGCTCGTCCGCTTCCCCGAGGACTTCGTCGTGCCCTGCCGGATCGTGGGCACCGCCCCGCACATGGTGTGGCTCGGCGCCGCCGTGCGCCCCGTGGCCAACGCGGCCGCCGACTCCGGAGAGGTCCTCTTCGAGCTGGAGGACGACCTCACCGTCGAGCGCGACCTGCGCTGACCCCCGGACGCAGGCGCTCCTATGCGCCCTGCGAGGCCCGCGCGGCCTCCTCGGCGATCCGGTCGAACTGCGCGCCCATCGCCTCGGCCAGCGCCTGCGCGGCGGAGAGCGGACGCACCATCACCATGAAGTCGTCGATGAGTCCGTCCTCGTCGAAGTGCAGGAAGTCGCAGCCGGTGATCGTCCGCTCGCCGACCCGCGCCTCGAAGACGAGGGCGTGCTCCCGCCCGTTCGCGCCGTCGAACTCGCGGACGTAGCGGAAGTCCTCGAAGACGCGGGTCACGCCGCGCAGGATCGCCGCGGTGATCGCCTTGCCCGGATACGGCTTGAACACGACTGGGCTGGTGAAGACCACGTTCTCGGCCAGCATGACCTCGACCGCGTCGAGATCGCCCTTCTCCACGGCTGTGCGGAAGGGATGCATGGGTGCCACCTCGGTTCCTCGCCCACAGACTCATAGGCAACAAGTTGAATAGGTGTGAGCGACAGTAATCGCATCGCTGTATGGTGTCCACATGTCGCTCAAGTACGCCGTCCTGTCCGCGTTGTTGGAGGGCGAGGCCTCCGGATACGACCTGGCGAAGATCTTCGACGTGTCGGTGTCGAACTTCTGGGCGGCGACACCCCAGCAGCTCTACCGCGAGCTGGACCGGCTGGCCGCCGACGGACTGATCGATGCGCGGCTCGTGCCGCAGGAACGCAGGCCGAACAAGCGGATGTTCACGCTGTCCGAGGCGGGCCGCGCCGACCTGGCGGCGTTCACGCGGCGTCAGCCCAAACCGCTGGCGCTGCGCGACGAACTGATGGTGAAGGTGCAGGCGGTCGACGTCGGAGAGGTCGACGCCGTGCGCGCGCACATCGAGGAGCGCCTGGACTGGGCGCGCGGAAAGCTCGCCCGCTACGAGCGGGTGCGGCGGCATCTGCTGGGCGCACTCGACGAGGCGGACTTCCTCGCCGACGGGGAGCGCGTCGGACCGTATCTGACGCTGCTGCGCGGCATCTCCTTCGAGGAGGAGAACCTGCGCTGGGGGCGGCGCGTCCTGGAGATCCTGGAGCGCCGCGCCGCCCGCGCGGCTCAGGCCCCGGACTCCCCGGAGGCCTCCGGCTCCCTGAGCTGAAGCCCGTTCTCCCAGATCTTGTTGAGCGTCGTCACCAGCTTCTCGTACGGGATCCGCTGGCCGAGGACGAACACCAGGTACGCCATGCGGCTCACCATGACGGACAGCGCGTGCGCCGTCACCAGGGGGTCAAGGGCGGGGTCGGCCGCGCCGGCGTCCTGGAGGGAGCGGATCAGCTTGGCGTTCCGGCGCGCGAACGCGTTGCCCCGCTCGATGCGCAGCTGCTTGAACGTCTCGTCCACCTGCGCGACCTGCTCGAAGAGAGCCATGAGCCGCGCGTTCTTCTTGTAGGCGCGCAGATATTCGCGGTTCGAGGCGTCGATCATCTCGCGCGGGTCGGTGATGCCGGTGCGCTCGCGCAGATGCGGGTGCAGCATCTCCTCCTGCACCTGCGCCACCAGCGCCTGGAAGATCTCTTCCTTGCTGTTGAAGTACGTGTAGAACGAGCCGGACGCGACGTGTGCGGCCTTGGAGATGTCCGTGATGCGGGCGTCGAGATACCCGTCGCGCTCGAACACCTCGCGCGCGGCGGTCACCAGCGCGTTGCGCGTGCGGACGCCGCGGGCGCTGCGCGGTGTGATGGGTTGCTTCTGGCCGCCGTCTGCGGCCGGGGCCTGGGCAGCCAACGCGGGTCCCTTCGTTCGTGCTTCCCCTGGTGGACGCGCACCCGTCACGGGGTGTGCACCCACCGGTGGCTGCGGATCGTATCAGCCGACACCTGCGAGAAACTCCAGAAGAGCGGCGCTGACCGCACCGGCCCGTTCCTGCTGGATCCAGTGTCCCGCGCCGTCGAGCACGACACGCCCGCGCAGATCGGTGAGCACCTCCTCCAGCCGGTCGGCGGGCATGAACCGGCCCACCGGGTCCGCCGATCCGGTGACGAAAAGCGAGGGGCAGTCGATGGTGCGCCCGGCCAGGTGCTCCGTCAGCTCCCAGGTGCGGTCCATGTTCCGGTAGTAGTTCAGTCCGCCCGTGAACCCGGTCCGCTCGAACTCCTCCACGTAGTAGGCGAGTTCCTCCTCGCTCAGCCAGGACGGCGGCGGGAACTTCTCGTCCGGGCGCTCGGCCCACTCGGCCGACCAGATCTCCCGCGTCACCAGCGTCCTGCGCACGTTCTGCGCGAGGGCGTGGTCGGCGACACCCGGCTCCTGGAACCACACCATGTAGAACGCGTCGCCGAGCCGCCGGCGCATCACCGGCATCGGCGCCACGGGGGAGCGCGGGGCCACCGGCACGCTCATCCCCACCACGCCCCGCACCCGCTCCGGGTGTGCCAGGGCCAGCTGCCACACCACCTGCGCACCCCAGTCGTGCCCCACGAACACCGCGTCGTCCGCGCCCACGGCGTCGAGCAGCCCGACGAGATCGGCGCAGACGGTCAGCGTGTCGTACGCGTCCGGGTCCGTGGGCCGGGAACTCCCACCGAACCCGCGCATGTCCGGGGCGAGCACCCGGTACCCGGCCGCACCGAGCGCGAGCACCTGGTGGCGCCAGGAGAACGCCAGCTCGGGAAAGCCGTGGCAGAGCACCACCAGCGGCTTGTCCGCATCGGCCGGTCCGTGCTCGAAGACACGCAGCGAGATCCCGTTCACGTCGACCTGCCGTGAGGTCACGCGGTTCCACTCGGTCACGGCCGCGGGGGCATTCACTGGGGCAACTCCTCGATGTCGGCTTCGGGTAACAACTGGAACAGTCCCTGTTCAAGGGCGTGTTCAAGGTATTGAAGTTGACGTTGGGTTCAAATATACAGGGGTCGGCCGCAGGGCCGCAGCGGTCGTGACATGTTCGGACGACGGAGGAGCACCGCACGTGAATCCGCCCACCGCACAGCCCCGAAAAGGCTCCGAGCAGGCAGCCGCCGAGACACCTCCGGCGCGCGCCTCGGGCAAGCTGCTTGCCGCGGGTCTCATCGGAAGTTCCATCGAGTGGTACGACTTCTTTCTCTACGGGACGGCCGCCGCGCTGGTCTTCCCCGCAGTGTTCTTCCCCGAGTCCTCGGCGCTGACCGGCACCCTGCTGTCGTTCAGCACGTTCTGGGCGGGCTTCGTCGCCCGGCCGATCGGCGGCGTCGTCGCGGGACACCTCGGCGACCGGCACGGCCGCAAGGCGATGGTCGTCCTGTCCATGGCCCTGATGGGCGCCTGTACGTTCCTCATCGGCTGCCTGCCGGGCGCCGGGGTCATGGGCGCGGCGGCGCCCGTGCTCCTCGTGCTGCTCCGCTTCGTCCAGGGACTCGCCTGCGGCGCCCAGTGGGGCGGCATCGCGCTCCTGCTCACCGAGTCCGCCTCACCCAAACGCAAGGGATACGCGGGCACCTTCGGACAGATGGGTGTCTCGCTCGGCGTGTTCCTCGGCAACGGTGTCTTCCTCCTCGCGAGCGCCGTCACCTCGGACGAGGCGTTCATGAGCTGGGGCTGGCGCATCCCGTTCCTGGTGAGCGCGGTGCTGCTGCCCGTCGTGATGTACGTGCAGAACAAGGTCGAGGACTCGCCCGAGTTCCGGGCCATGGCCGAGCAGGCCGCCGCGAAGAGCGAGAAGGAGAAGGTGGCGCGGGCGCCCGTCGTCGAGGTGCTCCGCACCAAGTGGCGCACCGTGCTGCTCGCGGCCGGACTCCTCGCCGGCACCAACTGCCTCTTCTACATCAGCATCGCGGGTGTCATCAGCTACGCCGCCGAGCACCTCGGCCTCGACAAGGACTCCATCCTCCTGGTGGCCCTCCCGGTGACCGCGGTCGGCGCCGTGTTCGTGCTGTGGGCGGGATGGCTGTCCGACCGGGTCGGACGGCGGCCCGCCGTGCTCGTCGGCGCGGCCATCATCGTGCTCTGGGCGTTCCCCTACTTCTGGCTGGTCAACACCGGTTCGCTGCTGTGGCTCGGCGTCGCCGTCCTGATCGGCGGCTTCGGTCAGTCCCTCACGTACGGGCCGCTCGCCGCCTACATCGGTGAACTCTTCGAGCCGCGCGTGCGCTACTCCGGTGCCTCGCTCGCCTACCAGATCGCCGCCCTCACCATCAGCGGCGGCACCCCGCTCATCATGACCGCGATCATCGGCGGCACCGGCGGCACCACCTGGGTGTCCGTGTTCGTCGCGGTGATGGGCCTGCTCACCTTCGGCAGCGCCTGGGTGCTGCGCGAGACCAACCCGCGCGAGGTGCGCGAGGACCCGACAGCGGTGCCCGGCGCCGTGGAAGGAGCGCGACCGTGACGACGACCGACCAGGACCTGGCGTACGCCGAGCGGCGCGGCGCCGTGACCGTCGTGACGCTCAACCGCCCCGACCGGCTCAACGCCTGGACCAACGAGCTGGAGGACCGCTACTTCGAACTCCTCGACGAGGCCGAGGCCGACCCCGAGGTACGTGCGGTCGTCGTCACCGGAGCGGGCCGCGGGTTCTGCGCGGGCGCCGACATGGCGGAGCTGCAACGGATCGGCTCCGCCGACGCCGCGACCGAGGAACGGCCGAAGCGGGAGCGGCCCCGCTGGTTCCCGCTCAGTCTGCGCAAGCCGCTGATCGGCGCGATCAATGGTGCGGCGGCGGGTCTCGGCTTCGTGGAGGCGCTGTACTTCGACATCCGGTTCAGCACACCGGACGCCAAGTTCACCACGTCGTTCGCGCGTCGCGGGCTGATCGCCGAGTACGGGGTCGCATGGCTGCTGCCCCGGCTCGTCGGGCCCGCACGCGCGGCGGACCTGCTGTTCTCGGGGCGGGTCGTGCGCGGCACGGAGGCGTACGAGATGGGGCTCGTGAACCGGGTCGTGGAGCGGGAGCAGTTGCTCGACGAGGCCGTCGCCTACGCCACGGAGCTGGCGACCTGGTGTTCGCCGACGTCGATGAGCGTGATGAAGCAGCAGCTCGGCGCGGCGTTCGACACGGACTTCGAGACGGCGGCGCGGCAGGCGGAGGCGCTCATGGAGGAGTCGTTCGGGCGGCCCGACGCGGCGGAGGGTGTGACCAGTTATCTGGAGGGGCGGGAGCCGAAGTTCCGGCCGCTCGGGTCGGCCTGAGTGTTCGTTGCGGTCACCCCGGTGTGCGGTCGCGGGGCTCTGCCCCGGACCCCGCGGGCTCTCGTTCGAAAGGCGGGCTTGATTTCGCCCGCCGTACTGCATACGAAAGGTCCCGCATGCCCAATGCCTCCGCGCCCGTCTGGACTCACGCCTCCACCGCCCCGGACCGGATCGCGTTGCGCGGTTCGGCGGAGGGCGCCTGGACGTACGGGCAGGTGCGTGAGCGTGCCGCTGCCGTACGGGAGTTGCTGGGCTCGTGCGGCGTCCGCCCCGGTGACCGGGTGCTGCTCGTCGCGCCGTCCGTGCCGGAGTTCGCCATGGCGTACTACGGGGTCCTTGCCTCGGGTGCCGTCGCGGTCACGGCCAACACCATGGCGACCGAGCGCGAGTTGACGTACATGGGGCGGGACGCGGGCGTGCGGCTCGTGCTGGCGTGGACCGCGCTCGCCCCGGTGGCCCGGAGCACGGCCGAGGAACTGGGCGTGGCGTTCGTGGAGTTGAGCGAAGGACTCGCCGGGATCGCGCCCGCATCCGCCACGCCCGATCCGCACCCCGTCGATCCCCACGACACCGCCGCCCTGCTCTACACCTCGGGCACCACGGGCCGTCCCAAGGGCGCACAGCTCACCCACGGGAACCTCGAATCGTGTGCCGCGATCTTCTGTGACATCCACGCCATCGGGGCCGACGACCGGGCCGTCACCGGGCTGCCGCTGTTCCACGTGTTCGGGCAGGCCTGCGTCATGGGCACCACGATGCACGCGGGCGGCTCGCTCACCCTGCTCGAACGGTTCGACCCCCAAGTCATGGTGACGCTCATCCGGCGCGACCGGCCCACCTTCATCGCCGGCGTGCCGACCATGTGGAACGCGCTGCTGCGCGAGACCGGCGACGGCGGGCAGGCCGACTTCGCGGGGCTGCGCCTCGCCTCCTCCGGCGGGGCGTCCCTGCCGGTCGAGGTCATGCGGGCCTTCGAGGAGCGGTTCGGGTGCACGATCGTCGAGGGGTACGGCCTCACCGAGACCACCGGCGCCGCGACCTGCCATCTCGCGGGCGAACCGGCGAGTCCGGGCACTGTGGGGCGCGCGCTGCCGGGCTGCGCGGTCTCCGTGCGTGACGAGGAGGGCGAAGAACTGCCGCCCGGCGAGGTGGGGGAGGTGCACATCAAGGGGCCCGTCGTGATGAAGGGGTACTGGAACCGGCCCGACGCGACCGGGGAGACCCTCGACGCCGACGGCTGGCTGCGCACCGGAGACCTCGGCTCCCTCGACGCCGAGGGCGATCTGCGGATCGTCGACCGCAAGAAGGACCTCGTCATCCGCGGCGGATACAACGTCTACCCGCGCGAGGTCGAGGAGGTGCTGTACGAGCACCCCGACATCGTCGAGGCCGCCGTCATCGGAGTGCCCGACCCGCACTACGGCGAGGAGGTCGCGGCCGTCGTCGCCCTGCGCCCCGGCGCCACGCTCGACGTACAGGAGTTGCGGGCCTGGGCCAAGGAGCGGCTCTCCGCCTACAAGGTGCCCCATCTGCTGGCCGTGGTCGACACGTTGCCGAAGGGGGCCACCGGAAAGATCCTCAAGCGTGCCATCGACCCGGCCGTCGTCACCGGCGGACGGGTGTGACCTGCGCGACCTCCCCGCCGCTCAGGAATCTCTAGAACTTGACGTCGGATTCAAGTACGGTGAGTGCCACGCACCGGGTGGGACGTAGGGAAGCGAAGGAGCGGACAGCGGGATGTTGATCAACGACAGGGTCGCGATCGTGACCGGAGCCGCGGGCGGCATCGGCGCCGCCGTCGCCCAGCGCCTCCTGGAGGCCGGCGCCCGCGGTGTGCTGCTCACCGACCTCGATGCCACCCGCCTCGACGCCACGGTCGAGCGGCTCGCCGAGACCCACGGGGAGCGCGTCGCCGGCCGGGCCGGGGACGCGGGGGACACCCAGCACCTGCGCGGCCTCGTCGCGGTGGCGCAGGAGAGCTTCGGGCCCGTCGACCTGTATTTCGCCAACGCCGGGATCGGCGGCGGCGCCGGACTCGAGGCGAGCGAGGAGGAGTGGGACCGCGCGCTCGACATCAACGTGAGGGCGCATGTGCGCGCCGCGAAGCTCCTCGTGCCCGGCTGGGCGGAGCGCGGCGAGGGCTACTTCTTCTCCACCGCATCGGCCGCGGGCCTGCTCACGCAGATCGGCTCGGCCACGTACTCCGTCAGCAAGCACGCCGCCGTCGCCTTCGCCGAATGGCTCTCGGTCACGTACGGGGACCAGGGCGTGCGCGTCAGCTGCCTGTGCCCGCAGGGCGTCGACACCGAACTGCTCATGGCGGGCACCCGCTCCTCCGACCCCACCGAGCAGGCCGCAGCCCGCGCCGTCCTCGACGCCGGGAACCTGCTCAAGCCGCTCGACGTCGCCGACGAGGTGGTCGCGGCCGTCGGCGACGAGCGCTTCCTCGTGCTGCCGCACCCGCAGGTGCTCGACTTCTACCGCCACAAGGGGAGCGATTACGACCGGTGGCTGCGCGGCATGCGCCGCTACCAGAAGTCCGTGCGATGACCGCCCGCGACGCCGTCCTCTTCGACTTCGGCGGCGTGCTCACCACGAGCCTCGTCGACGCCTTCGAGGACCTGGGGCGCGAACTCACGGGCGAGCCCGGCCTGTTGCTGCGGCTGCTGACGCACGACAAGGAGAGCAGCGCCCTGCTCGTCGAGCACGAGAAGGGGCTCATCGGGCAGTCCGCGTTCGAGGAGGGCTTCGCCGCGCGGCTGCGCGCCCACGGCGCCGACGTCGAGGCGCCCGGACTCGTCACCCGCATGCAGGCCGGGCTGCGCCCCGACCCGGACATGGTCGCCCTCGTCGCGAAGCTGCGCGCCGAAGGACACCGCGTCGGCCTGCTCTCCAACTCCCTCGGCGACGACTGCTACGCGGGCTTCGACCTGCCCGCCCTGTTCGACGCCGTCACCATCTCCGGCGAGATCGGCGTCCGCAAACCCTCGCGGCGCGCCTACGCCATCGCCTGCGAACGCCTCGGCGTCGCCCCCGAACAGACCGTCATGGTCGACGACCTGGAACAGAACATCACGTCCGCGGCCCGCATCGGCATCGCCGGGGTCGTGCACCGCGACGCCGCCACGACCGCCGCCGAACTCGACCGCCTGCTGGGTGTGTCGGGCCGCGTGTGACACCGTAAGACAAGACTTGGGAGGAACCGACCCGTGTACGAACAGACCGCCAGGGGCAAGGAATACCAGGAGAAGCTGCTCGCCTTCATGGACGAGCACATCTACCCCGCCGAGCAGGTCTACGCCGCGCAGATGGCCGAGTCCGGCGACCCGCACTTCCACCCGCCGGTCATCGAGGAGCTGAAGACCGAGGCGAAGAAGCGTGGACTGTGGAACCTCTTCCACCCGCACCCCGAGTGGGGCCCCGGACTCACCAACCTCGAGTACGCGCCGCTCGCCGAGATCATGGGCCGCAGCGCGGGCCTGGCCCCCGAGGCCACGAACTGCAACGCGCCCGACACCGGCAACATGGAGGTGCTCACCCTCTTCGGCACCGAGGAGCACAAGGAGAAGTGGCTCAAGCCGCTCCTCAACGGTGAGATCGCCTCCGCGTTCGCCATGACCGAGCCCGCCGTGGCCAGCTCCGACGCCAGCAACATCCAGATGCGGATGGAGCGCGACGGCGACGACTACGTGCTCAACGGCCGCAAGTGGTGGACGTCCAACGCCCTGCACCCGAACTGCAAGGTCCTCATCGTCATGGGCAAGACGGACCCCGACGGGCCCGCCTTCCGCCAGCAGTCGATGATGGTCGTACCGATCGACACCCCCGGCGTCACGATCGTGCGCGGACTGCCCGTCTTCGGCTACCAGGACCGCGAGGGCCACGCCGAGGTGCTCTTCGAGAACGTACGGGTCCCGGCCACCGCCCTGCTCTCCGGCGAGGGCGACGGGTTCATGATCAGCCAGGCCCGGCTCGGCCCCGGCCGCATCCACCACTGCATGCGCTCCATCGGCATGGCCGAGCGCGCCCTCGACCTGATGATCGACCGCGCCCAGTCCCGGACGACCTTCGGCTCCCCGGTCGCCGACCGCGGCAACATCCAGGACTGGATCGCCGAGGCCCGCATCGAGATCGACATGGCGCGCCTGCTCACCCTCAAGGCCGCCTACCTGATGGACACCGTCGGCAACAAGGAAGCCCGCACCGAGATCGCCGCGATCAAGGTCGCCGCGCCGAACGTCGCCCTCAAGGTCGTCGACCGCGCCATCCAGGTGCACGGCGGCGGCGGCGTCTCCGACGACTTCCCGCTCGCCAGCATGTACGCGCACCTGCGCACGCTGCGCCTGGCCGACGGCCCCGACGAGGTGCACAAGCGGACCATCGCCCGGCGCGAGCTGCGCCGCCGCCAGAAGGAGCGGGGTGAGAAGTGACGTGACCCCTCCAGCGACCTCTCCCGGGAACTCCCCGGAGGCATCCCTGGAAGGGCGGGTCGCGCTCGTCACCGGCGCGTCGCGGGGCATCGGCCTCGCGGCCGCCGGCGCCCTGCGCGACCGCGGCGCCCGCGTCGTCGTCACCTCCCGCGACGAGGAGCGCGCCCGAGCGGCGGCGCGCGAGCTCGGCGACGGCGTCGAGGGGGTCGGGGCGCACGCCACCGACGAGGACGCGGCGCGCGCCTGCGTCGACCACGTCGTGGCGACCTACGGCCGCCTCGACATCCTCGTCAACAACGCCGGTACGAACCCGGCGTACGGGCCGATCGTCGACCAGGACCACGCCCGCTTCGCCAAGACCATGGACGTCAACCTGTGGGCGCCGATCCTGTGGACGTCGCTCGCGGTGAAGGCGTGGATGGGCGAGCACGGCGGCGCGGTCGTCAACACGGCCTCCATCGGCGGGCTTTCGGTCGCCAAGGACGTCGGGATCTACCACGTCTCGAAGGCCGCCCTCATCCACCTCACCAAGCACCTCGCCCTGGAACTCGGCCCGAAGGTACGCGTCAACGCCATCGCGCCCGGCGTCGTGCGCACCCGCCTCGCCGAAGCGCTCTGGCAGGACAACGAGGACGCGGTCGCGGGCGCCACGCCGCTCGGCCGGATCGGCGAACCCGACGACATCGGCGAGGCCGTCGCCTTCCTCGCCGGGGACGGCGCCCGCTGGATCACCGGCGAGACCCTCGTCGTCGACGGCGGCCAACTCGTCGGCTCGGGCCCGCTGTAACCGCCCGGTGGATGGGGGTGGTCCTCCAGGTGAAGCGTGCGCGAGGATGGAGGCATGACCGCGGCCCAGCGCGCCATGACCGAGCTCGGAACATGGCCGAACCTGGTAAGTGGCCCGCCCCGGTGCTCGGTTGGGCACGCCTTTCGCGCGGCGGGCCACGATCTCGTGCACTTCCACGCCGACGACTGCGCCGATCTGTACCTGACGTCGTCGGCCGTGCAGCGACTGCTGCCCCAGCTCCGACACAACAGCGCCATCCGCGTGCAACCGGGAGCCTCCTGGATTACCGTGCTCCTGGAGTGCGACACGGATGTGCAGCTGTTGCTGAGTCTGGTGAGCGTGGCCCTGAAGGAACACGACGCGCACGCTTGCCCCTCACCTCCGTGCGACTGGGAGCGCGGTTGACGGCCGACGGCGAGAGGCGACCCGCAATGCGCAAGATCGTTTTTATGATGGGCATGTCCCTGGACGGCTTCATGCAGAGCCCCGACCGGGACATCGGCTGGCACCGGATCGACGACGAACTGCACCAGCACATGAACGACCTGTGCCGGACCTTCGGCGGCTTCCTCAGCGGACGCGTCACGCACGAGCTGATGGCCGGCTACTGGCCCATGGCCGACAAGGACCCCGAGGCCTCGCCCGTCACCGTCGAATTCGCGGGCCTGTGGCGCGAGATGCCGAAGATCGTGTTCTCCCGGACCCTCCCACCGGGGCCGGGCGAGTGGCACACCACCGTCATGAACGAGGTGGCCCCCGAGGCGATCCGCGCTCTCAAGGAACAGCCCGGCGGCGATCTGGTCATCGACGGGGCGAACCTCGCGCGGACCTTCCTGGAGCACGATCTCGTGGACGAGTTCCGGGTCTACGTCCACCCGGTCCTGATCGGCGCCGGCACCCCCATGTTCCACCGCGGCGAGACCTTCGCCGAGCGCCCGCTGCGCCTTGAAGAGACCCATACGTTCGGCAACGGCGTCGTGCTGCTGCGCCACGAGCGGGACCGGAGCTGAGCGATATCGCCGTGGGCGAAGTGCGGGGCGCGACCGCCACGCGCGCCCCTATGGTGGGCCGATGAGCATCCAGGAGAGCCGCCGCCCCCGTCCCCCGCAGGTCCAGGAGCCCCTGTGGCGCGACGTCGTGGGCGGTGTGCTGCGGCGGCGCAGGCGGGCCCAGGGGCGGACGCTGCAGGACGTCGCGGACGTCGCCGGGATCTCGATGCCCTACCTGTCGGAGGTCGAGCGCGGGCGCAAGGAGGCCTCGTCGGAGATGCTCGCCGCGGTGGCCGGGGCGCTCGGTCTCGGGCTCTTCGACGTACTCGCCCTGGCGCAGCGGGAGTTGGCGGCGGTGGTGCGGCCGGTGCGGCTGGTCTCCACGAGCAGCGTGACGGCGTCCGGTCAGGGCGCGCAGGGCACCGTCTGCCTCGCCGCCTGAGCGGGGCTCAGCCCTCTTCGAGGTGGCGCAGCAGCACCGGGACATGGCTGCGCTCGATGTCCTTCACCGACGTCACGAGCGTCACCCGGCCGTGCGTCGCCAGCTCGCGCACCCGGTCCACGAGATCCGCGCGCTCCGGTTCGGCCAGCTCCGCCGCGTAGCGCTCGGCGAACGCGTCGTACCGGTCCGCCTTGTCCTCGTGGTACCAGGAGCGCAGCTCCTTCGACGGCGCGATCTCCTTGAGCCACTCGTCGACGTCGGCGCGCTCCTTCGACACCCCGCGCGGCCAGAGCCGGTCGACCAGCAGGCGCGTGCCGTCGGCCGGGGCGGGCGGATCGTAGACCCGGCGGACGGCGAAGCGGTCTGAGCCATGATTTGCGGTCATGGCCCCATTGTGCTGCTTTCCCCCGCTTTGCGTAGTGGGCGAGGTGTTGCTTGAGTGATGGGTGTTGCCGTGACGTCCACCGGGAGATCCCGCCATGTCGATGTCCTTCGGAACCCCCTTCGGTTCGCCCGACCCCTTCGGAGAGCTGATCAACCGCTTCTTCGGCATGTCGCCGGGCTCCGCGCCGCCGCAGGTGCAGCGGGTGCCCATCGGGCGGCTGCTGACGGACTCGGCGCGCGAGCTGATCGGACGGGCCACCAACAAGGCCGCCGAGGACGGCAGTTCGGACCTCGACACCGAGCATTTGCTCTGGGCGGCAACCCAGGTCGACCCGGCGCGCACGCTGCTCGCGCAGTCCGGCGCCGACCCCGACGCGCTCGCCGCCACCATCGAGAGGGTCCTGCCGGGGGAGAGCGGCGAACCGTCCTCCGAACCGGGACTCACCCCGGCCGCCAAGCGCACCCTCGCCGCGGCCCACGCCCGCTCCCAAGCCGCCGGGGTCTCGTACATCGGGCCCGAGCACATCCTGGGCGCCCTCCTCGACGACCCGGACGCGGGCGCCGCACGGCTGCTGCGCGCCCGGGGCGTGGACGTCGACCGGACGCGCGGCGCCGCCGACACCGCGGCCCGCGCGGACGGGGTGCCGGCCACGTCCGGCGCCGCGAGTGGCGCCGGCAGCGACACACCCACCCTCGACGAGTTCGGCCGCGACCTCACTGAGGAGGCCAAGGCGGGCAAGCTCGACCCGGTGGTCGGCAGGGCCGAGGAGATCGAGCAGACCGTGGAGATCCTCTCCCGGCGCTCCAAGAACAACCCCGTGCTGATCGGCGAGCCCGGCGTCGGCAAGACCGCCATCGTCGAGGGCCTCGCGCAGCGCGTCGTCGCGGGGGAGGTGCCCGACACCCTCAAGGACAAGCGGGTCGTCGCCCTCGACCTGTCCGGGATGGTGGCCGGGGCGCAGTATCGCGGCCAGTTCGAGGAGCGCCTGAAGAAGGTCATCGAGGACGTCCAGAACGCGGGCGGCGACGTCATCCTGTTCATCGACGAGCTGCACACCGTCGTCGGCGCGGGCGCCACCGGCGAGGGGTCCATGGACGCGGGCAACATGCTCAAGCCGGCGCTGGCCCGCGGCGAATTGCACGTCGTCGGCGCCACCACCATCGACGAGTACCGCAAGTACGTGGAGAAGGACCCGGCCCTGGAGCGCCGCTTCCAGCCGGTGACCATCCCCGAGCCCAGCGTCGAGGAGACCGTGCAGATCCTGGAGGGGCTGCGCGACGCCTACGAGGCGCACCACCAGGTCCGCTTCGGGGACGGCGCGCTGGCCGCGGCGGCGGAGCTGTCCGACCGCTACATCAGCGACCGGTTCCTGCCCGACAAGGCCATCGACATCATGGACCAGGCCGGCGCCCGGGTCCGGCTGCGCAGCACCGGACGCTCCACCGAGGTCGTCAGCCGCGAGGACCGGATCGCCAAGCTGCGCCGCGAGAAGGACCAGGCCGTCGCCGGAGAGGACTTCGAGAAGGCCTCGGAGCTGAAGAAGCAGATCAGCGACGCGGAGGGCGAGCTCGCCGGGATCGAGGAGCGCCGCGAGGGCGTCGTCGAGGTGACGGCGTCCGACATCGCCGACGTCGTCTCGCGCCGCACCGGCATCCCCGTCTCGCAGCTCACCGCCACCGAGAAGGAGAAGCTGCTCAAGCTGGAGGACGCGCTGCACGACCGGGTCGTCGGCCAGGAGGAGGCGGTGACGGCCGTCTCGGAGGCCGTGCGCCGCAATCGCGCGGGCATGGGCGACCCGAACCGGCCCGTCGGCTCCTTCCTCTTCCTCGGCCCGACCGGCGTCGGCAAGACCGAGCTCGCCAAGGCGCTCGCGGAACTGCTGTTCGGCGACGAGAACCGTATGGTCCGCTTCGACATGAGCGAGTTCCAGGAGAAGCACACGGTCTCCCGGCTCGTCGGCGCGCCGCCCGGATACGTGGGCCACGACGAGGCAGGACAGCTCACCGAGAAGGTCCGCCGCCAGCCGTACAGCGTGCTGCTCTTCGACGAGGTCGAGAAGGCCCACCCCGACGTCTTCAACACGCTGCTCCAAGTTCTCGACGACGGCCGGCTCACCGACTCGCAGGGCCGGACCGTCGACTTCCGCAACTGCGTCGTCATCATGACGTCGAACATCGGGGCGCAGCGGATCCTCGCCCACCACGGCGACGTCTCCGAGATCAAGGACTCGTTGATGGAGGACCTGCGCGGCCGGTTCCTGCCGGAGTTCCTCAACCGTATCGACGACATCATCCTGTTCCACGGCCTCACCCAGGACGACCTCGGCGAGATCGTCGACCACCTCCTCGACAACAGCAAGCGCCGCGTCCACGCCCAGGGACTCACCCTGGAGGTCACGGACGCGGCGAAGAAGCTGCTCGTCGCGCACGGGCACCAGCCGGAGTTCGGGGCGCGCCCGCTGCGCCGCACCATCCAGAGCGAACTCGACAACCGGCTCGCGTCACTGATGCTCAGCGGCGAGGCCGACAAGGGCGACACGATCGTCGCGGACGTGCAGAACGACGCGCTGGTGTGCTCCGTGCGGCACAAGGCCGAGGCGGCGGGCGACAGCGCCTGACGTCATCCGTTCGGCCCACGCGCGATGGCGGCGCCGGGTCTCCCGTAGGGACAGTCGAGCATGACCCAAGCACCGTACGACCCGCAGACTCCCCACCGGACGGCCGGCGGCGAACCCCGGCCAGGACAGGGCCCGCTCGGCAGGCTCGCGCAGTCCGCCTGGCAGGCCGTGCTGCTCATGGGCGCCGCCTCGGTCATCCTCGGCCTGCTCGTGCTGATCTGGCCGGGCGTATCGCTGCGCGTGGCGGGCGTCCTGTTCGGCGTGTACCTGCTGGTGAGCGGCATCTTCCAGCTCGTCGCCGCGTTCGGCACGCACGCGACGGCCGGGATGCGCGTCATCGGCTTCATCAGCGGCGCCCTGTCGGTGCTGCTCGGCCTGTTCTGTTTCCGCGGGGCGATGGAGTCGACGCTGCTGCTCGCCCTGTGGATCGGCATCGGCTGGCTGTTCCGCGGCATCACGCAGACCGTCGCCGCGGCCTCCGACCCGGCCATGCCCGCCCGCGGCTGGCAGGTCTTCCTCGGCGTCGTCACCGCGCTCGCCGGCATCGTGCTGATCGTGTCGCCGTTCGAGACCCTGGCGGTCCTCACGCTGGTCACCGGCATCTGGCTGATCGTGGTCGGCTTCGTGGAAATCGGCACGTCGTTCGCCGTCCGCAAGCGGGCGAAGGACATCCCCGCCGGGGTGTGACCGACAGCGCTGCGCATACGGCGAGGGCCCCGCTGGATGCAGCGGGGCCCTCGCCGTACGCGGATGGGGGAGTGGGCGGGGTCAGACGCCCACGGCCTCCTCCATCTCCTCTTCCTGCTCCTGGTCGCGCACGACCTCCCGCTTGTGCATGTGCGCTGGGGCCGGCTCCTCGATCCCGGGAGCCCTGCGGCGGCGCTCGGCGAGGCCCGCGACCGCGATCATGGCCGCGCCCACGAGCAGCCAGGCCGCGAGCGTCCAGAGATTGCGCGCCAGATCGTGCCCGCCGAAGTACAGGAGGTTGCGGGCCCCCTCGACGTATCCGGCGCCGTTCCAGAAGCCGTGCAGGCTCGCGAAGAAGCCGTTCTGCAGCTCGGGCCGGAAGATCCCGCCGGAACTGGTGAAGTTCAGCATCACGAACAGCACCATGACGCCGAGCGTCGTCCACTTCTTCAGGAACGTGTGCAGTCCTACGCCGATCAGCAGCACGCCCGCCGAGTACAGCCACGTCATGCCCCACAGGCCCCACAGGTGGCTGTGCGCGAGATGGAAGACCGGGCCCGCGAACGCCGCCCCGATCAGGCTGACCACACCGGACGCGCCGACGACCAGCAGCGCGCGGGTGCGCATCCGCAGCACCCCGCCCGCGCCGCCGATCACCGCGACCGAGGCGTACGAGCCGATGCTGACCGCGACGAGGAGGAAGAACAGTCCCTGGCCCGTCGGATCGTCGTCGACCGTCGGAGCCACGTCCGTCACCTTCAGCGGCGCGCCCTGCTGGGCGGCGACGGGCGTGAAGATCTTCTCGACGGCGGAGACGGTGGTGTCGGACCCGGCGGAGGCCACGATCAGCTCGGGCTTCCCGTCGCCGAGGACGTAGGCGCCGTCGATGTCCCGCGTCTTCAGCCGGTCGACGGCGGCCGAGCGGGAGTCGAGCGTGCGGACGTCGAGCGCGTCGCCCGCCTTGTCCTTCACGGTCTGCGCGAAGACCTTCGCCTCGGGCCCGGAGCCGACGACGGCGATCGGCATGTGGTGCGGCTCGGGCGAGGCGAAGGCGCCGAGATAGGCGAGGCCCATGCCGACGCACATCAGGAGCGGGGTGAGCAGATGCGTCAGGACGTGGCGCAGCGCGGGCTCGCGCGTGCCGCTCATGGGCAGGACCTCCACGGAACGAATCGGTTGGCTTTTACAACTCGTGGTGCAGTTGTACTCTACAACCGAGTTTCGGGCCGAAAGTCCTCGCGCCGGTGTGACCATGGCCACCCAGTACTGAAAGAGCAGGTCAGGCGGGGCGTGACAGGGGATGGTCCTGGACGGCGTGCGCCGGTGGCGCGGGCTTGTCGTCGCCACCGTTCTCATACGCTCGAAGGCGCTCGCGCAGAGCCTGCATGCGTAGGCTCGTCTCGTACAGATAGCGGACCTTCGTCCGCATCACCCAGGGCTCGACCGGCTTCACCACATAGTCGGCGACGCCCAGTTCGAAGGCCTTGGAGGCGAGCGTGGTGTCCTGGCCCGCGCCGGTGACGATCATGATCGGGATGTCCTGCGTCTGCTCCAGGCGCGTCATGTAGTGGGCGACCTCGAAGCCGCTGACGTCGGGCATCAGCGCGTCGAGCAGCACCAGGCCGATGCCGCCGCGCAGCACGGCCTTGAGGGCCTCGTCCCCGGTCCTGGCCCGGTCCACGGGGTAGCCCAGCGGGGCGAGCGCACTCTCCATCGCGAACAGGGTGTCGTCGCGGTCGTCGACGACGAGGATTCTTGGTCGAACAACGGTGGGCATCGCCTGGTGCCTCCCCTCGTCGGCACCGACAGCATATGCCCGTATCAACCGGAGGGAAGGCCTCGCTCAGTCCTCTCCGCGCACCAGATTCCACTCCGTGTCGCGGTCGTTGACACTGCCCGAGGGGTCACGCCCGTCGCCGCGCGCGGGGCGGCAGGTGCGGATCCCGCCCTTGACCTCGCGCTTGGTCTCTGCCGGGTGCGGAGCGCGCTCCTTCGTGTTCATGATCGGATACCTTTCCGACCGAATTCCTACGGAAAACAGTCGAGTTCATCAGTAGACGGTTTTGTAGACGCGGTGCGCAGAGCTCTCCCGTGGCCCGCTCAGCCGGTCTTCGGCAACGGATGCCGCGCGCAGTGCGTCGCGAACGGGTGTCCGGCGGGGTCGGAGTACAGCCGCGTCTCGTTCGGGCCGCGGGCGCCACGGGTCTCCAACGGACGGGCGCCCAGGTCGATGAGCAGGCGCTCCACCTCGTCCAGGTCCCCCTGGTCCACGAGGAGGTCGAGATGGGCCTGCTGCGAGTCGTCGGGGCGCGGCCAGCTGGGCGGAGCAGCGTTCAGGTCGCGGCGGAAGGCCATCCGTAGGCCCTGTTCGCCGACGACCTCGATGCGGTTGCTGCCGGGAGACGTCTGGATCTCGCCGTCCAGCAACGTCCGGTAGAACTCGGCGAGTTCCTCCGGCTCCGTGCAGTCCAGGACCAGAACCCCTGCCCGCACCAGACTCATAACTCCTCCTCCGGCGCACCCCCTGGCGCGCGTCGCCCCACCGAGTACCCCGCGACGCCGCCGCCAACCGGGTTTCCGTGCCCGTGGGCGGGTCACCCGGACCGCGGCAGCCGTCCCCGAACCGAAAGGTCCCGGCATGAGCATCAAGGTCGCCGACCACGTACTCGACCGACTGCGCGCCTGGGGCGTGGAACAGGTCTTCGGCTACCCCGGCGACGGCATCAACGGACTGCTCGCCGCCTGGGGCCGCGCCGACAACCGGCCCGAGTTCGTCCAGGCCCGGCACGAGGAGATGGCCGCCTTCGAAGCGGTCGGCTACGCGAAGTTCAGCGGCCGCGTCGGCGTCTGCGTCGCCACCTCGGGGCCGGGAGCGATCCACCTCCTGAACGGCCTGTACGACGCCAAGCTCGACCACGTGCCGGTCGTCGCCATCGTCGGGCAGACCGCCCGCAGCGCCATGGGCGGCAGCTACCAGCAGGAAGTCGACCTGCACACGCTGTACAAGGACGTCGCCTCCGACTTCGTCGAGACCGTCAACGTCCCCGAGCAGCTGCCCAACGTCCTCGACCGGGCCATCCGCACCGCGACCGCCCGCCGCGCCCCCACCGCCGTGATCATCCCCGGTGACGTGCAGGAACTCGACCACACCGCGCCGCCGCACGCCTTCAAGATGGTGCCGTCCAGCCTCGACCGCAGCTCGTGGACGGCCGAACCCGCGCAGGAGGCCGTCGAGCGGGCCGCCGAGGTGCTCAACGCGGGGGACAAGGTGGCGATCCTGGTCGGGCAGGGCGCGGCAGGAGCGAGGGACGAGGTGTGCGAGGTCGCCGAACTCCTCGGCGCCGGCGTGGCCAAGGCACTGCTCGGCAAGGACGTGCTCTCCGACGAACTCCCGTACGTCACCGGCGCGTCGGGGCTCCTCGGCACCCGCCCCTCCTACGAGCTGATGCGCGACTGCGACACCCTGCTCACCATCGGCTCCAGCTTCCCCTACTCGCAGTTCCTGCCCGAGTACGGCAAGGCGCGCGGCGTCCAGATCGACATCGACCCGCACATGATCGGCATGCGCTACCCGTACGAGGTGAACCTCGTCGGCGACGCCCGCGCCACGCTGCGCCGCCTGCTGCCGCTGCTGCACCGCAACGAGGCCCGCGACTGGTACGACGAGACGTGCGCGAGCATCCGCCGCTGGCACGACGTCATGGAGCGCCGCGCCGAGCTGAGCGCCGACCCCATCAACCCCGAGCACGTCGTCCGCGCCCTCGACCCGCTGCTCCCGGACGACACCATCCTCACCTCCGACTCCGGCTCCGCCGCCAACTGGTACGCCCGACACATCACCATGCGCGGCACCATGCGGGGCTCCCTCTCCGGCACGCTCGCCACCATGGGCTGCGGCGTCCCGTACGCGATCGGTGCCAAGTACGCGCACCCCGACCGGCCCGTCGTCGCGCTCGTCGGCGACGGCGCGATGCAGATGAACGGGCTCGCCGAACTCATCACCGCCGCCAAGTACCGGAACCGCTGGACCGATCAGCGGCTCGTCGTCGGCGTCCTCAACAACCAGGACCTCAACCAGGTGACCTGGGAGCTGCGCGCCATGGGCGGCTCACCGTCCTTCCTGCCCTCGCAGGAGCTGCCCGACGTGGACTACGCTGCGTTCGCGCGCCAGTTGGGGCTCACCGGGATCCGCGTCGAGAAGCCCGAGGACGTCACCGAGGCGTGGAGCGCGGCGCTCGCCGCCGACGGGCCCTCCGTCGTCGACTTCCGCACCGACCCGTCCGTCCCGCCGATCCCGCCGCACGCGACGTGGGAGCAGATGGAGTCCACGGCTGAGGCCATCCTCAAGGGCGACCCGCAGAGCACCGACGTGGTCAAACAGGGCCTCAAGGCGAAGGTGCAGGAGTTCCTGCCGGGCGTCGGCAAGCGCGGCCACTGACGTATTTTGGGGTCCGACCGGGAAATCGGTGGGGCCTTGTGGACAGGGGGAGCGGCAGTGGACGCGCGGGACGCGCTGGGGGAGCGGGACGACTCGGTGGAACGGGGTGACGCGGGCGGCCGGGACGACACGGCCGAGCGGCTGCGCGCCATCTGCGACGAGCTGTCCGAGCGCTTCTACGAACGGGCCGACGTCGTACGGACCCTGGTGACGGCGCTGCTCGCGGGGCAGCACTCCCTGGTGCTCGGCCCGCCCGGCACCGCGAAGTCCGAGCTGGCCCGCGAGCTCACGGGCCGGATCGAGGGGGCGGCGTACTGGGAGATCCTGCTCTCCAAGTTCACCGCCCCGACCCGCATGTTCGGCCCCATCGACGTGGCGGCACTGGCCCGCGGCGAGTACCGGCAGGTCTACGACGGGCGGGCGACGACCGCGCACATCGCGTTCATCGACGAGATCTTCAAGTGCTCCACCGCGGCCCTCAACGAGACGCTGGGCTACCTCAACGAGCGGATCTACCATCCCGAGAACGGCGGCGCGCCGATCCACTGCCCGCTGATCGGCGCCATCACGGCCAGCAACGAACTGTCCGAGGGCGAGGACTCCGCCGCGATCTACGACCGGCTCCTCGTGCGGATCGAGGTCGGATACCTGGAGGACCCCGCGAACTTCGCCGCCCTCGTCCGCTCCGCCGTCGGCGGCCGCTCCGGGACACCGGCACGGACGACGGTCGAACTCGCCGAACTGCAAAGGGCCGTGGCGGAGACCGTCCCCGCCGTGGACGTCCCCGACGCGATCGTCGACGCGGTGTGCACGCTGCGGGCCGCCCTGCGCCGCAAGGAGCTGGTCGCCTCCGACCGGCGCTGGCGGCAGGCGGTCGGCCTGCTCCAGGCCTCCGCGTACCTCGACGGCCGCGCAGCGGTCGCGCAGACCGACCTGTCGGTGCTCACGCACGTGCTGTGGGACTCGCCCGCCCAGCGCCCCACCGTCGAGCGCGAGGTGCTGCACCTGGTCAACCCCGACGCCAAGGAGGCGCTCGACCTCGCCGACACCATCGAGGAGCTGGAGACCCAGCTCGACGCCATGGCGGGGCAGTCCCGCGAGGCGCTGAGCGACTGGGTCATCAAGAAGGCGCACCACCAGCTCGCCACCGCCGGCCAGCGCCTGGAGAAACTGCGCGCGGAGGCGGCGGGCGCCGGACGCTCCACTGCCGCCATCGACCGGGTCACCGGCCGTCAGCGCGCCGTCCGTGCCCGCGTCCTCACCGAGGCGCTCGGCGTCGACGCGGGTGCGGCGGGGGAGCGGCCCTGAACCCGGCCACGCAAGCCCACGCGAGCGTCGCAGCGGACCATTTCGACCGGATGGCGTGGCAAGACACGTACGAACAGGCCGTGGGTATAAGGGAGTTGGCGGCGGAGCTGGGTGCGCTCGCCGAGAGTGCGCAGGATCTGCTCACCGATGTGTTCCTGGCCGCCTACAAGCCGCGGGTGCGGATTCGTGAGCGTACGGAGATGGCGCGCTCGCGGCTGGACAACCACGAGTTCGTCGCCGCGCTCATGGAGTCGCCGGAGTTCGCGGAGACGCGCCGGATCACCGTCGGCGACCCGTACGCGGCCGCCATGGCACTGCTCGCGCAGGGGCCCGCGCTGCGGAGCGTGCTGGAGCGTGAGCCGCAGGACCAGCGGGCGGACGAGACACCGCGGCGCCGCGACGGGCGCGATGCCGATGCGCCGACGGACAACACCCCGAACACGCCAGGCACACCCGGCGCGCCCAGCAGCCCCGGCATCCGCGCCGCCGCCCGCAGCGCCGCCGCGAAGGCATCCCGTGCCGTGCGCCAGGAGATGAGCCTGATGCGGGCCTGGGGGCTCGGCCCCGGCGAACTGGAACGGATGCCGTACGCGGAGCGGGCCCGGCTCGCCGAACGGCTGCGCACCGGCCGCCTCGCCGAATGGGCCGAACTCATCGGCCGCTTCCGGCAGATGGCCGAGGGCGAGCGCGCCCGCAAGGTGGAGCACGCCACCGGCGAACTCGTCGGCGTCACCCTCGGCGACGACCTGTCCCGCGTCGTCCCCTCCGAACTCGCCGGACTCGGCGTGCCCGCACTGCGCGCCGTGTTCGCCGCCCGCTACGCCGCGCGCGAGCTGATGCTCTACGACAGCCGGGGCGAGCAGCCCACCGGACGCGGCGCCGTCATCGCGTGCGTGGACACCTCGCACTCCATGTACGAGGCGGGGCCCGGCGGCGTCACCCGTGAGGCGTGGGCGAAGGCGTGCGCGCTCGCCCTGCTCGACCAGGCGCGTGCGGGCGGTCGCGATTTCGTCGGCATCCTGTTCTCGGCCGCCGACAAGGTGCGGGTCCACCGGTTCCCCGCGGACCGGGCCGCGTCGCTCGACGCGACACTCGCCTTCGCGGAGACCTTCCTCGGCGGCGGCACCAGCTACGAGGCCCCGCTGGGCGCCGCCCGCGACCTCCTGGAACGGGAGTTCACCGACACCGCCCGCGCCCGCGGCGACATCGTGCTGCTCACCGACGACGACTGCGGAGTCGGCGAGGAATGGATGCGCGGCTGGAACGCGGCCAAGCAGCGGCTGGGCTTCCGTCTCTTCGGTGTGGCCGTCGGCGCCCCGCGCGCCGCCGCGACCGACTCCGTCCTGGACGCACTGTGCGACAACCTCCGCTCGGTGGAGGACTTCATGGACGTGCACACCGCCGCCGATCTGTTCCGGGTGATCTGAGCCGCCGCACGTCACCGCTCGCGCGCCGGTTGCGGCGCGTCCACCACGTCCAGGAACACGTGGTCGGCCTCGGGCCAGCGGTTCCGCACGGACCGCTTGACGCGTTCGAGGACCAACTCCAGGCGTTCGCTCTCGATGCCCGGCGCCAGATCGATCCGCGCCGCGACCAGCGTCGAGTCCATGCCCAGGCGCATCGTGTGCAGCTCCGCCACATGATCGATCTCCGGCTGCGCGGCAAGGAGATCCCGGATGCCCCGGTGCAGCTCGGGCGTGACGGCCTCGCCGATCAGCTGGCCGCGCGCGCTCGCGCCGAGCCGGTACGCCACGAACACGAGCAGCAGACCGATGCAGAACGACGCGCCCGCCTCCCACTCGACCCGGCCCGTCACCATGTGCAGCACCATGCCGCCCGCCGCGAGCAGGACCCCGACCACGGCCGTGCCGTCCTCCGCGAGGACCGTGCGCAGGGCAGGGTCCGCCCCGATCCCGTCGCCGGGCTGCACGCGGGCCTGGTGCACGGCACGGAGCAGCGAACCACCCTCCGCGAGCAGCGCCACGCCCAGGACCACGAGCCCGGCGACGTACCCGCTGCGGGACTCCTCACCGCCGCCCGACGTCAGCGCCTCGAACCCCTGGAAGAAGGAGAAGCAGCCGCCCATCACGAAGATCCCGACGGCGGCGAGCAACGACCAGAAGAACCGCTCCTTGCCGTACCCGAACGGGTGCCTGCGGTCCGGCGGCCGGCGGCTGCGGCGCAGCGCGGCCAGCAGGAACACCTCATTGAGGCTGTCGGCCACCGAGTGCGCGGCCTCCGAAAGCAGCGCGGGCGACGCGGAGATGAGACCGCCCACGGCCTTGGCGACGGCGATCAGCAGATTGGCGCCGAGTGCCACCAGAACGGTGAGCCGGGTCTTTTGATCGTTTTTCTTGGATTCCTTTGCCATACATCAACTCGCAACGACTGGACGGAATATGGGCGCAATTCTCGGGAACTCGGGCTGCAAGGAGGTATTCACCGTGATTCCTGTTCTGTTGGTCCTGTTACTCGCGCTGCTTCTTTTCGGCGCGGGATTCGCCGTGAAACTGCTGTGGTGGGTGGCGATCGCCGTGCTCGTGGTGTGGCTGCTCGGATTCGTGATGCGCGGTACTACGGCTAGCGGTTCCAGGTCACGCTGGTACCGGTGGTGAGTAACCCCGCCCGGTACCGATAAACCCGGGCGCGAAACCGCGGAAGTCCTGATCAATAAGGCCGGGTCCTCGGCAGTCGCCGAGGGCCCGGCCTTGGTCATTTTCTGGCACCGGCGGAATTCGGACAGCATGGAATGGGCGGCGCGTACCGGCCTGAGCCCCGGGTACCCGGCTCGCTCCGCACCCCAGACACAGAATCCAGAGGACACGACATGCCCCAGACCAAGGGCACGAAGGACCCCAACGATGTGGTGCAGCTGCTGCTGCAACAGCACGTCAGGATCCGCACTCTGTTCGAGGAGGTGGCCAACACCAAGGGCGAGGAGCGCAAGGAGTGCTTCCACGAACTGGTGAGGCTGCTGGCAGTGCACGAGACCGCGGAGGAAGAGGTCGTGCACCCCTTCGCACGCAAGAACATCGAGGGCGGCGAACAGGTCGTCAAGGACAGGATCGAGGAGGAGGAGAAGGCGAAGAAGGTCCTGTCGAAGCTCGATGACATGGACCCGGACTCGCCGGAGTTCCTCGACAGGTTCGCCGCGCTGCGCCAGGACGTCCTCGCGCACGCGGACGCGGAGGAGCGCTACGAGTTCGCCCACTTCGGCGAGGTCGCCGACCGCTCCAAGCTGGAGACCCTGGGCCGTGCCGTGAAGGCGGCCGAGGCCGTGGCGCCGACCCGCCCGCACCCCGGCACGGACACCGCGACGAAGAACATCGTCGCGGGCCCCGTGTCCGCGGTCGTCGACCGGACGCGGGACGCCATCCGCAAGGTGACCGGCAACACCTGACGGCCAAGAAGTCCGGCGAGGCCGCGCACGCGCAAGAGGCGGGGCGCCGCTCGGCTACGGGCGGCGCCCCGACCGGCGCCGGCCTCGCCGCGTCCTCCGTCGACGGGACCGTCTTGCGTCAACTCCCGCACCGGCGGTGGCGATACGCGGTTTGACGCCGGCCGATCCGGCTACTCGCACCCCAGCAGTACGTCCCTGGAAAGGAGCCGGGCCGGTGTATACGCATGGCCACGCCGAGGACTCCGCGGGCGCCGACCGTGCCCTGCTGACCGAACCGCCCAAGGACGACCTCGTCCGCTTTCTCGAGGACCGTTTCGCGTGCGCGCAGTCCTGCACGGAGTGCGCCCGCGCCTGCGCCCTGCTGGTGAGCTCCGCCGACCTCGGGCCGGTGGTCCCGCAGGTGCACGGGCCCGCGCGTCCGGCCCCGGCCGGGGGCTCCGGTCAGCCCGACGCGCCGCACGGTCTGCGGCGCGCGCTGCTGCTCAGCGTCGAGGTGTGCGACGCCACCTGCCGGCTGCTGTCGGAGGAGGCCCACCAGGACGAGTACGGGATCCGGCTCCAGGTGGAGTGGTGCCGGGCCGTCGCCCTGGAGTGCGCGCACGCCTGCGACCGTATGGCGGACGCGGCCGAGTGCGCGGAACGGTGCCGGGAGTGCGCGCGGGCCTGCACGGACTTCCTGGCGACCCTCGGCTGACGTTCCATCAGTTCTTCCGGTTCACGGCATTCCCTATTTCTGGAACGCGTTCTACTGTGTGCGCCGTCAAGCTGGCACACGTCAGCGCCCTGACCACGCAGTTGACCGCCAGGAGGGGCCGTGCACCTCGAATACACGCCTGAGCAGCAGCAGTTGCGCACCGAGCTGCGCGCCTACTTCGCCGAGCTCGTGCCCGAGAACGCGTACGCGCGCTACGAGGACCCTGCCGCGCAGAAGCGCTTCTACCGGGAGACCGTGCGCCGGCTCGGCAGCGACGGATGGCTCGGCGTGGGCTGGCCGAAGGAGTACGGCGGCCGCGGGCTCTCGCCCATGGAGCAGTTCATCTTCTTCGACGAGGCGGCGCAGGCGGGGGTGCCGCTGCCGCTGATGGCCCTGAACACCGTGGGGCCCACGATCATGCAGTTCGGCACCGACGAGCAGAAGGAGTTCTTCCTTCCGAAGATCCTCTCCGGCGAGCTCGACTTCGCGATCGGCTACAGCGAACCGGACGCGGGAACGGACCTGGCGGCGCTGAAGACGCGCGCGGTCCGCGAGGGCGACTCGTACGTCGTCAACGGGCAGAAGATCTGGACGACCAACGGGGACACGGCCGACTGGGTCTGGCTCGCCGTCCGCACCGATCCGGACGCGCCCACCCACAAGGGCATCACCATGCTGCTGGTCCCGACGTCGGACCCCGGCTACTCCTGCACCGTCATCAACACCCTCGCCTCGCACGACACCACCGCCAGCTACTACGAGGACATCCGCGTCCCCGTCTCCCGCCGGGTCGGCGAGGAGAACAAGGGCTGGCGGCTCATCACCAACCAGCTCAACCACGAACGTGTCACGCTCGCCGCCCACGGCACCATGGCGATCCGCGCCCTGCACGACGTGCAGCGCTGGGCCATGGAGACCAAGCTCGCCGACGGCCGCCGCGTCGTCGACCTCGGCTGGGTCAGGAAGCGCCTCGCCCAGACCCACACCAAACTCGACGCGATGAAGCTCCTCAACTGGCAGATGGTGAACGCCGTCCAGGAAGGCACGCTCCTCCCGCAGGACGCCTCCGCCGTCAAGGTCTACGGCTCCGAGGCCCGCCGCGACGCGTACGCCTGGCTGATGGAAGTGGTCGGCGCGGCGGGCGCGCTCAAGGAGGGCAGCGCCGGGACGGTCCTCCACGGAGAGCTGGAACGCGGCTACCGCTCCGCCGTCATCTTCACCTTCGGCGGCGGCAACAACGAGATCCAGCGGGAGATCATCTCGTGGATCGGCCTGGGGATGCCGCGGGTGCGTCGCTGAGCGGGTCCAGGACGATCTTGGCGAGGACGGGGAGGTGGTCGCTGCCGTTCGCGGGCAGCGTGCGGACGTGGCCGACGGTCGCCGAGCGGGCCATCACCTGGTCGATCCGCGCCACCGGGAACGCGGCGGGATAGCTGAAGGCGAACCCGCGGTCCGGCACGTCCAGCTGTGAGGTCAGCGGGGCGAGACCGCGGTCGTCGACCGTGCCGTTGAAGTCACCGAGGACGAGCACGGTTGCCGTCTTCTCGGCGGCGACGGCCGCGCCGAGCCGGCGGGCGCTCTCGTCCCGCCACTGCGACGCCAGACCGCTCGCGCCGAACCGTATCGAGGGCAGATGGGCGACGTACACCGCGATGTCGCGCTGCGGGGCCTTCACCACCGCGCGCAGCCCACGGTTCCACGGCTCCGTGATCCCGGCGGGTTTGATGTCGGCCGCCCGGACGCCGGTGAGCGGGTACTTCGACCACAGCCCGACCGTGCCGATCACCGCGTGGTGCGGATGGCTCGCGGCCAGACCCCGCTCGTAAGTGTCCCGGGCCTTCGGCAGCAGCTCCTCCAGGGCGATGAGGTCGGGGGACTGCCCGGACAGCTCGCTCGCCGTGGCCGCCGGGTCGGTGTTCTCGTCGCTGACGTTGTGCTGCACCACGGAAAGGTCGGGATCGCCGGGCCAGGGTTCGGGCGCCAGCAGGCCGCACTGGTACGCCCAGGCCGTCGTCGGCAGCAGCAGGACCAGCAGGGCGAGCGGTGCCCGGCGCAGCAGCCCCAGGACGAGCAGCACGACCAGGGGCAGCCAGAACCACGGCAGGAACGACTCCACCAGGCTCCCCAGACGCCCCGGCGTGTTCGGAATCCGCCGGTGGAACACCAGGACGAGCGCGGTCAGGGCGGCGAGCACGGCGAGCACCCGGCCGCGTCGCCAGGGCCCCGCGCCGCGGGCCGAGGCCGTCGCCCGCGTCGTGTCGTCGCCGGTCCGCTCGCTCATGTCGTCCTGTCCGTCCACCCGTTGTCCCTGACCATTCCGCCTGTGGTCCCTGATCGTCAGGACGATCACGGCGTTGATCGGGTTCCGCCCCCACCGGGTGCGTACCCTGCGAGCAGGAGGTGCGGTGCGACATGAGCGAAGCGGACCCCGGGCTCTTCGGCCCCGACTCGGTGACCTGGCAGGTGCACTCCGACCCCATGATGTGGATCGCCGGCGTGCGCGCCCTGTACTTCCAGGCGCTGCACCCGCGCGCCGTGCGCGGCGTCATGCAGAACTCGGACTTCCGGCGCGACGCGTGGGGCCGGCTCATGCGCACCGCGAGCTTCGTCGGGACGACCACGTACGGGACCAGCGAGGCCGCCGAGGAGGCCGGGGCGCGCGTACGGCGGATCCACCGTCACCTGGGGGCCACCGACCCGGACACGGGGGAGCGGTACGGCGTCGACGAACCCGGGCTGCTGCTGTGGGTGCACTGCGCCGAGATCGACTCCTATCTGCACGTCGCGCGCCGCTCCGGGTACCGGCTCACCGAGGCGCAGGCCGACCGGTACGTCGCCGAGCACCGCACCAGCGCCCGGCTCGTCGGCCTCGAACCGGAGAAAGTACCGGGCAGTCAGGCGGAGTTGGCGGCCTACTTCGAGCGCGTGCGGCCGCAGCTGGCCGCCGGGCCCGAAGCACGCGAGGTCGACGACTTTCTGCAGCGCCCGCCCACCCACCTGCTGCTGATCCCGGCCCGCGAAGCCCTCTGGCGGCGCGTGGCCAACCTGGCGTACGCCTCCCTGCCGCCGTACGCCCATGAGCTGTACGGCAGACGGGCCCCCGAACCCGCCGCCGTCTCCCGTCGGCTGCGCGCCACGGGAACCGCGCTGCGCCTGATTCCCGACCGGGTGCGCTGGCAACTCCCGCCGAAACACATCCTGCGGGCCATGGGGAGACTCGGTGCCGACGCCCGCCCTGCCCCGTACAAAGTCGACAGATGGGAAGCCATACTGGACGGGCCGGGCACGGCGTAGCGACGCGACGGGGGCGACGGCGGGAGATGCCAGGGGTGGGGGAGACGCGGGACGTCAGGCTGATCCACGGGCGGTACCGGCTGCTCGACCGCATCGGCCGGGGCGGCATGGGCGAGGTGTGGCGGGCGCGCGACGAGTCGCTCGGCCGGCACGTCGCCGTGAAGTGCCTCAAGCCGCTCGGTCCGCAGAGCGACCAGTCCTTCACCCGCGTCCTGCGGGAGCGCTTCCGCAGGGAGGCGCGGGTCGCCGCCGCGCTCCAGCACCGGGGCATCACCGTCGTGCACGACTTCGGCGAGTACGACGGCATCCTGTATCTCGTCATGGAGCTGCTGGACGGCAAGAACCTCAGCCAGCTCCTCGACGAGACCCGTCCGAAGGCGCTGCCGGTCGACGACATCGTGGACATGGCCGACCAGGTCGCCGCCGCCCTCGCCTACACCCACGAACAGGGCGTCGTGCACCGCGACCTGAAGCCCGCCAACATCATGCGGCTCGGTGACGGCACGGCGAAGATCTGCGACTTCGGCATCGCCCGGCTCGGCCACGACATCGGCTTCACGTCCCGGCTCACCGGCACCGGCATCGCCATGGGCACACCGCACTACATGTCGCCCGAGCAGATCGGCGGCGAACCCGTCGACGAGCGCAGCGACCTGTACTCCCTGGGGTGCGTGCTGTACGAGGTCGCCACCGGCGCCCCGCCGTTCGACCTGGAGGACGCGTGGGCCGTGCTCGTCGGGCACCGCGACACGGTCCCCGAGGCGCCGCGCGGACACCGGCCCGAACTGCCCGCCTTCCTCGACCGGATCATCCTGGACCTGCTCGCCAAGGACCCCGACGGGCGGCCGCGCGACGCACGGGAGCTGCGCCGCCGGATCGTGGACGGCGCGCGCTCCGGCCGCGGGACGTACGTGCCGACGGTGCGGTCGGCGCTCCTGGAACCGCGCCCCGACGCGCCCGCACGCGAACATCTCGTACGAGAACAGCCCGTACGAGAAGGCCCCGCACGCGAACAGCCCGAGACCCGCGAGCCCCGGCTGCCCTCCTGGACCCGCGGCATGACCACAGGACACAAGGCCACCGGCGTCCCCGGCCCCCGCGTCACACCCCCGGACACCGCGGCGGGCCTCTCCGGCGAGTGGATCGCGCGCGACACCCGCCACACCCCCGCCGCCCCGGACGTCGTCCAGCGCCCCACCCCGGCCCCGGAACTGCTCGCCACCCTCGTCTCCCGGCACAACGCGGGACTCAGCCTCGGCCGGCTCGGCCGCTGGGCCGAAGCGGGCGAGGTGCACCGCGCCGTCGCCGCCGAGCGGGAGTACGCCCTCGGCCCCGACCACCCCGACACGCTCGCCAGCCGCTACGAAGTGGCGTTCACGCTCAGCCGCACCGGGCGGGCGGCGGACGCGCTGCGCGAGTACCGCGGCGTCGTCGAGGGCCGCGAGCGGGTGCTCGGCCCCGAGCATCCCGACACGCTCGGCGCGCGGCAGGAAGTCGCGTACGTACTGGGCAAACTGGGGCGGCACTTCGAGGCGCACCAGGTGTACAGCGCCGTGCTCGCCGCGCGGGAGCGGGCCATGGGGCCCGAGCACCCCGACACACTGCGCTGCCGTCACAACCTCGCCTTCAACCTCAGCAGGCTCGGCCGCCTGGAGGACTCGTACCGGATGGCGAGCGAGGTCGCGGACGCGCGCTCCCGCGTCCTCGGCGCCGAGCACCCCGACACGCTCGTCACGCGCTGCGAAGTCGGCTACGCGCTGGGGCAGTTGGGGCGCTGGAGCGAGGCCCTGCGCTCGTACCAGGAGGTGGCGCGGGCGAGGTCGCGCGCCCTCGGTCCCGACCACCCGGACACCCTCGCCGCCCGCTACGAGGTGGGCATCAGCCTCGGCCGCCTCGGCCGCAGCGCGGACGCCCTGACGCTCTACCGCCGCCTGATCGACGACCGTACGCGGATCAGCGGGCCCGAGCACCCGGAGACGCTGCGCGCCCGGCACGGGCTCGGGGTGAACCTCGGGCGCCTGGCCCGCTGGGAGGAGGCGCTCGCCGAGGCCCGCGACGTGTGCGCGATCCGCCGCCGGGTCCTCGGTGCCGACCATCCGGACACGCTCGTCAGCCGCCGCGAGGTCGCCGTCGCCCTGGGCTGGCTGGGGCGCTGGCAGGACGCCCTCGGCGAGTACCGGGCGGTCGCCGAGGCCCGCGAGCGCGTCCTCGGCGAGGCCCACCCCAGCACCCTCGCGAGCCGCAACGACGAGGCGCACTGCCTGGAGCAGCTCGGCCGCACGGCGGACGCGGTGGCCCTGTACCGGCGGGTCGCGGCCCTGCGGCAGCAGGGCGCGCCGGGCGGGTGAGTGCGGGCCTGCCCCCTGGTCCCCCGGGATCGGCCCGTGTTACCAAGGGCCATGCCCGCACATGATCTCCGCGAACGCTACGACACCGTCGTCGTCGGCGGCGGCCACAACGGCTTGGTGGCCGCGGCCTATCTCGCCCGCGCAGGACAGTCCGTCGCCGTCGTCGAACGGCTCGGCACCACCGGCGGGGCCGCCGTCTCCACCCGCCCCTTCCCTGGCGTCGACGCCCGTCTCTCCCGCTACTCGTACCTCGTCAGCCTGCTGCCCAAGAAGATCGTGGCCGACCTGGGGCTGCGCTTCGCGACCGCCACCCGCGACGTGTCCTCGTACACTCCGGCCGTCCGCGACGGACGCCCGACGGGACTGCTCGTCGGCGGCGGCGAGCAGCGCACCCGCGAGGCGTTCCACCGGCTCACGGGCGGCGAGCGCGAGTACGAGGCGTGGACCCGCTTCTACGAGACGACCCGGCAGATCGCCGAGCGGGTCTTTCCCACGCTCACCGAACCGCTGCCCAGCCGTGCAGCGCTGCGCGAGCGGGTCGGCGACGAGGACGCCTGGCGACTGCTGTTCGAGGAGCCCATCGGCGTCGGCATCGAGGAGCACTTCACCGACGACCTGGTACGCGGCGTCGTCCTCACGGACGCCCTGATCGGCACCTTCGCCGACGCCCACGACCCGTCCCTCGCCCAGAACCGCTGCTTCCTGTACCACGTGATCGGCAACGGCACGGGTGACTGGGACGTCCCCGTCGGCGGCATGGGCGCCCTCACCGACGCGCTCGCCGCCGCGGCCCGCGCGGCGGGCGCCGACCTGGTCACCGGGCACGAGGTGACCCGGATCGCGACGGACGGCGCCGAGGCCGAGGTCACCTACCGGACCGCCGACGCCGAGGGCACGGTCGCCGCCCGCAACGTCCTCGTCAACGCCTCACCGCAGGACCTCGCCCGGCTGACCGGCGACACCCCTCCGGCCCCCGCCGAGGGCGCCCAGCTCAAGGTGAACATGCTGCTGAAGCGGCTGCCGCGCCTCAAGGACACCTCCGTCGACCCGCGCGAGGCGTTCGCCGGAACCTTCCATGTCGCCGAAGGGTACGGCCAGTTGGCGGCCGCGCACGCCGAGGCCGCCGCGGGATCCCTGCCCGGCGCCCCGCCCTCGGAGATCTACTGCCACTCGTTGACCGACCCGACGATCCTCGCTCCCGAGCTGGTCGAGCGCGGGAACCAGACGCTCACCCTGTTCGGCCTGCACGCCCCGGCCCGGCTCTTCGCCGCCGACAACGACACGGCCCGCGCGGAGCTGCTGAAGGCGACGCTCGCCCAGCTCGACGCCCACCTCGCGGAGCCGATCGAGGACTGCCTTGCGACCGACGCCGACGGCCGACCCTGCATCGAGGCGAAGACCCCGCTCGACCTGGAGCGGGACCTGCGCCTTCCCGGCGGCAACATTTTCCACCGGGAGCTGTCGTTCCCGTACGCCACGGACACCACCGGCCGATGGGGTGTGGAGACCGGGCACGCCAACGTCCTGCTGTGCGGCGCGGGCGCGGTGCGCGGCGGCGGGGTCAGCGGGATCCCGGGGCACAACGCGGCGATGGCCGTGCTGGGGCGCTGACAGGGACTCCGGTGACGACGGTTTCCCCCATTGGGGGCCGACCGGTCCACGGGAAGCGTGTCGGGCCCGGGCCCCCGTGAGCGCCGCACAAACATGCTTGCATGATGAAAACACAACAGTATCCACGCGGGCTGGCCCTGGCAGCGATCACGGCACTCTCCCTCGTGCCGGCAGGGGCGGCCCAGGCCCTGGACGACGAGACGGTCGCCTTCTCCGGCGCCGAGCAGAAGGTGACCGTCCCCGAGGACGTGTGCGGGGTGACGATCGACGCCTTCGGGGCAGCCGGAGGCCGGGCCCCGCTCGGTTCCTCGCACGCGGCCGATGTCACGGAGGGTGCCGCGGGTGGCAAGGGCGGAGAGGTGAAGGCCGACCTGAAGGTGAGTGCCGGTCAGGTGCTCACGGTGAACGTGGGGGGCGCGGGTACCACGGGTGAGGCCGGGGCCTTCCAGAACCCGGGGGTGTTCGGAGAAGGGGGCTACAACGGCGGGGGCGAGCCGGGCGGACGCGAGGACGCGGGCGGCTATCCGGGGGCGGGCGGCGGCGGAGCGACGACCGTGTCCCTCGGCGGCCGGATGGAGATCATCGCCGGCGGCGGGGGTGGCGGCGGAGGCGTCTACTCCTACCGGGGTGGAGACAACGGCCGGGGCGGCGACGGCGGCCAGTTCGGCGTGAACGGCACCGATGGCGCGACGGGCGACCAGGCGGTGGAGAACTCGTACCGGATGGGCCGCGGCGGGAAGGCCGGTGCGAACGGCGGCACGGGCGGCGCCGCGGGCATCAGCCAGCCGGAGGGGAGCATGCCCGGGGTACCGGGCGGGGACGCCGACGGAATGAATGGCGGGGACGGCGGGCGGGACACCGCCCGCTACTCGGACGTGACCGGTGGCGGTGGCGGTGGCGGCGGCGCCCATGGCGGTGGCGCGGGCGGGGCAGCCGGCCAGTACGGATTCGAGAACGCCGGTGCCGGTGGCGGCGGTGGTGGCTCGAGCAGCGGCCCGGCCGACGCGGTGTACAGCACCGGTGTGCGTTCCGGCAACGGTGAGGTGGTCCTCCAGTGGCAGGCCTGCGAGCCGTCCACGCCCACCCCTACGCCGACGCCCACACCCACCCCGACGCCCACGCACACCGCGGTCCCGACCCCCACCCCGACCCAGTCCGCCGGGGGCGGGGGCTCGCGCCCCGACCCCGGTCCCACCGCCTCCCAAGGGAGCCACACGGGTGGCGAGTTGGCCGAGACGGGGAGTTCGTCGCGCATGGGCTGGTGGGCGGCCGGGTCCGGGGCGCTCGTCCTCGCGGGTGCCGGCGTCATGCTGACCGTTCGGCGCGGACGCCGCGGTTGATCTCCTAGGGCCGTGCTCGCTCGCCTCTCACGGCGGCATGTGCTCGATCAGTCCCGTGAGGCCGTCCACCCCTTCGCCTCGATGCGGGACGAGTCCGCCGGGCGCGCCTCGTCGAACGCCTCGTCGTCCCCGTCCAGGACGCGGATGCCGTCGACGTAGGCGCCCCGGCCGACGTACAGCTGGTCGGTCGCGTAGCGCCAGCGAAGTCGGACGGGGGACGAGGCGAAGGGGCCCAGGTCGGCGGTGAGGCGGTGCCAGGTGCGGTCCGCGTAGCCGTCGACGGAGCCCGACGGGTGGGCGTCGGAGCGGTCCGTCGTGAACGGGAGCGGCTTCCAGGCCGAGCCGCCGTCCGTGGACACCTCCAGGAACAGGAAGTCCGAGTGCGGCTCGGTGTCCCACCACAGTGCGCAGTCCAGGCGCGCCTTGTGCGACGCGAGGCGCAGGTCCGGCAGCGTCAGCGTCGCCGATGTGGCGCTCGCCATGCCGGAGAACCACGCGGTGCGGCCGTGCCGGGGTCGCACGGCGACGGCGCGCGCCATGTTGTTGCCCGCGGCGACCCGGGGAGCGGAACCGGATCGCCAGGAGCGCACCGGGTGCACGGAGTTGCCGAGCACGATGAGGAACGAGTCGGTCGTCGGGTCGAGGACGAGCGAGGTGCCGGTGAACCCGGTGTGGCCCGCCGTGCGCGGTGTCGCCATCGCGCCCATGTACCAGTGCTGGTAGAGCTCGAAACCGAGGCCGTGCTCGTCGCCGGGGAAGTCCGTGTTGAAGTTGGTGAACATCAGGTCCACCGACTTCTGGGACAGGATCCGCGCCGTGCCGTAGACCCCGCCGTTGAGGAGCGTGCGGCCGAGCACCGCCATGTCCCAGGCGCAGGAGAAGACGCCCGCGTGGCCCGCGACGCCGCCGAACGCGTACGCGTTCTCGTCGTGCACCTCGCCCCACACCAGGCCCCGGTCCAGGCCCGACCACGGTGCGCGCGCGTCCTCGGTCGCCGCGACCTTGGGTTTCCAGGAGGCGGGCGGGTTGTAGCGGGTGCGGGTCATGCCGAGCGGCCCCGTGATCCGCTCGGGCAGCAGCACGTCCAGGCGCTTGCCGGTGAGCTTCTCGACGACGAGCTGGAGCGTGATGAGGTTGAGGTCCGAGTACAGGTACGTGCTGCCCGCCGGGTTGATCAGCGCCTCCTTCCACAGGAGGGCGAGCTGCGCGTCGTGCTCGGACTCCTTGTAGAAGGCGATGTCGGGCCGGAACCCCGAGGTGTGGGTGAGGAGCTGACGGACCGTGACATCCTGCTTGCCGCCGCCGGTGAACTCGGGAAGGTACGAGACGACCTTCGCCTCCAGTTCCAGCCCGCCGCGCTCGATCTCCTGCACGGCCAGGATCGACGTGAACAGCTTGGAGATCGAGGCGAGGTCGAAGACGGTGTCGTCGGCCATGTCGATCTGCTGCTCGGCCGGGAACTCGATGCCCGTGTCCGTCTTGTCGTCGTAACGCGCGTAGCGCACCGCCTTGCCGATCGGCTGGTGCAGCGCGACCGTGCCGCCGCGGCCCGCGAGCAGCACCGCGCCCGCGTACCAGGGGTGCTTGGGGCCGCCGGGGAAGGTGCCCACGTATTTCTCGGCGTCGGCGACCAGTTGACGCAAGTGGCCCGCGAGCAGCCCCGCGCGCTCGGGGGAGCCGCGCCGCAGGGTGGGGCGCTTGGCCGCCTGTCCGGTGCCGGCCGCGGCGGGTCCCGCCGGGAACGGGGCGAGGGCCAGGGCGCCGCCCAGCGCGAGGCCCGCCGCGCCGAACTGCCGTCTGCTCAGGCCGGGGTGGCCTCTGTGTGGTCTGTCCGCTGCTTCGGGTGCTCCGCTCATGGACGAGGCCCTCCTGAAAAATTCTTTCGGGATCTACCGAGTCGGATGAAACTTCGCTGTCAGCGCTGCCTCGTGTCAACACCCCTGCGTCATGACCGACCGGTGAAGAATCTGACGCCGCATCAGAAAAGCTCTTCCGTCGTCCGCCGCGCTGCGGCATCCTGCGCGCATGCAGACGGAGCTGAGCAAGAAACTGGGGATCGAGCACGCCGTCTTCGGCTTCACGCCGTTCCCTGCGGTGGCCGCGGCCATCAGCAGGGCCGGGGGCTTCGGTGTGCTCGGTGCGGTCCGCTACGCGGCACCCGACGAACTCAAACGCGACCTCGACTGGCTCGACGGACATGCGGAAGGACGGCCCTACGGCCTCGACGTCGTCATGCCCGCCAAGAAGGTCGAGGGCGTCACAGAGGCCGACATCGAGGCGATGATCCCGCCGGAGCACCGGACGTTCGTCCAGGAGACCCTCGCGAAGTACGGCGTCCCGGAACTCGCCGAGGGCGAGGCGTCCGGCTGGCGCATCACCGGCTGGATGGAACAGGTCGCCCGCAGCCAACTCGACGTCGCCTTCGACTACCCGATCAAACTCCTCGCCAACGCGCTCGGTTCACCGCCCGCCGACGTGATCGCGCGCGCCCACGAGCACGACATCCTCGTCGCCGCCCTCGCGGGCAGCGCCCGGCACGCCCGCAAGCACGCCGACGCGGGCATCGACGTCGTCGTCGCCCAGGGCTACGAGGCCGGCGGCCACACGGGCGAGATCGCCTCCATGGTCCTCACCCCGGAGGCCGTCGAGGCCGTCGACCCGCTGCCGGTCCTGGCGGCGGGCGGCATCGGCAGCGGCCAGCAGGTGGCCGCCGCGCTCGCACTCGGCGCGCAGGGTGTGTGGCTGGGCTCGGTGTGGCTGACGACGACCGAGGCCGACATGCACTCGCCCGCCGTCACCCGCAAGCTGCTCGCCGCGGGCTCCGGCGACACGGTCCGCTCGCGCGCGCTGACCGGGAAGCCCGCGCGCCAACTGCGCACCGAGTGGACGGACGCCTGGGACGACCCGGCCGGGCCGGGACCGCTGCCGATGCCGCTGCAGGGACTGCTCGTCGCCGAGGCCGTCTCGCGCATCCAGAAGTACGAGGTGGAGCCCCTGCTCGGCACACCCGTGGGGCAGATCGTGGGCCGGATGAACGAGGAGCGCAGCGTCCAGGCGGTCTTCGACGACCTGACACGCGGCTTCGAGAAGGCGATCGACCGCATCAACAAGATCGCAGGACGGTGAGTGAAGAGCATGAGCACACCCCCCAACAGCACGCCTCCCAACGGCTTCTGGGCGCAGGCCGCCGCCGATCCCGACCGCACGGTCCTGATCGCCCCCGACGGGGAGCCGTGGACGGCGGGGCGGCTGCACGTTGCCTCCAACAAGATGGTCCACGGCCTGCGCGCGGCCGGTCTGGAACGCGGTGACGCCTTCGCGGTCGTCCTCCCCAACAGCGTCGAGTTCTTCACCGCCTACCTCGCCGCCTCGCAGGCCGGGTTCTACCTCGTCCCGGTCAACCACCACCTCGTAGGCCCTGAGATCGCCTGGATCGTCTCCGACTCCGGCGCCAAGGTGCTCATCGCGCACGAGCGGTTCGCCGACGCGGCCAAGTCCGCCGCCGACGAGGCGGGCCTGCCCGACACCCACCGGTACGCGGTCGGGGACGTCGAGACCTTCCGCCCGTACACCGAACTCCTCGACGGGCAGGACGAGTCGGCGCCCACCGACCGCACGCTCGGCTGGGTCATGAACTACACGTCCGGCACGACGGGCCGCCCTCGCGGCATCCGCCGCCCGCTCCAGGGCAAGCTCCCCGAAGAGGCGTACCTCGGCGGCTTCCTCGGCATCTTCGGCGTCAAGCCCTTCGACGACAACGTGCACCTGGTGTGTTCCCCGCTGTACCACACGGCCGTCCTGCAGTTCGCGGGTGCCGCCCTGAACATCGGGCACCCCGTCGTCCTCATGGACAAGTGGACGCCCGAGGAGATGCTGCGCCTCATCGACAACCACAAGTGCACGCACACGCACATGGTGCCGACCCAGTTCCACCGGCTCCTCGCGCTCCCGCAGGACGTGAAGGACCGCTACGACGTGACGTCCATGCGGCACGCGATCCACGGCGCCGCCCCCTGCCCCGACCACGTCAAGCGCGGCATGATCGACTGGTGGGGGACCTGCGTCGAGGAGTACTACGCGGCGAGCGAGGGCGGCGGCGCGTTCGCCACCGCAGAGGACTGGCTGAAGAAGCCGGGCACGGTCGGAAAGGCCTGGCCCATCAGCGAGTTGGCCGTCTACGACGACGACGGCGAACCGCTGCCCGCCGGTGAGCTCGGCACCGTCTACATGAAGATGAAGACCGGCGGATTCTCGTACCACAAGGACGAGGCCAAGACGAAGAAGAACCGCATCGGCGACTTCTTCACGGTCGGCGACCTCGGTGTGATCGACGAGGACGGCTATCTCTTCCTGCGCGACCGCAAGATCGACATGATCATCTCGGGCGGCGTCAACATCTACCCCGCCGAGATCGAGTCCGCGCTCCTCACCCACCCGGCCGTCGCCGACGCCGCCGCGTTCGGGATCCCGCACGACGACTGGGGCGAGGAGGTCAAGGCGGTCGTCGAGGTCGCGGAGGGCCGCGCGGCCGGTGACGCCCTGGCGGCCGAGATCCTCGCCCACTGCGAGACCCAGCTCGCCGGCTACAAGCGCCCCAAGAGCGTCGACTTCATCGAGACGATGCCCCGCGACCCCAACGGCAAGCTCTACAAGCGCCGCTTGCGCGATCCGTACTGGGAGGGGCGGACCAGGGCGGTCTGAGACCGCCCCGGCCCGCACCGGTCAGCCGCGCACCCGCACCACCTTCAGTGCGGGCGACGCGAGGATGTCCTTCTCACAGAAGCGCTCCGTGACCCACTTCTTCTTGGAGAAGAGGTGGGTCTGGTCGCTGTAGTGCGGCGAATTCGGGTTCGAGGACTGGGAGTACGTCAGCAGGGTGCGCGCCACCGGGCAGCGCCCGCCGTCCCAGCCGACCGCCTGGATGTAGCTCGACCCGGTCGTCACGTCGGTGTAGCCGCCGCCCGCGGCGTTCCACACCGGCTCGGCCTTGTTCCACACACCGAGCGACTCCGTGCCGCCGTGCACCGGGATGCGGTCACCCCCGCGCGTCACGAACTGGTGGTCGCCGAGCTTCGCGTCCAGCGGGATGTTCGCGCCCTTCAGCTCGGCCACCGTGTCGGCGAGCGCCGTCGCGAAGCCGGGCGCCTGCGTGTTCAGCGTGTTCGGCGTCTTCACCGGGTCCGCCGCGGAGAACGGCACCTTCCACAGCTGCGCCGCGGGCACCGCCGCCGTCAGCTTGCGCCAGAACCGGTCGAAGAGCAGGGCGCCCCGGCTGTCGGTGTCCATGGTGCGGTCCCAGGTGCCGATCACGTCGCAGGCCCGCGAGACGTCAACCGCCGCGCCGTTGGTGGCCGTTGCCGTGCCGCCGGGCAGCGCCGCGCACGCCTTCGCCGTGTCGGCCGCCGTCAGATCGGCGGCCGGGACGCGGTCGGCGAACTGCTGCCGCTGCAGGTCGGAGACCCTCAGGCCGCCCTTGTCCGCCATCCCCGCGACGTCCTCGACGGCGCCGCGCGTGCGCATCGAGCGCTGCGTGCCGATGGTGCCGAAGACCCGCTCGTAGCCGGTGAGCGGCTTGTCGAGGTTGGCGAGCCAGGCGCTGTCGTTGGAGTTCTCCGCGTACGGGGCGTCCTTGAGCACCGGCATCCTGGACGGGCCGAAGATGCCCGGCTGCACCGCGTCCTTGTCCTTGCCCAGCGCGCAGTCGCCCTTCGACCCGTCGAGGACCGCGACACCAGAGGCCGGATACGTCGCCTTGCCGAGCGTCGTCGAGCACCGCGCCGCCAGCTCGTCGGTGATCCGCGGCAGCACCTGCGACTGCGTGAACAGCGAGTGCCCCGAGGAGTCCGCCGCGATCGTGTTCACCCACGGCAGGCCCTGCGTGCGGCGCAGTGACGCACGCACGTCCTCGGTCGAGCGGGCTTTGCTGAAGCCGAGCGCCGTGTCGGACGCCCGCAGGTTGACCGCGTTCGGGTCGTTCAGGGCGTAGGCGGTCGTCGGGGTCCAGGGGAGCGGAAGCTGGGCCCCCAGGTTGGTGACGACCGGTCCGTAGCGTGTCCACCACTGGGTGCGTGTCACGTCCTCGCCGCCCTTCACGGGCACGGTCACGGACCGCTTCGTCATCCTCTCCTTCTTGCCGTCGACCACGTACGTCGTCGGGTCGGCCGGGTCGAGGGTGAGCTGGTGGAGGTTGAGCGTGACGCCCGTGGCGACCGTGTGGCTCCACGCGACGTGTTCGTTGTGGCCGATCGAGATGCCGGTGCTGCCGAGCAGCGTCCCGCCCATGACGTTCAGTTCGCCGGGGATCGTCTGCTGCGACTGCCAGAAGCGGCGGCCGCCCTGCCACGGATAGTGCGGATTGCCGAGCAGCAGGCCCCGCTTGTTCGCCGTGGCCGCGCCACTGAACGCGACCGCGTTCGAGCCCATGTCGGAGTCGTCCTGCGCGAACAACTCACGGGCGGCACGGGCTGCTTCGGACGAGTCGGGCTGGGCCTGCGGGGTGCCGGTGGTCGGGGGCTGCGCGGCCGTGATGCCGTCGATGCCGCGCCCCTGCCCGCCGAGCACCGCGAGTGCGAAACCGCGCGTCGCCACGTCCAGCTCCGTCACCGGCTTGACCCAGTCCGCGCCCTTGCACGCCGGGTCGGTGATCCGGTTCTGCTTGAGCCACGCGTTGTACCCGGCGGCCCAGCCGCGCATCGCGTCCTTCGTGGCGCGGCTCGGGCCCGCGGGCGCCCGCTCGGCGAGCAGCTTCTCCACCGTGCGCGTCTGGCGGACACCCTTGAAGTACAGATCGCTCGAAAGGTTCTTGGTGGCCGACGACAGCGAGCCGTCGGGCGCCGCGTCCGGACCGAAGGCGCGCGACCGTTCGCCGCGCAGCGTCACGAACCCGTCGGCGAGCGTGCACACCTGGTCGGCGGCCTGCGCCCACCCCGTGCCGAACCCGAGGTTCGCGTAGTCCTTGGCGACGATGTGCGGAATCCCGTACTCGGTGTACCGGATGGTGGCGGACAGGCCGCCGCCGTGCGGCTGCTCGCCGCGCTCCGCCGCGGCGGACGACACCGAGGCCGTGCCGGTGAGCGCGGTCAACAGGGCGACCCCCAGGGCCGCGAGGCGTCTGTGTCCCGGACGTGTGCGCATCGTGCTCCCAACTGCAGTGTTGGCACGGGCAATTGATCGAAGTGAAGCGCCGCCGAGCGTACCAACCGGTATGTCCCGTGCAGAGGGGGACGACAGAGGTGCATCGCACCGGGAGGGAGACAAGGGCCGCTGACGCCGAGGCGTGCAGGCACCCGGCGTCAGCGGCGAAGGGGATCAGCGAACGGGTGGTGTCCGCTGCCTCACTCCTGCTTTCGCCCCGCACGGCCGGATCGGATGCACCGATCCGGGACTTCGTCCGCGCCGTCCGCCGTCCGGCGCCTTGACCTCACGTCCGCCACCACTGAGGATCACGCCATGACGAGGTCACCGGCCGCCGAAGCCGCCAGCAGCACCGTCGACGGAGTCCTGCGCCGCAGCGCGCGCCGCACCCCGGCGCGCGTCGCCCTGCGCTACGGGCCGCGTTCATGGACGTACGAGGAACTCGACGACGCGGTGTCCCGGGCCGCCGGGGCGCTGCGCGCCGAGGGGCTCGTGCCGGGCGACCGGGTCGGCGCGTACGGGCACAACTCGGACGCGTACCTGATCGGCTTCCTCGCCTGCTCGCGCGCGGGACTCGTGCACGTCCCGGTCAACCAGAACCTGACCGGCGACGACCTCGCGTACATCGTCAGCCAGTCCGGCACCACGCTCGTCCTCGCCGATCCCGGCATCGCGGGCCGGCTCCCCGACGGCGTACGCGTGCTGCCGCTGCGCGACGCGGACGACTCGCTGCTCGCCCGGCTCGCGGCGAGCGCGCCGTACGACGGGGAGCCGCCGAACGCCGACGATCTGGCGCAGCTGCTCTACACGTCGGGGACCACGGCGCTGCCCAAGGGTGCCCGGATGACGCACCGCGCCCTCGTCCACGAGTACGTGAGCGCCATCCACGCCCTCGACCTCAAGGAGACGGACCGGCCGGTGCACGCGCTGCCGCTGTACCACTCGGCGCAGATGCACGTGTTCCTGCTGCCGTACCTGGCGGTGGGCGCCGTGAACACGATCCTCGACGCACCGGACGCGGGCCGGGTCTTCGACCTGGTGGAGGCGGGGGACGCCGACAGCCTGTTCGCGCCGCCGACGGTGTGGATCGGTCTCTCCCAGCACCCCGAGTTCGCCGCCCGTGACCTGGGCGGCCTTCGCAAGGCGTACTACGGCGCCTCGATCATGCCGGTCCCGGTCCTCGAACGTCTGCGCGAGCGGCTGCCGGGCCTCGCCTTCTACAACTGCTTCGGGCAGAGCGAGATCGGTCCGCTCGCCACCGTCCTCGGCCCCGACGAGCACGAGGGGCGGATGGACTCCTGCGGGCGGCCCGTGCTGTTCGTCGAGGCGAAGATCGTCGACGACGAGGGCAAGGAGGTGCCCGACGGGACGCCCGGCGAGGTCGTCTACCGCTCCCCGCAGCTGTGCGACGGCTACTGGGACAAGCCCGAGGAGACCGAACAGGCCTTCCGGGACGGCTGGTTCAGGTCCGGCGACCTCGCGGTGCGCGACGCCGAGGGCTACTTCACCGTCGTCGACCGGGTGAAGGACGTCATCAACTCCGGCGGCGTGCTCGTCGCCTCGCGCCAGGTCGAGGACGCCCTCTACACCCACCCGGCCGTCGCCGAGACCGCCGTCGTCGGGCTGCCCGACGAGCGGTGGATCGAGGCGGTCACGGCGGTCGTGGTGCGCGGCGCCGACGTGGACGTCACCGAGGAAGAGCTGATCGCCCACGCGCGCGAGCGGCTCGCCCACTTCAAGGCGCCCAAGAGGGTCGTCTTCGTGGACGAGCTGCCGCGGAACGCCTCCGGCAAGATCCTCAAGCGGGAGCTGCGCGACCGGTTCGTGTGACGGGCCTCTGCGGTCCTCGGTCCGTGGGGATCCGCCACCCGCGGTCCGTGCGTGTCAGCTCCCGGAACCCGGCGCCGCGCATGAGCTCGATCCGGTCCCCGTCGTCCGCGTCCTCATAGCCGAGGAGCCGGTCCACGCCGCACAGCCCCAGCCAGTCGGCGGCCTGCGCGAGCAGTTGGTGCACCGGCTCCTCGTGGTGCCCGGCCGCCTCGACGTGCAGGTTGCCGATGTCGGCGAGGCCGGGGGACCGGCCGATCCGTTCGGGGCGGCCGAGGGCGGTGTCGACCTCGACGAAGCCGAGGGCGGCGCCCGCGTCGTCGTACGCGGTGAAGCGTGTGCCGCACTCGCCCAGGGTGCGCTCGAAGACGAGGCCCGGCCGCGACTGCGGGCGGGGCAGTTCGGGCACCCGCGCGATCAGCACGACCTCCGTGCCACCGGTGTGCCGGAACCCGGCGCGCCGGTACGCCGCGTGGATGTGCGGCCACGGCCGGGGCACGCCGTAGACGGCGGGCGCGGGCAGCGCACCGTCGGCGTGGCAGACACGGGGTCGCCAGCGAGTGAGCTGCGCGAGGCACGCGGCCAGCAGCAGCTCCGCGGCCCGCTCGGAGTCGGGCCATAACGAGGCCGGCGGCCGGTGCACGAACCAGGTGATCTCGGCGGCGTCCCGGTAGTCGCCGCCGACCGAGGTGTCCGCCCGGTAGCGCAGCAGATGGGCCGCGGCCACGACATGGTGGCGCTGTTCGGCGACGAGGGTCACGCGCTCGGCGACCCACGGGTCGGTGATGAACTCGTCCGGCTGCCGCTCCAGGCTGCTCAGCACGGTGTTCACGGAGACGGAGAGGCCGGGGACGACGGCGGCGACATGCGCGTTGATCAGCGTGGTCAGCTGGTCGCGGTCGTCGCGACGGAAGGGGCGTACCGCTGGCTCGGCGGACATGCGGGACCTCCGGATACGGAGAACGGGTCGGAGGCCGCCGTGCGATGCGGTACGCGCACCACGGTACGACGGCCCGGTGGCGGTGCGCCACCGATCCGCACCCCCGCGATCAAGCGGTGACGATGTCCTTCCGCAGGGGGCACAAGGTCTCCGAGACCGTGCCGATGATCTCCTTGTCGACGCCGAACTCGGCGAGCGAGGCTTCGAGGTGCTCGACGACGCGGGTGAAGGCCGCGTCCGTGATGCCGAGTCCGGCGTGCGCGTAGACCATGACACGGCCGGGGTATATCTCGGTGGAACCCAACGCCTGGCCCACGAAGATGCGTTGGTGCTCCTTCAGCCTGTCGAGGTCGATGTCGGTGAAGTAGTGCGTCAGGTCTGCGTCGGCAAGGATCTTCTCGTAGAGCAGCTCGACGACGGCTCGGACGGTGTCGGCTCCGCCCAGACGATCGAAGAGGTTCGGACTGACCCTGTCTGCGAGCGGGTTGAGTGCGATGTGAGTCATGTGACAGAGCGTAAGGGTCGGTGGGCGGTGGGTCATGAAGACCGCACAAACATGCGTGTGAACCTGTGTACGGCGACTGCTGTAGGGCTGGTTCAGCGTTTCCGCTCGTCCACGATGCGTTTGATCTTGCCCACCGACCGCTCCAGGGATTCCGGTTCGACGACCTCCACGGCCACCGTCACCCCCACCCCGTCCTTCATCCCGGCCGCGATGGCGCGCGCCGCCGTCTCCCGCTCCTGCGGTGTCGCGTCCGGCCGGGCCTCGGCCCGCACGGTGAGCGCGTCCATCCGGCCCTCGCGGGTGAGGCGGAGCTGGAAGTGCGGTGCGACGCCGGGCGTGCGCAGCACGATCTCCTCGACCTGCGTCGGGAACAGGTTCACTCCCCGCAGGATCACCATGTCGTCGCTGCGCCCGGTGATCTTCTCCATGCGCCGGAAGGCGGGCCGCGCCGTCCCCGGGAGCAGCCGCGTCAGGTCCCGCGTCCGGTACCGGACCACGGGCATCGCCTGCTTCGTCAGCGAGGTGAAGACCAGCTCGCCGGGCTCGCCCTCCGGTAGCACCTCACCCGTGATCGGGTCGACGACTTCCGGATAGAACTGGTCCTCCCAGATGTGCAGCCCGTCCTTGGTCTCGACGCACTCCTGGGCGACGCCGGGCCCCATGACCTCCGACAGGCCGTAGATGTCGACCGCGTCGATCCCCGCCCGCTCCTCGATCTCGCGCCGCATCTCCTCGGTCCACGGCTCGGCGCCGAAGATGCCGACCTTCAGCGAGGTGGTGCGCGGATCGACGCCCTGCCGCTCGAACTCGTCGAGGAGCGTGAGCATGTACGAGGGTGTCACCATGATGATCTCGGGCTTCAGGTCCAGGATCAGCCGCACCTGGCGCGACGTCATGCCGCCGGACGCCGGAATGACCGTGCACCCGAGCCGCTCCGCCCCGTAGTGCGCGCCGAGCCCACCGGTGAACAGGCCGTACCCGTACGCCACATGGATCTTGTGCCCCGGCCTGCCGCCCGCCGCGCGGATCGCCCGCGCCACCATGTCCGACCACATCGACAGATCGGCGTCGGTGTAGCCGACGACCGTGGGCAGGCCCGTCGTGCCGCTCGACGCGTGCAGCCGGCGCACCTCGGACTGCTCCACGGCGAACAGCCCGAAGGGGTAGTTGTCCCGCAGGTCCGCCTTGGTCGTGAACGGGAAACGTCCCAGGTCGGCAAGCGTGCGGCAGTCCTCGGGCCGCACGCCCGCCTTGTCGAACGCCTCGCGGTAGAAGGGCACCCGCTCGTAGACCCGGTGCAGCGTGCCGCGCAGCCGCTCCAGTTGCAGCGCGCGCAGTTCGTCCGCGCCCAGCCGCTCGCCCTCGTCCAGCCAGTCCGTCTCCATCGACGCCATCGCACGCACTCCCGAAACTCCCGACCGATCATTCGGTTGCCCTGCTGTGGATCAGTAAGTCAAGGAGGTGCCGTGGTCGTCAAGACGTGCGACGTGCCGGTCTGCGATCGGGGCCGCCGTCAGCGGGAGGCCGGGGGCTTCCAGACGAACGGCGTAGTGGTCCCGAGCGCGACGAACCCCAGGCGTTCCAGGATCGGCCGGCTGTGCGGCGACGCGTCCACCTGGACGTACGCGAATCCGTGCGCGGCGGCGATGCGGACCCGGAAGGCGACGAGCGAGCGGTAGATGCCGCGGCCGCGCCACGCGGGCACGGTGCCGCCGCCCCACAGGCTCGCGAAGGCCGTCCCCGGATGCAGCTCCAGGCGGGCGGCGCTCACCGGCTCGTCGCGGTGCAGCGCCACCACCGCGGGGACCGTGGCCGGATCCCGGGCCAGCTCGGCCCGGAGCAGGTGGCCGATGACGGCGGGGCGGCCGGTGTCGAAGGCCTGCTCGTGCACCCGCTCCACCAGTTCCACGTGCGCGTCCTCGGTGACGGGAAGCAGCCGGATGCCCGCCGGGGGCTCCGCGTCGACGGGCAGCGCGGCGATCTCCGCGACCAACAGCGTCTCCGTCTCCTCCGCCACGAACCCGGCGGCCGTCAGCCGGTCGGGCAGGTCGCTGGGCCGGTCGTGGGAGTACGTCTTCCACTCGAAGCTCCGGCCCGCCCCGCCGAAGAACCGCACCTGCGCGGCGATCGCCGCGTCCGCTCCGCGCTCGTCGAGGTCCGACCACAGCACCCCGTTCCACCCCGCCGCCGGGCCGACGTGCCGCACGACGGCGCCGTCCCGCTCGACCCGCGCCCCCGCCTCGTCCGGGCGGGCCTCGCGCCTCAGCTCCCGGTCGAACAGCTCCCACACCGCCGCTTGATCCATCCGGTCACTCCAGCACCGGGGCAGGGGCCCGGCAACCGAAAAAACCCGACCGTGGAAGGGAACACCCTTGCTAGGGTGCGCCGATGACAACGATCAAGAAGGTTCAGATCACCTTCGACTGCGCGGAGCCCGTCCGGGTCGCCCGGTTCTGGTGCGAGGTGCTCGGCTACGTCATGCCGCCCGGGGCCGACGAGGACGCATCCTGGTCCGCCGCCGCGGATCCCACGGGGGAGGGGCCCCGCCTGTTCTTCCAGACGGTCCCCGAGGGGAAGTCCGTCAAGAACCGGGTGCACATCGACGTACGGGCGGGCAGCGGCCTCGTGGGCGATGAGCGGCTCGCCACCCTCGAGGCCGAGTGCGCGCGACTGGTCGCACTTGGTGCAACGCACCTGTACACGCAGTACGCCGACGAGGAGAACGAGTCCTGCATCACGATGCAGGACGTCGAGGGCAACGAGTTCTGTCTCGACTGAGCCCCGTCGGAGGTGGCCCGGCGGAGGGGCCTACGCGTCGCCCTCCGCCGCCACCTGCCGCGCCCACCGGTAGTCCGCCTTGCCGCTCGGCGAGCGCTGGATCCGGTCCGTGACGACCAGCTGCCGGGGAATCTTGTAGCCGGCCAGGTGGGAGCGGCAGTGGGCCTGCACGGTGTCCAGCGTCAGCGTGTCCGCCCCGTCCATGAGCTGGACCACCGCCGCCACGTGGTTGCCCCACTTCTCGTCCGGCACGCCCGCCACGAGCGCGTCGTAGATGTCGGGGTGCGACTTGAGGGCCTGCTCGACCTCCTCCGGGTACACCTTCTCGCCGCCCGTGTTGATGCACTGCGAGCCGCGACCGAGGACGGTGACGATGCCGTCGGCGTCGACCGTCGCCATGTCGCCGAGCAGCACCCACCGCTCGTCGCCCTTCTGGAAGAACGTCTCCGCGGTTTTCGCCGGGTCGTTGTAGTAGCCCAGCGGTACGTGGCCGCGCTGCGCGATCCGCCCGACCTCGCCGACCGCGACCGGCTCGTACGTCAGCGGATCCACCACCTGCGTACGGGAGTTCACCTGCACGTGGAAGCCGGCGCCCGCGCCCGATCCGGCCGTCGCGGTGCCGTTGAAGCCGGACTCGGAGGAGCCGAAGTTGTTCAGCAGCATGGTGTTCGGCACCAGCTCCTGGAACTGGGCGCGCACCGTGTCCGACATGATCGCGCCCGAGGACGAGACGCTGAACATCGAGGAGCAGTCCGTGCCCTTCAGGGGGCCCTTGAGCGCATCGATGAGCGGGCGCAGCATCGCGTCGCCCACCAGGGACATGCTCGTCACCTTCTCCTTCTCGATGGTGCGCAGCACCTCCTCCGGCGCGAACTTGCGGTGGATGACCACGCGCTGCCCGAAGTTGAAGCCGATGAACGCCGTGAGCGTCGACGTGCCGTGCATCAGCGGGGGAGTGGGGAAGAACGTGATGCCGTCGCCGCCCGCCGCGACCCGCTCGGCCAGCTCCTGCGGCCGTGACACCGGCTCACCGGTGGGCGCCCCGCCGCCCAACCCCGCGAAGAACAGGTCTTCCTGACGCCACATCACGCCCTTGGGCATACCCGTCGTGCCACCGGTGTAGATGATGAACTGGTCGTCGGGCGAGCGCGGCGCGAACCCGCGCTCCGGGGAGGACTGCGCCGTCGCCTCCTCGAAGTCCACCGCCTTCAGCGGCGGCGCGTCCGCCTCGGGGGCGCCCACGCGCACCAGGTGGCGCAGCTTCTCGGCGCGCGGCAGCGCCGCCGCGACCCGCGGGGTGAACTCGGCGTCGAAGACGAGCGCCGCGAGGTCCGCGTCCTGGTAGAGGTAGACCAACTCCTCCTCTACGTAGCGGTAGTTCACGTTCACCGGGACGACGCGCGCCTTGAGGCAGCCGAGGGCCGTCTGCAGGTACTCGATGCCGTTGTAGAGATGCAGGCCCAGGTGCTCACCGGGGCGCAGCCCGGCGGTGATCAGATGGTGCGCGACGCGGTTGGCCGCCGCGTCCAGCTGTGCGTACGTGAGCCGGCGCTCCGCGCCCGTACCGGGGTGATCCACGTAGACGAGCGCCTCGCGGTCGGGGACCACGTCGACGACCGACTCGAACAGGTCGGCAAGGTTGTACTCCACCGCGCTCCTCCTGATCCAGGCCGCAACTCTCGTGGCCGTCATAAGAACAGAACGGGCAGTAAGGGGGAAGGGGCTCCGCACAAGAAATCTGACTGGGTGTCAGAAAACTCTTGAACTGGCACGTGCCCTACTGCAACCTGTTCCAGGTCCGAGGCTGCGGCTGACTGGAGGACCCGTCATGGGTGGCACCGAACATCTCGACGTGCGCCGCGAGGGCGCCACGCTCGTACTCACGCTCAACCGGCCCGAGGCCAAGAACGCGCTGTCCCTGCCGATGCTCGTCGGCCTCTACGACGGATGGCTGGAGGCCGACGCGGACGACGCGATCCGCTCCGTCGTGCTCACCGGGGCGGGCGGCGCCTTCTGCGCCGGCATGGACCTCAAGGCGCTCGCGGGCAAGGGGATGGAGGGCGAGCACTACAGGGACCGGCTCAAGGCCGACCCCGACCTGCACTGGAAGGCGATGCTCCGCCACCACCGGCCCCGAAAGCCCGTCATCGCGGCCGTCGAGGGGCACTGCGTCGCCGGTGGCACCGAGATCCTCCAGGGCACGGACATCCGGGTGGCGGGGGAGTCGGCCACGTTCGGGCTCTTCGAGGTCAAGCGCGGGCTCTTCCCCATCGGCGGCTCGACCGTCCGGCTGCCCCGCCAGGTGCCGCGCACCCACGCCCTGGAGATGCTGCTGACCGGGCGCCCCTACCCGGCACCGGAGGCCGCGGCCATCGGACTCGTGGGCCGCGTGGTGCCCGACGGCACCGCCCTCGACACCGCCCTGGAGATCGCCGAACAGATCAACGCCTGCGGCCCGTTGGCCGTCGAGGCGGTCAAGGCCTCCGTCTACGAGACCGCCGAGATGACCGAGACCGACGGCCTCGCCTCGGAGCTGAAGCGCGGCTGGCCCATCTTCGACACCGCCGACGCGAAGGAAGGCGCCCGCGCGTTCGCGGAGAAGCGCCCGGCCGACTTCCGGCGGAAGTGAGGCCCGCGGCCGTGCCCCTCAGTCCCGTACGCCCACACGTCAAGGAGGCCTCATGACATCCACCGCCCAACCCGAGGTGCTGCGCGCACCGTTGGTCGTGGAGTTCCCGTTCACCCGCTCCCTCGGACCCGTCCAGTCCGCCTTCCTCAGCGGCCTGCGCGACCGGACCGTCCTCGGGGTGAAGACCGGCGACGGCAAGGTGCTGGTCCCGCCCGTCGAGTACGACCCCGTGACCGCCGAGGAGATCCGCGACCTCGTCGAGGTCGGCGCCACCGGCACCGTCACCACCTGGGCCTGGAACCCCGAGCCCCGGCGCGGCCAGCCCCTCGACACCCCCTTCGCCTGGGTCCTCGTCAAGCTGGACGGCGCCGACACCGCCCTGCTGCACGCCCTCGACGCCGCGGGCCCCGACGCCGTGCACACCGGACAGCGCGTCCGCGTCCGCTGGGCCGAGGAGCGCGAGGGCGCCATCACCGACATCGCCTGCTTCGAACCGTACGACGGTGCCGACACGCCGTCCCACGTCGCCCCGCACAGCGGCGAGTTCGAGAACCCCGTCACCGGCATCGTCGCCGAGGCCCGCCTCGACTACACCTACAGTCCCGGCGGCGCCCAGACCCGCTACATCAACGCCCTCGCCGATCGCCGCACGGTCGGCGAGCGCTGCCCCTCCTGCCACAAGGTGTACATCCCGCCCCGCGGAGCCTGCCCGACCTGCGGCGTCGCCACCACCGACCAGGTCGAGGTCGGCCCCGGCGGCACCGTCACCACGTACTGCATCGTGAACATCAAGGCGAAGAACCTCGACATCGAAGTCCCGTACGTCTACGCCCACATCGCCCTCGACGGCGCCGACCTCGCCCTGCACGGCCGCATCGCCGGCATCCCGTACGACCAGGTGCGCATGGGACTGCGGGTCGAACCGGTGTGGACGGAGGGCGGGCGCTACCCGGACCACTACCGGCCCACCGGCGAACCCGACGCCGATTACGACACCTACAGGGAGCTGATCTGATGCGGCCGCCGATCCGGGACATCGCCGTCGTCGCCTTCGGGCAGACCGACCACACCCGTACCTCCGACGAACAGTCGGAGGTCGAGATGCTGATGCCCGTCCTGCACGAGGTCCTCGCCAGCACCGGACTGAAGACCAGCGACATCGGGTTCACCTGCTCGGGATCGAGCGACTACCTCGCCGGGCGCGCCTTCTCGTTCACCATGGCGCTCGACGGCGTCGGCGCCTGGCCGCCGATCTCCGAGTCGCACGTGGAGATGGACGGCGCGTGGGCGCTGTACGAGGCCTGGACCAAGCTGCTGACCGGCGAGGCCGACACCGCGCTCGTCTACTCGTACGGCAAGTCCTCGCCCGGCTCCGTACGCGATGTGCTCACCCGCCAGCTCGACCCGTACTACGTCGCCCCGCTGTGGCCCGACTCCGTCGCGCTCGCCGCCCTCCAGGCGCAGGCGCTGATCGACGAGGGCCACACCGACGAGCCCGCGCTCGCCGGGGTTGCCGCCCGCAGCAGGGAGTCCGCGGCGGGCAATCCCCACGCCCAGTTGCGCGGGAACGTCCCCCACGGCGATTACGTCGTAAATCCGCTGCGCACCGGTGACTGCCCGCCGATCGGGGACGGGGCGGCCGCCGTCATCCTCGCCGCGGGGGACCGCGCCAGGGAGCTGTGCGAGCGGCCCGCCTGGATCCGCGGCATCGACCACCGCATCGAGGCGCACAGCCTCGGCGTGCGCGACCTCACCGACTCGCCCTCGTCCCGGCTCGCCGCGAAGAACGCCGGAGCCTTCGAACGGCCCGTGGACACCGCCGAGTTGCACGCCCCGTTCACCTCGCAGGAGGTCGTCCTGCGCCGGGCCCTCGAGCTCGGCGACGACGTCGACGTCAACCCGTCCGGCGGCGCGCTCGCCGCCAACCCGGTGATGGCCGCGGGCCTCATCCGCATCGGCGAGGCCGCCGCCCGCATCCACGCGGGGAACTCCGGGCGCGCGCTCGCCCACGCCACCTCCGGGCCCTGCCTCCAGCAGAACCTGGTCGTCGTACTCGAAGGGGAGGACCAGTGATGAGCAAGGCCGTGAACAAGGAGCCGGTGGCGGTCGTCGGGATCGGGCAGACCAAGCACGTCGCCGCCCGCCGCGACGTGTCGATCGCGGGCCTCGTCCGCGAGGCGGCCGGGCGCGCCCTTGAGGACGCCGAGTTGACCTGGGCCGACATCGACGCCGTCGTCATCGGCAAGGCGCCCGACTTCTTCGAGGGCGTCATGATGCCGGAGCTGTACCTCGCCGACGCGCTCGGCGCCGTCGGCAAGCCGATGCTGCGCGTGCACACCGCGGGCTCCGTCGGCGGCTCGACCGCGCTCGTCGCCTCGAACCTGGTCGCGGGCCGCGTCCACGGCACCGTCCTCACCCTCGCCTTCGAAAAGCAGTCGGAATCCAACGCGATGTGGGGGCTCTCGCTGCCCATCCCGTTCCAGCAGCCGCTGCTCGCCGGCGCGGGCGGATTCTTCGCCCCGCACGTGCGCGCGTACATGCGGCGCACCGGCGCCCCCGACTCCGTGGGCTCCCTTGTCGCCTACAAGGACCGGCGCAACGCCCTGAAGAACCCCTACGCCCACCTCCACGAGCACGACATCACCCTGGAGAAGGTCCAGGCGGCACCGATGCTCTGGGACCCCATCCGCTACTCCGAGACCTGCCCGTCCTCCGACGGCGCCTGCGCGATGATCCTCACCGACCGCGCGGGGGCGGAGCGCTCGCCGAAGCCGCCCGCCTGGATGCACGGCGGCGCCATGCGCAGCGAACCCACCCTCCACGCGGGCAAGGACTTCGTGTCCCCGCAGGCCGGCAAGGACTGCGCCGCCGACGTGTACCGGCAGGCCGGGATCGCCGACCCGCGCCGCGAGATCGACGCCGTCGAGATGTACGTGCCGTTCTCCTGGTACGAGCCGATGTGGCTGGAGAACCTCGGGTTCGCGGACGAGGGCGAGGGCTGGAAGCTCACCGAATCGGGTGTCACGGAGCTCGACGGTGACCTCCCCGTCAACATGTCGGGCGGCGTCCTGTCGACCAATCCCATCGGCGCCTCCGGCATGATCCGCTTCGCCGAGGCCGCTCTCCAGGTGCGCGGTCAGGCCGGGGAACACCAGGTCGACGGCGCGCGGAAGGTCCTCGGACACGCCTACGGCGGCGGCTCGCAGTTCTTCTCCATGTGGCTCGTCGGCTCCGAACCGCCCGGCCGATGAACGCGCGTTGACCAACACCGCCCTTCGCGGCCTGTGCGCAGCACGCACCGATCGCTAGGCTGACGCACGGACGACGAACCGGGAGGAGCACGGACGTGGCCGAGAGCACCATCGACCAGTACCCGCTCATGGGGTGGGAGAAGCCGGACCTGGACCTCAGCAAGGCGGATTGGCGGTCCAGCAGCGGGGGCCAGGGCGATGTCCAGATCGCCTTCGTCGAGGGCTTCATCGCGATGCGCAACGGCGGACGACCCGAGAGCCCGTCCCTGATCTTCACACCGGCCGAGTGGGGGGCGTTCGTGAGCGGCGCCCGCGAGGGCGAGTTCGACCTCACGTAGTCGCCGCGCGGTTCATTTGGTCCGGTTTCCGACACAGGACCAACGGCCCTGTCCTGTGGCCTCGGCATTTGCGAGCCTGGCCACAGGAACAGCCGGTCAATGAGGGCGCGGCGACGCGCCCAGTGTCGGAGGCGAAGAGATCATGCCAAGCCCGCACCACTTGCCCGTCCTCGCCGCGGTGGACGGATCCGACGACAGCCTCCGGGCCCTGGAATGGGCGCTCGCCGAGGCCACCCGACGCGGCGCCGAGCTGCGCGTCGTGCACGTACGGCAGTACGCGCCGTTCCTCCAGGCCGAGGTGCTCGTGGCGGGCCCCGAGGAGCCGGAGAACGACGCGTACCTCGCGGAGCTGCGCAAGGACCTGGAGAGCCGCGAGGGGCTGCCGCCGCTCGAGTTCATCAGCCGGGTCGGCCTGCCGGCCGTGGTGCTGTCCGAGATGAGCGGCGAGGCCCAGCTGCTCGTCCTCGGCTCGCGCGGGCGCGGCGGCTTCGCCGGTCTGCTGCTCGGCTCGAACAGTGTGGCGGCGGCGCGCGACGCGGCCTGCCCGGTCGTCGTCGTACCGCCGCCGGGGCGCGAGGTGCACGGCGACAAGGTCGCGGAACCGGGACCGCGCGTCGTGGTCGGACTGAAGGCGGAGGAGCCGGACCACGCGACGCTGGCCTACGCGTTCGACCACGCGGCGCGGTCGGGTGCGCGGGTGCAGGTCGTCGCCGCCTATCCGTGGCCGGTCCTGGCCTGGACGGCGTACGGGGACTTCACGCCGAGCGCCCTCGACCAGCAGGCGGCCGAGCACGACACGCTTCGAGTGGCCGACGAGACTCTCGCCGATCTGCGCGAATCTAACCCTAAAGTTGAGGTTGAGGTTTTGGTGGTTCCGGGGGACGCGGCGGGCAGTCTCGTCGAGAACTCGCGGGACGCGGAGCTCCTCGTCGTCGGCCGCCACCGCCGCCGCCTGACCCGCCCCGCCCCCATGCTCGGCTCGGTCACCCACGCCGCTCTGCTCCACGCGGCGAGCCCGGTCGCGGTGGTCCCGCCCGAGGCCGACTGACCCCTCCACAAAAACGGCTTCAGCGCAGGACGACACACCCCCGCCCGGCCAGCTCGTCGAGCAGGCCGGGCGGAAGGCGCACGGCGTTCCAGCGCAGATCGAGCTTCTCCAGGCAGGGCAGCTCCGCGAGCCACTGCGGAACCTCCCGCAGCCGATTGGCCCGCAGGTCGATGCGGCGCAGGCGCGGCAGCCCGCGCAGCGCGCCGGGCACGGCGTCGAACGCGTTCTCCCGCAGCTCCACCTCCCTCAGCTCCGCCAGCTCCCCGACGGACGCGGGCAGCGCGGAGAGCCGATTGCCCCGCAGCCACAGCTCCCGCAGCGCGGTGAGCCCGCCGATCCCGTCCGGCAGCTCGGTGAGGCGGTTGTGCTGCGCGCGCAGCTCCACGAGCCCGGTCATCGTCCCGAGCGTCGAGTGCAGCGCCGCCAGCCGGTTCTCGCCCACATTCAGATACGCGAGCCGGTCGAGACGGCCGAGCGATTCCGGCAGTGCGGTGAGCCGGTTGTCGTGCAGATACAGGAAACGCGTCAGGCCCGTGAGACAGCCCAGCTCCGCCGGGACGGTGGTCAGCCGGTTGTGCCCGAGATCCAGGGTGTGCAGGCCGGTCAGTGTGCCGATGCGCTCGGGGAGGCGCGTGAGCCGGTTGTCGGCGAGCAGCAGCACCTGAAGGTCGGGGCGCCGCCACACCTCCTCCGGCACGGCGTCCAGACCGGCCCGCCAGTAGTCGAGCACCGGCCCGATCATGGCCACAGCAACTGTTTGCGCCACCCGTCGGTGTCGTCGTGCAAATACGCGAGGCGGGTGTGGCGGCGGTTCTTGTCGCCCTGCCAGAACTCCACGGACTCCGCGCGCACCGTGTGCAGGGTCCAGCCGGGCGCCACCGCGTCGGGATCCTCCGCGAGCCGGTCCTGCGCGGCCGTCACCGCGGCGTCGCGTTCGGCGAGACTCGACAGTGGGCGCGACTGGCGGCCGAGCAGGGCCTCCGCCCTGGCCGCCGCCCCGCGGGCCCGGAAGTCGGCCGCGCAGGCCTCCGCCGATTCCCGGACGACGGGCCCGCGCACCCGTACCTGGCGCGCCAGGGGTGACCAGTAGAACGTGAGCGCCGCGTAGGGGCGCACGGCCAGATCGTGTGCCTTGACGCTGCCGCCGTCCGACGCGAACTGCCAGCCGGTGTCCGTCACCGCCTTGAGGATCAGGGTCCGGGCCTGCGGATCGCCGTCCGCGCCCGCCGTGGAGAGCGTCATCGCGTGCGGCTCCCGCACTCCGGCGGCCAGCGCCCCGAGCAGCCAGTCGGCGAACAGCTCCCGGGGAGTGTCCGGCGTCGCGGCCGGATCGAACGTCGGCAACTCGCCGGAGAAGACCTCGAGACCGCGCAACAGCTGACGCAGATCGTCCATGGTGCCCTTTCGTACGTCTGTTCCCGGCCCCGTACATTAACGGACCCTGGCTGCGCCGGACTTCGTACGGAGAATGTCGCATCACACTCCGGTTCAGGCGCCCGGGCGTACGCTGAGGTGCCTGGAAGTCGCGGTGCGCGACCGTGCCGCGGGTGGGGGTGCGCCATGGTGCGAAGCGATGGCCGGGGCCGGCGGACGCTGTTCGAGCGGGACAGCGAACTCGCCGCCGTGGACGTGGTGCTGGACGAGCTGGCCGGGCTGCCGCGGGGCGGAGGAGACCCCCCGGACCGGCCGCACGGGGCGCTGCTCGCCGTCGCCGCGACCGCAGGACTCGGCAAGACCACGCTCCTTTCCGAGGTGCGCCGCAGGGCCGCCGCCAAGGGCTGTACCGTCCTCTACGCACGCGGCGGCGACCAGGAGCAGGGCGTCGCCTTCCACGTCGCACGCCAGCTCCTCCAACCACGCCTCGCGGGCGGCTCCGCCGCGGACCTCCGCGCCACGCTCGGCAGTTGGTACACCATCGTCGGCCCCGCCCTCGGCCTCTGCGCCCCCACCGACGGCGCGCCGCCCGACCCACAGGGCCTGCGCGACGGACTCGACTGGGTGCTCACCCACCTCGCCGTACAACAGGCCCCCATGGTCCTCGTCCTCGACGACGCCCACTGGGCCGACCCCGAGTCCCTGAGCTGGCTCGCCGCGTTCGCCCCACGCGCCGAGGAACTGCCCCTCCTGCTCGTCGTCGCCTACCGCCCCGAAGAACTCCCCGACCACGCCGAAGCCCTGCGCGGACTGCCGGGCCGGTCCGGCCGCCGCGCCCTCGGACTCGAACCGCTCAGCGCCTCCGCCATCGCGGGACTCGTCCGGGAGACCCTCGGCGGCCACGCCGACGACGCGTTCTGCCGCGAGTGCTGGGCCGTCACCGCGGGCAACCCCTTCGAGGCGGTCGAGCTGACCGCGAAGGTCCGCGACCGCGGCCTCGTCCCCACCGAGAACGGCGCCCACCTGCTGCGCGACCTCGCCGCGGCTGCCAAGGGCAGCGGCCTCGTCGCCCGCATCGAACGCCTCGGCGCCGCCACCGTCCGCTTCGCCTGGGCCTGCGCCGTCCTCGGCACCGAGATCGTGCCCGAACTCGCCGCGAACGTCGCCGGGCTCGGCCCCGAGGACGCGGCCGACGCCACGGACCGGCTCCGGATGGCCCGCGTCCTCACCGGCGTGGAACCCCTCGAATTCGTCCACCCGCTGATCGCCACCGCCGTCTACCGCGCCATCCCCGGCGGAGTCCGCGTCGCCCTGCACGGACAGGCCGCCCAGGCCGTCCTCGACGCGGGACTCGGCCCCTGCGCCGCCGCCCGGCACCTCCTGGAGACCCACCCCGAAGGCGACCCGTGGGTCGTGCGCCAGCTGCGCGCCGCCGCCTGCGAGACCGTCCGCACCGGCGCCCCGGACGCCGCCCGCCGCTACCTCGCCCGCGCACTGCGCGAACCCCCGGCCTTCGACGACCGCGCCGCCGTCCTCTACGAACTCGGCAGCGCCTCCCTGCTCACCGAACCCGCCACCACCGTCAACCACCTGCGCGCCGCCCTCGAAGAACCCATCACCGACCCCGCCCTGCGCCACGGCATCGTCTACCGCCTCTCCCAAGTCCTCGCCCACACCGACCGCCTGGCCGAGGCCTCCGAGACCCTCGCCCGCGAGATCCGCGTCACCGACGACCCGCGCGTACGCCTGCGCATGCAGGCCGAACAGTTCATGTGGGACGCCTTCCGCGCCGACGAACCCGACTCCCCGGCCCGCTCCCGGCGCCTCGCCAAACTCGCCGACCGACTCACCGGACGCGACCTCACCGAGCGCTACCTCATCGGCCTGCGCACCTGGGACGCCACCCTGCGCGGCGAGCCCGCCGACTCGGTGATCCAGTACGCCGAGCGTGCCCTCGCCGGCGGACTGCGCTGGGCCGCGGACGAGGACCGCGGCTTCGAGGTCCCCGTCCTCGTCGCGATGGCCTTCCTCTACGCCGACCGACCCGGCCGCACCGAGGAACTGTTCGTGGAGGGCATCGCCGACTTCGAGCAGGCGGGCTGGCGCGGCGCCCACCTGTCCTTCGCGTACACGCTCCTCGGCTACGTCCGCTACCGGCGCGGCCGGCTCGCCGAGGCCGAGGACTTCGTCCGCGCGGGCCTGCGCCTGGCCCGGCGCGTCGGCCCCGGCACCCCCGCCCACTGGTACGCCGTCGGCACCCTCGTCGAAGTGCTGCTCGCGCGCGGGCGGGCCGCCGAGGCCAAGGAGGTGGCGGACGCGAACGCCTTCGGGCCGCCGTTCCCCGCCGCCGTCGTCTTCCCCGACGCACAGACCGTGTACGGCGAACTGCTCCTCGCGCTCGGCCGGACCGAGGACGCCGCCGAGGAGCTCGCCGCGGCGGGCCGCAGACTCGACCCGCGCGGCATGCGCAACCCCGCCTGGTGCCCCTGGCAGCTGCACCTCGCCCGCGCCGAATCGCCCGACGCCCCCGAGCGGGCCCGGGCCCTCGCCGAGGACGCCGTCGAGCGGGCCCGGCACTACGGGGCGCCGTCCGCCGTGGGCCAGGCCCTGCGCACGGTGGCCGAGGTCTCCGCGGGCAGCGAGCGCGCCAAGCTCCTGGAGGAGTCCGTCGCCCACCTGGAGCGCTCACCCGCCGGCTACGAACTGGCCAGCTCGCTCGTCGCCCTCGGCGCGGAACTGCGCGGGGCCGGTCGCGCCGACGAGGCCGCCGACCACCTCTACCGGGGCCTCGACACGGCGGTCGGCTGCGGCGCCGACGGCCTCGCCCAGCGCGCCCGCGACGAGCTGGCCGCGGCGGGACTGCGCCCGCGGCCGCTGCACAGCGCCGTCACGGACACGCTGACCGCGCGGGAGCGGGCGGCGGCGCGGTGCGCTGCGCGCGGCTCCTGTCCGTCGGAGGTCGCCGCGCAGCTTCACCTGGACGAGCCGACGACCGTACGGCTGCTTTCGGCCGCGTACCGGAAACTGGGCACGAACCCGCAGGGGCTTGCGACGGCCCTGGGGGAGTAGGCCACTGCTGTGGTCAGGCGTTCCGTTCCGCGGGACGACTGCCCACAGCCGTGACCGACCCGACGCGGGCAGTGGCTCAACGTCGACGTACCATTGGCGCATGTCCTTCCTCCGCCGCCGCGCAGCGACCCCCGCGGGTCCCGACTTCGACGTCCTGGCCATGGATCCGGGCGACTGGCCGGGCAACCTGGGCGCCGGTCTGCTGCCCGCCCCCGACGGAACCTGCCAGGGTGTCTTCCTGCGCTACGACCTGTTCGGCGGCCGCGGCCCCGCGATGGTCATCGGCAATCTGCCCGAGGGCTCCCCGGCCCGCGAGGTCGGCGACGGCGAGATCCCCTTCGAAGTGGCGCAGCTCCTGCTCGCCCTCGAGAACGACGAGGAAGTCACCGTCACCGACGTGGAGGACGTCCCGGTGATGCAGGGCGACAACCTCCTGGTGGTGCGCCGCCTGAAGCTCTCCGAGACGCGGATCTCCTGCGTGCAGTTCGACCGCAGCGACAACGTGCTCGTGACCATCGCGTCCTGGGACCGCCCGATCACGGACGACCTGTACGCGCTGCTCAAGCCGCTGCCCGCGGAGCTGTTCCAGCAGGGCTGAGCAGCGCGACGCATCAGGCCGCGCCGGTTCCTACGACACCGTGGACGGCTGCACCATCACATCCGCCGCCCGCACGTACGCGACGCGGTGTCCGAACTGGATCTCGTAGTACACGTCCTTGCCCTTGACCACCTTGTGCGTCGAGGTGTCGAAGGTGGGGGAGTAGAAGTACTCGCCCGTGGTCGCCCCGCCCGTCGCGTAGCGCTGGCCCGCCAGCAGCTTGTACGGCAGCGGTGAGATCGCCTGCGGCGTGATGCCCGACGGGTAGGCCTCCTTCTCCGGGTAGGCCCGCCCGTACACCGGGACGTCGCTCGCGCCCGGCTTCGGCGTCACCACAAGTCCCTTGGCCGGCAGGGCGGTCGGCTGTGCGGACGGGTTCTTGAACCAGGCCTTCTGGCCCAGGTACCAGATAGCCGTCCAGTCGCCCTCGCGGCCCGCGACCGCGTACTGCTGGCCGGCGGACACCCGTGACGCCATGTCGTTGACGTCGATCGTCGAGGGATCGCCGTTGGGGCGCAGCCCGATGTCCTTGATCAGCGGGGCGTCCTCACTCGGCTCCGAGTACAGGCGCACCGCGCTCGAACCGTGCGGCGCACAGGCCACGCCCGCCTTCTCGCAACCCGTGAACGTCGGCTGGTTCGAAGCGAATTGGGGCGCGACGGTCACGAGCCCGCCGTTCGGCCCCGCCGTCTGGTGGAACGGCTTGCCCATCAGGGCGAAGTAGTGCGACCAGTCCCAGTACGGGCCCGGGTCCGTGTGCATCGACTTGATGGTCGACGCCGTCGTGCCCGGCACCGTGTCGTGCCCCAGGATGTGCTGCCGGTCCAGCGGGATGCCGTACTTCTTGGAGAGGTACTTCACCAGGCGCGCCGACGAGCGGTACATCTCCTCCGTGTACCAGGAGTCCGGCTGCGCGAGGAAACCCTCGTGCTCCAGGCCGATCGACTTCGCGTTGACGTACCAGTTGCCCGCGTGCCAGCCGACGTCCTTGTTCTTGATGGACTGCACGATGTGGCCGTCCGTCGAGCGCAGCGAGTAGTGCCACGCCAGATACGTCTTGTCCTGGACCAGCTTGAGCGTCTGCTCCCACGTCGCCTCCGTGTCGTGGACGACGATGTAGTCGATGCTCTGGTCCTTCGGGCGGTCCGCGAGATCGTGATTGCCGTAGTCGCCGTCGCCGAACTCCTCGTACGGCGCCGGGATCCACTCGCACGACACCGTCTTCGGGCACTCGGCCCCGGACGCGTCCGCCTTGCGCAGGCCCGTCTTCTCGATCTGCGCGGCCTGCGGTTCGGCGTCGGGCCGGGCGCGGAGGGTGACCTTCTGGCCGGCGTCCGTGGTGCGGCGCTCGCCGTCGCGGATCACCGCGAAGACATCGTTGGCGTACGTGCCCGCCGTCGCGGCGTCGTCCGCGCCGGAGAACGTCCCGACCGCCGCGTACCAGTCGGCGGGCCGGTCGCTGAGCGGCCTGCCGAGCTTCTTCTGGGCGGCCGCGAGGAGGGCGGCGCCGCCACGCACGTTCGCCGCCGGGTCGGCGCGCAACTGCTCGGCCGAAAGCCCGGTGAGCTGCGCGGCGCGCGGCAACGTCCGCAGTCGCGCCGGGAGTTCGCCGGCCTTCGGTACGGCCTTCGAGGCCTTCAGCGGGGCCCGCGAGTCGTCGCCGCGCGCGTCGCCCTCCGCTTCACTGTGCCGCACCGCGTCGCGCAGCGCGGCGCTCGCGTCCGTCAGATGCATGGGGCCGTAGCCGCCAGTGACGCTCGGCGCCCCGTCGTGCGCGTCCCACCGCGACTGCAGGTACGACACACCGAGCAGCACGCTCTGCGGCACCTTGTACTCGGCCGCCGCCGCGGCGAACGCTTGCTGAAGCCGGCCCGAAGAGGGCCCGGACGAGGCCTCCGGCGGGGCCGCGCCGAGCAGCGGCACGAGGAGCGCCGCCACCGCGACCGTGCCACCGGCCGCCCGTGCGCCGAGGGCGCGCCTGTGACGTCTGCCAATGAGGGAACGGGTCGACCGGTGCAAAGGTGCCTCCAGGGAGCACTGGGAACGAGTGAGAGCGCGGTACCTGCGGGCCGATGGTGGGTCAGTGGTATCGGCTCGCCGACGATCCGTCAATCATGCGCCGCGCAGGGTTGATTCCCCTGGATTTCCCAAGTCAACAGGCGTGTGCGGAGATTTCGCCGCCGGTAGTGCGACCGCCTGCGGTGCGTCAGTGGTGTGAACCAATGAGGGCCCGCATACGAAGATCCGCGGTGCGCCCCGTTCCTTCCGGGCGCCCCGCGGATCTCCGTCCCCGTCAGCGAGTGCCGACTGCCGCACGCACCGCCTTGCGAGCCATATTGCAGTCGTCGTGCAGACGGCGCAGCAACAGCCGCTGCTCCTCGCCGGACGGCGCAGCACCGGGGTGGGCCTGAGCTGACGGTGCTGCCGGGGTCTGTTCGTGCAGGGAACGCTGCACGGCCGTTTCGTAGGTGCGGATCTCCCGCGTCAGGACGAGCATCAGGTTTACCAGGAACGCGTCGCGCGCCGCGGGACCGCCGGACTGCGCGAGCTGGCTGATCTGGCGCCGCGCCACCGGGGCGTCACCGAGCACCGACCAGAGCGTCGCCAGGTCGTAGCCCGGCAGGTACCAGCCCGCGTGCTCCCAGTCCACGAGCACCGGCCCGGTGGGCGCAAGGAGTACGTTCGACAGCAGGGCGTCGCCGTGGCAGAACTGGCCCATGCCGCCGCGGCCCGCGGTGTGCGCGATCCCGTGCAGCAGCTTCTGCAGGTCTCCCATGTCCCGGTCGGTGAGCAGTCCCAGCTCGTGGAAGCGGTTGATCCGGGCCGCGTAGTCCAGCGGCGCGTCGAAGGTGCCCGCCGGGGGCCGCCACTGGTTCAGCCGACAGATCGCGCCGAGCGCGGCCCGCACGTCCGCCCGCGGTGGAGCCTCGGCCGGGTGGCGCTGCAGGGCCGCCACCCGGCCGGGCATCCGCTCGATCACCAGCGTGCCGTTGTCGGGGTCCGCGGCGATGAGCCGGGGCACCCGCACCGGGGGCCGGTGTCGGACGAACGAACGGTATGCGGCTATCTCCTGCCGGATCCGCGCGGCGTGGGCCGGCGCGTGATCCAGTAAACACTTCGCTACGGCGGTGCTGCGCCCTGTCGTACCGACGAGGAGCACGGAGCGCGGAGAACGGCGCAGTACCTGCACCGGGTGGAACTCCGGGCAGATCCGGTGCACCGACGCGATGGCCGTGCGCAGCTGCGCGCCCTGAGGGCCGGACAAGTCGAGTCTCCCGCTGAGCGGTTGCGTGCCGAGCCCCGGGGCGCGACGGGGCCGGGCGATGCCGTTCAGCGTCCCGGCCGCGGGCCGTGCGGGGTCGAGGTACGGGCCGCTTCCGCCGACCACCGGACGGGCGGGGCGCAGCGGCCGGGGCGGGGCGGACACGGAGGACGATGCTGCGTACATGGGCGAAACAGATCCCTTCGTGTGCCAGTGAGTTGCCTGCGCCGGCCCGGCCCGGCCGATTCGGTACACCCTGGGGAATGCCCTGATGCGACCGGGTCGGGGTGGCGCACTCCTACCTGACACCAGGCGTCCATGAGCACAACAGCTGGCGCACCCTGGCGAACCCTGGCGAATAGTCGCCCTGCAACTGACAGAGGGCTACTGTCAATTTCAGCCGAGAACCTGGGGGCTTACGTGAACGCACAACCCAACACCCGCCTGAGCGACCTGTTCGGCCTGGCCGGCTGGTCCAAGGGCGAACTCGCGAGACTGGTCAACCGGCAGGCGGCGGCCATGGGCCACGCCCAGCTGGCGACCGACACCTCGCGGGTGCGGCGTTGGATCGACATGGGAGAGATCCCGCGCGATCCGGTGCCCCGGGTGCTGGCGGCGCTGTTCACCGAGCGACTCGGCCGTGTCGTGACCATCGAGGACCTCGGTCTCGTCCGACACGGGCGTGTAGGGAAACGGCAGGGCGGCGGCCTGGAGGAACAGGGCCCCGACGGTGTGCCGTGGGCGCCCGAGCGGACAGCGGCGGTCCTCACCGAATTCACGGGAATGGACCTCATGCTCAACCGACGCGGCTTGGTGGGCGCGGGTGCCGCGCTCGCCGCAGGCTCCGCACTCAGCAGCGCCATGCACGACTGGCTCCACACCGACCCGGCCCTCGTGGCCGATGCCCCCAGGACCGACGATCCGCTGAACTCTCCGGCCCACGCCGACGCGGCCGGGTTCGACCGATACGAGGCGGCCCCCATCGGGTCGCAGGAAATCGAGGAACTCGAGCGCTCTGTCGAGGTGTTCCGGGCCTGGGACGCATCCCGCGGCGGCGGGTTGCAGCGCAAGGCGGTCGTGGGTCAGCTCAACGAAGTCGGCGGAATGCTCTCCTACCGCCACCCCGACCATCTGCAGCGGCGCCTGTGGGGCGTCGCCGCCAACCTCGCCGTCCTCGCGGGCTGGATGTCCCACGACGTCGGCCTGGAACCCACGGCGCAGAAGTACTTCGTCATCGCCGCGCACGCCGCGCGTGAGGGCGGCGACCGGCCGAGAGCGGGTGAGGCCCTGTCGCGGGCCGCCCGCCAGAAGATCCACCTGGGCGCGGCCGACGAGGCGCTCGACCTGATGAAGCTCGCCAAGTCCGGCTCCGGCGACCAGGTGCTTCCGCGCACGAAGGCGATGCTCTACACCATCGAGGCCTGGGCTCAGGCGTCCCTGGGCAAGGGCCAGGCGATGCGCCGCACCCTCGGCCAGGCGGAGGAGCTGTTCGTCTCCGACAAGGCCGATGTGCCACCGCCGTCCTGGATGCAGATGTTCGACGAGGCGGACCTGCACGGCATGCAGGCCCTCGCCTACCGCACACTCGCCGAGCACGAGCCGGCCGCCGCCGTCATCGCGCAGCGGCACGCCCAGGAGGCCCTGGCGCTGCGTGCGGGCGGCAGGGACCGGTCGAAGATCTTCGACCACCTGTCGATGGCCTCGGCCTGCTTCATCGCCGACGACCCCGAACAGGCGGACCGCTACGCGCGGTTGGCGCTCAACTCGATGGGCTCCAACTCCTCGCACCGCACCTGGGACCGGTTGCGCGAGATGTACCGGCTGACCGGTCACTACGCGGACTACCCGAAGATCGACGACCTGCGTCAGGAGATCAAGCTGGCGCTGCCGAGGGCGACGGGCAAGCGGATGCAGACGTGAGGCGTGCCGAGCGGTAAGCAGCAGTAGGCAACGGGTACTCGTGCGGAGCGGTCAGGAACCGATCCTCAGCCGATCCTCGCGACGAGAACACAGGCGTCGTCCTCGCGCTCGCGGTGACCGAACTCGTCCTGGAGCACACGCACGCACTCCTGCGCGTCACGTGCCGCGGCCAGCGGCTCCGCCAGTGCGAGCAGCCGGCCCGTGGACGCGGTCGAGCCACGCCGTGGCACCAGTCCGTCCGTGTGCAGGACCAGCAGGTCCCCGGCGCGCAGCGGCTCTTCGGCCTGCCCGTAGACGGCGCCGGACGTGGCGCCCAGGAGGACGCCGTCGGGTGGCGTGAGCGCACGCCCCGCCCCGTCGCGGAACAGCAGGGGAGCGGGGTGTCCCGCCTGCGCCCACGCCAGCGTGCGGGCCGCCGGGTCGTACCGGCAGCACAGGGCGCTGCCGAGCGCTGGTTGGACGGTCGAGTCGAGGAGGTGGTTGAGGGAGCCGAGCAGCTCGCCGGGCGCGGTGTCGCGCATCGCCATGCCGCGGACGGCGCCGAGCAGCATCGCCATGCCGGAGGTGACGGCTACGCCGTGCCCCGTGAGGTCGCCGACGGTCAGCAGGGTTCGACCGCCCGGCAGTTCGAGCGCGTCGTACCAGTCGCCGCCGACGAGATTGCCGACGGAGGCGGGGAAGTACTGCGCGGCGAGTTCGAGGCCGCCGGGGTCGCTGCGCGGGAGCCGCAGGGAGCCAGGCCACGGCGGCAGCACGGCTTCCTGCAGCTCGACCGCGAGCCGGTGCTCGGTCTGCGCGATGTGCCGCTGGCGCTGGAGCGAGTCACGGGTCTCGCTCACCGCGCGTTGGCTGCGGCGCAGCTCGCTGACGTCGCGGACGACCGCCCACATCGAGGCGGTCGCGCCGTCGGCGTCGAGCACGGGCTCGCCCATCATGTGCACGGTGCGCACCGGGCCGTCCGGGCGCACGACGCGGAACTCCCCGTCGATCGGCTTGCCGTCGATCAGGCAGTCGGTGACCATCGCGGTGAGCTTCGGCTGGTCGTCGGGGTGGACGAGGGCGGGCAGTTCGTCGAGGGTCAGCGCGGGCGCGTCCGCGTCCCTGCCGAGGATCTGGTAGAGCTCGTCGGACCAGGTGACCTCGTCGGTCAGCAGGTTCCATTCGGCGCTGCCCACCCGGCTCAGCAGCGAACCGGTCTGCGGCGGCGCGGCGAGCCGCTGGGGCGGCAGTCCCGTCAGGGGGCCCGGGCCCTCCCGCAGCTGGGCCAGATGCCGGTCGAGATCGCTGAGTTGGTGCACCGCCAGTTCGTACAGGGCGCGCTGCCAGCGGGACTCGGGGTCGGTCTCGTCCGGCAGCACGGATTCGCGGCGCACCGCGTAGACGTCGCCGAGCAGGCGGCGCGTCTGCGAGATCAGCGCTTCGACCGTGCCACGCTCAGGCGGTTGACCGGCGGGGCGGTCCGCGAAGGCATGGGGCGGCATGAGGAAACTCCGATGCGGGCACGGGTGGCCAGGGCTGACGGAAGGACCGCTACAGACTCTGGCACAGGCCGCGTTGGCTCGTAAGGTGTTTGGCCATACACGATGCGGTGGTGCCCATGGCATATGCCCTTGTCCTCTTGGGGGACTCTTTCGGGGCGTTCTGTCGAACGGATGGTCGGGTGGGGCGTATGCCACGCTCATACGTCCGGTGGCGCACGCCCCGTCGAACGTCGTAGTTGTACCTACGTACGCAGCCAGGCCGCCGTGTCGCGCGGCAGGCTCCCGTCGTAGTCCAGGGAGTCGCTGGTCAGCAGCACCGATTGGTGCGGCGGTAGACGCACGGGCTCCGCGCCGAGGTTCACGACGCACACGAGGCCGTGCCCGCGAGCGAACGCGAGTACCCCCTCGGGAGTCGTCAGCCACGTCAACTCGTCGCCACGAAAGCCCGGTTGGCATGCCCGCAGGTGCAGTGCGCCCCGGTACAGCGAGAGCATCGAGCCCAGATCGTCCTCCTGGACCTCGGCGGCGTACGTACCCCAGTCCGGCGGTTGCGGCAGCCAGGCCACGCCCGCCTCCCCGAATCCGTGGGTCGCACCGTGCGCGGTCCACGGCAGCGGCACCCGGCAGCCGTCGCGACCGGGGTCGACACCGCCCGAGCGGGCGTGCATCGGGTCCTGGATGTGCGCGCGGTCGACCTCCACCTCCGGAAGCCCCAACTCCTCGCCCTGGTACAGGTACACGGAGCCGGGCAGGGCGAGCGAGAGCAGCGCCGCCGCGCGCGCCCTGCGCAGGCCGAGCGCCAGGTCGCTCGGGGTGCCGAAGCGTTTCGTGGCGAAGTCGAAGCGGGTGTCGGCGCGGCCGTAGCGGGTGACCGTGCGGGTCACGTCGTGGTTGCACAGCACCCAGGTCGCGGGCGCCCCCACAGGCGCGTGGTAGGCGAGCGTGCGGTCGATGGACGCGCGCAGCTCGGCGGCGTCCCAGGGGCGGGTCAGGAAGTCGAAGTTGAAGGCCGTGTGCAACTCGTCGGGGCGCAGGTAGCGGGCGAAGCGCTCCGGATCGGGGACCCACAGCTCGCCGATCAGGACGCCGTCGTAGTCGTTGGCGACGGCGCGCCAGGAGCGGTAGACGTCGTGGAGCTCGTCGCGGTCGACGTAGCCGCTGGTGTCGTCGCGGGCCGCGTCGGCCAGCGACGGGTCCTTGGCGAGCAGGGCCGCCGAGTCCACGCGCACGCCGGCCGCGCCCCGCTCGAACCAGAAGCGCAGCACGTCCTCGTGCTCCTGGCGCACCGCCGGATGCGCCCAGTTGAGGTCCGGCTGCTCCGGGGTGAACAGGTGCAGGTACCACTCGCCGTCCGGCACCCGCGTCCAGGTGGCGCCCGCGAACTGGGACGGCCAGTTGTTCGGTGGCAGCTCGCCGTGCGCGCCGCGTCCCGGCCTGAAGTGGAACAGCTCGCGCTCCGGGCTGCCGGGCCCCGCCGCCAACGCGGCCCTGAACCACGCGTGCCGGTCGGACACATGGTTCGGCACGATGTCGACGATCACGCGGATGCCGAGGTCCCGCGCCTCCGCGATCAGCTTCTCGGCCTCGGCGAGGGTGCCGAACGCGGGGTCGATCGCCCGGTAGTCGGCCACGTCGTAGCCACCGTCCGCGAGCGGCGAGCGGTACCACGGGGTGAACCAGATGGCGTCCACGCCGAGCCGGGCCAGATACGGCAGCCGGGCCCGGACACCGGACAGGTCGCCGGTGCCGTCGCCGTCGCCGTCGGCGAAACTGCGGACGTACACCTGGTAGATGGCAGCACTGCGCCACCAGTCGTCGGCCACCACGAAGGGTTCCTTTCGCGCAAGGTTCGCAAGGGTGTGGGGTGTCAGGAGCGGTACGGGCTCAGCCCTTGAGGCCGCCGGCGGTCAGTCCGCTCATGATGTTCCGCTGGAAGAGCAGGAAGAGGATCAGCGTCGGCACGGACGCGATGGCGAGCGCGGCGATCAGCTGGTTCTGCGGGACGCCGTTGGACAGCGAGTAGATGCCGACGTTCAGTGTCTGCTTCGCCGGATCGGGCAGCGTCAGCATCGGCCAGAGGAAGTCCTTCCACACGCCGACCACCGCGAAGATGGAGACGACGCCGAGGATCGGCCGGGAGATCGGCAGCACCACCGAGCGCAGCGTGCGCAGGGACGAGGCGCCGTCGATGGACGCCGCGTCGAGCAGCTCCTGCGGGATCGAGTCGAAGAACCGCTTGAGCAGGAAGATGTTGAACGCGTTCGTGACGGACGGCAGCCAGATCGCCCAGGGGCTGTTGAGCAGATTGCGCTCGAAGATCGGCACGTCGAGGACCGTCAGGTACTGCGGGACGACGAGCACCGTCGCCGGGATCATCAGCGTCGCCAGCATCATGCCGAGCACGACGTTGCCGAACAGCGGGCGGAGCTTGGACAGGGAGTACGCGGCGGCGACGTCGAGGACGAGCTGGAAGGCGAGCGCGCCGAACGCGTAGTACAGGGTGTTGACCAGCAGTCTGGCCAGGTCCATGACCTGCCAGGCCGACCGGTAGTTCTCCGGGTGCACGCTGTCGGGCACCAGGGTGGGCGGGGACTGCACGATCTCCGCCGTGGTCTTGAGGCCGCCGGTCACCATCCAGTACAGCGGGCCGAGGAAGACCAGTGTGAACAGGGCCGTGGTGAGGCCGAAGACGGTCCAGTAGAGGATCTTTCCGCGCCGCCTGCCGAGCTGGGCGGGGGAGATCAGGGTGCGGGGGCGCATCGTGTCGGTGGCCATGGGTTCGCTCTCTCCTCAGTCGTCCGATGCGCGGCTCAGCCGTACGTACACGGCGGAGAACGCCGCGAGCAGGACGAGCAGGACGAGGCCGAGGGCCGCCGCGCCGCCGTAGTTGTTGAAGTTGAAGGCGTACTGGTAGATCAGGTAGACGACGGTCGTCGTGGAGCCCTCCGGGCCCGCCCCGTTCGTCAGCAGGAACGGCTCCGTGAAGACCTGCATCGTCGCGATGATCTGCATCAGGAACATCAGGGAGAGGATCAGCCGCGTCTGCGGGATCGTCACGTGCCAGATCTTGCGCCACAGCCCGGCGCCGTCCAGTTCGGCGGCCTCGTACAGCTCGCCGGGAATGCCCTGGAGCGACGCCAGGTAGATGAGCGTCGCGCCGCCCATGTTCATCCACGTCGCCGCGACGACCACGGACAGCATCGCGGTGTCGGTGGACTGCAGCCACTGCTGCTCCGGTATCCCGAAGACGCCGAGGACGCGGTTGAAGAGGCCGTATCCGGGGTCGTAGAAGTACTTGAACAGCAGGACGGAGGCGACCGGCGGCAGCATCACCGGAAGATAGACGAGCAGCCTCAAGTAGCCCTGGCCGTGCCGGAACTCGTTGAGCAGGACCGCCACGAGGAACGGGACGGCGAACCCGAGCACCAGGGCCAGGGCGGTGAACAGGAGCGTGTTGCGCCAGGCCTGCCAGAAGGCCGGGTCGTTGAAGACGTACGTGAGATTGGACCAGCCGGCCCAGGTGGTGCGCCCGTCCTTCGTCTTCTGGAAGGCCAGGAGGAACTCCCTGACCATCGGATACCAGGAGAAGAAGGAGAAGCAGAGCACCGCGCCGATCAGGAAGCCGTGGGCGGCGAGATGGCGTTTCACGGCGCGCACCAACGAGCCGTTGGACGAGGCGAGTTGGCTGTTGCGTGCGGGTGGTGCGGACTGCCGGGGCTTCGCGGGCAGCGTCGGGGCCGACATGGTCACTCCTCGGATCACAGGTACCGGTGGGGCGTCCTACTGGTTGGCCAGCACCTGGTTGACCTGCTGCTCGGCGGTGGACAGGAGCTTGTCGACGTCGGCGTTCCTGTTGGTGAGGACACCCGACATGACGTTGTCGAGGACCTTGTAGACCTCCTGCGCCTTCGGCGGCTCCGCCTTGCCGCGCACGGGGTTCGCCATGAACGGCTCGAAATTGCGTACGGGCATGGTGGCGTTGTTCGTCCGGGACTGGAGGTCGTCCGCCTTCACCGAGCCGGTGAAGAAGTTCGGCTGCGGCAGGCCGACCGGGAGCTTGTCCGCCTTGGTCCTGGCCCAGTCGAACTGGCCCTTGCCGGGGGTGAGCGTCTTGAAGTTCAGCCAGGCGATCGCGGCCTTGATCTTGTCGGGCGAGGACCCCTTCTTGATCATGTAGTCGTTGCCGCCGAACAGGGTGGCCTTGCCGCCGGGGATCGGGCCCATCCCGAAGTTGCTGTAGTCGGCGCCCAGTTGCTGCACCATGTACGTCACGTCGTCCGGCGCCGCGAGGAACATGCCGAGCTTGTCCGACGCGATCTGCTTCTGGAGGTCGCCCCACTTCAGCAGCTGCGTCTTGCCCATGCTGTTGTCCTTCCAGCGCATGTCGTGCAGCTGCTGGGCGATCCGCTTGCCGGTGGCGTTGTTGAACGCCGCCTTCTTGCCGTCGGACGTGACGACGTCGCCGCCGAGCCCGTACATCGTCGCGGTGAAGTGCCAGCCGCCGGTGTTCTCCGCGCTGTACTCGCCGTAGCCCGAGACGCCGTTGCCGAGTCCGGCGATCCTCTTCGCGGCCGTGCGCACCTCGGCCCAGGTCGTCGGCGGCTTGTCCGGGTCGAGCCCCGCCTTCTTGAACAGCTTGCGGTTGATGAGCATGCCCATCGTGTAGTTGCTGGTGGGCAGGGCGTAGAGCTTGTTGTCCTTCTTCAGCGCGCCGAGCACGTTGGGGTCGATCGAGCCGAGCGCCGGGACGGTCTTCTTCGTGACGTACGGGGTGATGTCCTCGGCGCCGTTGTTGTCGAGCACCTGCTGGAGATCGGTGAAGTACGTGTAGAAGACGTCCGGTTGGGACTTCGCCTTGAGTGCGGCCGTGAACCGGGCCGGCTCCTCGCACTGCCCCGCGGTCGACTTTCCGTCTACGCGTACGTTCGGGTACTTCTCGTTGAACGTCTTGACGTCCTCGATCCACTGCCGCCGCTCGGCCGCCTTCGCCTTCGGCGGCATGCAGTCGATGGTCAGCGAGACCTTCGTCTTCGGGTCGAGCGGGGCGGAGATGTCGGCCTTCGACCCGGCGCCCGCGCCGGCCCCGTCGTCGGAGCTGCTGCTGGTGCCGCAGGCCGTGAGCGAGACCAGAGCGAGCGCGGTCACGACAACGGTCACGGAAGTGCTTCTCATCGGTGGGTCCCCTCAGGGCCTGAGCCTGTGCAGGCAGGAACGTGGAGGCCCGGCACCGCCGTCGCAGGGACCGGGGGTGCCGGAGCGAGCCACACTCAAGCACCGCCAACCGATGGGCGCAAGATGTCGCGCGTATTCCGCAAAAAATGAACAGAGAGCCTGCGCGGGGGAGTTGGGGCCCTGTTACGTAGCCGGGGGCGGCGGTGCCGTCGAGCCGCGCACCACCAGCTCCGGCTCGAACAGCAGCTCACCCGGCGGGACCGTGCCGCCCTGGATCTGTGCGACGAGAAGCTCGACTGCGGCCCGCCCCATCGCCTCGATCGGCTGGCGCACCGTGGTCAGCGGGGGCTCGGTGCAGTTCATGAACGCCGAGTCGTCGTACCCCACCACCGACACGTCGCCCGGCACCGAAAGCCCCGCGCGGCGGGCGGCCCGCACCGCGCCGAGTGCCAGGGGGTCGCTCGCGCAGATGATGCCGGTGATGCCGCGGGACAGCAGCCGGGCCGCCGCGGCATGCCCGCCCTCCAGGGAGAACATCGCCCGCTCCACCGCCGAGCCGGGGAGCCCGCTCTCCATGGCGCGCGCCGCGGAGAGTTTGCGCTGCGAAGGCATGTGGTCGTCAGGGCCCAGCACCAGGCCGATCCGCTCGTGGCCGAGCGAGGACAGATGCCGCCACGCCTGCTCGACGGCGACCGCGTCGTCACACGCCACGCAGGGGAAGCCGAGTCGCTCGATGGAGGCGTTGACGAGCACCACCGGCACCTGTCGCTCGGCGAGCCGCTGGTAGTGGCCGTGCTCGGCGTCCTGCTGCGCGAACAGGCCGCCCGCGAACACCACGCCGGACACCTGCTGTTGCAGCAGCAGCTCCACGTAGTCGGCCTCCGAGACGCCGCCCTTGGTCTGCGTGCACAGCACCGGGGTGAGGCCCTGCTGGGCGAGCGCGCCACCGATCACTTCCGCGAACGCGGGGAAGATCGGGTTCTGCAGCTCAGGGAGGACCAGGCCGACGAGCCGGGCCCGCTCACCGCGCAGTTGGGTCGGCCGCTCGTATCCGAGGACGTCGAGCGCGGTGAGCACCGACTGGCGCGTCGCCTCCGACACCCCGGGCTTGTTGTTGAGCACCCGGCTGACCGTGGCCTCGCTGACCCCGACCTTCTTCGCCACCTGAGCAAGTCTGCGCGTCATGGGGCGCAAGATTAGCGCAAGAAATTGCGCTCCGCTTGCGTGATGGCGACATTGAGCGGAGCGTTGCCCGGTCAGGCGTGCGGGACCACCGCGACCGTGCTGGTCACATGGTGCACCACCGAGTGCGCGGTGCAGCCCAGATGGGACGACTCGGCCCGCCGGCCCACCACCGTCAGGCTCGCCGCCGTGCCCGCCTTCAGGAGATGGTGGCCCGCCTGCCCGTACAGGAGCCGCTCCTCGACCCGCACCTCCGGATACTTCGACTGCCAGGTGCGCACCGCCTCCGCGAGCGACCTGCGCAGCCGTTCCTCCTGGCTCGCCGCGTCGCCCGGCAGCGCCCCGCCCGGCCGGCCGCCGCCCAGCGGCGGCAGCGTCCAGGCATGTACAGCGTGCAGCGGTGCGCCGCGCAGGGCCGCGGCCTCGAACGCGTAATTGAGCAGTTCGTCGGCGGGCGCCGACACGTCGAGCCCGACCACCACCGGCCGGGAGCCGCGCCCCGCGTCCTCGTCCTCGGGCACCCCGCCGGTCCGCACCAGGACCACCGGGCGCTTCGCGCGCGCCGTGACCGCGAGGGCGACCGAGCCGACCAGGAACCCCGAGTACCCGGTGAAGCCCCGCGAGCCCAGCACCAGGGTCTCCGACTCCGCGGCCGCCGCCAGGAGCGCGGTCACCGGCTGCTCGGCACGGCGCCGGGCGATGATCTCGAGCGCGGGATGCGCGTACGACAGCCGCAGGGCCACCAGGTCCAGGACGCCGCGGTCGGGCAGATCGACGTCCGGCAGCCGCGGCGCGGGCCGCTCCGTGCCGGCGGCCTGCACCAGACGGAGCGGCAGTCCGCGGCGCAGTGCCTCGCGGGCCGCCCAGTCCGCTGCGAACACGCTCTCGCGCGAAGCGTCCGTCCCCACGCTCAGAACACGGCAAATGGTCATGACGCGAACCTCTCCATGGCGGTCACACGGGCGGTGTGCTCTCAGTGCGGGTTCCACATCAGACGGCGGTCACTCGTGTGGAGCACGGCGGGATCGGGCGCTCTCGGGCCCCGGTGTCCGGGACCGTCTCACCGGCCCGACCTGCGCAGGGAGAGGCGAACCGGCCCTCGGCGAGGGGCCGTTCGGCCCCTGTGCCGGACCGCCCGCGCACGCGAGCGTGGCTTTACTCTGGCAGGGAGGTGACGATGACGACCTGCAAGAAGTTGAGGAAGGCCAAGGGCAACCCCCTGCGGCGCAGGTCGGACGCGGTCGAGGGGTGGGCGGCCCTGCTCCTTGGACTGCTCGCCCTGCTCGTGGCGCCGGCCGCGGGCGCCGCCGCCGGCTGGGCGGCCCACGCCGACGCCGCGGAGCACGCCCGCACCCAGGTCGCACAGCGTCAGCAGGTCCGGGCGAAGCTCCTCGAGGACGCCCCGGACTACGTGCCGTCGTCGAGCGGGGTGCAGGACACGGTCACGTACCCGGTCAGGGTCCGCTGGACCGATGAGGGCCGAGGCACCGTCGTGGCCACGGCGCCTGTCGCCGCCGGGCTCGAACGCGGCGACCGCGCCACCGTCTGGCTCGACCGGCGCGGCCGTGTCACCACGCAACCCTGGGGGTCCGAAGCCGTCTGGGCCCGCGCGCTCACCACCGCCTTCCTGGTCACCGGGACCACCGCGACCCTCGCCCTGTTCGCGCGATTCCTCCTGCGGCGCGTCCTCGACCGCCGCAGGCTCGCCGCGTGGGAGCGGGACTGGCGCCGCGTCGGACCCGAATGGACCCGGCGACCCGCTTAGCCACTGCCGCGGCCGGGCCGAGCGCCTGCTCAGGGGGCCCGACGGGCCCACCGGGAGAGCCGACAGGCCTCGCTCCGGAGCCGTTCGGCCCCTGGGCGCGCGGGCCCGCGACCGGCATCGTCGAGGTATCGCAAGGACGCAGTCCGGCTGGCGCGATGACGCCGCCGGAGCCCGGCTTCGCCGACAGCCGGGATTCGGCGGCACCTCCTGGAGGGGAGGGGACCGCTTCCGGCCCGCGTCCGAGCCTCGGAAGGAGGCTGCCCATGACCACCACGGCACCACGGATGAGCCAGACCCTGCCCGAGGAGTACCGCGGCCGGCTGATGCGTTTCGCCCGCGACGTGAGCTTCCCGGAAGGCGCCCGGCTCTTCGAGGAGGGCTCCCGCGCCGACCGCTTCTGGATCCTGCGCAGCGGCCGGGTCACCCTCGACATGCGGGTGCCCGGCCGGCGCGCCCCCGTCGTCGAGTCCCTCGGCCACGGCGAGCTCGTCGGCTGGTCGTGGCTCTTCCCTCCGTACGTGTGGCAGCTCGGCGCGGAGGCCGAAACCCCGCTCAGGGCCCATGAGTTCGACGCCACCACCATCCGCCTGCTGTGCGCGTCCGACCCCGGACTCGGCTCCTTCGTCGCCCAGTGGGTGGGCGGCGTGCTCGCCCACCGGCTCAGCGTCACCCGCACCCGGCTGCTCGACCTGTACGCCCCCTACGGATCGGGGGCCGCATAGCACCGACCACGGGCCGCGAGGGCCGGGTGAACGGTACCGTTCGGCCCTGGCGGATCAGTCCCTCCGGCCCCAGGATCTAGACGGGCTCGCACCCACCCGTCCGGGACACACCACATCCGAGGGGGCCGTATGCCACAGCCACGCACCTTCTCAGCGGACCGGCCCATACGCATCCTGCTGCTCGACGACCACGAAGTGGTGCGCCGCGGCCTGCGCGACCTCCTCGGAGCGGAACCCGACATGAGTGTCGTCGGCGAGGCGGCCACCGCCGCGCAGGCCCTCGCCCGCGGACCCGCGCTCCGCCCCGACGTGGCCGTCCTCGACGTGCGCCTCCCGGACGGCGACGGCATCACCATCTGCCGCGAACTGCGCGTGCTCATCCCGGACATCAGCTGTCTCATGCTGACGTCGTTCGACGACGACGACGCGCTGCTCGACGCCATCATGGCCGGCGCCGGCGGCTACGTACTGAAGCAGATCAAGGGCTCCGACCTGGTCTCGGCGGTGCGCACCGTCGCCGCGGGCGAGTCCATGCTCGACCCCGCGACGACGGCCCGGCTGATGCGCAGCCTGCGCGGCCCCGAGGAGGACGAGCGGGCCGGGGAGAACGCGGTCGACACGGCCCTGAACGAGCTGGTCGACCTGACCGACCGGGAGCGGGACATCCTCGCGCTGGTGGGGGAGGGGCTCACCAACCGGCAGATCGGGCGGCGGCTCTTCCTGTCGGAGAAGACGGTGAAGAACAACATCTCGCGGCTGCTCGCCAAGCTGGGCGTGGAGCGCAGGATCCAGGCCGCCGTGATCGCGACGAGACTCCCTCAGGACAGGCCCCGGAACTGACACGCACCGGCTCAGGGGTCCCGCGGCGACGAGCCGAGCGGCACCGTCCACTCCAGGTGGGTGCCGCCGCCCTCCCGCGCCGTGACCGTCATCGCCCCGCCGCGCCGCCCGGCACGCGCCGCGAGATTGGCGAGCCCGCTGCGATGGATTTCGGGCGTCTCGGCGATCCCCACGCCGTCGTCCGTCACGGTCAGCGTCAACGCACCGCCCCGCACCACGAGCGCGACGTCCGAGGCAGCGGCGCGCGCGTGCCGTGCCACGTTCGTGAGCGCCTCGCCGAGCACGGCAAGCGTGTCGTCGGCGAGCCGCCCCGGAACATCGGCGTCGATCAGGCCCTCCATGCGCAACGACGGTGTGAAGCCGAGGACTTGGGCGGCGTCCTCCACGGCCCGTACGACCCGTACGCGCAGCCCGGAGCCGGTCGGCGGGCCGCCGCGCTCGCGCAGCCCGAAGATGGTCGAGCGGATGATCTTGATGGTGGTGTCCAGGTCGTCCACGGCCCGCAGCAGCCGCTCCGCCGCCTCCGGATGCTGCACGAACCGCTGCGCGCTCTGCAGCGTCATACCGGTCGCGAACAGCCGCTGGATCGCGAGGTCGTGGAGGTCGCGGGCGATCCGGTCGCGATCCTCCAACAGGCTCATCTGCTCCGCGTCCCGCCGCCTGTCCGCCAGCTCCAGGGCGAGGGCGGCCTGCCCCGCGAACCCGCTCAGGGGTATCAACTCCGAAGCGGAGAACGGAGGATGATCGGCCCTGCGGGCCAGCATCAGCACCCCGCGCACCCCCTCCGCCGTGCCGATCGGCACCGCCACCGCGGGACCCAGGCCGTCCCAGCGGTCCGGCTGGTAGGTGATCCGCGGATCCTTGCGGATGTCGTCGGACGTGATCAACCCGCGCTCGGCGAGCGCCGTCCCGGCGAAGGTGCCCTCGCGCGGCAGCGTCACGTCACTGTGCGCCTTGGCGCGTTCGCCGAGTGCGAGCGTCTCGTGCAACTGGTCGTCGCCGGGGACGAGGAGCGCCACCACGCCGAGGTCCGCCGCGGTGATCTCGCGTGCCCGGTCCACCATGAGGCGCAGCACCTCGGCCTCGTCGGCGCCCGACAGCAGCTGCCCCGTGAAGTCGGTGCTCAACTGGAGCCAGCGCTCGCGCAGCCGCACCTCCTCGTACAGCCGCGCGTTCTCGATCGCCACGCCCGCCGCGGCGCCCAGCGTCTGCAGGACCGCCACGTCCTCGTCGTCGAAGTCGCCGCCGCCGCGCTTCTGCGTCAGGTACAGGTTCCCGAACACGTCGTCGCGGACCCGGATCGGCACGCCGACGAACGTGTGCATCGGCGGATGGTGCGGCGGGAAGCCCGCCGAGGCGGGGTGCTCGGCGAGTTCCGGCAGGCGCAGCGGCTCCGGATGCCGGATCAGCTCGCCCAGCAGGCCGTGCCCCGACGGCAGGTCACCGATCTCCGCGCGCAGTTCGTCGCTGATCCCGACCGGCAGGAACTGCGACAGCTTGAGCCGGTCCTCGCCGATCACGCCGAGCGCCCCGTACTCGGCATCCACCAGGACCACGGCCGCCTCCACGATCCGCCGCAGCACCTGGGAGAGATCCAGCTCCTGACCCACGGACAGGACCGCTTCGAGCAGTCCCTGCAGGCGGTCGCGGGTACGGCGGACCGCACCGATGCGTACCTGGAGTTCTTCGAGCAGTTCGTCGAGCCGCAACCTCGGCAGTGGGCCCGACCCCCGTGCACCGTCCTCGGCCATCCGGCCTCCGTGGGCCTCGGTGAGGTGTGTTACCGAACTTCACGGTAGCGGCTGTTCACGCCCGTACGACCCGCTTCGTCACACCTCGGCCGGTGGAACGGCGGAGTCCGCCGAGGAGGCGACGTGCAGCGCGGCGATCTGGGAACGGGAGGTGAAGCCGAGCTTGGTGAGGATGTGCTCCACATGGGAGTCGATCGTGCGCTTCGACACCACGAGCTTCGCCGCGATCTCCCGGTTGGTGCGCCCCTCGCCGACCAGAGCGGCGACCTGCCGCTCGCGCGGCGTGAGCCCGTCGGTGGGTCCCGAGCGCTGCGGCGGTACGTCGGGGGAGGGCGCCGATTCGTCGTCGAGCGCCAGGTCCACCACCACGTCCAGCGGCAGCGTCCCGCCCTCCTCGAACGAGCGGTGGTAGCCGTCCGCGCCGAGCACCTCGCGGGCCGCGGCCGCCGCCTGCGCGTGCAGTTCGTGCAGCACCGGGATGCCGAACCGGGCCTCCTTGGCGGCCCGCCGCCACAGCGCGTCCGCCGCGCCCTGCAGCGTGGCCACCCGCTCGAAGTGCCGCAGCCGCGCCGCCTGCCAGGCAAGACCCTCCAGGAAGTGGGCGAGCCCCATCAGGTCGTGCAGCGCCGCCTTGCTGCGGATGCCCTCGCGGGCGCACTCCACGGACGCCTCGTGATCACCCTTCAGCCACAGGCCGACACTCTTGACCCACAGCGCCCAGCCGCGCGCCCACTGCTCGCCGGGATGCTCGGAGCCCCGGGCCAGCGAGTCGTCGCACCAGGCGATGCCCTTCTCGTGGTCGCCGGAGAGGATGAGCATGAACCCGCCGTAGAAGCCGAGCATGAGCAGGCCCGTGTCGTCGCCGAGCGCCGTCATCCGGGCGCGGGCCTCGTCGAACTCGTCGGCGCAGCCCTCCATCTGGCCCAGGAAGTAGCGACGGTGCGCCTGGAAGGCGAGCGACCATGTGGCGCCGACCCGGTCGCCGATGCGCTCGGCCACCTGCTCGGCCTCCTTCAACAGCGCCTCGTTCTTGCCCCGTTCACCCTGGACGTCCATGTACCAGCTCGTCAGCCACAGCGCCTTGACGCGGTGCGGCGTCTCGTCACGGCAGCCGTCCAGGGTGCGGCGCAGCCAGTAGCGGCCCTCGGTGAGCAGGCCGGTCGCATGCCAGTAGCCCCACAGCGCCGTCGCCATCTCCAGGCCGTCGCAGTGGAAACGGGGCGACGCGACGCAGTGCTCCAGGGCGATGCGGACATTGGCCTGGTCGCGCACCAGCGCCCGCAGCAGCGGGATCTGCGCGTCGCCCGTCCACTCCTCGTCGAAGGCGCGGGCCGCGTCGAGGAAGTACTCCAGGTGACGGCGGCGGGCCCGGCCCTCGTCGCCGAGGGCGGCGAGCTGCTCCAGGCCGTACTCGCGGATCGTGTCCAGCATCCGGTACCGCGTGCCCTCGGGCGTCTCGACCCGCACCACGACCGACTTCTCCACGAGGCCGATGAGCGAGGTCAGTACGTCCTCGACCGGCAGCGCCTCCTCGTCCGCACAGACCGACTCGGCGGCCTGGAGGCTCAACTCGCCCGCGAACACGGACAAGCGGGCCCACAGCAGCCGCTCCGCCTGTGTCGACAGGTCGTGGCTCCAGCCGATCGCCGTACGCAGCGTCTGATGGCGCGGCACCGAGGTGCGGCGCCCGCCGGTGAGCAGCCGGAACCGGTCGTCGAGCCGGGCCAGCATCTCGTCGAGGGACAGCACGCGCAGCCGGGACACCGCGAGTTCGATGGCGAGCGGTATCCCGTCGAGCCGACGGCACAGCGCGAGCACGTCCGCCCGGTTGTCCGCGCTCACCGTGAATCCCGGCACCGCGGCGGACGCCCGGTCCGCGAACAGGGCCAGCGCGTCGCACTCCCGGCCCGCGCCGCTCGTGGGCTCCGGCATGCTCAGCGGGCCGATCGGCAGGACGTGCTCACCGGGCACGTCGAGCGGCTGCCTGCTGGTGGCGACGATCCGCAACCGGGGCGCGGCGCGCAGCAGTTCGTCGGAGAGCATCGCGCACGCGTCGACCAGGTGCTCGCAGGTGTCGAGCAGCAGCAGGAGCTCGCGGTCCTCCAGATGGTCGGCGATCACCTCGAGCGCGGGCCGCGTCGTCTGCTCCGGCAGGTCGAGCGCCGCGGCCACCGCGTTCGCCAGCAGGGCGGGGTCGTGCAGCGCGGACAGCTCGACGAGCCGCACCCCGTCGGCATACGTCCCCCGCAGCTCGCGTGCCGCGCGCACCGCGGTCCGGGTCTTGCCGACGCCGCCGGGCCCGGTCAGCGTGACGAGCCTGGCCCGCGTCAGCACGTCCGCCAGCTGCCCCAGCTCCCGCCGCCGCCCGACGAAACTGGTGGTCTCGGCGGGCAGGTCTCCCGGCGTGCGCCGGGCGGGACTTGGGTTCATGCGGGGCTCACTTCGTGCGGAGCGGATGCCGTCGACTGTGTCGACAGGCTAGGGGGAACCGGGCGCCGTCGTCCCTTCTTCACGCGACGACCACCCGAACGGGAAGCTCCGCGGGCCGAGTTGGCACATGCCCGGTGCGTACCACACGTACTTCGGGGAATTGGTCACACGGCGCGCCCGGTTGACTACACTTCCCGGAGCGCCATGGCTGCCGGGCCGATCGAGCCGCGCCCACCGTCGTCCCCGGAGCCGATGCGCCCGCCCCCCTTCCGAAAGGCCTTTATGACCACCCGTCCGTCGTCGACCACTCCGCTGCCCGAAACGTTCGGCACCCTGGGCGTCAGCGCCCGTCGGCTGCCGGCAGGCACGGTGCCGGAGGGCGCGGGCGGCGATCTGCACGGCGTGGTCGACACCCCGTACGGGACCCGGCTGTTCGTCGGGGACGTGATGGGCAAGGGGGCCGACCTGTCCGGCACGGCCGACACGGTACTGCGCACCTGGCACCGACTCGCGCGCGTGCAGCGGACCTTGGAGGTGCTCGCGGTGCGGCTGCACTCGCTGGTGGCCCACTCCGAGGAGCCCGACCGGTTCGTCACGGCCACGCTGATGACGGTCGCCCCCGACGGGTCGGCCGAGGTGGTCTGCTGCGGGCATCCGCCGCCCCTCCTGCTCCGCGACGGGGCCGCGGTGCCTGCCCCGGTGCCCGCCCCCGCGCCGCCGCTCGGGCTGCTCGACCTCGCGCAGGGCTGGTGCGGCGCCGAACACATATCCGCGTCCGCGTGGGACCGCATGCTGCTGCACACCGACGGCGCCACCGAGGCCCGCGACGCGGACGGCGCCTCGTACCCCATCGCCGACCGCGCGGCCGAACTGAGCAGCCTGCCCCTGGCCCCCTTCACCGCGGCGCTCTCGGCCGACCTGCTGCACCACAGCGGAGGCCGCCTCCACGACGACGCGACGCTGTTGGCCGTGGATCCGCTCGCTTCGTAGCCGGCCCACGCCCGCCCGGTGTTTCGACCCCTGGTGAAGGGGGAGTCGGGAGGCCGGCCGTGTGGCCGATGACGACGACGGAAGGGAGCGGTCGCAGATGCTTCTCGCCCATCCCGCCCTGATGGCCGGTCTCGTGCGCGAGTACGAGACGCTGAGCACCCTCGACGCCGAGGAAGGGGGGCCCGCCGCGCAGCGCCGGCTCGACGACGTCGGGTACAGCCTCTGCCTGGCCACCGGCACGAGCGACGTGGACGCCGCGCTCCTCGCCGCCCGGCACCGGCTGCCCGGCGCGCGGGTGCACGACGACTCCATGGTCGCCGCGCGGCCGCACCTCAGGTCGCGGGCGCGGCTGCACCGGTGACGGTGCGGCGTCAGACCGCCAGCGTGCCGCGGCCCGTGGTCTGCTCCTCGAGCACCCGCTGCGCCTGAGCGGGCGACGACTGCCACAGCGTCGTCACCGGCTCCCACACCCGTACGCCGGTCGGCGAACCGAGGGTCAGCGCCTGGAAGCTGCGGCCCTCGTGATCGGGCACCGCCCAGACCGTCACGTACAGGACGGCGGGCGCCTCGTCCTTGGCGTCCTCCGCGTCGGAGACCGAGAGGACCGCCGCGTACGCGGTGTCGTGCGCGGCCAGGGTGCGCCCGGCGTGCGGCACCGTGGGCAGCGGCAGGGCGGCCCCGTCCAGGTCTCCGTACGTGATCGTCGGAACGCGGTCGACGAGGCATGCCTTCGAGGAGTCGTTGCGCACGCTCAACTTCAGGATGTCCGCGTTGTCGTCGGAGGGGTCGGCTCGCACGGTCACATCATTCTCGCCGCAGCGCGCGAGCGCGGCGGGCCCGGCCTGCGTGGCGGGCCCGGCCGCTCCCGCGGTCGGCGCCGCGAGCGCGGTCAGGGCGAGGGCGGCGAGGGTGGCCGCCGTGGCATGACGCGTGACGTGTCGAGCGCGCATCGGAAGTCCCCAGTCCGTGGTCGGTCCGTCGCGGCCATTTCCTGCCGCCAAACGGAGGAAAGTCGACGAATACGGGCATAAGACCCTAACCCGAATGTGTGACACGAAGCACGTCGCGAGGCGGGGGATGCAGTGCGCGCAAGGTTTGCACAGTGTGCAAGAATTCCGAGCGTGACCGCCCCCCACCCGCAGCAGAGCGCCCCCGCCGAGGGGCTGCGCGCGCGCAGGCGCCGCCAGACGCGCACCGAGCTGCACGCGGCCACGCTGAAACTCGCCCGCGAACACGGCTTCGCGCAGATCACGGTCGAGATGATCAGCAAGGAGGCCGGCGTCTCACCGCGGACCTTCTTCAACTACTTCCCCAGCAAGGAAGCCGCCCTCTTCGCCCTGCCCGGCTCCGTACCGCCCGCACTCGCGGACCGGTTCGCCGAAGGGGAGGGGAGCGGAACCGACGCCGTGCTGCGCGACCTCGGCGACATTCTCGCCGACCACCTCCAGGAAGCGGCCCCGGGGCCGCAGGAGCTGGAGGACTCGCTGCGCATCGCGGAGGGCGTGCCCTCGGTCCTCGCCGCCTTCCTCGCCCAGTGCGAGGCCGTCGAACGGGACGTGGCCGGCCTCATCGCCCGGCGCACCGGCACCCCGCCCGACGGCGAGGCCGCCGAACTGCTCGCGGGCGTCGCCATGGCGACCGTCCGCAGCGGGATCAAGCGGTGGCAGCAGTCGAGCGACCACCGCGACGGGCCTGCCGGGCGCATCCGCGAATCCTTCGACTCGCTGCGCACGCTGCTGGGACCGGCTGCCGTGAAGTAGGCACACCACCCGGGTGACCACCGCCCCCCTCGCGGTCACCCACGGATCTCCCCGCCCCGAAGCTTCTCCCCGAAGCGGCACCACCGAAGTACCCCGTACGCGGCAACCGCTCTCCCCGCCGCAGGGTCAGCCATGCACCACTCCACTCGCACACCACATCGGAGAACACCGTAATGACGCACGCCCCCGCTTCCGAGGGCATCGACTCCGGCCCCGACCCGGCCAAGGGGATCGACGGGAACGCAGAGATCGAAGAGGGCACTGTCAAGCCGCACAACTTCGGCCTGATCTTCGCCGCGCTGATGCTGACCATGCTGCTCGGCGCGCTTGACCAGACCATCGTCTCGACCGCCCTGCCGACCATCGTCGGCGAGCTCAACGGCATCGAGCACATGGCCTGGATCACCACCGCGTACATCCTCGCCGCCACCATCGGCATGCCGGTCTACGGCAAGCTCGGCGACCTCATGGGCCGCAAGAACATCTTCCTCGCGGGCATAGCCCTGTTCCTGGTCGGCTCGGTGGTCTGCGGACTCGCCCAGAACATGGGCACGTTGATCGCGGGCCGCGCCCTCCAGGGCCTCGGCGGCGGTGGCCTCATGATCACCTCGCAGGCGATCATCGCCGACCTGGTGCCGCCGCGTGAGCGTGCCAAGTACATGGCCCCGATGGGCGCCGTGTTCGGTCTGTCGTCCGTCGTCGGCCCGCTGCTCGGCGGCTGGTTCACCGACGCGCACTCCTGGCGCTGGGCGTTCTGGATCAACCTGCCGCTCGGCATCCTCGCCTTCTTCGTCGCCGCCGTCGCGATCAAACTGCCGCGCAAGGCCGTCCAGGTCACCCTCGACTACGTCGGCACCGCCCTGATGGCCGCTGCCGTCACCTGCACCGTCCTCTTCGCGAGCTGGGGCGGCACGCAGTACGAGTGGTCCGACCCGCTGGTCATCGGCCTCGGCATCGGCGCCGTCGTCGCCTGGGTGCTGTTCTTCGTCGCGGAGAAGCGCGCCAAGGAGCCGGTCATCCCGCTGCACCTGTTCCGCTCGCCGATCTTCAACGTCGCCACCCTGCTCGGCATGATCGTCATCGGTCTCGGCATGTTTGCGATCGTCGGCTACATGCCGACCTACCTGCAGATGGTCTACGGCAAGTCGGCCACCGAGTCCGGACTGCTCCTGATCCCGATGGTCGTCGGCATCATGGGCACCGCCCTGCCGTCCGGCGCGATCATGTCCAAGACCGGCAAGTACAAGGTCTATCCGATCGCCGGTACCGCGATCATCATGCTCACCGCATACCTGATGTCGACGCTCGACGTCTCCGACCCGGTCTGGCTGGTCTGCGTGTACGTCGGCCTCGCGGGCGCCGGTGTCGGCCTGATGATGCAGACCCTCGTGCTCGCCGTGCAGAACGACTTCCCGGCCGCCGAGGTCGGCACCGCGACGTCGGCGAACAACTTCTTCCGGGAGATCGGCGCGACCCTCGGCACCGCCGTCGTCGGCGCCGTGTTCGCCAGCCGTCTCACCGACAAGCTGGCCGCGAGCATCCCGGCCGAGGCCGCCGCCAAGGTCGGCGACAGCGACTCGCTCACCCCGGCGCTGGTCCGCGCCCTGCCCGCCGAGCTGCGCGACACGGTCGTCAACTCCTACCAGGAAGCGCTCGTTCCGATCTTCCTGTACCTGCTGCCCGTCTTCGCGGTAGGCCTGGTGCTCGCCTTCGTACTGAAGGAGAAGCCGCTCGCCGACAACGACGACTGGCACGCGGAGAACACGGGTCCCGCGGCCGACAAGGAGCCGCAGCCGGTCGGCTGACCTCCGCACCCTGTCGCGTGCGACATGTGCCCCCGCCGCGCCCGGCGTGGCGGGGGCACGCGCGTTCAGTCCGCGTCCAGCCACACCCCGTCGCGCATCAGGTCACGGCCCGCGAGCTCGTTCGCCTCGCGCCAGGCCTGGATGCGCACGGGCCGGACACGGAAGTACAGATACGGTCCGTCGGCCGCCCGCGGGTCGAACCCGGCACCGGCCGCGAACGCGTCCCCGAACTCCTGCGAGACCTCGTCGGCCGGCAGTGCCTCGCAGCGCCCGATGATGTGCACGACGTCCCGCGTCGGCCCGATGCCGAGATGCACCTGCCCGCTCGCCACGAGATTGCGTGCCACCGGATTCGTCGCCCGCGTCGACACGTACACACAGTCGTCCCGCCACAGGAACGACAGCGGCATCATGTACGGCGCCCCGCCCTCGGGCCCGGCCGTCGCGACCCACGCGTCGACCTCGCGCTCCAGGCGGTCGAGGGTGTCCTGCTTGCGCTGTTTCGCCGAACGGGCGGGCGGAACCTGCGACATGTGACTCTCCTTTACGGCGAACATGGGTGGCGCACTCACATGACATGACAGCACGGAGGAATGTGACAGATGGCCGGAGCCGCCGAAGTCCTCGCCGCCCGTTTCGAGGAGCACCGGCCGCGGCTGCGCGCCGTCGCCCACCGTATGCTCGGCTCGTCCGCCGAGGCCGACGACGCCGTGCAGGAGGCATGGCTGCGGATCGCCCGCGAGGACGAGCCCGACGCCATCGACAACCTCGCCGCATGGCTGACCACGGTGGTCTCCCGCATCTGCCTCAACGTGCTGCGCGCCCGCGCGAGCCGCCGCGAGGACCCGCTGGAGGCGCAGGAACCGTCGGACGGGCAGGACAGCCCCGTGGACCCGGCGGACGAGGCGGTCACCGGCGACTCGCTGGGCCTCGCGCTCATGGTCGTCCTCGACCGACTGGCCCCGGCGGAGCGCCTGGCCTTCGTACTGCACGACCTGTTCGCCGTGCCGTTCGACGAGATCGCGCCCGTCGTCGAGCGCACCCCTGCCGCCACCCGCCAGCTCGCCAGCCGTGCGCGGCGGCGCGTGCGCGACGCGGACCCGCGCGCCACGGAGGCGGCGGACCGGGAGCGGCGCCGCGAGGTCGTCGACGCCTTCCTCGCCGCGACGCAGGGCGGCGACTTCGAGGCCCTGCTCACCGTGCTCGACCCGGACGTCGTGGTCCGCTCGGACGCCGCCGCGATCGCCATGGGCTCGGAGCCGGAGGTGGTCGGCGCGCGTGCGGTGGCCTCCCTGTACGCGGGCCGGGCCAAGGCCGCCCGCCTCGCCCTGGTCGACGGCGCGGCCGGACTCGTCTGGTCGCACGCGGGCACCCTCAAGGTCGCCTTCACCGTCGAGGTCGACCTCACGACGGACCCGCCACGGATCACCGGCATGGAACTCGTCGCGGACGAGGAGCGGTTGACATCGATGGACGTGGTGCCGCTGCGCCGCCGCAGGCGGCCGGCCCCGGAAGGCGGGTCGGCGGAGGGAGCCGAGTAGCTCCGTACGGTCCGCGGGTGCTTGTCCGGCCTCCCCGGCCGCAATAGCGTGCCGCCGTGGATCACTTCTCGCGCTCATGGGCCGCGCTGCGCGCGGCGGTCGCCGGCCTTCCCGAGCAGGCCTTCGAGCAGCCCTCCGGCTGCACCGGCTGGCTGGTGCGCGACCTCGTGTGTCATCTCGTCATCGACGCGCAGGACGTGCTGATCACCCTGGCCACCCCCGCCTCGACGGAGCCGACCGTCGACGCGGTGACGTACTGGAACGTGGACAGCGAGCCGCCGACCGGCGACGATCCGCTCGACGCGCTGACCGTCCGCCTCGCCGCGGCCTACCAGGACCCGGCGCTGCTCACGTTCCACCTCGACGACGTGGGATCCGCCGCGGGGCGGGCGGCCGGGCTCGCGGACCCTGATGCCCGCGTGAGCACGCAGGGAGAGGTCCTCACGGTGGGCGACTACCTCACCGCGTACGTCCTGGAGTGGAACCTGCACCACCTCGACCTGATCGCCCACCTCCCGGATGTGCCGGGACCGCCGGCGGAGGGGGCGGCGCGGGCCCGGGCGCTTCTGGAGGAGATCGCGGGAGCCGCGTTCCCCGCGTCGTGGACCGACACGGACGTACTGCTCGTCGGGACGGGGCGCCGAGCCGCGTCGGAACGGGAGCTGGCCGAACTGGGGCCGCTGGCACGGAAGGTGCCGTTCGTCATCGGCTGACGGGGTGGCGCACCGGGGGAGCGGTGGGCGCGCCGCACCAGGGGAGCGGCGCGCCCGAATCACGTGTCACGCGGGCGGACGATGTCTCACGCCAGCGACAGGAACAGCTTCTCCAGCTCTTCCTCGCTGAGCGGCGGCTGCTCGCCGTCCGCCGCGGTCATGCAGTCCCGCATGCCGGAGGCGATGATCTTGAATCCGGCCCGGTCCAACGCGCGCGAGACGGCGGCCAGTTGCGTGACCACGTCCTTGCAGTCGCGGCCCGCCTCGATCATCGCGATGACACCGGTCAGCTGCCCCTGCGCGCGGCGCAGCCGCTTCAGGACGGCGTCCATCGCCTCCGGATTGCCTGTACCGCTCATGAGCGCAGGGCCGCGCGGGCCGTGTCGAGCGCGCCAGGCGCGGGCTGGTTGAAGGGAAGCTTGCCGAGCATCGCGGCCATGCCGCACGTGTTGCTCACGCCGGAGTAGACGAGGCCGGAGGCGACACCGGCGGCGAGCAGTCGGACCTTCGGGGCGCGGCGGCCGAGCGCGAGGCCCAGCAGGACCAGCGAACCGGCGGCGAAGCGGACCTGGCGGTCCATCGCCCAGACGGCGCGCTCGGGTCGGGCCGCCGTGTCGACCGGCAGCCCCTCGGCGGTCCATGCCTGCGTGCCGCCGTCGAGCCCGACGGCGTCGACGCCCGCCTCGGCGAGCTTCGCGCAGGCGGCGGCGGAGCGCTGCCCGGCCGCGCACACGACGACGATCCGGCGGCGCTCGGCCGCGTCACGCAGGTCGGGCAGCAGCTCGTCGATGAGGTCGGCGGGCACGTTGAGGGCGCCGGGCACGTGACCCGACGCGTACTCGGCGGGCGCGCGCACGTCGAGGACGAGGGTGTCGTCCGCGGGCCGGGCGTGCAGCTCGGCGGCGGCGAGGGTGGTGCTCATGTCTCTCCTGTCTCGCTGGTATACCCCCGAGGGTATCACCACGTACCCCGGCAGGTATGTGACGCGATCTTCCCCGGGCAGTCCTTTCGTAGCCCCGCGCAGGCCCCGCGTATTCCCGGCAAAGTCCCACCGAAAGCAGGACAAGGGATGTCGGGATTTCGGGACATGCTCGTGAGAGCGGGCCGCACGGCGCGACGCGCACGTGAGACACCTGGAAACACGCGCGAGACACCTGGAAGCAACGGGAGACGACCTCATGCCTGACGCCACCCACGCCGCGACGGACGGACAGCCCCTGCGCGGAAAGGTCGCCCTGGTCGCGGGCGCCACCCGTGGCGCGGGCCGCGGCATCGCCGTCGAACTCGGCGCGGCCGGAGCCACGGTCTACGTCACCGGTCGCAGCACCCGCGCCCACCGCTCCGAGTACGACCGCCCCGAAACCGTGGAGGACACCGCCGACCTCGTCACCGCCGCAGGCGGCCACGGTGTCGCCATCCCCACCGACCACCTCGAAAAGGACCAGGTGCGCGCTCTTGTCGAGCGCATCGACCGCGAAGAGGGCCGCCTCGACATTCTCGTCAACGACATCTGGGGCGGCGAGAACCTCTTCCAGTGGGACACGCCCGTCTGGGAGCACGACTTGGACAACGGGCTCAGGCTGCACCGCCTCGCTGTCGAGACGCACGCCGTCACCAGCCACTTCGCGCTGCCGCTGCTGCTGCGCAACCCCGGCGGCCTGGTCGTCGAGGTGACCGACGGCACGGCCGAGTACAACAGCGAGAACTACCGCGTCTCCTTCTTCTACGACCTGGCCAAGAGCTCCGTCCTGCGCATGGCGTTCACCCTCGGCCACGAACTCGGCCCACGCGGCGCCACCGCCGTCGCCCTCACGCCCGGCTGGATGCGCTCCGAGATCATGCTCGGCCACTACGACGTCACCGAGGAGAACTGGCACGACGCGGTGCGGGTCCAGCCGCACTTCGCCATCTCCGAGACACCCCGCTACACGGGCCGTGCCGTCGCCGCGCTCGCCGCCGACCCGGACGTCGCGCGGTTTAACGGGACGTCCCAGTCCAGCGGCGGCCTCGCCAAGATCTACGGATTCACCGACCTGGACGGCAGCAGGCCCGACTCCTGGCGCTACCTCGTCGAGGTACAGGACGCGGGCAAGCCGGCCGATGTCACGGGCTACCGCTGAGGCCCGTCGGCGGCCGGATCGGTCCTCGTGGGGATCGGGTCGGGTCCGGATCGGGTCCGGATCGGGTCCGGATCGGGTCCGGTCCGGATCGGTCCTCGTGCGGATCGCTGAAGGGCTTCTGATCTGCACGTACCGTCTGGGAGAATCCGCCCCATGACATCGGCCATCGTTCCAGGGCTGGTCCTCGGCGACCGCCTCCCGCGCACCGCGACGCGGGAGCCGGGCCGCCCCTGACCCATGTGCTTGCCCGGTGACGACCACCGGGCCGCCGCCTCCCGCTCCTCGCACGTGCGCTCCGTGCCCCGCACGTTCCACCACGAGGAGTTCCCACGGTGACCGTCCTGCACTGGACCGATCCCGAAACCGACACCACCCGTGCCGCGCCCTGGCGTGCGCTCGGCGGCGGGCGGCCGCCCCGGCGCGTCGTCGTCGCCGACGACCGGATCAGCGCGCGGGAGGCCTACCGCCAGGCCTGCGAAGGCACCGCACTGCTGTGGCGCGGCGACTACCACGGCGCCCGGCAGCTGCTGAGCGCGCTCGGCCGCCGCGTCGACCGTGCGCTGCCGCCCGCCGGCGGCTTCCACCAGCACCGCAGAAACCAGGCCCACCGCGCCCGGATCCTCGGCATGCTCCTGGTCGTCCTCGACGCCGACCACGGCCTCGACCTGCGCCGCGCCCCCGACGTACGCCGCGCCTGCGCCGAGGCCTACGGACCCGCCCCCGGCACCCCCGGCGTCGTACCGCTGCGCGAGCTGCTGGGCGTGCTCGGCGCCCACGAGTGGCGCCGCACCGGCGTGCCCGTGGCCGCGCTGGACGGCGCCCGCATCCACCCGCACTACGGGGTGTTCGCCCCGGTCAGGGGCGAGTACGTCGACCTGGTCCGCGAGGCGGAGCTGCCCCGCGGCGCGGTCGGCGGCGTCGCCTTCGACCTCGGCACCGGCACCGGGGTGCTCGCGGCCGTCCTCGCCCGGCGCGGCGTGGACCGGGTCGTCGCGACGGACTCCGCCCCGCGCGCCCTCGCCTGCGCCCGCGACAACATCGACCGGCTCGGCCTCGCGGACCGCGTCGAGGTCGGCGAGCCGGGCCTCTGGCCGGTGGACGGGCGCGCCGCGCTCGTCGTCTGCAACCCGCCTTGGCTGCCCGCACGCCCCACCTCACCCCTCGAAGAAGGCGTGTACGACCCGGACTCGCGCATGCTGCACGGCTTCCTCGACGGGCTCGCGGACCACCTCGAACCCGGCGGCGAAGGCTGGCTGATCCTCTCCGACCTGGCCGAACTCCTCGGGCTCCGCGACCGTGACCGGCTCACGGACGCCTTCGCCGCCGCGGGGCTGCGGGTCGCAGGACGGCTCGACGCCCGGCCGTGCCACCCGCGCTCCCGCGACCGCACCGATCCACTGCACGCCGCACGTGCGGCGGAGACGACATGGCTGTGGCGATTGGTTCCGACGGGGGAGGCCCGCATGCGTGCATGACGGTGAATCAGGCGTGCCGGAGCGGGACGAGAGTGGCGTTGTGGGGTAAAGCGGTCAGGTCGCACCCGCCACGACATCCACTCGACGGAGGTCCCCCATGGCCCCTCACCACCGTCTCCGCCGCCGCCACGCGGTGGCCGCGGCCGCCCTGCTGATCACCACGCTCGCGGGGGCCGGACCCGCGGCGGGCAGATCCGCTCCCGCCGCGGGACCGGACTCCGCGGCGAGCGGAGGCAAGGGCACCAACCTCCTCGTCGCGGGACTCGACCGGCGCAGCGGGATGAGCCGCGAGGAGATCCAGCGGCTGCACGTCGGTGGCCAGGAGTGCGGTTGCACCGACGTGCTGATGCTCGTGCACATCCCCGCCGACGGCCGCCGCCTCAGCGTCGTCTCCCTGCCCCGCGACTCCTTCGTGCGCTTCGCCCGGCACGACCACCCCACGCACAGCGGGAAGATCAACGGGGCGTACGCGCACGGCGGCCGGGACCTGACCGTCCGCACCGTCGAACGCGCCACCGGGCTGCGCATCGACCACTACATGGAGACCGACTTCCGGAAGTTCGTGGCGGCCGTCGACGACCTCGGCGGCGCCGAGGTGTGCAGCGACAAGCCCCTGAAGGACGAGAACTCGGGCCTCGATCTCGCCGCCGGCACCCACGACATCGACGGCACGCACGCACTGCGCTACGTCCGCGCCCGGCACCTCGACCCGCCCGGCGACCTCGGCCGCGTGCGCCGCCAACAGAAACTCCTGCTCGGCATGTTGGCGCGGCTCGCCGACGCCGACGTCCTCAAGGACCCGATGGCGGCCGCCCGGACGGCCCGCACCCTGATGACCCACGTACGCACCGACGGGCACACGAACGCGAAGACGCTGATGTCCCTGGCCTGGAAGCTGCGCAATGTCACGCCGCGCCAGACCGAGTTCGCCACCGTGCCCATCTCGAACTTCGACTACCGGGACCCCAAGTGGGGCTCGTCGCTGCTGTGGGACGGCAAGCGGGCGAAGCGGATGTTCGTGGCGCTGCGCGCGGACCGGCCGCTGACCTCCACCCGCAAGTCCGGCGGCCCGGTCCCCGTCGCTATGCCGCCCAAGGAGACCAAGGTGCGTGTCGACGACCCGCGCGTCGCCGACGGGCTGCGCCGGAGCGGGTTCGACGTGACCGAGGAAGCCGCCCCGAGCAGCCGCCCGAGCGGACCCACCGTCGTCACGTACGATCCCGAACGCGCCCGCTTCGCGCCCTCCCTGGCATCCGCGCTCCCCGGCGCGCAGCTGCGGTCCGTGGCCGGATTCGGGCCCGTCTTCCGCGTCACCGTCGGCGCGGGTGATCAGGCCGTGACGCAAGTGACGTACGACCGCAGCATGGTGGAAGGGGCCCCGGTTACCGGAGATCGGCTGCGCTGCGCGCATCCTTCGGGCAAAAAGGGCTGAAAACCGACCGTCACGGGGCGACTTGAGGCTCCGTGACGGCAGCGGGACGCTCTGTGTTGCGGTTACGGTTCTGCTGTGGTGATCAACGCGCAAGGCAACAACGAGGCACATTCCACCGAGCCGGGCACGGCGCTGCTCCTCGCGGCAGCCCCTGTCGGCAAGGCGGGCCTCATCGACGCGGTCTCCGTGCTGCCCACGCTCGCGGCCGTGCCGCCGAGCGTGCTCACCGGCACGGCGGCGGCGTCCGTGGTCGAACTCGCCGACCCGCTCGACCCGCAGGCCGTCCTCACCCGCCTGCGCACCGCTGCCGCGCAGCCCGGCCCGCTCCACCTGTACGTCGCGGGCCAGCTCCACCTCGACCACCGCCAGCGCCTGTTGCACCTGGCGCTGGCCCGCACCACCCCGTCGACGCTGCGCTACACGGCGCTGCCCTGGCACTGGCTCACCGCCGAACTCACCCGGCGCCGCCCGCACACCACGACCGTCGTGCTCGACCTCGTCGCCGACGCGGAGGCATGGAAGCACGTCGGTGTGGGCGGCCTGGGCCTCGGCCACGGCACGAGCCTCTTCGGCCGGGTGCTGCCGCCCCCGCCCCGCCGCACCACCCTGACCCCGACCTACCTCCGTGCCTACGCGGACATCTGGCGCACCGGCGCCCGCCCCACCCCGCCCGACCTCCACGAGACGGCGGCGGCGCATGTGGGCCCGGCGGACGCGTGGTTCGTGGGGCTGGGGTCGGGTTACGTGGCGCCTCCGGCGGAGAACGGGCACGCGGGCGACACCGGACGTCCTGCGGACTCCGCGCCTCCGGCGGGGGCCGAGAGCGGTCATGCGGTCGCCGGGGATCCGGGTATCACCGGGGCCGCGGGGCGGCCCGGTGGGGCGGAGGTCACGGGTGCGGCTGCTGCCGCGGCACCTGGCGCGTCGGCAGAGCCGACAGGGTCGGCATCGGTTCCGGCCCCGGCGCCGGGCGTCGGCCAGGTCCCGGCACCCGGTCGTCCTGTGTCGGCTCCCGCTCCTGTTCCTGAGCCGGCTCCTGGTCAGACGCCCGCGGCGCCGCGGGATGCGGCCCCTGCGGCGGCACCGGTTCCGGAGGCGGGCCAGGACCGGCCCTCGCCCCGGGAGACGAACGCGGCCCTGACTGTGGCATCGGCCCCGACGCCAGCCCCGACTCCGGCCGAGGCGCCGACGGGCGGCGCGGCGATGACGTCGGACCCGGTTTCTGTAGCGGATCCGTCCGGGGCCTCGCGCGCTGGGGCTCCTGTGGCTTCGGGCTCGGCGCCCGCCCCTGCTCCGGCCGAGGTGCCGACGGGTGGCGCGGCGATGACTTCGGGTCCGGGTTCTGTTGCGGATCCGTCCGCGGCGTCGCGCGCGGGGGCCTCTGTGACTTCGGGGTCGGCTGGTGTCTCTGCTCCGTCTGGGGATCCGGCCGTTGGGACGGCAGTCGCTTCAGGTCCGGACTCTGTCGCGGGTCCGTCTGCGGCCCCGGATGCTGGCACGCCAGAGACTTCCGGTCGGAGTGCCGATCAGGATCCGTCCGCGGGTTCAGCCGCTGGTGCAGCGCCGAGCCCGGGCCTCGCTCCCGTTCCGGCTTCGGCTCCGATATCGGTCACGCCCCCGGCCCCGGCGGCAGTGCCTGGTCCGCCCCCAGTCCCGGCACCGGCTTCGGTCGCGGTGCCTGACCCGGTCCAGGCGTCAACTTCGGCCCCGGTCGAAGCTCCGGCGCCGGTGGTGGCTCAACCTCCGGCTCGGTTGGCTGCCGTGCCCACCGCCGCAGCGCCCGCCCCTGTTCCGGCGCCTGTTGCGGACGCAGCACCGGCTCCCGGCCTCGCTCCGGCGCCTGTTGCGGACGTAGTCCCGACCCCCGCCCCCGCTCCGGCGCCTGTTGCGGACGCAGGACCGGCCCCCACCCCCGCACCGGCCGTACAGCTCGCGAAGGCGTCGCCTTCGGGCTCTGCGTCCGCCGCGCCCCAGCCCATGCCCGCCCCGCCGATGCCCACGGCCCCGCCGGCCCCCGTACCAGCGGCTCCCGCCCCGCCGATGCCCGCCCAGCCCGCCGCCCCCGACCCGCACGCCCTGCTGCTCGCCGCGGTGCAGGCCGGGCGGCATGGGGAAGCCGCTTCCATCGCTGCCGCGTGGGAGGGGGAGGCGTTGCGGGTGCATGGGATGCGGTCGTCGCAGGTCGTGCACTGGATGGAGGTGCGGGCCGACCTCGCCCGCCTGGCCGACGAACCGGGCCGCAGCTGCGAGTTGTGGATCGCCGTGGCGCACGCCCGGATCGCCCGCGGCGAGGCGCCCTCGGACGAGGACGTGGAGGCGGCCGTCGACCGCGCCCACCACCAGTGGGAACAGGTCCGCGACCCGGACCGGGCCCGCGGTCACGCCGCCGCGCTGACCGCCGTGCGCGAACAGGTGCCGGGCCGCCGCCCCGGCGCCCTCGACGCGATCAAGCGCCGCCTGGACGCGCTGAGCGACCCGACCCGAAAGGCCTGACCGAACCCCGCGCCGCTCAACAGGCCCGCCGCACGTACCCCTTCGTGCCGGCGGGCCGTACGTCCATGTCACGCAGTACGAGAGAGAGCCGGTCGCCCCACGCCCGGCACGCCCGCTCGAAGTCGCCCTCGCGGTACTCGACGGCGAGGACCCGGTCGTCGTACGCCGCCGCGTACTCCGCGCACTCGTCGTAACGCTGGCACTCCTCCGTCACCGCGAAGTCGAAGCCGACGGCACGGTGCTTGGGCAGCAGGTCCGCGGTGTTCTTCTGGCCGACCGCGAGCCCGGACGCGTGTGCCCTTTCGGTGATGAGCCGCGCGAACGCGACCGCGTCCGAGGTGTCGAGCAGCCCGTCCGAGCGCTCGTAGGAGTCGAGGTTGTCCGGTTCGACGGCCTGGAAGCCGTCGTCGGCGCAGCCGTCGATCCAGTCGCCGACGATGCGCGCGAGGCGCGAGCGCTTCGTCGACGTCGAGATGTCGAACAGCGGCTCGTCCCAGTCCTCGTCGATCACCAACTTCCCCGACTCGTCCCGCAGCAGCAGGTCGTCGTGGTGACGCCGCCACCAGTCCACCGCGCCGGGCTGCGCCTGGAAGGCGTTGACGTAGCAGACGTTGTAGAGCCCGCGCGCGGGCTTGTCCCCGCGGTCCCGCGAGACGGCCCGCACCCCGGAGGGCGGCTCGTACGCGCCGCCGATCTGGTAGTCGAACCGGACACCCGCCGTCGGCCGTTGGACCTTCGGGGAGCGGTCTCCGGAGTCCTGCGACGAGCAGGCGGACAGCGCGAACACGGCGGTCAGGGCGAGGCACAGAGCCGACAGTCGGCGGGAACCCGGGCGGAAGATCATCGTTGCAGCTTAGAACGAGAGCCCGCAGACGTTTCACACCGCTCAGCTCGGGCCTGGACGGGTCCTTTCGGTGCAGACGGCTCGGACGGTCACGAGACGGCGCAGGCGGTGACGTACCTCACGCCCACCTCCGGGGTCGCCGGGAACAACCCTGCCACCCGGTCCGTTGACCAAGACGTGGACACGGATGGAACAGTGTCCCCGGGCCCTACCTATTGCCCGCAGGGAAGATCGTTCGGCTGAAGCCCTGCGGAGCCTCCCGCCGAGAGGCGACCGCCATCCGTGCTCCACCTCAAGCCGCCCCGGCCGTGGTCCCCCGTCACGGCCGGGGCTTCCTCTTTCACCGCCGGTTCCCGGCCGGTCGCCGATTCCCGGTCGGCCGCCCGCTCCCGGTCTACAGTGCGCCCATGACGCGCTTCCACGAGACCAAGCACCGGCTCGTCACCACCTTCCAGCGCCACCTCGTCAATCCCGTGACCCGGCGACTGCCGACGCAGGTCCTCCTGGAGACGACGGGGCGCACGTCGGGGCTCGCGCGCCGCACCCCGGTCGGCGGGCGCCGAGTGGACGGGGCCTTCTGGCTGGTCTCGGAGTTCGGGTTCACGTCCCAGTACGTGCGCAACATCCAGGCCGACCCGCGCGTCCGCGTCCGCCTGCGCGGCCACTGGCACAGCGGCACCGCGCACCTGCTGCCCGAGGACGACGCCCGCGCCCGCCTCAAGACCCTGCCGCGCCTCAACAGCGCCGCAGTCCGCGGGTTCGGCGTCGACCTGTTGACCGTACGCGTCGACCTGGACGACTGACCTGGCATGATCGGGGGCATGGCAGAACGAGTGATCGCCGCGTGTGACGGCGCGTCGAAAGGAAATCCCGGACCCGCGGCGTGGGCCTGGGTCGTCGCCGACGGTGACGAGAAGCCCGTGCAGTGGGAAGCCGGCGCGCTCGGCACCGCGACGAACAACGTCGCCGAACTCACCGCCCTGGAGCGGCTGTTGAGTACGGTCGACGCGAATGTGTCGCTCGAGGTGCGGATGGACTCGCAGTACGCGATGAAGGCCGTCACCACGTGGCTGCCCGGCTGGAAGCGCAAGGGCTGGAAGACGGCCGCCGGCAAGCCCGTCGCCAACCAGGAACTGGTGCAGCGGATCGACGCGCTCCTCGAGGGCCGCGCGGTCGAGTTCAAGTACGTGCCCGCGCACCAGGTCGACGGCGACCCGCTCAACGACTTCGCGGACCGCGCCGCCAGCCAGGCCGCCGTGGCCCAGCAGGACGCGGGCAGCGCGCTCGGCTCGCCCGAGCCGCCGCCGTCCGCCCCGTCCTCCGCCAAGCCCCCGCGCGCGAAGTCGGCGCCCGCCAAGCGCGCCGCCTCCTCCGGCTCTTCGTCGCGCACCATCAAGGCGAAGTTCCCCGGACGCTGCCGCTGCGGTCGCCCGTACGCGGCCGGTGAGGACATCGCCAAGAACCCCGACGGCTGGGGCCACCCGGACTGCCGCACGTCGGCCTGAGCTGCATCGAACAGACATCGCAGAGACGAGGAGGGGCCCGGCGCCGTGCGCGCCGGGCCCCTCCTCGTGCTTTCAGGCGCTCACGGATGCGGCGTCACGTGGTCACCTTCACGTAGTCCACCACCAACTGCTGCGGGAACTGCGTGTTGCCGTCCGGGTCGCCGGGCCAGTCCCCGCCCACGGCGAGGTTCAGGATCAAGAAGAACGGCTTCTCGAAGACCCACTGGTTGCCCCCGACGTCGGCCGGTGTCCGGGTCTGGAAGACTGTTCCGTCCACGGACCAGGAGATCTTGTTGGGCGTCCAGTCCACCGCGAAGGTGTGGAAGTCGTCCGCGAAGGCCTTGCCGTCGGGCAGCGTGTTGCCCGCGCCGATCCCGCCGGAACCGGAGTAGCCGGGACCGTGGATGGTGCCGTGGACCGTCGACGGTTCGAAGCCCACGTTCTCCATGATGTCGATCTCGCCGCAGTTGGGCCAGCCGGCCGAGCCGATGTCACTGCCCAGCATCCAGAACGCGGGCCACATGCCCTGCCCGCGCGGGATCTTCATCCGGGCCTCGACATGGCCGTGCGTCGTCTCGAACTTGCCCGACGTGTTGAGGCGCGCCGAGGTGTACTGGCACGAGCCGTACCAGCACTGGTAGTTGCCGGGGTTCTCCTTCCGGGCGGTGATGACCAGATTGCCCTGGCCGTCGAGGGCAGCGTTGTTGTTGCCCGCCGTGTACCACTGCCGCTCGTGGTTGTTGACGTTGTCTCCGGTCTCGGTCTGCCACTTCGAGCCGTCGACCGCCGAGCCCGCGGGCCCGTCGAAGTCGTCGGAGAAGGTGACCGCCGCGGTGTGCTCGGCGCCGTCGTCGACTTCGGCGGCGTTCGCCGTGGGGATGAACGCCGCGGCGACACACAGCAGTGCCGCGGCGCCCAGGGGGAGTCTGCGGCTCAGCGGGCGCAGTGAACTGCGCATGGGGCATCACATCACTTCGGGTAGGGGGTCGTGCCGTCCCGCGGCACGCCAGAAAGTGAAGGCAAGAAGGCTGCGCTTGATGTGTTCCGTTCAAGAGTTGATTTAAGGGGTGGGGCACGAGGGCGTCAAGGGACTGCGCGAAAGTCTGTACCAGCGCTCCCGGTTAAGGTTTGCCGACGATCTTCGAGCCGACCCTCGAGGTGTTCTTCGAACCGGGAGTGATGTGAGCATGTTGCGGTGCGCCGTACTCGACGACTACCAGGGCGTCGCCCGTGGCCTCGCCGACTGGGACCGGCTGTCGGGCCGGGTCGACGTCACGTACCTGAATCGGTATGTCGACTCGCACGACGAGCTCGTCGCGCTGCTCGGTGACTGCGAGATCGTCGTCGTGATGCGTGAACGCACCCCGTTCCCGGCCGAGTTGATCGCGCGCCTGCCGAAGCTGCGGCTCCTCGTCACCTCGGGCATGCGCAACGCGTCGATCGATCTCGACGCCGCCGCCGCGCACGGCGTCACCGTCTGCGGCACCGCGAGCAACCCCGAACCGCCCGTCGAGCTCACCTGGGCCCTGATCCTGGGCCTCGCCCGCGGCGTCCTCGCCGAGGGCGGCAATCTGCGCGACGGCGGACCCTGGCAGTCCACCCTCGGCGCCGATCTGCACGGCCGCCGACTCGGCCTGCTCGGCCTCGGGAAGATCGGCGAACGGGTCGCACGCGTGGGCGCCGCCTTCGGCATGGACGTCGCGGCCTGGAGCCAGAACCTCACCGCCGAGCGGGCCGCCGAAGCCGGTGCCACCCTCGCCGCGTCGAAGGAGGAACTCCTCGAGACCAGCGACTTCGTCTCCGTCCACCTCGTCCTCGGCGACCGCACCCGTGGCCTGCTCGGCGCGGACGAACTGCGCCGCATGCGCCGCACCGCCTACCTGGTCAACACGTCGCGCGCCGCGATCGTCGACCAGGGGGCGCTGCTGCGGGCGCTGCGCGAGGGCTGGATCGCGGGCGCGGGCAGCGATGTCTTCGACACCGAGCCCCTCCCGGCCGACCACCCCCTGCGCACCGCGCCGAACTTCCTCGGCCTGCCCCACCTCGGCTATGTCACGCGGCGCAACTACGAGGGCTTCTTCGAAGGCGCGGTCGAGGACATCGAGGCGTTCCTGGCGGGCAGCCCGGTGCGCACGCTCGGCTGACGCCGCCTCATCGGCGTACGAACTCCCGCAGCTCGTCCGCGAGGTGCGGGAACTCGTCCAGTACGTCGCCCGTCGCGAACTCGTAGTCCGTGTAGTCGAAGCCCGGTGTGACGACCTCCGCCACCAGTCCGTGGCGGGCGTCGCCGAGCAGGTGCGACGCCTTCCAGTGGCCGCCCGGCACCAGCAGGAAGCGCTCGTCGTCCGGGCCCAGGGCGGTGCGCCGCAGGGAGCCGGCCGGGTCCACCGTCACGTACTCCAGAGGGCCGCCGTCGATCAGGAAGTGCAGGATGTCGCTGCGGTTGCGGTGCAGCAGGCCGCTCGGCTGCCGTTCGTCGAGCAGATAGTAGATCGACGTCGCCGAGGGGCGGGGGCCGTGCGGCGTCGACAGCTCGTGCGGGCTCGTGTAGACGCGGCGGAAGAAGCCGCCCTCGCCGTGCGGCTCCAGGCCGAGCTCGGTGTGCCAGTCACGCACGGTGGCTCCTCGGGGTGGATCATGGTTGGGTGACCCAAGGGTAGGCGGACGGGGGACGGTGCGCGTACCGTGCGCTGTCGCCCGCACACCCGCCGTGACCTGCAACTCCGTCGTGAACAAAGGGAGTTGGCATGAAAGACTGCGGGCAGGTCACAGGCATCGGCCTGCCCCCTCAGCGACGTTGGAGAGTCCTCATGACGGCACCCGCACCGAGGCCCCGTATCGACACCAGCCAGGCGCACCCCGCACGGGTCTACGACTGGCTGCTCGGCGGGAAGGACAACTACCCCGTCGACGAGGCCGTCGGCGCGCAACTGCCGCCCGAGGCACGGGACGCCGCACGGCAGAACCGGGAGTTCATGCACCGGGCCGCCGCCTGGCTCGCGGGGCAGGGGGTCGACCAGTACCTGGACATCGGCACCGGCATCCCGACCTCGCCGAACCTGCACCAGATCGTGCAGCGGGTGGTCCCGTCGGCCAAGGTCGTCTACACCGACAACGACCCCATCGTGCTGCGGCACGCGCAGGCGCTGCTCGTGAGCAGCCCCGAGGGTGTCACCGACTACATCGAGGGCGACGTCCGGGAGCCGGACGCCATCATCGAACACGCCCGTACGGTCCTGGACTTCGACCGGCCGATCGCCCTGTCGCTGATCGCGCTGATGCACTTCGTCCCGGACGACGAGGAGGCGTACGGGATCGTGTCCCGGCTGGTGTCCGAGCTGCCCACCGGCAGTCACCTGGTGCTCTCCAACGCCTCCTGCGACATCTTCCCCGAACTGGTCGAGAAGGTCGTCGCGCAGTACGCCGCGGCTGGGATCCAGCTGGGCTTCCGCACCCACGAAGGCGTGGCGCGCTTCTTCGACGGGCTCGACATGGTCGAGCCGGGCCTTGTCACCGCCACCGAGTGGTTCCGGGACGGCGCCGCACCGGAGCCCGAGCCGTCGGGCATCTACGCGGCGGTCGCCCGGGTCCGCTGAGTCACGCGGGCGGCGGCGCGCCGTTGAGCCGGGCCGACAGCTGGTGCGCCGCCGCGATCACCGCCTCCGCGACCTGCGGCAGCGACTCCGGCGGCAGCCGGAACACGGGCGCCGACACGTTGACCGCCGCCACCACGTCACCCCGGTGGTCGTGCACCGGCACGGCGACCGCGGTCAGGCCCGGCTCCATCTCCTCCGCGGCCACCGCGAAGCCGCGCGCCCGCTCCACGCGCAGCCGCTCCAGGACGGCAGGAGTGTCGCGCGGCGCCGCGTCCGTGCCCGGCAGCGGCGCCCCGTCCTCGGTCGTCAGGAGCGCCGCCACCTGGTCGTCCGGCAGCCCGAACAGCAGCGCACGGCCCGCCGACGTGCAGTTCAGGGGCGAGGTGCGGCCGATCCACTCGTGCGCCTGAAGCCCGCGCGACGTGCGCTCCGTGAGCACCGTGACGACACCGTGCCCGGACAGCACCGTCAGATACGCCGGTTCCCCGACGCGGTGCACCAGATCCCGCAGCACCGGCGGAGCCTCCCCGTACAGCCGCTCCTCGCCCGCCGACGAGGCGAGCGCGAGCAGCTGCCAGCCGACGCGATAGCGCAGCGTGCGCGGGTCCCGCTCCAGGAACCCCTCCTGCGCCAGGACCTTCAGGGTCCGTGACACCTGCGTCTTCTCCCGCCCCACCGCCTGCGCCACTTCCTGCACGCCCATCGGCCCCTGCGCGAGAGCGCGCAGCACGTCCAGCGCGCGGTGCACGCTGCTCAGGTTCTCCGCTGCCATGACGCAAGCCTCCCACAGCGGCGTGCGTATACAGCAACTCGCATTGTTCCATTCGCACGGACCGCTCTATGGTCGATCCACATGTGCGGAATCGCAGCCATACACAGTCATCACGGAAGTCTCGACACCGAGTGCGCCGACGCGGCGGCGGAGGGGATGCTCGACCGGCTCGCCCACCGCGGACCCGACGACAGCGGAACCCGTACGGTCGGCGGCCACACCTGGCTCGGCCACCGCCGCCTCTCCATCGTCGACCTCGACGGCGGACACCAGCCCCTCGGCGGCACAGGCGACGACGACTGGTCGCTCGTGTGCAACGGCGAGATCTACAACCACGGGACACTGCGCGAGGAACTGCCCGCCGAGGCCTTCGGCACCTCCTCCGACTCCGCGGCGGCGCTCGCCGTGCTGCGCACCGACGGGCCCGAGGGCCTGCTCAGGCTGCGCGGCATGTGGGCGCTGTGCGCGGCCACGCCCGGCGGCCGGTTCGTCGCCGCCCGCGACGCCATCGGCGTCAAGCCCCTGTACTGGGCGCGCACGGAAACCGCCGTGCACTTCGCCTCCGAACTGCGCGCCTTCCACCCCGACGTACAGCCGAACGCCGAGATCTTCCCGCCCGGCTGCTGGTGGACGCCCGAGGACGGACTGCGCCGTTTCGCCGAGCCGGTCCCCGACGTGACCGACACCTGGGGCGGGGTGCCCGAGCAGGTCGTCGAGAAGGCCACCTTCGAGGCCGTCGCCGACTCCGTCCGCCGGCACCTGATGGCGGACGTCGAGGTCGGTGTGTTCCTGTCCGGCGGGCTCGACTCCAGCCTCGTCGCCGCGGTCGCCGCCGACACGTACGCCCGTCAGGGCCGCCGCCTCAAGACCTTCGCCGTCGGCACGGAGGACTCCCCGGACCTGCTCGCCGCGCGGGAGGCCGCCGCATTCCTGGGCACCGAGCACCACGAGGCGGTGCTCGACGCCGAGGCCGCGGCGCGGGCGCTCGACGAGGTGGTCGGGTGCGTGGAGTCCTTCGACGCCAGCCTCATCCGCAGCGCGGTGCCCAACTGGTTCCTGTCCGAACTCGCCGCACAGCACGTGAAGGCGGTGCTCACCGGCGAAGGCGCCGACGAACTCTTCGCCGGCTACGGCTACTACCACGAGCAGCACGCCGCCCCCGACGCACTGGACGCCGAACTGCGCCGCACCATAGGCGCGTTGCACGGCCTGAACCTCCAGCGCTGCGACCGCGTCACCATGGCCCACGGCCTGGAGGCACGGGTCCCGTTCCTCGACCGGGACGTCATCGCGCACGCCATGTCACTGCCCGCGCCCGTCAAGGCACTGGAGGACGACGGCATGGAGAAGGGGCACCTGCGCCGCGCCTTCGCCGGCTGGCTGCCGGAACACCTGCTGTGGCGGCGCAAGGAGCAGTTCGGCACGGGCAGCGGCGCGGAGAGCGTCCTGAGCCCGCTGTGGGACAGCCGCATCACGGACGAGGAGTTCGCGGCGGCGACTGCCGAGGACGGCGCACCCGAGCTGCGCAGCAAGGAGGAGCTGGGCTACTACCGGACGTTCCGCGCCGCGCTGCCGGGCGTACGCCCGCAGGCCGTGCTCACGCGGTTCGCGACGGCATAGTCGCTACGTGAGCCGGGAGCGGGCCGCGGTGATCGCCTGCTCGGCGTAGCCGCGCCCGAACAGCACCGCGTGCACGAGCAGCGGGAAGAGCTGGTGCAGCGGGATGCGGTCGCGCCAGCCGTCGGCGAGCGGCGCGACCCGCTGGTAGCCGTCGACGATCCGGTCCAGGTGCGGCGCGCCGAACAGGTGCAGCATCGCCAGATCGGTCTCGCGGTGCCCGCCGTGCGCGGCCGGGTCGATGAGGTGGGCCGTGCCGTCGGCGCCCCACAGCAGGTTGCCGTTCCAGAGGTCGCCGTGCAGTCGGGCGGGCGGCTCGGCGGGCCCCGCGAGGTCGGGCAGCCGCTCGCAGACCCGCTCGATCGGCTGCGCCTCGGCGGCGGAGAGGGTGCCGGCGTCGACGGCCTTGCGCAGGTAGGGGAGCACGCGATGGTCGGCGTACCAGCGCGGCCAGTCGTCGCCCGGCACATTGCGCATGGGCGCGAGTCCGATGTACGCGTCCGTGGGCCCGTCGGGCGGCGCCGTCCCGAACGCCTCGGCCCCGACGCCGTGCAGCCGCGCGAGGTCCCGGCCGAACCGCGCCGCGGCGTCCCCGCTCGGCCGCCCCTCGGCGACCTGGTCGACGACCAGACATCGCTCGTCGTACCCGTGCACGGTGGGCACCGCCACCGCGTCGGCCGCCGCGAGCCACCGCAGCCCGGCCGCCTCGGCGCGCACCGCCGCCGGGGCGTCGGCCTGCTTCACCATCACCACGCGGCCGTCGTCGAGGGTGACCGCGCCGAGGTGGGTGGAGAGGCGGCGCTCGTTGGTGGCGGGGCGGCCGGTGAAACGGGTCGCGGCGGCTGCGAAGTCTGACATGACGCTCAGCGTAGGACGACCGTCGGACCGTTGACGGGATGCGCCGCGCGCTGATCTGCTGCGTTGATCAACACGGGGCACGGCCCCGATCGATGTGAGGAACGAGGCGAAAGCGGATGAGCGGCACAGCAGTTGACCCCGTCCTGGTCGTGCAGCACACCGAGAACGGCGGTCCCGGCCGGGTCGGCGACTGGCTGCGTGCGGCGGGCGTCGATCTCGAAGTGCTGCGTCCGTACGAGGGCGAGTCGCTGCCGCAGGCGCTCGACGGCAGGCCGCTGCTGGTGCTCGGCGGCGGCTACCTGCCGGACGACGACGAGCGCGCGCCCTGGCTCCCCGCGACCCGCCGCCTCGTCGCGCAGGCCCTCGACGGCGGCACGCCCGTCCTCGGCATCTGCCTCGGCGGCCAGCTGCTCGCCCACGTCGCGGGCGGCGCCGTACGGGGGAGTCACGGGCGGCCCGAGTACGGCAGCACCCGGATACGACTGCGGCCCGAGGCTGCCGACGACCCGCTGCTGCACGGGCTCGATGCGACGGTTCCGGCGATCGAGCGGCACGTCGACCAGATCACCGAGCTGCCGCCGGGCGCCGTCTGGCTGGCGTCCACCGAGGACTGCCCGCACCAGGCGTTCCGGGTGGGGGAGCGTGCCTGGGGCGTCCAGTTCCACCCGGAGGCCGAGGCGGGGCGGATCGCCGGATGGGACGCCGAGGAGCTGGCCCGCAAGGGCTTCGACCGGGACCGGCTGCACGCCGCGGCGGTGGCCGACGAGGGCGCGGCCGTCGCGGCGTGGTCCGAGGTCACACGGAGGTTCGCTCAGGTGTGCGCGACGAGGCCGTGACCGGCTGGGCGGTGGCCGCGGGCGGGGTGGTGCGGCGGCGCGCCACGGACGTGACGACACTGGTGAGCACGCCCGCGAGCAGCCCCCAGAACGCGGACCCGATGCCCAGCAGGGTCACCCCGGAGGCCGTGGCGAGGAAGGTGACGACGGCCGCCTCCCTGGACTTCGGGTCGGCCAGCGCGCCGGCCAGCGCGGACTCGATCGTGGCGAGCATCCCGACCCCGGCGACCGCCAGGACGAGCGCGTGCGGCATCGCGCCGAGCAGCGAGGCCACGGTCGCGCCGAGCAGACCGACACACAGGTAGAAGACACCCGCCCACACGGCCGCGAGATAGCGCCGCTTGCGGTCGGGGTGCGCCTCCTCGCCCGTGCAGATCGCGGCGGTCAGCGCCGCGAGGTTGAGGCCGAACGCACCGAACGGAGCGAGCACCGCCTGCGCGATGCCGGTCCACGTCAGGACGGGCGAGATCGGCACCTCGTAGCCGGACGTGCGCAGCACGGCGACACCCGGCAGGTTCTGCGAGGCCATGGTGACCACGAACAGCGGCACACCGACGCTGACGAGCACCTTCCAGTCCAGCTCGGGCGTCGTGAACACGGGCTGCGCGAGCGACAGTCGCACCCGCTCCAGGTGCCAGCCACCGGTGAGGACGGAGGCCACGACGCCACCGGCGAGCGCGACCACCACGGCGTAGCGCGGCAGCAGCCGGCGGGCGAGGAGGTACAGCACGAACACCGGGAACGCGATCCCGAAGTGCCCGCCCATCTGCCCGAAGAGACCCGTCCCGAAGTCCAGCAGCACCCCCGCGAGGAGCGCGGAGGCGAGCGGCACCGGGATGCGGTCCATGAGCCGCGCGAACCACCCCGTGAGACCGCTCACCACCGTCAGCACGGCGCTGAACACGAACGCGCCCACGGCCTTCTCCATGGACACCCCGCTCAGGCTCGTGGCGAGGAGCGCGGCGCCCGGTGTCGACCAGGAGGTGAGCACGGGCGCCTTGTTGCGGATCGACAGGCCCACGGTGGTCACGGCGATGCCGACGCCGAGCGCCAGCATCCACGAGGACACCTCCCGCGCGTCCGCCCCCGCGGTCCGCGCGGCGGTGAACACGATCGCCGCCGCGCTGGTCACACCGACGGTGGTGGCGATGAGTCCCGCCGCCACGGCCGAGGGCGGTGCGAGGGCGCGTATGCGGGCGAGCGAGGACATGCGGGTGTCACTTCCGAAGGCAGGGGAGGGCAGGATGGTGCGAGAGCGCAAAGCGTTCCACAAACAGAACGTTCTGTTTGTGGAACACTAAGGACGCCGTGGGCGACACGTCAACACGCGCCGACGGGCGCGGGAGGGGACCGGGCGATGGGGCTTGGTGACGAAGTGGGGCGCAGGCTGAAACTGCTGCGCGAGGACAGTGGCCTGTCCCTGTCCGCGCTCGCGCGCCGCTCGGGCGTCGGCAAGGGCACGCTCTCCGAGCTGGAGACCGGCCGCCGCAACCCGACCCTCGAAACCCTCTACGCCCTGACCACCGCGCTCGGCCGCCCGCTGAGCGCCGTCCTCGACGACCCGTCGCGCGGCGGGGGCGCCGGAGCGGCCGGTGTCTCGGGGAGCGCGGTCACCGCGGTGCTCATCGAGCGGTACGAGGACGCGGACGCGGCCACCGACGTCTTCCGCGTCACCATCGCCGAGGGTGCGACGCAGGAGTCCGCGGCGCACGTACCGCACACCACGGAGAGCCTGATGGTGCTCTCGGGGACGGCCGTGGCCGGCCCGCCTGACGCACCCACGACCGCGGGGCCGGGCGGGTACGCCCACTGGGCCGCGGACGCCCCGCACATCTACGGCGCGCCGGACGGAGAGGTCCAGGGCATCCTCTTCGTCCGCTACCCGAAGGGCGCCTGACCGGCACGGCACGGCCGACGCGGCCCCATCGGCGCGCGGAGGTTCAGGCGGCGTGCGGCGCCTGCGACGGCCCGCTGCCCCGCAGGTCCGAGACGTCGATCGAGTCGTCCGCGGACGGCGTCTTCTTCGGTACCGGCTTCCCGTAGTCGGTCAGTGTCATCGACAGGGAGTCGCCCGAGCCCTTCTCGGTGGCACGCACCAGCCGGTGCGGCTCGTCGGCGGTGACGTAGAGCGTGAGGCGCTCCGCACGGTCTCCGGAGGTGAGCGGCACGACCTCGGTGCCGGCGACCTTCTTCTGGTCGCCCTTCGTGAGCTCGTCCTTGCCGGTGCGGTCCGAGCCGTCCTTCAGGCGCTCACGGAACGAGTCGAGGTCGCAGGTGCCGGAGAGGCTGTCGAGCATCGGGTCGTCGGTGGTGCCGTGCACGTACCGGTCGCCGATCAGATCGGCCGCCAACTCGCCGCTTCGGCCGTTCAGTTGGGTCTTCCAGAAGGTGGCGTCCGGTTTGATCCACACCTCGTCGCCGTGCTTCACGAGGTCGACGCTGCCGCCCTTGGCGCCGCCGGTGCCCATGCGCAGCTCGCCCGTGCAGTTTCCGTCCTCGTCGAGTCGGAGATCGACGGAGGCCGGGGTGCGGGCGTCCCGTTCGTCCGTGCTGTTCTTCATCGTCATGTGGAGCGACGTCGCGTCCAGGAGTTCCTTCTTCGCCGCGTCGGCCAACTCCCGCGCGCTCTTGTCCTTGGCGTCGCCGTCGTCCGCCACGGCAGGGCCCGCGGTGAACAGGCTCGCGGACACGAACGCCGCGGCGACGGGTGCTCGCGCGGCCCGGTGCAGTCGGCTCTGGGTCGGTCCGGCCATGACGCCACCTCGCCTTCCCGGACGCGCCGCGCGCCCGGAATACCCATAAATTCTACGTTCTGTGATGCGTGGGCGCCGCCCGCGAGGTGCCGCCCGCGGCCGTACCCGTCAGTCGTCCCTGCCGCACACCCGCAGCCCCACCGGCGTCCCGCACGGAAGGTGACCGTGCGTGGCGACGACGCCTTTGCCCGTGCCGTTGTCGACGGCGTACGAGAGGAAGCTGGAGGCCAGCGAGTCCGCCGGGGGGCGACCAAAGGTGTACGCGTACTCGATCTCGCGGTACGGATAGCCGCCCGCGTCGAGCCTGTCGGGATCCGGGGTGTGGCCGTCGAGGGTGAGCCGGTGCAGGCCCTTCGGCGCGTCCGGCGGCGACGCGGCGCGCAGCTCGCTGTAACCGAGGGCGCCGGGTGTGTGCGCCACGGTGTCCAGGACCTGCTCGGTGGAGTCCAGCTCGCAGCGCAGTACGCGGGCGGCGGCACTGGCCGTGCGGTTGACGCAGTCGTCCGACGTCGCGGGCGGCTCGTCCGCGCCCGCGAGCACCCGCGCTGTCAGCGCCGACCGCGTGCCCGAGCCCGAGGTCCGGCTGACCAGGACGACCGGCAGATCGGGCCCGCCCACCTGCGACCAGTTGCGGACCTCTCCCCGGTAGACGCGCCGCACATCGCTCACGGACAGGTTGGTCAGGCGGACGTCGTCGTGCGCGACGAGCGTGAACAGGGACACCGCGACACGGCTCTCGCTGAGCCGGGTGTAGCTCGCGGGGCGGGGCCCGTCGGAGAACGCGATGACACCCGCCGTGCTCCCCGACTCCTCGCCGGACAGGGCGAGTTCACGCACCCCGGTACGGCTGCCGCGCGCCGCGACCGTGATCCGCGGCTCGTCCCCGCAATGCCCGCGGTACTTCTGTGCGAGCTCCTTCATCACCGGGGCGAACGCCGTGGACCCGGTCAGCCGGAGCCTGCCCGACTCGCAGTCGTCCGGCAGCGGTGACGGCGTGAACAGCGGCAGTGTCGCCGCCGCGATCAGCGCGACGCCGAGGGTGACCGTGGTCCAGCGGGCCCGGCTGCTGAACACCGGTGGCTTCTCGTCCGGCGTGAGGCTGTGGTTCTCGTGCAGCTTGCCGTCCTTGATGTCACCGGTGACGGTGACCGCGTCCCCTTCGCTGCCGCCCGTGAGCAGCACCAGGATCTTGTAGTACGCGCCCGGCTTCAGGGGGACCTTGGGGATGTGCAGCTTGCCGGGTGCCACGTCGACGAGGCCCGGGTCGTCCTCGAAGTGACTCAACAGACTGCGGTGTTCATCGGGCAGCGTGACATCGAACGCCTGGATGCTGCGGCCCCGGAACTCGGCGGTCAGCCCGTGGTTCGCGGTGATGTAGTCGGACGCCTCGACGAGCCGCGAGCCGTCGTTCTCGATCCGCAGCAGCACCAGCGTCGCGTCGCGCATGTCGGGCAGGTCGTTGAAGAGCCCGAAGCGCGGATCGACCTCGTCCGGCGGGCCGTTGTGCCCTATCGCCATGTCCATCTGCTTGCGGAACCCGACGCGCTTGCTGCGCCGCGCCCTGCGGTCGGCCGCGAACGGCGTGGCGACGGAGACCACGCCGATGAGCAGCCCGGCGGTGGTGAGGGCGATCTCGAGCCATCCCATGCGCGCGACGGTACGGACCCGCCGGGCTGCTCGACGGGTCCGCACATCGGGTTTCGCCGACTGTTCGTCGTCCGTTCAACGTCCCCGTCAGGAACTGGTCGTGGAACCGGGGCGAACGATCATCAACACGGTCACCGTGGCCCACAACAGATTGAACACGCCTGTCAGCATGGCCAGTTGGGAGGCGGAGCGGGGGAGTGCGGGAGCCTCAGGCCCCCCGACCGCGTCGAGCGCCGCCTCCTGCGCGGGCAGGATGAACACGGCGAGAACCGCCGCGGCGGCCGCTGTCAGCACGATCGAGACGATGAGCCACGCGCTGCCGAGCACCCCGAGGCTGCTCGCGGTCGCGAACCCGAAGAGCGGCACGGCGACACCGATACCCGCGTAGACGCGGCAGATGCGGTGCAGGGTGCGCAGCGTCGCCAGTGCCTCTGCGTCCCCCGGTGAACCGAGCGCGCCACGTAGCGACTTGGGGAACATGCTCGCGGCGACGGTGACCGGCCCGACGGTCAGCACGGCCGCCAGGACATGCAGGATGAGCAGGAGCTTCGTCATGGTCAGTGCCCCGCGCCCGCCGGCTCGGGGCGCCGGGCGCCGGTCACCTTCGACGCCGGGAGCCGCCCGGCTCGGGACGTACCGGAAAGGGTGTCGCCGTCGACGGTGACGGCGAAGGCCAGGTTCAGGCGCATCGGCCTGGTGACCGCCTGCTTCCAGGTGAGTCGACCGTCACCGGACAACTCGATCTCGCGCAGCGGGACGTCCTCGCCCGCACCGTGCGCGACCCCGGTGAGCGTCCCGCTCTCCCTGCGGAGTTCGACGACGGCCGCGATCGTGCCGATGGGGGTGGAGATGGACAGGTCCCAGGTGCCTTCGACGGACATGCGGGGGTGGTTCCTCTCTCGGTGTTCCTGATCGGCCGCCGGCCCTGATCGGCCGATGGTCGGTGGATGTTTTCGATCGATCGAAGGTTCAGAAGGCTGCGGGGGCCGGGTCCTGTGCCCGCCAGACCGTGCCGCGACGCTCGTACGCGAACAACTCCTCGACGGCGTGCGCGATTTGAGGGCCGACCTCCCGCTCCAGCAGATGCAGTCCGAGGTCGAGTCCGGAGGTGACGCCGGCGCTCGTGACGAGATCGCCGTCGTCCACGACACGGGCCCGCACCGCACGGGCGCCGGTGGCTTCCAGAAGGTCGAGCCCCAGGTGGTGGCTCGTGGCGGGGCGCCCCTCGATGAGCCCGGCGAGGGCCAGGACGAGGGAGCCGCCGCAGACCGTCGCGACCGTCGTCCCGGGGTCGGCCACGGCAGCGCCGAGCAGGGCGGGCAGCCCGGTGGAGAGCGTGCGGCCGAGCAGCACGGGGATCGTGGCGTCCGTCGCGTGCTCGTCCGGCACCCCGCCGGGGTCGCCGACGGGGCCGGACGCACCGGGCACCACCACGATGTCCGCCCGCTGCGGATCGAGCGCGGCGGTGGCGCGCAGCGCGAGCCCACCGGTCCCGCCGACCACCTCGCGCGGCCCCTCGGCCGAGACCAGCTCCACGTCGACCGCGCCGCCGGACGCGACGGCGCCCGCGTGCAGCACCTCGAAGGGGGCGACGACGTCGAGCGGATCGAAGCCGTCGAACAGGACGATCTGGATGAGCATGGGGGAGGGGTCCTTCGCAGGTCACGCGCCCGGTCCGGCCGGGATCGACGTCGACGCTAATCAGGCGCGAGCCGGTCTCCCAGTGGCAATAGTGACGACTGTCAACGGGATACCGCCAACCGCCATGACCGTGTTCTGGGGACTCGGGCCACGGTCTGAGCGCGGTCTGATCGGTGTGGCGAGAACTGGTCGATGGGTTAGATTCCCGCCATGCACACCATCGCCGTCCTCGCCCTCGACCAGGTGATCCCCTTCGACCTGGCGACCCCCATCGAGGTCTTCAGCCGCACCCGGCTGCCCGACGGCCGCCCCGGCTACCAGGTGCGGGTGTGCGCCGAGCGGGAGGAGGTCGACGCCGGTACGTTCACGATCCGCGCGCCCCGCGGTCTCGACGGGCTCAAGGGCGCGGACACGGTGATCGTGCCCGGCACCGCCGACCCCACCGCCCCGCTCGCTCCCACGGTCCGTGACGCGCTGCGGGAGGCCGCCGCCGACGGCACCCGGATCGCCTCGATCTGCTCGGGCACCTTCCCCCTCGCCGCCACCGGGCTCCTCGACGGCCTGCGCGCCACCACCCACTGGATCGGCGCCGACGCGCTCGCCGCGCGCCATCCTGAGATCGAGGTCGACCCCGACGTGCTCTACGTCGACAACGGGCAGATCCTCACCTCGGCGGGTGCGGCGGCCGGGCTCGACCTGTGCCTGCACATGATCCGCCGCGACTACGGCTCCGCGGTCGCAGCCGACGCGGCCCGCCTCTCCGTGATGCCGCTCGAACGCGAGGGCGGGCAGGCCCAGTTCATCGTGCACGACCACGCCCCGACTCCGCAGGGCTCGACCTTCGAACCGCTCCTCACGTGGCTGCAGGAGAACCTCGACCGGGACCTCAGCCTCGCCGACATCGCCGCGCACGCGGGCGTCAGCACCCGCACCCTCATGCGCCGCTTCCGCGAGCAGACCGGCAGCACACCCCTGCAGTGGCTGCACCGCGCGCGCATCCGCCAGGCCCAGCACCTGCTGGAGACCACAGCCCACCCCGTGGAGCGGATCGCCGCCCGGGTCGGTTTCGGTTCGCCCACCGCGTTCCGTGACCGCTTCAAGCGCACCACGGGCGTCAGCCCGCAGACGTACCGCCGCACCTTCGCCTGACATCCCCGCCCGTACGTCCCACCACGTTTATCCACGCCGCAGTGGGCTACGCGCACCTCGGACGGACGGCGACGAGGCAGTGCTGTCGCACACCGGCAGCGCCCGCCGGAACGGAAAGGTATGAGCAGCGGATTCACCGGGTCCGACGGCTTCGGGCAGGACCCCTTCGGCGACTTCTTCGCGCGGTTCCTCGGCAGCGGCGGCGGCAGCGGTCGACGGCAGATCGACATCGGCAGGCTGATGAGCGGGCCCGCCCGCCACCTCGTCGCCACGGCCGCGAACTACGCCACCGAGCACGGCAGGGGCGACCTCGACACGGGACACCTCCTGTGGGCCGCGCTCTCCCTCGAACCGACCCGCACCCTCGTGACACGGGCCGGCGCCGACCCCGACCGGCTTGCGGGGGAGATCGACCGGCACGCGGGCAGCGGCGAACCGAACCGCACCCCGCAGTCCCTCTCCGTGACCCCCGCCGTGAAACGGGCGCTGCTCGACGCGCACGTGATCGCGCGGGAGTCGGGCGTCGCCTACATCGGCCCCGACCACATCGTGTTCGCGCTCGCCGCCAACCCCGACTCGGCGGCCGGACACCTCCTGAACCAGGCCCGCTTCACCCCCGGACCCGCCCCGCAGCCCCCGCCCCAGGGCCCCGCCGAGAGCAGGCCCGGCCAGCAGGCGAGGCCCGCGGCGGCCACCCCCAACCTGGACCGCTTCGGCGAGGACCTCACCGACCGGGCCCGCCAGGGCCGCCTCGACCCGGTCATCGGCCGCGACGAGGAGATCGAGCAGACCGTCGAGGTGCTCTCCCGCAGGGGCAAGAACAACCCCGTGCTCATCGGTGACGCGGGCGTCGGCAAGACCGCGATCGTCGAGGGACTCGCCCAGCGCATCGCCGACGGCGACGTACCCGAGACACTCTGCGGGCGGCGCCTCGTCACGCTCGACCTGTCGGGCGTCGTCGCGGGCACCCGCTACCGCGGCGACTTCGAGGAGCGCCTCACCGGGATCATCGACGAGATCCGCGCCCACCCGGACGAACTCGTCGTGTTCATCGACGAGTTGCACACCGTCGTCGGCGCGGGCGGGGGCGGCGGCTCCGAAGGCGGTTCACTGGACGCCGGCAACATGCTCAAACCGGCTCTGGCGCGCGGCGAGTTGCACGTCATCGGTGCCACGACCCTGGAGGAGTACCGGCGGTACATCGAGAAGGACGCCGCGCTAGCCCGCCGCTTCCAGCCCATCCTCGTCCCCGAGCCGTCGACGACGGACACCGTGGACATCCTGCGCGGACTGTGCGACCGCTACGAGGCGCACCACCAGGTCCGCTACACCGACGAGGCGCTGCTCGCCGCCGTCGACCTGTCCGACCGCCACCTCACCGACCGCTTCCTGCCCGACAAGGCCATCGACCTGATGGACCAGGCGGGCGCCCGCGTACGGCTGCGCGACCGCACCAAGACCACCGACGTACGCGCCCTGGAACGCCAGGTCGACGACCTCACCCGCGACAAGGACGAGGCGGTGGCCGCCGAACAGTACGAGCGGGCCACCGAACTGCGCGACCGCATAGCCGAGTTGACCAGCAGGATCGAGGGCGCCCGCGAGCCCGACCCCGGCGACGGTCACATCGTCGAGGTGACCGCGGAGGACATCGCCGACATCGTGTCCCGGCAGACCGGCATCCCCGTCAGCAGCCTCACCCAGGAGGAGAAGGAGCGCCTCCTCGGCCTCGAACAGCATCTGCACGAGCGGGTCGTCGGCCAGGACGAGGCCGTCACCGCCGTCGCCGAGGCCGTCCTGCGCTCCCGCGCCGGGCTCGCCAGTCCCGACCGGCCCATCGGCAGCTTCCTCTTCCTCGGCCCCACCGGCGTCGGCAAGACCGAACTGGCCCGCGCCCTCGCCGAGGCGCTCTTCGGCAGCCAGGACCGCATGGTCCGGCTCGACATGAGCGAGTTCCAGGAGCGCCACACCGTCTCCCGCCTGGTCGGCGCGCCGCCCGGCTACGTCGGCCACGAGGAGGCCGGACAGCTCACCGAGGCCGTGCGCCGCCACCCGTACTCGCTGGTTCTGCTCGACGAGGTGGAGAAGGCGCACCCCGACGTGTTCAACACCCTGCTCCAGGTCCTCGACGACGGGCGGCTCACCGACGCGCAGGGCCGCACGGTGAACTTCACCAACACCGTCATCGTGATGACCAGCAACCTCGGTTCCGAGGCCATCGCCGGACGCGGCGCCGCGCTGGGCTTCCGTGCCGACGGCGCGGGTGCCGACGAGACCGCGCGCCGCGAACAGGCGCTCCGCCCGCTGCGGGAACACTTCCGCCCGGAGTTCCTGAACCGCGTCGACGAGATCGTGATCTTCCGGCGGCTCAGCGGCGAGCAGCTGGCCCGGGTCACCGACCTCCTCCTCGACGAGACCCGGCGCCGACTGCACGCGCAGGACATCGCCGTCGAGTTCGCCCCCGAGGCCGTCGACTGGCTGGCCCGGCGCGGCCACCAGCCCGAGTACGGGGCGCGCCCGCTGCGCCGCACCATCCAGCGCGAGCTCGACAACCGGCTCTCCCGGATGCTCCTCGACGGCAAGCTCGCGGCCGGTGACCGGATCCGGGTCGAGGTGCACGAAGGGGACCTCACCGTCCGGACGAAGGAGCCGTAACCCCTGGTCGCGTACGGCGTTGATGCGCGCGAAGCGCGGACACCCGGCTCCGCGCGCCACGTCGTACGAGACACAGGGAGTACCCCGTGCGGGACACCTTCAAGAAGATCCTCTCCTCGGCCGCGGCGGCCGTCGCCGCCCTCGGCTGCGTCATCGCCGTGGGCCAGCCGGCCGCCGCCGACGGCAAGTGGTGCAACAACGCTGTGTGCATCGAGACCTACGACACCGGCACCTACCTGGGCCGCGTCGAGGTGTCCGTCATCAACACCAACCAGCCGCACCGCATCAGCGCCCGCGTGTGGACCACCGACGGCTGGTCCGCGAACACGAAGGTCGAGGACGTCGACGCGTTCCGCACCTACCGCGACCAGGCCTACCCGCAGCGGCACTTCGCGCCCGGCACCCGACTGTGCGCCGAGGGCTTCCGCGGCGGCGAGAGCGTGGGCCTGCCTTGTGTGACGATCACCGACTGACGGCAGCCCCGTGCCACAGCCGCTGACCCCTTAGGGGGACGCGGACCGCGTGGCCGGGGTCGACGGCGGCGGGCGGCTGGTAGCCGTGTACGCATGAACCACACCAAGCGCACGCTTCGCGCGGTGCTCGCCGCCGCCGTCCTCACCCTCGGCGGGCTCGCCACCGCGCACACCCCGGCCGTCGCGGCCGACGGCTGCCAGTCCGACCCCGGCGTCCCGGTCCAGGGCCCGCCCGGCACCGTCACCGCGACCGCCACCAGCACCGGCTGCGCCAACAACTGGACGTTCAAGGCGGTGCTGCAGAGCTCGCGCTGGTATGGCTGGGCCGACGACGCCGAGCAGACCTGGGTCGGCAGCGGAAGCGGCTCGCTCAGCGCCGGATGCGCGGGTGTGCACGACCACCGGGTGATCCTGTACTGGAACAGCGGCCCGGCCCAGGGCCAGCAGATCAGCCCCGTGAGCAACCTCAACTGCGGCTGACCGTACGGGACTCGTCCCGCAGCCACCAGTAGAGCACCACCGAGCAGAGCGCGGCGCCGGCGCACCACGTGGAGACGAACTCCCAGCGCCACAGCGCCGCGCACACTGCCGCGGCGACCGCCGCCAGCGCACCCAGCAGCACCAGGGCCCGCTCGCCCGACAGCAGCAGCGAGCCGATCGTCGCCAGCAGATAGCCCGCCAGGAGCCATCCGGCGTGCGGCAGTCCGATCGAGTAGCCCATGGTGTGCCCACGGACCTCGGCCGTCACCGTGCTCGTCGCCAGGACGTACGCGAGCACCCCCGCCGTCACGACGCCCGCCGCGAGCGGCACGATCAGCCGACGGCGCACGCGCGGCGCCACCGCGCACCACACACCCACCGGCACCCACAGCGGCAGCAGGGGCAGCGCGATCGCCGCCCACGCGACGACGGCGGGACCGGTGCCACCGCCCTCGTTCCAGATCACCGCCTCGATGATCTGGTGCGCCCCGAGCAGCAGCGGGAGCGCCGCGAGCGGCACGGCCCGGGGCCGGTTGCGCACCGCGCGCCCGACACATCCCACGCCCACGGCGGTGATCGCGCCACCCGCCACCAGATCGGCCGTCGCACTCCAGCACATGCGACCACGCTACGTTTCCGGGGGCCGGGCGGCGCGTTGTGGGGGTGCGCTCCTAGGGCCTGGCGTTGTCCCGTGCGGCCGGGTCCGGCTGGATGTTCTGGTTGACGCGGAACACGTTGTCCGGGTCCAGGGCCGCCTTGACGCGGGCGAGGCGGGCGTAGTTGCCGCGGTAGCTCGCCCGCACCCGCTCCTGCCCCTCGTCCATCATCATGTTCACGTAGGCACCGCCCGCCGAGAACGGGTGGAGGGCCTCGAAGTAGTCGACCGTCCAGCGGCGCACCAGGTCCGCGCCCGCCGGGTCCGGGTCCACGCCCGCGAACACGCTCGACCAGCGCGCGTCCCGGTAGCTGAACGGGGTGTCGGACGGGCCGACGTCGTGGGCGGCGCCGTCGATCGGGTACAGATGCATCGTCGACTGCATGGTCGGTGTCTGCGGCCCGAACTTGGCGTGCTGCTCCACCGCCGCGTCCGGGATCTCGCGGACGAAGTCGGCCCGCCAGTACCACTGGTGACCCGGCGGGTACAGGCCGTCGAACATCGACTGCATCGCCGGGTGCGGCATCGGCGCGACCGCGTGCAGCATCGGCGCCGGCAGGTCATCGAGGAACGGCGCCATGGCCCGGTCCGCGGCCTCCGGATCCCCGGCCGTGTGGCACCACACGACCCCGCACACCTTCCGCAGATGCAGCTCCTCGGGGAACGGCGGCGCCGGAGGCACCGAGCCGTACAGGAAGAAGGCGCCCACGTCGCGGGGCGCGGACGGCAGGAAGTCCCGGTAGGCGGTGAGGACCTCGGCGCTCTGCTCGGCGGGCCAGAACGTCGGCCCCGCCACCACCGTGTCGACCTCGTGCAGCCGGAACGTGAAGGACGTGACGACGCCGAAGTTGCCGCCGCCGCCCCTGATCGCCCAGTACAGGTCCGTGTTGGTGTCGGCGTCCGCGCGCACCGTCGTCCCGTCGGCGAGGACGACCTCCGTGCCGAGGATGTTGTCGACGGTCAGTCCGCAGCGCCGGGTGAGGTGACCGAGTCCGCCGCCGAGCGCGAGGCCGCCGACGCCGGTGGTGGAGATGATGCCGCTGGGCGTGGCCAGGCCGTGCTCGTGCGTCGCCGCGTCGACGAGTCCCCAGGTGGCGCCGCCGCCGACCCGCACGGTGCGGGCGCCCGCGTCGACCTCGACGGCGTTGATGGGGGACAGGTCGGTGACGACGCCGCCCTCGCAGGTGCCGAGGCCCGCGCCGTGGTGGCCGCCGCCGCGCACCGCGAGCGGCAGTGTGTGCCGTCGGGCGAAGGCGATCACCTGCGCCACGTCGGAGGCGTCGGCGCAGCGCGCGACGAGCGCGGGGCGCCGGTCGATCATCGCGTTGTAGACGGCGCGGGCCTCCTCGTAGCCGGAGTCCGAAGGGCCCGTCAACGTCCCCTTGAATCCGCTCAGTTCGCGGCGTGCGGCCTGTTCGGGTGTCGTGGTCATGCGGTCCCCCGTCGGGAGTGGGTGTCGTCGGCCCCGTTCTACGGGCGTCGCGCACGGCCGGGCATGCGTGGCCGCCACCCACCTCGGGCCCGCGGGTACCTACGTTTCGTCGGCCGCCGTGAGGCCGAGTTCCGCCGCCCGTTGTGCGGCCCGGCGCCGGGTGGGCGCGTCGAGCTTCTCCAGGACCGCGTGGACGTGGTTGTCGACGGTGCGCACGGAGACGACGAGGCGCTCGGCGATCTCCGCGTTGGTCAGGCCCGCCATCAGCAGCCGGGCCACTTGCAGCTGCCGGTCGGTCAGCCCCGCCGGGTTGCCGCGCGCCGCCGCGTACGGGCCGCGGGGGACACGCCGTACGCCGAGCCGGCGCAGCTCCGCGCGGACCAGGCGGGCGAGCGGTGCGGCGCCCAGCGCGTCCAGGGTGGTGAGCGCGGTCAGTTTGACGGCCGGGTCGGGGCTCTGCGCGAGCGCGGCCGCCTCCTCGTACGGGCAGCCCGCCGTGCGCCACAGCTCGGCGGCCTTGTCCCAGCGGCCCGCGGCCTGGAGCGCGTACGGATGGGTCGAGCCGTTCCGAGGTGCGGGGCGGCCCGCCCGCGCCAGCCAGTAGCCGAGTTCGAAGCGCTGCGGCGCGGCGAGGCTGCGGGCCCGCTCGTGCACCGCCTCGGCGGCGGCGACCACGCCCGCCGCGTCGCCGCGCAGCCACGCGGCCTCGGCGCGGGCCGCGGCGACCGGACCCATGCGTTGCAGCTCACGGGTGCCGACGGCGATCCGCCAGGCCTGGTCGAGGAGTTCGCCGCCGCCGGGATCGCCGCGCCGCACCCGCACCCGCGCGAGGACCGTGAGGGCGGGGCAGCGGGCGGGCGGAAAGACGTCCGCGCCGAGCCGCGCGTACCGCTCGGCCGCCACCCAGTCGCCCGCGGCGAACTTGCGCAGGGCCAGCTCGACGTGGAGGTACGTCAGGAAGCCCACGTGCTCGGCACGGTCCGCGAGGTCGATGGCGGGCGCGAGGTGCCGGTCGGCCTCCGTGAACCGCAGATCGTCCAGGAGCGACCAGACGAGGTTGGCGTAGGCGCGGCACGCGTGTTCCACCTCGCCCGAGGCGAGCGCCACCGCCAGGCTCTCCTCCAACTGCCGCTGCCCCAGTGGATCCCCGTCCCGCCAGCGCGCCGTCCCGACGTTGTTGAGCGCGTGCGAGAGGATCGCCGGGTCGCCCGCCGCACGGGCCAGCGCGAGGGCCCGCTCGCCGTACTCGACGGCCTGCGCGTACGCGTCCGACAGCATCCGCAGCTGCGCCGTGTTGCTGAGGGCGAGCGCCAGGAGCCGCTCGTCACCGGCCCGTTCGAGCACGGCGAGGGCCTCGTGGGCCGCCGCCCACGCCGCCCCGGCGTCGCCCGCCCACCAGTGGATCCGCGACAGCCAGCGCAGATCCGCGCCGAGCGCCCGCGGATCGCCGAGCACGCGGCGCAGACGCACGGCGTCCCGCTGCGCGGCGACGGCCGTGACCGAGTCGCCGATCGTGTAGCTCTCGACCGCGCACCGCTCCAGCAGATCCGCCAGCTCCGCGGGTGCGTACCGCTCGCGCCGGCGCAGGACGAGCCGCAGATGCGCGGCGGCCTCCCGGTGCGCGCCCGCCCGCGCCGCGTCCCGCGCGGCGTCCGGCCCGTACCGCGCGACCGCGTCGAGGTCGCCGGCCGCCGCCGCGTGGTGCACGATCCGCGAGCGGTCGGCGTCCGGCGCGGCCACCAGCGCGGCGAGCACCGCCCGGTCGAGCGCGATGCGGCGCGCGGCGGGCAGCGAGTCGGCCACGGCACGCCGGATGATCTCGTGCCGGAATGCCACCCGGTCGGGCGCCACCACGAGCAGCCCGCCCTGCTCGGCCGCCGCCAGTGCGGCGCAGCCGCCGGGCAGCAGCGCGTCGACCAGGGGCCGCTCCACGGCCGAGGGCACCACGGCGAGCTGTTCGAGGGCGTCGCGCGCGGGGTCGTCGAGGCGGCGCAGCCGGGCCAGGACCGCGTCGACCACCGTCGGCGGCACGACGCACGTGCCGCCCGCCGCCAGTACCTCGGCGACGAAGAACGGATTGCCCGACGTCACCGCGTACACCTGCGCCGGCTCCAGCCCGGCCGCCGCGCACAGACGGCCCACGGCCGCGCGGGAGAGCGGTGCGAGCGGCAGGCGGTGCACGCGGGCCGCGCCCGACAACTGGCCGAGCAGCTGGCGCAGCGGGTGACCGCGACCCAGCTCGTCGTCGCGGTAGGTGAGGACGAGCACGGCGGGCAGCCGCTCGATGCGGCGCACGAGGTACCGCAGCGCGTCGAGGGACGCCTCGTCCGCCCAGTGCACGTCCTCCACGACGAGCACCGGGGGATGCGGGGCGCCGGCCAGCTCGGCGTGGAGCGCCTCGTAGATCCTCTGCCGGTCGCCCGCGTCCCGCACGGCGCGGGCCAGCTCGGCGCCCACGCTGCCGACGAGGTCGCGCAGCGGGCCGAGCGGGCGGCCCGTGGCCAGGTCGTCGCAGTGGCCGACCAGTAGCCGGGCGGTGGGCGGCAGCACGGTGGGCAGCGCCCGGACCAGGTGCGATTTGCCGATTCCGGCCTCTCCGAGCACGAGCACGACGGAGCCGGCTCCGGCCGCGGCCTCCCGTGCGGCGTCGGCCAGACGCCCCAGCTCGAGATCCCGCTCCAGGATCCCCCCGTCCACGTGTGGATTTTCTCACCGAAAGGGGTGGCGCCGGAGTTGGGGAGCGGGCGGGATACGTACTTCGCCGGACGGCGGGCGGGCGGCTTCGCGCAGGCGCGGTCGCGGGGCTCCGCCCCGGAACCCGCTGCTCCGTCGCCGCAGGGGCTTGATGGTGCTCACCCGCCGCGGGGAGGGTCGATCGGGGCCACCCGACCATCAGACCCTTGTAAGGCCCATGTATATTCTTTCTATATGCATCTATCTCCGGGGTCCGTCGACGCCACCGAGGCGCAGCGCATCGAAGGTGCCGCCCGCGGGCTGCTGCGGGGGATCGCCCAGCTCGGGCAGTCGCTCTTCAGGGAAGGCGAGTTCGGGCTCACCCGGAGCCAGGTCGCCCTGCTCGACGCGCTCGAGGGCGGGCCGTGCCGGGTGACCGGACTCGCCGCACGTACCGGTATGGCGCAGCCGCGCGTCACCGTGCTCCTCCAGAAGCTGGGGGACGCCGGGCTCGTCGAGCGGCGGCGCTGCGAGGACGACCGGCGTGCCGTCGAGACCTCGCTGACGCCCGCCGGGCGCGCCCTGATCGAAGCGGGGCGGCAGCGGATGGCCGCCGCCCTGCTCACCGCGCTCGACGGCGCCGTCGACGACCCGGAGCGCGCGGTGTCCACCGCGCGGGATGCACTCGCCACCCTGCTGAACGCCATCGAATCGGAGGCCAGTTGACCACCCCGGGCACCTTGCCGGACCAGCACGTCGCCGCGGACGAAGCCCCTCCGGGAGCCGACCTCGCACCCCACCGCGTGGCCGGGCCCCGCAGATGGTGGGACTGGGTCCTCGCGGCCGACCCCGGACTCGGTCAGCTGCAGACCGGCTGGCGCACGCTCGTCGCCATGGTGACCGCGCTCACCGTCGGCTACGCGATGGCCGAGGCCCTCGGCATCCCCGACATGATCGGCATGATGGTCGCCGGGATGATGGGCCTGATGAGCGCCTTCGCGGTCGCCGAGAACTCCTGGGACCGCCTCGCTCGCGCCATCCTGTGGATGCCGTTCCCGTACACCGTCGCGCTCTGGCTGTGCGCGACGATGAACGGCAACCGCGTGCCGCAGATGGTGCTGATGATCGCGGCCCTCGCCCTGACCTTCCTGCTCGCCAGGTTCGGGGCGATCCCGCTGGTCACCGGCATGATGCTGTTCAACGGCATGATGGTCGGCATGCTCGCGGGCATCCCCGTCGCGCTCGTCGGCAAGGCGTTCGCGGTCGCCCTGGTGTCCGCCGCCGCCGTCCTCGTCACGCGCCTCGTGCTGTGCTACCCGATGCCCCGCGAGGACCTCCTGCGCACCCAGCGCGCCTTCGTCGTCGAGGCGCGGCGCGTCGCCGACGCCGCCGTGGACGCGGTCGACCCGGACGCCGACCAGGAGCGGGCCGTGCGCCGCATGAGCCGCTCCCTGCGCCGCCTCAACATCACCACCGTCACCATCGATGGCCGCCTCGCCCAGCCCGAGGTCGCCGCCGACCCGGCCGCCGCCGAACTCCTGCACCGGCACCTCTTCGACGCCGAGCTCGCGCTGCGCGGCATCGGCCAGGCCGTCCAGGAGCTGACCCGGCTGCCCGTCCCCGAGCAGCTGCGCGAGGCGCTCGCCGTCGGCCTCGTGCTCGCCCGAGACACCCCGATACGGGAGGCCGAGGGGCTCCAGCCGGCCGCCGCGCACATCCAGGAGCGGGCCGAGGCGGTCCTCGCCGACCCGGACGCCTCCACCGAGGACGTGGAGGCCGCGGTGCTCGCGCGCCGCGTCGGCCACCTCCTCGACTCCCTCGCCCGCGCCCTGCACAACTGGCTCACGCTCGGCGCGAGCGCCGTCGCGGGCAAGGCCGAGGTGCCGTTCAAGCCGACCGTCGCCCTGGAGAACAACCGGCTGCCCGGCTCGGCGGGCCCCACCCGCCGCGTGCTCGCGGGCACCACGGAGTCCGGCTGGCGCCGCGCCATCCCGTACATCCGCGTCCCCGTGCACGCCGCCGTGGCCGCCGCGATCGTCGTCCCGATCTCCGACGCCATCGACCCGCACCGCTTCTACTGGGGCCTGGTCGGCGTGATGATCACGCTGTTCGGCACCAACACCACGCACGAGCGGCTGCGCAAGTTCGGCCACCGCATGGTCGGCACGGTCGTCGGCGCGGTCCTCGGCATCCTCCTCGTCCACCTCATCGGTCGCGACCACGTCTACTGGACGCTCGCGGTCATCGTCGCCGGACTCACCTTCGGCGCCTGGGGCATGGCCCGCGCCTACGCCTGCTGGGTCGTCGGCCTCGTCGTCGCCCTGTGCCAGCTGTACGCGCTGAGCACGCCCGAGAGCGGCATGGACCACCTGCTGGGGGAGCGGCTCCTGGACAACGGCATCGGCGTCCTCGTCGCCACCGCCTGCGCCGCCCTGATCTTCCCGCTGGCCCGCCGCACCGTCGTCCAGGAGGCCGAGCGCGGCTACGTCGACGTCCTCGCGCAGGTCGTCGCCCAGGTCGAGCAGCGCTGGACGCAGCCCGACACCCCCGTCCGGCTGCGCGGCGCCGCCCGCGCCGTGGACGCCGCCCTGCTCCAGGTGCAGGCCGTCGCCAAGCCGCTCGTGCGGATGCCGGTCGGCGTCAGCGGCCCGGCCGCCGAGCACCGCGTCGCCCTGCTGACCTCCGCCACGGGCCACGCCCGCGCCCTGGCCTCGGCCGCCGACATAGACGTCGACCTGCCGCCGCGGCTCGTGGAGCGCGCCCGCCTCGTCACCGCCACGGTCACCGCGTCCCTCAAGGAACTCGACCGGTTCTTCGCGACCGGCGAGCCCGAGGGCACGTACCGCAGGGTGAGCCCGCTCCTGCGGGAGCTGCGCGCGGAGCTGGCCCCCGCCAGGTCCGGGCAGCGCGCCCAGCGGCTGCACACGGCGCTGCGCGAACTCGACGCGCTCGACGAGACGCTGGCCGCCTACGCCGAGCAGGCGGGCCTGCCCGTCGCCACCGGCTACGGCGCCGCGCAGCAGCCCGCGTCGCCGATGCAGCGCCGCACCCGCGCCGTGATGGCGGCCTGGGGCGAACCGCAGAAGCAGACGCAGGCCGCGCAGGTCCCGGCCGCCGGACCCAAGCCGAAGCCGAAGCCGCAGGCCCAGACCCCGCAGCAGCGGCGTGAACCGGCCCCCGTGGGCCGGGCCCGCCTCACCGGCCGCGTGGCATGCGCCGCGCACCCCGAGGGCTGCCCCGCGTGGATCACCGTGATCAGCGCCCGCGGCAAGCGGCTCGCCAAGGCCGCGGTGAGCCAGGGGAGTTACTCGGTGGAGGGGCTGCCCGTGGGTACCCACACCCTCGTGATCTCGGCGTCCCAGCACGCACCGCGCGCCGAACTGGTCACCGTGGAGGAGACGTTGGGCGCCGTCCGGCACGACGTCCGGCTGGCGGGCTGACGCCCCGGCTGCTGCATTCGAGGGAACCGGGGACACGCTGGCGCGCGTGTCCCCGATTCCCGTCCCGTCGTCCGCTAGTCGTGGTCGTGTCCTGTAAACCGGCCAAGGAAGCGACTACCTGATGACGTCCACGGAGAGCGCGGCGGCGAGCGCCGACGCACCGGATTCGGAGACCGCACACGCGCGGCGACCCGGTGCGGTGGTGGTGAAGTGGCTCACCACCACCGACCACAAGACGATCGGCTCGCTGTATCTCATCACATCGTTCGCGTTCTTCTGCGTCGGCGGCATCATGGCGCTCTTCATGCGCGCCGAACTGGCCCGTCCCGGCATGCAGATCCTGTCGAACGAGCAGTTCAACCAGGCCTTCACGATGCACGGCCTGATCATGCTCCTGATGTTCGCGACGCCGCTGTTCTCCGGTTTCGCGAACTGGATCATGCCCCTGCAGATCGGCGCCCCCGACGTCGCGTTCCCGCGGCTGAACATGTTCGCCTACTGGCTCTACCTGTTCGGCTCGCTGATCGCGGCCGGCGCGCTGCTCACGCCGCAGGGCGGACCGGACTTCGGCTGGTTCATGTACGCGCCGCTGTCCGACGCGATCCACACGACGAGCATCGGTGCCGACATGGGCATCATGGGCCTGGCCTTCTCCGGCTTCGGCACCATCCTCGGCTCGGTCAACTTCATCACGACCATCATCTGCATGCGGATGCCCGGCATGACGATGTTCCGCATGCCGATCTTCACCTGGAACGTGCTGCTGACCGGTGTGCTGGTCCTGCTGGCCTTCCCGGTCCTCGCCGCCGCGCTGTTCGCCCTGGAGGCCGACCGCAAGTTCGGTGCGCACGTCTTCGACGCCACCAACGGCGGCGCACTGCTCTGGCAGCACCTCTTCTGGTTCTTCGGACACCCCGAGGTGTACATCATCGCCCTGCCGTTCTTCGGCATCGTCTCCGAGGTCATCCCGGTCTTCTCGCGCAAGCCGATCTTCGGGTACTCCGGTCTGGTCGGCGCGACGATCGCGATCGCCGGCCTCTCCATCACGGTGTGGGCGCACCACATGTACGTCACCGGTGGCGTATTGCTTCCGTTCTTCTCCTTCATGACGTTCCTCATCGCCGTGCCGACAGGCGTGAAGTTCTTCAACTGGATCGGAACGATGTGGAAGGGCTCGCTGTCCTTCGAGACACCGATGCTGTGGTCGATCGGCTTCCTCGTGACCTTCCTGTTCGGCGGACTGACCGGCGTCATCCTGGCCGCGCCGCCGCTGGACTTCCACATCTCCGACTCGTACTTCGTGGTGGCGCACTTCCACTACGTGGTGTTCGGCACCGTGGTCTTCGCGATGTTCGCCGGGTTCCACTTCTGGTGGCCGAAGTTCACCGGCAAGATGCTGGACGAGCGCCTCGGCAAGATCACCTTCTGGACGCTGTTCGTGGGCTTCCACGGCACGTTCCTGGTGCAGCACTGGCTGGGCGTCGAGGGCATGCCGCGGCGGTACGCGGACTACCTCGCGGCCGACGGCTTCACCGCGCTGAACACGATCTCGTCGATCTCCGCGTTCCTCCTCGGCCTGTCGATGCTGCCGTTCTTCTACAACATCTGGAAGACCGCCAAGTACGGCAAGGTCATCGAGGTCGACGACCCGTGGGGCTACGGCCGCTCCCTGGAGTGGGCCACGTCCTGCCCGCCGCCGCGGCACAACTTCACGACGCTGCCGCGGATCCGCTCGGAATCCCCGGCGTTCGACCTGCACCACCCCGGTGTCGCCGCCCTCGACCACGCCGAGGACCGGCGCGAGGACGCGTCCGCATGAGCAGCACCGAGCACGACGTGAACGCGGGGATCCAGCAGATGGAGGGCTATCTGCTGTGGAACTCGAAGGTCACCGAGGCCCATGCGCAGGCCGAGGCGTTCACCGACCGGCTCGACTGGCTCACCGGCGCGCAGCGCGAGGAGGTGCGGCGCGTCTTCGTCGAGGAGCGCCTCGCCTTCCACAAGGCCGCGCTCGGCCAGATCGTGGCGCGGGCCGCGGAGCTGCGCGGCGAGTACGAGGCGCGCTACGAACGCCTGAAGGCGCGCTGCGTCGGGCTCTGCGGCGGCGTCCTCGTCGGCCTGATGAGCCTGGCGTCGCTGGTCGCCCTCAAGTGACGTACGCGTACCGGTTCAGGTGAAGTACGCGGTCGGCCGCGTGCCCAGCGCCCGGCGGAACATCGCCGTGAACGCGCTGGGCGTCGCGTAGCCGACCACGCCGGACACCGTCGTGACCGGCACGCCCCTCGCGAGCAGTGTCACCGCGTGGACGAGCCTGGCCTGCTGCACCCAGCGGGCCAGGCTCATTCCCGTCGCGGCCGTGAACCGGCGCTGCAGACTGCGCGTGCTGAGATGCGCGTACGCGGCCGCGCGCCCGGCCGTCCAGCGCTCGCCCGGACGCTCCCGGACCGCCGCGCACAGGCCGTCCAGATGTGGATCCGTCGGCGTCGGCAGGTGCAGCGCGGGCACCGGGTGCGGGGCCAGCTCGTGCAGCAGCAGCCGCATCAGGACGCCGTCGCGGCCCTCGGGGTCGTACTCGACGGGCAGGCGCGTCGATTCCTCGATCAGCTCGCGCAGCAGCGGGGACACCGAGACCACGGTCGGCTCGTCGGGCAGCCGCACGGTCGCCTCCCGCGCGATGTAGAGGGTCCGCATGGCGACCGCCCCCGCGCAGGTCATCGCGTGCGTGAGGCCCGCAGGGATCCAGGCGCCGCGGGTGGCGGGGACGACCCAGGAGCCGTGCTCCGTGGTGACGGTGATGGCACCCGTGGTGCCGTAGATCAGCTGGGCGCGGCGGTGGTGGTGCGGCGGGATGTGGTGCCCGTCGGCCAGGTCGCGGGCCATCGCGGCGAGCGGCCGCGGCACGTCCTGGTAGTCGTCGCGGTCCTCGCTCTTTCCGTACATGGCGCACTCTCGACAGGTATTGGCTCGACCACGAAAGTGTGCCACCGATCATCGGCCTAACGTCGCGGTATGTGAACGCCGTACGTCCCAGAGCCCAAGCCCCGACCGCCCTGCTCGCGGTCACCTGCGCGGTGACCGCCGCCAACGTCTACCTCTGCCAGCCGATCCTCGGCACCGTCGCCGCCTCCCTCGGCACGTCGGCCGACACGCTCGGCGCGGTGCCCACCGCCACCCAGCTCGGCTATGCGCTCGGCATCCTGCTGGTCGTGCCGGCCGGCGACAGCCACGACCGGCGCCGCATCGTCCTCGCTCTCGGCCTGGCCTCATCGGTCGCCCTCGCGGCTTGCGCCCTCGCCCCCTCGGTGGCCTTCCTCGCGGTGGCCGGCTTCGTCGTCGGGCTGTGCTCGCCGGTGCCGCAACTGATCACCCCGCTCGCCGTGGCGCTGGCCGACGACGAGGGCGCCGCAGGGCGGGGCCGCGGGCGCACCGTCGGCGCGGTGCAGGGCGGGCTGCTCGTCGGGGTGCTCGCCTCGCGCGCGTACGCGGGCGCCCTCGCCGAGCTCGCGGGCTGGCGCACCGTGTACGTCTCGTCCTGTCTGCTCACGCTGGCCCTGATGGGCGTGCTCGCGCGTCGGCTGCCCAGCGCGCCGGGGCGCGTCCCCGCCTCGTACCGGGCGGCGCTGACGTCGCTGCCGGGGCTCGTGCGGCATCCGCTCGTCGCGCGGGTCGTGGTGTCCGGGGCGCTGGTGGGGATCGCGTTCGGCGCGTTCTGGACCACGCTGACGTTCCTGGTCACGGACTCGTACGGGTTCGGGTCGACCGCCGCGGGGATGTTCGGGCTCGTCGCGGCCGTGAGCGCGCTCGCCTCGCCGTACGCGGGCCGCAGCGCGGAACGGCTGGGCAGGCGTGGCGCGCTCGCCCTGCTGACCGCGCTGGTGCTGGTCGGCTGGCTGATCCTGCTGCCCGGCGGGACCGGCTCGCTGGTGGCGCTCGTCGTGGGCGTCATCGTGCTCGACGTCGGTGTGTGGGGAGGTCAGGCCGTCTGCCAGACCGTCCTGTTCACCCTCGACCCGGCCGTGCACAGCCGCCTCAACACGGTGTACTTCACGCTGCGCTTCCTCGGCATCGCGCTGGGCTCGCTGGTCGGCACCGCGGCCTGGGGCGCGGGCGGCTGGCCGGCCGTGGTCGTCGCCGGGACGGTCGCGGCGGGGGCCGGGCTCGTCGTCGGAGTGCTGCCGCTGCCCGCGCGGGCCACGGCGACCGAGGAGGTCAGCGCGGGCCGGGAGCAGTGAGCCCGGCGTGCCGTGCGGGTCCGCCCGCGCCCTGGAGCGCGGGGCCCACTGCGAAGGAGGGGCTGTAGCCGCGCTTGTCGCCGTCGCGGCTCACGAGCTCGATCGAGTAGCCGTCGCCGTCCGGCACGTTCGGCAGGACGGTGGACGTCTCGCTGTCCCGCGCGGCGGACAGCCGCGACGCGAGCTGTACGACACGGTCCGTGTCGCCGCGTACGAGCCACATGTCCAGCTTCTCGCCGGTGGGGTTCTTCCAGGTGACGAACATGCTGCCGCCCGCGGGGTGCACGGAGCCCGCCGCGGGCTCCGTGACGGTGAGCGCCTGGGCCGGTTGCGCCGTGGGGGCGAAGGCCAGGAGCGGGGCGGCGGCGAGAGAGAGGAATCCGGTGCGGCGCATGCGACGACCTCGTTCCGTCGAGTCGATGATTCGGGAGTTGTCGGTTGCGGATTGTCAACGGAAAGCGACATAGAGTGACGCAATCCGACACTGGGTCTCTTCCCGTCCTGGCGTCCTGACCCAAGCATTCGGACCTCGGCCCCACCCCACGAGTGACGGATGTGTCCTCGAACCGGTGGCGTCGGCAGGACGGATCCGGCCACCGGGTGCATGGTCGCGCACGCGCGCGTGGCGCCCCCGGAGCGGCCGGACGGCGCGGACTGGTGCACGCTGGTTATGTGACACGGAGCACGGAGACGAGGTGGCGCGGCATGACCGAGCGCAGCGACTCGGCCATGGGCGACGAGGTGTATCAGCCCTCGGGCCCTGACGTGGGGGACGACGAGGGGATCCTCGATGTGGAGGACACCCTCAACGACCGTGGCGTCGACCCGTACGACGAGGGATGGTCGCCGCCCGAGCGCCCGCTGGCCGTCGAGCACAGCGGAAACACGGCGGCGGAACGGCAGGCCGGCGAGACGCTCGACGAGCGCCTCGCGGAGGAGCGGCCCGACCCCGTCGTCGACGCCTACGAGGCGCTGGAGTCGGGGGAGGAGGACGAGGACGGCGACGGCGTCGGCGATCTGCGCGACGGCGACGGCGAACCGCTGGACTCAGAGGTGGGCGGCCTGCGCGCCGGCCGCCTGGTCGCGCCGGACGAGGGTGCCCACGAGGACGCCGAGAAGGACATGCTGGCCAGCGACGCCGGTTACGGCGGGGGAGCGGCCTCGGCCGAGGAAGCCGCGGTGCACGTGGTGGACGACGACGAGTTCTGAGCCCCGTACCGCCCTCGGCTCACTGGCCGAGGGCGGTCGCCGTCAGCATCAGCGCGGCCGCGGCGAACGCCGTGGCCAGCGCCAGGAGCGGCGGGCCGATGGCCACGTCGCCCGTCACCATCCGGCGCGCCGTGATGCCTATGCAGACCACACCGATACCGCCAAGGATCATCGCCACGAAGATCAGCACTGTCGGCCCCTCCTCCTCACGACCCCCGCTTGCGTGTTCGGGTCCCCATAGTCGCCCGACGAGCCGCACGCCGCACGTGGGGGAGGCGCGGACCCGTACCCTCTAACCTGGGACGAATCGCCCGCACGCCCAGGGGGACCGGCATGGACAGCACCACGTGGATCGTCATCGCCACGGTCTTGGCACTCGCGATGCTGGTGGTCGCCGCCGTGCTCCTGGTCCGGATCTTCAAGGCCCGCAAGCTGCTCACCGACGCGGGCATCCCGCTGCAGAACAAGGCGCTGTTCTGGGCCGCGGTCCTGTACACGATTTCCCCGATCGACCTGCTGCCCGACCCGATCTACCTCGACGACATCGGGGTGCTGCTGGTGGCCCTGCAGGCGCTGCACTCGGCGGCGCGGAAGGCCGGTATCGGCACACAGGACAGCGCCGAACCCCGGCTTCCCGAGGCCCGGCGCCAGAAGTGAGCGCGGTTCAGACCGCCGCGCCGGGCACGTCCTTGAGCGCGACGGGGTGCTCCTCCCGCTCCCCGAGCCGTGCGGTCGGCACCCGGACCGTCTCGCGGGCGGTCACGCCCGCTATCACCGGAGGCACGCACAGGGCGGCCGTGAACAGGGCCACCGCGAACCAGTTGTCGCCGCCGGAACCGGCGATCTGCGCTGCGAACGTCACCGCGAAACCGGAGATGGCGAAGCCGATCTGGGTGCCGATCGCCATGCCCGAAAGGCGGACGCGGGTCGGGAACATCTCGCCGTAGAAGGCCGGCCACACGGCGTTGGCCGCGCTGTAGACGACGCCGAACGCCAGGATGCCGAGCACGAACGTCAGCACGTACGAGCCCGTGGAGATCGCCCACAGGTAGCCGAACATCAGCAGCGCGCTGCCCGCGGCGCCCGTGAGGAAGACGGGACGGCGGCCGATCCGGTCGGCGAGGCGCGCCCACAGCGGGATCGCGCCGAGCGCCACGAGGTTGGCGAGCGCGCCGACCCACAGCATGGCCGAGCGGTCCATGCCGACCGCGTCGCTCGTCGCGTACGACAGGGCCCACACGGTGAAGATCGTGCTCACGGAGGCGACCAGCGCGCCTCCGATCACGCGCAGCACGTCCACCCAGTGGTCGCGCATCAGCACCGCGAGCGGCAGCTTGGCGACCTCGCCGGACTCGGCCTTGCGGGCGAACTCGGGTGTCTCGTCGAGCGAGCGCCGGATCACGTAGCCGACGACGGCGACGCCGAGGCTCAGCCAGAACGGGATGCGCCAGCCCCAGGACAGGAGTTGGTCCTCGGGCAGTGCCGCGATCGGCAGGAAGACGATCGTGGCCAGGAGTTGGCCTGCCTGCGTGCCGTTGAGCGTGAAACTCGTGAAGTACGCGCGCCGGTCCTCAGGCGCGTGTTCCAGGGTCATCGAGCCCGCGCTCGACTGCTCGCCGGCCGCCGAGATGCCCTGCAGGATCCGGCAGAGCACGAGCAGCAACGGCGCGAATCCGCCGACCTGTTCGCGGGTGGGCAGACAGCCGATCAGGAACGTCGACAGGCCCATCAGGACGACCGTGAACACCATGATCTTGCGGCGGCCGAGGCGGTCGCCGATGTGCCCGAGGAAGAACGCGCCGACGGGGCGCGCGGCGTACGCGACACCGAAGGTGGCGAGCGAGAGCAGGGTGGCGTCGGCCGGGTGGGACTCGTCGAAGAACACCTTCGGGAAGACGAGCGCGGCGGCGCTGCCGTAGATGAAGAAGTCGTAGTACTCGAGGGCACTGCCGCTCCAGGCGGCGATGGCCGCCTTGCGGGGCTGGCCCTGTGGTGCGCGCGGAGGTTCTGCGGGGACGGACACGCGGGCTCCTTGAGGGCTGGGTGGACCAACCCGGCGGACCGGAATCGGCCGGGTTAATTAACCCACTGGATAGTTAGTAGCGGATGGCCAGCGATGTTGCGCCCGTGTTTCGCGCCTGTCAAGAGGTCTCGACGAGGGCGTACGCGCGAATCAGCCCTCGGAGTCGCCCGCCGTCAGGTAGGCGATCACCATGTCGCCCAGCATCGTCCGGTAGTGCTCGCGGCGGTCCTGCGCCGTCAGGTCGCGGCCGAACAGGGCGCCGAACGTATGCCGGTTGGAGACCCGGAAGAAGCAGAACGAGCTGATCATCGCGTGCAGATCGACCGCGTCCACGTCCGCCGTGAAGACGCCGTCCGCCCGGCCCGCCTCGAGGATCCGGCCGATTACGTCGATCGCGGGCGAGTTGAGCGAGCCTATGGTCTCCGACGCCGTGATGTGCTCGGCGTCGTGGATGTTCTCGATGCTCACGAGGCGGATGAAGTCCGGGTGCGCCTCGTGGTGGTCGAAGGTCAGCTCGGCGAGCCTGCGGATCGCGGCGACCGGGTCGAGGTGCTCGACGTCGAGGTCCCGCTCCGCGTGCCTGATCACCGCGTAGCTGCGCTCCAGGACGGCCGTGAACAGCTGCTCCTTGCCGCCGAAGTAGTAGTAGATCATCCGCTTCGTGGTACGGGTACGGGCCGCGATCTCGTCGACGCGGGCGCCCGTGTACCCGGCGCGGGCGAACTCCTCCGTGGCGACCTTGAGGATCTCGGCCTTGGTGCGGGCCGCGTCGCGGATGCGTCCCGCGCGGCGCGCCGGCTCTTCGACAGTGGTCATCTGGGTCCTTCGGGCGGGGACGGGACGAGTGCTGCCAGCGATTGTAGGAGCCGGGTCTTCCCGGGAGGGCCGTGGACTTGATATGAGTAACGAACCAGTTCGTACATTAGTTGTGCCGCTCGGCCAGGAGGACCCCGTGCCCGTGTCCCAGGACTCTTATCTCGTCGGTCTCGTCGGCGAGGGCATCGGTCCCTCGCTCTCCCCGGCGCTGCACGAGCGGGAGGCCGACCGGCAGGGCCTGCGGTACCTGTACCGGCGGCTCGACATCGCCGAACTCGGCGTACGGCCCGAAGACGTGGGCGAGCTGATGCGGGCCGCCCGCACCGTCGGCTTCGACGGACTCAACATCACGCACCCCTGCAAGCAGCTCGTCATCGAGCACCTCGACGACCTGTCGCCGCAGGCCGCCGCGCTCGGCGCGGTCAACACCGTGGTCTTCGACGGCGGCCGCGCCACCGGCCACAACACCGACGTCACCGGCTTCGCCGCCTCCTTCGCCCGCGGACTGCCCGACGCCCGCATGGAGCGCGTCGTCCAGCTCGGCGCCGGAGGAGCGGGCGCCGCCGTCGCGCACGCGGTGCTCACCCTGGGCGCGGGCCGCATCGTCCTCATCGACGCGCTGCCGGAGCGCGCCGCCGCTCTCGCCGACTCCCTGAACCGGCACTTCGGCGAGGGCCGCGCGGTCCCCGCCGCGGCCGACGCCCTCGCCACGCACCTCGCCGACGCCGACGGCATCGTGCACGCCACCCCCACCGGCATGGCCGCCCACCCCGGCCTCCCGCTCCCCGCCGAGCTGCTGCACCCCGGACTGTGGGTCGCCGAGGTCGTGTACCGCCCCCTTGAGACCGAACTGGTCCGCACCGCGCGCGCCCTCGGCTGCGCCGTTCTCGACGGCGGCGGCATGGCCGTCTTCCAGGCCGCCGACGCGTTCCGCCTGTTCACCGGGCGCGAGCCGGACGCCGCCCGGATGCTCACCCACTTCGCCGAACTGGCGGGCGCGGAGGAGGCGCTGCGAGCAGCCACATCTAACCCCTGCGCCAATTGAGCAGCTCAAGCCCCTGCGGCGATTGAGCAGCGGGGTACGGGGCAGAGCCCCGATCTTTCAACCCCCGCCACCGTCCCGCCCCGCAGACCCGCCCCCTCCGGAAGGAGCCCCGTGCGCACCTCCATCGCCACCGTCTCGCTCAGCGGATCGCTCACCGAGAAACTCACCGCCGCCGCCCGCGCGGGCTTCGACGGCGTCGAGATCTTCGAGAACGACCTCATCGCCAGCCCCCTGACCCCCGAGGAGGTCCGCGCCCGCTGCGCCGACCTCGGCCTGAGCATCGACCTGTACCAGCCGATGCGCGACGTGGAGGCCGTACCCGAGGACCTGTTCGCGCAGAACCTGCGGCGCGCCGAGCACAAGTTCCGGCTCATGCAGCGCCTCGGCACCGACACCGTGCTCGTGTGCTCCAGCGTCTCCCCGCTCTCCGTCGGCGACGACGCGCTCGCCGCCGGGCAACTGCGCCGACTCGCCGAGCGGGCGGACGACTTCGGCGTCCGCGTCGCCTACGAGGCGCTCGCCTGGGGCCGGCACGTCAACACCTACGACCACGCCTGGCGCATCGTCGAGGCCGCCGACCACCCGGCGCTCGGCACCTGCCTCGACAGCTTCCACATCCTCGCCCGCGGCGCCGAGGGCAAGGACCTCGAAGGCATCGAGGACATCCCCGGCGACAAGATCTTCTTCCTCCAGCTCGCCGACGCGCCCCTGCTCGACATGGACGTCCTGCGCTGGAGCCGCCACTACCGCTGCTTCCCCGGCCAGGGCGACCTCGACGTCGCGGGCCTGCTGCGGCACGTGCTGCGGGCCGGATACCGGGGACCGCTGTCACTGGAGATCTTCAACGACGTGTTCCGGCAGGCCGAGGCCGGTCCCGCCGCCGTCGACGCGCTGCGCTCGCTGCTGGTGCTCCAGGAGAACGTGGGGGAGGGCGGGCTGCCCGCACCCGTCGTCCCCACGGGCGTGGCCTTCACCGAACTCGTCACCCCCGACGTCGCCCCGGCCGCCGACCTCCTCGCCGCGCTCGGCTTCACCCGCACCGGACGCCACCGCGGAAAGCCGGTCGACCTGTGGGAGCAGGGCGAGGCCCGCGTCCTGCTCAACACCGGTCCCGCCGCCCGCCGCGACGGCACCGTCCTCGCCGCCGTCGGCCTGGAGTCCCCCGACCCGGCCGCCGCCGCCCGCCGCGCCGAGGCGCTGCTCGCCCCGGTCCTGCCCCGCCGCCGCGGAACCGGCGACGTCCTCCTCGACGCGGTCGCCGCGCCCGACGGCACCGAACTCTTCTTCTGCGCCACCGACCGCCCCGAACTGCCCAGCTGGATCCGGGACTTCGAGCCCACGGGGGAGCGCCCCGCGGAGACCGACGTCACCGGCGTCGACCACCTTCAGCTCACCCAGCCCTGGCACCAGTTCGACGAGGCCGCCCTCTTCCACCGCAGCGTGCTCGGCCTGGAGCCGCGGGCGAGCGTGGACGTCGCCGACCCGTACGGACTGCTGCGCAGCCGGGCCGTCTCCACCGCCGACGGCGCCGTCCGCATCGCGCTCGGCGCGGGCCCCGGTCCCGGTGAGGACCAGGACCGGGCCCAGCACATCGCCCTCACCACCAGCGACGTCGTCGCGGCGGCCCGGCGCTTCCGGGATGCGGGCGGCGAACTGCTGCCGATGCCGGTCAACTACTACGACGACCTGGCGGCGCGCTTCGAGTTCGCGCCCGGCGAGCTGGAGACGTACCAGGAGCTCGGCATCCTCTACGACCGCGACGCACACGGCACCTTCCGCCACTGCTACACCCGCACGGTCGGTCGCGTCTTCTTCGAGCTGGCCCAGCGGGACGACGGCTACCAGGGGTACGGGGCGCAGAACGCGCCGGTGCGGCTGGCGGCGCAGCACGCGCCGAACTAGGACAGCCGATCCTTGAAGCGTGCGGCGATCTCCTCCAGGCGGGCGTGGTGCCGCTCCCAGTCCAGCGGGGGCAGGCTGTCGTTGTCCTGCCGGTAGCCGACACGACCGTCCAGGCCCTCGCGGAGGATGTCGGCCTGGCCCGCGTGGCGCTGGGTGTCGGAGAGCACCCGGACGAGGACGTGGTGGAGGGTGACCTGGTTGCGCTCCTTCGGCCACCACGGGACCGTGCCGACGGTGTCCAGGGGCAGCTCCCCGACCGAGGCGTCCGCGTGCGTCCAGGCCCGCCGGTAGCGCTCGACGATCTCCTCGCGGGACTCGTCGGGGGCCGCGTACATGTCGGCGTTCTCGTCCTCGCCGTCCTTGAAGTCGGGCAGCGGCTCGCCGTGCGCCCGGCCGAACGTGTCGCAGAGATAGCCGAGCTCCACACCGGCCAGATGCTTGAGCAGGCCCAGCAGATTGGTGCCCGTCGGCGTCAGCGGGCGCCGCACGTCGTACTCGGAGAGTCCGTCGAGCTTCCACAGCAGGGCGTCACGGGCGTCCTGGAGGTAGCGCAGGAGATCGTTCTTGCGATCGGTGTCGTTCATGCGCTCACTCTGCTGCCCCGGACGGGCCCGAACCAGAGGTTTTCGGCAGGCATCGAAGCGCCTCATGGGCTTCGATGTACTGGATGGGACACGAGCAGGCCACCTCCGCACCCGATCCGCTGACCGCACTCCTCGACCGCGTGCGGTCGCGGCTGCGCGACCTGAACGACGGCGAGCCCGCCTCGTACATTCCGGAACTGGGCCGCGCCGACCCTCGCCTGTTCGGGCTCAGCCTGTGCACCCTCGACGGGCGGGTCTACGGGAGCGGGGACACGGACGTCCGGTTCACCGCGCAGTCCGTGTCCAAGCCCTTCGTGTTCGCGCTCGCACTGGCCGACCACGGCCTGGAGAACGTCCTGGCGCGTGTGGGCGCCGAACCGAGCGGCGAGGCGTTCAACTCCATCCGCCTGGAGCCGGGCACGGGGCGCCCGCCCAACCCGATGGTCAACGCCGGAGCCATCGTGACCAGTTCACTCGTCTCCGGCGACACCCCGAAGGCCCGCTTCGAGCGCATCCTCGACGGGCTCAGCGCCTTCGCGGGCCGCCCGCTCACCGTCGACGAGGCCGTCTACGCCTCCGAGTGCGCCACCGGCGACCGCAACCGCGCCCTCGCCTACCTCATGCACAACGCGGGCTCGCTCACCGGCGACGTCGAGGCCGAGCTGGCCGTCTACTTCCGCCAGTGCTCCGTCCTCGTCACCTGCGACGACCTCGCCGTCATGCACGCGACGCTCGCGGGCGGCGGCATCAACCCGGTCACCGGCGAACGCGTCGTCGCGACCCGGTACGCCCAGCACGTCCTGGCCGTCATGGCCACCTGCGGCATGTACGACGCGTCGGGGCAGTGGATGCTACGGGTCGGCATGCCCGCCAAGAGCGGGGTGTCCGGCGGGATCGGGGTGGCGCTGCCGAGCCAGTTCGGGATCGGTGTGTTCAGCCCGCCGCTGGAGGAGAAGGGCAACAGTGTGCGCGGCATCGCCGCCTGCCATCTCATCTCCGACCAGTTCGGGCTGCACCTGATGCGGGCCACGTCCCCCGAGCGCCGGCCGCTGCCGCCCCGCTCCCTGCACCCCGCACCGCTGCGCTCCCTGCGCCACCGCACCCGCGCCCAGCGGGCCGCGCTCGACGCCCGCACGGAACGCATCCGCGTCCACGTCCTCCAGGGCGACCTCGACTTCGCCACCGCCGAACAGACCCTGCAAGCTGCCCTCGAACTCCCGGACGCCGTCGGCTGGTTCGTGCTCGACCTCACCCGCGTCGGCCGCATCGAACCGGTCGCCGCCGACCTGCTGCGCGGCCTTGCCGAACAACTGCGCGCCCGCGACCTGCGCATGGTGCTCGCCGACCCGGACGAGCGGCAGGCCATGACCCGCACCACCGACGAGTTCCCCGACCTCGGCCGGGCCCTGGAGGCCTGCGAGGACGAGCTGCTCACCGGCCTGGGGCTCGACCCGGAGATCCCCGTACCGCTCGCCGACTGCGATCTGTTCGGCGAGGCCGACGCCCGGCTGCGCGCCGCCCTCGCCGAGGCCTTCGACACCATCGACCTCGCGGAGGGCGAGTCCGTCGCGCCGCCGCACGCCCGCCCGCTCGACCGGATCGTCCTCTGGTACGTCGAGTCGGGACGGCTCGCCGTGTGCGCCGACTCCACCGACACGGTGACGACGGGCCGCACCTGGTCGGCGGGCCCCGGCGCGGCCCTCACCCCCGCCGACTTCCCGCCCCGCCGCACCCGCAAGGTCCTCGCCGAACGCGCCACGCGCTGCCGCACCCTCACCGCCGCCGGATTCCGGCGGCTGCGGGAGCGGGAGCCCGACGCGGTGGCGTTCCTGGAGCGGGCGCCGCTGGAGGGCGCCGAGACGGTGGACCGCGGCGACATCACCTGACCCATAATGGGCGCCATGACCGACGCGGAGCGCGGCCCCAACTCGACGCTTTCCCAACGGACTTCAGTGGTGATCGTCGGCGCCGGACCCGCCGGCCTCACCGTCGGGAACATCCTGCGGGCCGCGGGCGTCGACTGCGTGGTCCTCGAAGGCGAGACCCGTACGTTCATCGAGCGGAGGCCGCGGGCCGGTGTCATCGAGGAGTGGGCCGTGCGCGCCCTCGACCGGCGCGGTCTCGCGGGCGAACTGCTGCGGCGCGCGGAGCGGCACACGGCGTGCGAGTTCCGCTTCGCGGGCGAGCGGCACACCTTCCACTACACCGAACTGGCCGGGCACCACCACTTCGTCTACCCCCAGCCGCTGCTCGTGACGGACCTCGTGCGCGAGTACGCCGACGTACGCGGCGGGGACATCCGCTTCGGCGTCAGCGACGTACGGCTCCACGACCTCGAAGGCGACCGCCCCGCGGTCTCGTACACCTGCGGCGACACCGGCCGGAGGCAGTGGCTGCACTGCGCGTTCGTCGCCGGGTGCGACGGTGCCCGCGGGGTGACGCGCGAGGCGATCCCCGCCGACCGGGTCCGCGTCGCGCGGCACGACTACGGCATCGGCTGGCTGGCCCTGCTCGCCCAGGCGCCGCCGTCGGCTGACCGCGTCCTGTTCGGCATGCACGAGGAGGGCTTCGCCGGGCAGATGCCGCGCAGCCCCGACGTCACCCGCTACTACCTCCAGTGTCCGCCGGGCGACGACCCCGGGTCCTGGACCCACGAACGCGTGTGGACACAGCTGCGCCGCCGCCTCGCGGCCGACGGCGCCAAGCCGCTGACCGAGGGCGAGCTGATCGAGAAACGCGTCCTCGACATGCACGACTACGTCACCGAACCCATGACGTACGGCCGGCTCTTCCTGGCCGGGGACGCCGCCCACCTCGTCGCCCCCATCGCGGCCAAGGGACTCAACCTCGCCCTGCACGACGCCTTCCTCCTCGGCGACGCGCTCGTGGCGCACGCGGCGGGCGACAGCGGCGGCCTCGAGGGCTACGGGGCGGCCTGCCTGCGGCGTACTTGGGACTACCAGGAGTTCTCGCAGTGGCTGTCGGAGGTCTACCACGGGGCGTCGTTCGGCGACCCGTTCCGCACGGGCACGACACTGGCGCGGCTGCGCCGTCTGTTCACGTCAGGGGCGGCGGCGACGGCGTTCGCGGAGCAGTACCTGGGGGCGGCCGAGCGGTACTGAGCGGGAACCGGCGACACGCCGGAATCCGTGACGGTCACGGAATCCGTACGCTGATCGAATATGACAGAATCGCGATGTGCCGGATCCGGATGTCGAGCGTGAACTCGCCGAAGCAGTGGCCGCCTTGCGGGCCGCGGAGGAGCGCGTCGTGGAGGCGTTGCGTGTCTACCTGAGCAGGGACCCGGTGACCGGGCGTCCCGTGCACGGGCGCATCGGGCGCGCCGCCCGCCTCACGGGGTGGGGCGAGCAGCGGGTGAAGGAGGCCGCCGTCCCGGCCCTCGCCGAGCGGCGCCGGGCCAAGCGGAAGGCGGGCGGCGCATGAGCGACTTCGACGCGATCGACTCCCTGCTGGCCTCCGTCACCCCCGAGGCCGAACTGCCCGCCCCGGACGTGCGGCGCGCGCTGCGCGAGGCGGCCCACCTCACCAAGGTGCAGGTGGCGCGGGCGCTCGGGGTGAACCCGTCCACGCTCGCCGCGTGGGAGGCGGGGCGGGACCCGGCGGGGGAGATCCGGACCAGATACGCGTACTTCCTCGACGGTCTGGCGGCGAAGCTCGCCGAGAGCGAGCCCGCCGAGGGCCCGGCGGAAGCCGAAACCGAACCGGAACCCGAACCGGAACCCGAACCGGAAGCCGAGTCGACGGCCGACGCTCCCCGGGGCGAGGACGACGTGGAGGCGCTCGCCGAGGCGGAGCCGTGCGTGCTGTGCGGGGAGCCGGCCCGGCAGCGCGTCGCCGGGTTCGCCCAGCACCTCGACCCGACGGACTGCGGGACGCCGACGCCACCGCCCGCGCCCGCGACCGCCGCAGAGGCCCCACGCCCCGCGGAGCGCCCCCGCCCGCAGCGCCGGACCACTCCCACCCGCCGCGCCTTCCAGCCGTCGGACGAGCCGTCCGACACGATCGGCCGGACGGTCCGCGCCGTGCTCGCCGAGCACGAAGGGGACGTGGAGGCGGCGACCGCGGCGCTGATCAAGCGCGCCATCCCCGACGCGATGGCGCTCCTCGACGAGACCCGCAAGGGCGCCCGCTACGACGTCGTCGCCTACCCGGCGATGCCGGACATCCTGAAGAAGCGGACCGCTCGCGGCTCGGACGAGATCTGGGAGGCCCGCCCGAAGTGGACGCGGTCCGAACTGCCGCCCGGTGAGCACGAGGTGACTGCGCTCGACATCAACGGCGCCTATCTGTCCGCGCTCAAGACACATCTGCCGATCGGGCAGCTGGAGCATTCGACGGGCTTCGACCACGACCGGCGCCGCTCCGGCGTCCACCTGATCACGCCGCCGCACTGGGACCACGACTCCGTCCTGCCCAACCCGATCGGACAGCGCGACGAACCGGGCCCGCTGTGGGTGACGGAACCGACGCTGCGGCTGCTGAACCGCCTCTCGGGTCCCAAGTACGGGCTGTGCGAGCCGCCCGAGATCCACGAGTCGTACACCTCCGGCGCGACGGAGAACCTGCTGGAGAAGTTCCGTACGGCGCTCAAGGACGCGCGGGACACGGCGATCGCCGACGGCGACGACGTGACCCTGGAGTACGTGAAGGCCATGTACTCCAAGTTCGTCGCCACCATGGGCGAATCCAACTACAACCGGGACCTGTACCGCCCCGACTGGATGCACCTGATCCGCTCCCAGGCCTTCGCCAACCTCTGGCTGAAGGCGCTGAAGGGACACGAGGAGGGCCTCACCGTCGTGCGCGCGATGGGTACGGACGAACTGCACGTCATCGGCGACTGGCGGCGGGTCTTCCCCGAAGGGCGCGGCGTGACCGAGGTCAAGGTCAAGGACGTCTACACGGCGGGCGCCGCGCCCGACGGCGCGTAGCTTCAGCCGGCCCGCAGGGCGCCGTCGAGGAGCGGCAGCAGCCGGTCCCAGTGGCGCTTGAGCGCGTCCGCGTCGAAGGCGGACGTGTCGGCCATGGTGAAGCCGTGCACGCTGCCGGGGTAGAGCTCGATGGAGTGCTCGACGCCGGCGGCGTCGAAGGACCGGTTCAGCTCGTCGACGGCCTCGGGCGACAGATCGCCCTCCGCGAGACCGAGGTGGACGCGCGCGGCGACCTTGTCGGCGGAGCGGTGCGCGCTGTCCGGCGCGTCGGTGACGAGCATGCCGGGGTGGAAACCGGCGACGGCGGCGACCCGGTCGGGGCGGGCCGCGGCGGTGCGCAGCGCCAGGGCCGCGCCCATGCAGTAGCCGGTCGTGCCGATGGGGCCGTCGGCGACCTCGGGCTGGGCGGTGAGGAAGTCGACGTAGGCGTCCGCGTCGCGCAGCGCGCGCTCGGCGGTGTGCGCCTCGAGGAGCGGCATCAGGCTGCCGAAGATCTCGGGCCTGTTCTCCTCGCTGATGTGCGCGGGCAGCTCGACGACGGGCGAGGCGCCGTGCCGGTAGTAGACGTTGGGCACGAGCACGTAGTAGCCGTGCCCGGCCAGCTCGCGGGCCAGCTCCTCGATCACGGGCCGCACGCCGAAGGCGTCCATGTAGAGGAGTACGCCGGGATGCCGCGCGCCGTCGTCGGGGAAGGCGACGAAGGCGTCGGCCCGGCCGTCGGGAGTGGTTATGTGGACTGACTTGCTGGTGGCGATGGGGGATCACCCTTTCTCGGACAACCGATACGAGTGCACAGTACAGTTACTCGCTGTGGTGAATCCCCTGAATGGGTTCCGCTCAGGTGCTGTGCCGCTTGCTCGCCCAGAAGACGGCGCGGGCCGCCCTTATGCGCTCGGCCTGGCGCGCGGGGTCGAGGGCCGCTTCCAGGGCGGTGCGCAGCTGCTCGGGGTCGACCAGCGTGCCGCTGCCGTCCGGCGCGGTCCGCCACAGGAACGAGTGGTGCCGCACCCCCGTGATGCCGTCGGCGTCGGGGGACGGCATGGACAGGTCCTCGCCCGCGGTGAGCATCCGGACGTCCTCCGTCTCGGGCCAGCCCCGGGCGTGCGCTGCGCCGCGGCGCGTGAGGATGTAGAACACGGGGCGTGGCTTGGCGTGCTCCTCGAGCACCGGCACGGCGTCCGCCCCCTTGCCCAGCTCCCACAACACCGTCAGACCGAGCGGCTGTTGGACACGCAGGGCGTCCCAGTTGCGACCCGCGGGAAGCCTCGCCAGAAACGGCGACCGCTCCCAAGCGGCATATGCCACGCTCGGCTGTCGGTGACAGGAGGCCAACCACTGCGCTCCGTCCATTGGGTGACCATACGTCAACCCGGCTGCCTGGTCAGCGAATTCGGCAATCACGGTCGAGAGTCCTGTGGCTGCCTGGCCGTCGCCGCCCTGCGTCGTTGCGGGCTCCCCTTCTGGCACATGCCAGAAGGGGAGCGGGTGAGTGCCGACCGAAACCGGCCATGGTCGTCACGTTCGCGCAGCAAACGAGGAGCGGCTCAACGTCCGCCGTACGAGCGCCGGTTGAGGACCGCGGAGATCGCCAGGAGCAGCAGCAGCGCCCCGGCGAACCAGGTCATCGCCGTCGTCGCCGAGAGTGCGAGCGTGGCGACGCCGAGGGCGACCGCCGGGCCGCTCAGACCCAGGTAGGCGATCAGGAACAGGCCGGCGAGCGCCTCTCCGCGCCGTGCCGGAGCCGCCATCGCGACCACGGCCCCGAGCGCCGCCTTGAACAGCAGCCCCGCCCCGACGCCCGCCACCGCGCCACCCACCAGGAACGTGCCGAGGCCGGCGGTGTGCATGCCGACGACGAGCGTCAGGAAGCCCGCGCCCTCCGCGAGCAGCCCCAGCGTCGACTTCGTGCGTGGCGCGAGGCGGTTGGTGAGGATCTGGGCGAGGGCCGCGCCCCCGAACACCAGGAACGAGATCGCCCCGGCCAGCAGGTGCGACGGACGGTGCAGGGAGTGCGCGACGAATCCGGCGGCGATCGACGAGAAAAGGCCGAACACCGCGAAGGACGCGAACGCTGACGTCGCCGCGGCCACGTAGCCGGCCCGGTCGCCGTGGTCCGCGCTCACCCGCTGCGGCCGGTAGCGCGGCCGCACCGGTTGCTGCTCCACGGTCTCCGGGACGAACGAAAGAGCCACGGCCACGGCCGCGAGGAGAACGGCGAACACCGCGTACGGCAGCCGCAGCGGCGCCGTCACGTACTGGGCGAGGAAGCCGGAGACCAGCGGGCCGAGGCCGAGACCTCCGATGTTGGCGGCCGTCGACACCGTCTCGAAGCGCTGCGCGGAACCGGCGGGACGGTGCGCGCGGTGCAGTTCGTGCAGGTGGGCGGTTGCCGTCGCGCTGAGCATGCCGATGCCGAGGCCGCTCACGAACCGGGCGACAAGGAGCACCGGCAGCTCCGGGCTCGACAGGAACAGCAGGGCGGCGAGCAGTTCCAGGGCGAGCGCCGCCAGGAGGATCTTCTTGCGCCCCACCCAGTCCGACACGTGGCCGGCCAGGATCAGGCTGACCACCACGCCCACCGCGTACACCGCGAAGACGACGGTGACCATGAAGGTCGAGAAGCCGTCGCGCTCCTCGTAGAGCGGATACAGCGGAGTCGGCACCGTCGAGAACGCCATCGAGGTGAGGAAGGCGAGCGCCACGATCCAGAAGCCGACGCCGTGCCTGCGCGACCCCGCGGTGCACGGGGAGGCGGTGGACGTGGCGGCGGTGGACGGGCCGGGGGAGTGGGGCGGGGTGCGGACGCGGGTCGGCGTGGCCATGCGGCAGGGGTCCGTTCGACTGGTGGGGAGCGGGTGGGCACGTTCCACTCTCGGTGCACACAGCCATCGCGTCCAACGAATCTTCGCGCTCGTGACGATCGCGATCTCAGATCGTCGATGCGATAGTCGACGCGTGGAACTACGTCATCTCGAATACTTCGTCGCGGTCGCGGAGGAGCAGAACTTCACGCGCGCGGCGGCCCGGCTGCACATCGTCCAGTCCGCCGTCTCCGCCGCCGTCAAGACGCTGGAGCGCGAGCTGGACGCCCGGCTGCTCGACCGCAACTCCAAGCGGGTGCTGCTGACCGACGAGGGACGGGCCCTCCTGCCGCGAGCCCGGCGGGTGCTGGACGCCGCCCGCGACGCCGCCGACGCCGTGGCCGAGGTGCGCGGCGCGCTGCGCGGCACCCTGCGCCTGGGCACCCTCACGTCGATCAAGCTGATCGATCTGCCGGGCCTGCTGGGCGAGTTCCACCGCAGGCACCCCGGCGTCCAGGTGCAGATCACCGTCGCGCCGACCGGATCCAGGGGGCATCTCACGGCGCTCGCCGAACGCCGCCTCGACCTCGCCCTCGTGTCCCTGCCGGGGGCGAGCCCCGCCGAGGTCGACCTGACGCCGCTGGCCGGGTCCACCCTGGACCTCGTGGTACCGGCCGACCATCCGCTCGCCGGGCGCGACAGCGTGCCGATCCGCGAACTGGCCGGGCTGCGGTTCATCGACTGCCCGGTCGGCTACGGCAACCGCTCCGTCGCCGACCGCGCGTTCGCCGCGGCGGGCGTGCCGCGCCACGTCACCATCGAGATCACCGACCTCGCCACCAGCGCCGACTACGTCAGGGCGGGCCTCGGCGTCGCGCTGGTGCCGCGCTTCCTCGCCGACACCGCGCACGGCCTCGCCGTCCTTCCGGTGACCGACGCGGACCTCGGCTGGTCGCTGTATCTGGCAGCGCCCGCCGACCGTCCGCCGAGCGCCGCGGCCCGTGCGCTCACGGAGCTGCTGCGGGCGTCGGCGGCCGCCGCCCCGTGACGCACACACGTCCTCCATGCGGACAAGTGCACCGCCCGTTCACCGGAACGGGACTGCGAAAAAATAGAAATATGCACGTGCCGCTGGCCCATGCGATTTCGGTCGGACTAGGCGGGAAAGGGCTCTTGAGGCGCCTCTGGCATGTGCCATAAGTTTGGATGCGCCGAGGAGGGTTACCCTCTTCAACGCCCCTGGTCCCCGGGCAACTTGGCTGTAGACGCCACAGTCGCATCGCCGACAACGCGACTGTGGTCCTCCGTCCGAGATGCCGGCAGGGGCTTCCTCCCGCAGTCCCGCGGCGTCACTGGACGGAACACACGAGGAAGCGCGCGAAGGGGAGCCGTGCTTCCTCGTCGGTGGCCCCCGCCGACGTTCGGAAGCGATTTCCGGTGGGGGCCGCCACTGGCCTGCTCCGGCCACCGGCAGGGCGGCCGGGCAGGCCGGGCGGGCATTCAGTGGCCGAAGGCCTCCTGCAGCCACCAGGCGCCCTCGTCGCGCGTCGTCTTCGCGTCGATCACCATCGGCCGGTCCGGGGCCGCGAGCCACTCGGCGAGCGGGGACAGATCCTCGGGCGCCGTCACCGTCAGCGCCGCACAGCCGTGCCCGCGGGCGAGCGCCGCGAGGTCCGTGTCGGGGAAGGTGACCGTGGACAGTCCGGGCGCGTCCTCGGGACGGCCGAAGTGGTGGACCTCGGCCCCGTACATGGCGTCGTTGTAGACCACCACCAGAAGCGGAAGCCCGAGACGCACGGCGGTGTCCAACTCCGATACGCTCATCAGGAATCCGCCGTCGCCGCACGCCGCCACCGGCAGCCGGTCGGGCCGGGCGAGCGCCGCGCCGATGGCCGTCGACAGGCCGAGGCCGATCGACTGGAACGCCTGCGTGAAGCACAGCCCGTACTCGTCGGGCACGTCGAGGTACATGCTCGGGTAGCCCATGAAGTTGCCGGAGTCGACGGCGACGGTGCGCTCGGCGGGCAGCATGCCGTTGAGTACGCGGCTGAGCGTACGAGGATCGATGCGGCCGTCGCCGGTTCCGTCCTCGTACGGGACCTGACTCCAACTACCTTCAGCGGTAAGGCGCTTGCCGATATCCGGTGTGCGGTAGCCGATCGTCGCGGATCCGTCCGCCAGGAGCGACGTGACATCGTCCGCCGTCTCCGTGACACCGCCCCACAGGCCCAGGTCGATGTCGCGGGTGCGGCCGAGGGCGTCGCGGTCGACGTCCACCTGGACCACCTTGGCGGCATCCGAGACGAGACGCCCGTGCCGCATCGTCCACATGTTCAGGGCGCAGCCCCAGCCCACGATCAGATCGGCGCCCGAGATCAGCTCCGCGGCCAGCGGCGTCGAGAAACCGCCCGCGACGTCGACACACCACTCCGCGCCGGGCCGCCCGTTGAACAGTCCGCGCGCCACCGCCGACGTGGCGAGCAGCGCGCCCGTCCGCTCCGCGAGCGCGGCGATCGCCTCGCCCGCCCCGGCGGCACGGGCACCGCGACCGGCCACGAACACCGGACGTTCGGCGCGGCGCAGCAGCTCGGCGAAGTCCTCGACGTCGGCGGCGGCAGGCCGCGGCAGACCGGGAGCCGGCCTGCGCCGCGGCGCCACCGCGTCCTCGGGCAGCGCCTCGTCCTGTACGTCGATGGGGACGTTGAGGACCACCGTGCGGCGCTCCTCGGCGCACATCCGGAACGCGCGGGTGACGTCGTCGAGCGCGGTGCGCGCGGAACGGACCCGCGCAGGTACCGCCCCGACACCTTCGGCGACGGCCGACTGGTCGACGTGGAAGTTGGAGGTCGGCTCGGTGGCCTCCGCCGTCACGACCAGCAGCGGAGTCCGGCTCTTCGCGGCCTCGGCCACGCCCGTCAGGGAGTTGGTGTAGCCGCAGCCCTGGTGCACGGTGAGGACGGTGACCTCGCCGCTCGTGCGGGCATGGGCGTCCGCCATGACCGCGGCGCCGCCCTCGTGCCGCGCCGCGACGAAGCGCGCGCCCGCCGCCACGAGCGCGCCCGTGACATGAAAATTGCCGCTTCCCACCACGCCGAACGCGGTGCGCACACCGAGCCGGTGCAGTTCGCGGCCGATGGCTTCCCTTACCAGCATGCTCACTTGCCTTCCGCGGCGGGCGTCAGCGCCAGGACGCGCGCGGGGCTGCCGGAGCCGCCGACGATGCGCAGCGGCGCGACCACGAGTACCGCGCCGACCGGCGGCAGTTCACCGACGTTGCGCAGCTGCGTCACCCCGTACTTCCCGTTGCCGAGCATGAAGTGGTGCACGGGGAACGGCGGTTCGAAGCGGAAGGCCTGTCCCGCGTCCGTGCCCACGGTCTCCACCCCGATGCCCACGATGCCGGTCTCCTCCGCGAGGTACCGGGCGCACTCCGCGGTGAGACCCGGCGTGTGCGGGCCGTCGTCGTCCGCGTTGAGGAAAGCGGCCTGGTCGTCGGAGCGGGTGTCCCACCCCGTCCGGTACAGCAGCCAGCCGCCCTCGGGCAGCGCGCCGTGCTCCCGCTCCCACGCCTTCAACTCGTCGAGACCGAGCAGGTGGTCGGGGTCCTTGGCACACTCGGCCGACGTGTCCACGACCGCGGCGGGACCCACGAGCCGCGCCCCGGGAACACTGCCCACGTCCTCCAGATCACGCCCCGACGACCAGTGCACCGGCGCGTCGAAGTGGGTGCCCACGTGCTCGCCCGTGTGGATGTGGTTCTGGAACGAGATCTCACCCGGATCGTCCCAGTCGTTGAGCCGCTCCAGCTCGAACCGGGGTATCGGATGCATCGGCTCGGGCAGCGGAAGGATCGGCGTCCCGGACGACAGCGGGGCGGTGAGATCGACCACGCGCAGCGAACCGTCGGCGAGCGCGGTGATCAGGTCGGTGGAAGCGGGGTTGATCGGGCGTGATGTCATGACCAACATCATCAAGCCTCCGGACGCCGGAGCGATACCACCCGGTGCGGCGGTTGCGCGCCGGAGAGGTCGTCGGGCATTCGGTCCTCGACCCCGGCCGGTCCCGCGGCGCCCGCGGGACCGGCCGACCGCGTTCAGCCCATGCTCTTGGCGCCGTCCAGGGTCTCGCGAATGATGTCGGCGTGGCCCGCGTGCTGCGCGGTCTCCGCGACGAGGTGCATCAGTACCCGGCGGATCGACCAGTCCGCGCCCGGCTCGGTCCACGGCGCCTTCGGCAGCGGCCACCTGCGGTCCAGATCGGGCAGCGTGGCCACCAGTTCGTCGGTCCTGGCAGCGGCCTTCTCGTACTCGGCCAGGACACCGGCCAGCGTCTCGTCGGGCTGCATCTTGAAGCCCTCCTCGCGGGCCGCCCAGTCCGCCTCGGTCATCTTCGTGAAGTCCGGCATGGCGACAGGGCCCTCCAGCATGAAGCCCACCCAGCCGCGCTCCACCTCGGTGACGTGCTTGATCAGACCGCCGAGACACAGCGCGCTCGCGGTGGGCCGCTGCCGGATCTGCTCCTCGGTCAGATCGCGCGTCGTGAAGGTCAGGAAGTGCCGCTGCTTGGCAAGGGCCTCAAGGAAGTCCGCGCGCTCGCCCGTGACGGCGGGGGTGTCGGTCGCCTCGTGGGTCGTCTGCTCGCTGGTGGTCATGGTGTCCGCCTCTCGCGTGGAAGTGCCCGCTTGGTGTTCGCTTCGGTCACGCTATTCAGCAAGTAGGTCAGATTGCGTCCTAGTTCGGTCGCTTCATCCGTCGACGGCCGTCCGGCACGCCAGATGCAGGGCCAGCCGCTCGTCCGGATCCGCGAGGTCCACGCTCAGCAGCTGCTGTACGCGGGCGATGCGCGCCGCGACCGTGTTGCGGTGCACGCCGAGCACCGCGGCGGTCTCGGCCGTGGAGGACTCCGCGTCGAGATACGCGGTGAGCGTGTGCACCAGGTCGCCGGGCTCGCCGGACAGCGGCTCCAGCAGGGAGCGGGCCGCCGGCTGGAACGTGTCCGTGCGGGTCCACGCGAGCAGGAGCTGGGCGAGGCCGAGACGGTCGACGTGGAAGAAGCGGCCGCTCGCCTCCCGGCCCTGCGCGAGCCGTGCGGCGTCGGCCGCCTCGCCCAGGCTGCGGGCGATGCCGGTGGGGCCCGGATGGGCGCGGCCCACGCCCACGTACGTGTGCAGGACTTCGGGCAGGCGGCGCTGCACACGGCGCACGGCGGCGGCGTGCCGCTCGATGTCGCTGGTCGACGGCTCCTGGTCGGTGCTGGTCCAGGCGGACCAGCCGTCGCCCTGCTCGACGACCTGCGCGGCGAGCCGCTCCGCCGCGAACGCGTCCGTGACCTCGGCGCGCAGCCCCGCCACGTCCACGTCGGGCCCGGTACCGATGCGGATGCCGGTGTGCCAGCCGTCCAGGCGCCAACCGAACTCCACCGCGTGCCGACGCACCGCGTCCGGGATCTCACCGCCCGCCGGGCGCAGCAACTCGCCGAGCAGGGAGGTGCGGTGGCGGGCGCTGCGCTCCAGGTCGAGACGGCGCAGCGCGAGCCGTTCCCGTACGGCGCCGGACGCGACCTCCAGGGCGGCCGCCACGGCGTCGGCCTCCGGGGCGAGCCGGGCGGGCAGGCGCACGGCGAGGCGGGGTGGGACGCGTTCGGTGCCGACCGGGTGGGTGAGCAGGCGGGCGCCGCTCCGGAGGTCGATCGGGCGGGGGAGCGGTCGGCCGGTCAACTGCCTTGCCACCGTGTCCTGTTCGGCGTGCGGGACCGTGTCCGGGTCGCCCGCCAGGTGTCGAGCGTCCGCCGTGATCAGGGCGACGGGGCGGTGCAGCAGCGTGCCCAGGTCGTCGAGCAGCGCGTCCACCGCGTCGTCCGCGCGGGCACACACCTGCGTGGCGCGGAGTGCCGACTCGGCGCGCAGCAGGGCCGGTTCGGCGGTCATCCGCTCCAGGGCGAGATACGCGGCGAGCGGATCGGGGGAGCCGAGCACGGGCAGCCGCAGCCGCTCGGCGAGCAGCGTCGACGACATGCGCAGCGCCGTCACCCCCGGTACCAGCAGCGCCGCGACCCCCGCGCCGTGCGCCCGCCGCAGCAGCGCGTCGAGCCGCCAGTCGCCCCGGTCCGCGCCGCCCAGCAGCACGAGGAGCCTTCCGACGGGTTCCTCGGGCAGCGGGTGCGCCAAGTCCTGCGCCACTACGGGGTGGTGGAGGGGGCGGGCGTCCTGCGGACCGGCGAGGAGGCTGACGTCGTGCCATGTGGGGTGAGCGAGCATCGCGGAGAGGGAGACCCCACCTGAGTCACCACCTGAGACCCCGCCTGAGACACCTCCCGAGACGCCCCTCGGCGCACTTCCCGCGACACCACTCGTCATCGGGCCACCGCCTCGAATCCGACGACCTCCGCGTCCAGGCCGAACGCCCTCGGGGACACGTACGGTTCCGTGTCCGGTCGGCGCCAGAACCCGGGGCCCGGCAGCGTCGCCGCGATGACCTCCTGACCCGGTCGGATCCGGTCGATGGCCACGGGCCGTGCCGTGCGGCGGTCCAGGAGGAAGATGACGTCGGGGACGGTCGCGGCGACCTCGCCGTCGCGCAGGGCGAGCAGGATCTCGTTCTCCGTCTCCAGACGGACGACGGCGCCGGACCCGGCATCCGTGACCGTGACACTGCCCCGACCGAAGCCGGAGCCCTCGCTGCGCGCCACCTCCCTGATCCGGCCCGCCGCGAGCACCCGGCAGCCGAGCGCCGCCTCCACGGACTCCGGGGCCGGGCGCTGCGGAAGCGTGGCGTGCGCGTGGCCGAGGGCGAGGGAACGGGTGAGGGAGCCGTGCACGCAGGCGTCGCGCACGGTGCTCAGCCGCACCGGGGCGAGCGCGATCGCCGCCCAGCCGCCCGCCGCCGTGAGGAAGCCGCGCACCGTGCGTTCCAGCCCGCGCGCGTCCGTGCAGTCCACCACCAGGATCTGGCCGCCGGGCTCGGCGAGCGCGCACGGGGTGACCGGAAGGCCGCGCACCGCCCAGCTCAACTGGTCGAGCCGGGGCAGGGCGCGGCCCATCAGATCGACGTCGACCACGGGGAGGCCCAGGTCGAGAGAGGCGAGCAGCACCGTGAGGGCGTTGGGGCCGCCCGCCTCCACGGCCATCAGGGCGTCGGGGACCGGGGCGTTTGTCCAGCGGGACACCGCGGTGATCGCCTCGCGGAACTCGCGGCCGTTCGGCAGCTTCTCGCTCAGCACGTTCACCGCGCCGACGACGCCCACCGGGACGACGACCGGGTCCTGGCCGGCGGCCTCGTGCCAGGTGACCGTGCCGTTCGCGCCCAGGGCGCGGCGCAGCATCGAGGCGAATGCCGCGGCGTCGCCGCCTCCGCCGCAGCCCAGTACGTTGACCCCTGTGACCAGGGCGTCCACGTCTCCGACGGTGATGGTGTGGGGCACGCGTCGATTCTCTCAGCGGCGGTCCGTCCCTGCGTCCCGGGGCTCTGCCCGGACCCCGCTGCTCAATCGCCGCAGGGGCTCTCAATCGGGAGTGTCTCCTCCACCGGGCGGAATTCGTACGGCAGGCCGAAGCAGGACGGGCCGAAGACGTCCAGTGCCTTCGGTGTGCGCATGATGTCCGGTGCCGCGATGCCGATGACCGTGACCCGCTGCCCGTAGCGGAGCGCCTCCGTCGTGATCGGTTCGCCGGTGTCCGCCTCCAGGACGCACACCAGGTCCGGCACCACACAGATCGGCTCGCCGTCGCGGAGCGCCGCCAAGTGCTCGTTCTGGAAACGGAGTTCGAGAGCAGAGTCGCCCTCGAACGCCGCGAACGTGGCCCGGCCCCGCGCGAAACCACCCTCCGTGCGCCGCTCCACATCGGTCACCTTGCCGCGGAACAGCACCCGCAGATGACCGTAGATCGTGCCACCCACCGCCTCGCCGAGCGCCTCCACCGGGTCGCGGTGCGCCTCGCGCGCCTCACGGACCGCCCGGCCCAGCGACAGGGCGAGCGACAGCGTGCGCGGCACCGCCGTGCGCTTGAGCTGGTCCCCGGTCATCGAGTACTCGGCGATCGCGGCGCCGCCACCGAGCCCGACCGTGACCCGGCGCGCCAGGTCCTCCAGGCGCTTGGTCTCCTTGCCGGTGTCGAACACGCAGGTCTCCCCGTGTTCGCCGGCCATCGCGAGCGGCGAGGCCGGCACCCCGTACACATGGAACGTCTCCATCTGCAGCTCGGGGAAGGCGCGCCCCATGCCGTCCGCGTCGACGACCGGGAGGCCGGTGCGGGCCGCGACGATCAGCGGGATCAGGGAGTTGCTGCCGCCGCACTCGATCGGCATCGTCGCGTCGGCCTTCCGGCCCGTGAACGCCTCCAGGGCGCGCAGCGCGGCCACCGGCTCGTCGGCGCCGGGCAGCTTCTCGACCATCACGGTCGGCGCGCCCATGTTCGCGACGGGGATCACGAACGCGTCGTCCGCCACCTCGTCCGGGTCGAGGACGGTCACCGGACCGTGCTCGCGCATCGCCTCGCGCACCAGCAGGCGGCCGATGGTGGGATCGCCGCCGCCTCCGGTGCCGAGGATCGCGGCGCCACGCGCCAGGTCGTCCAGCTGCTCAGGGCCCAGGGTCCAGCTCATGTGCTCGTGCTCTCCTTACGTGGGTGGGGGCGGGCTTCAGTCGACCTGTTGCAGGTCGCCCACGGCCTTGCAGCGGATCCGGGTGGCGTTGCCCGGCAGATACGGGACGGGGACCTCGTCGAACTCGACGATGCGGACCCCGGACGGGGCCGCGCCCGCCGCGACCGCCCGGTCGACCGCCTCCTGCCGGGCCTCGTCGAGGACGGCCTCGCGGCGCCCCGCGTCGATCGCGTACACCCGGTCGACCTCGCCGCCGACCTGCGCGATGGCCGCGCCGATCGCGTTCGCGACCGCGAAGTGGTCGGGGCGGTGCACCGCGCCGGAGTCCGGCAGCGAGTCGGGCAGCAGCACCGAGCCACCGCCGACCGCGACCACCGGAAGCGGCTCCGGCGAGGTCCGCATCGACTCGACGGCGCGCGCCACGTCGGCGGCGATCGTGTCCAGCGCCTCCTTGACCACCCGCGCGTCCAGGTGGGCGACGGCCGCCCGGTCCCCGATGTCCGTGAGCCCCGCCGCGACGGCGACATCGGTGGCGGTCAGCGTGGATCCGCCGAACACCAGGGCCTCTTCGGTGAGCCGGTAGCCGACCGAGCGCGGGCCGACCGTGACCCGGCCGCCCTCCGAGACCACCAGCGAGCCGCCGCCGATGCCGATGCTGTGCACGTCCGGCATACGGAAGTTGGTGCGCACCCCCGCCACGTCCACGGCCGTGCCCGCCTCACGCGGGAAGCCCTGCGTGAGCACGCCGACGTCGCTGGTGGTGCCGCCGACGTCGACGACCGCGCAGGTCTCGAGGCCGGACAGGACGGCGGCGCCACGCATCGAGTTCGTGGGTCCTGAGGCGAACGTGGCGACCGGGTAGCGGCGCGCGTACTCCAGGTCCATCAGCGTGCCGTCGTTCTGGCTCAGATACAGCGGCGCCGTGACGCCGAACCCGGCGACCGCCCCGGCCAGGCCGTCGACGATCCCGGCGGCCAGCTCGCGCAGCGCCGCGTTCACGGCGGTCGCGTTCTCCCGTTCGAGGAGGCCGATGCGGCCGATCTCGTGGGACAGGGACAGGGCCACGTCCGGGCCCAGCTCGTCCCGCAGGATCTCCGCCGCCCGCACCTCGAACTCGTCGCTGACCGGCGAGAACACCGAGGAGATCGCCACCGACCTGATGCCGTGGGCGGCCATGTCGGCGGCGTGCCTGCGCAGCTCGTCCACGTCCAGATCGGCGATCTTCCGCCCGTCGAACTCGTGGCCGCCGTGCGCGAGGTAGGGCCGCCCCGACACGGCCCGCGTCAGCCGCTCGGGCCAGTCCACGAACGGCGGCAGCGCGGACGTCGCGGGCAGTCCCAGGCGCAGCGCCGCCGTCGGGGCGAGACCGCGGGCCTCGACGAGCGCGTTGAGGAAGTGGGTGGTGCCGATCATCACGGCGCCGACGGCCGCCGGGTCGAAGGCGTGCTGCGCGCGCAGCGCCTCCAGGGCGGACACGATGCCGGACGTCACGTCCTGGCTGGTCGCGGACTTGGTGGTGGCGAGCACCCGCGGTCCTTCGAGCAGGACGGCGTCGGTGTTGGTGCCGCCGACATCGATTCCGATACGCACGGAACTGTCTCCTTAGCGGGAGGCGCCGCTGGCGGCGCGAGAGGCTTGGGGGTCGTGGGAGGGGGCGGGGGTGGGTACAGGGCCATCGGACACCGGTACCCCGGCTCCCATGTCGCGGGACACACCGACACCGCGCACCAGGCCGAGCCGGCCCAGGACGACGTAGCCGACGAACGCGAAGACGACCGAGTTGATGCTGGGCAGGCCCCAGTCGACGAACTCGCCGACGCAGAAGGCCAGCACCCATACGACGATCGTCGCCGGGACCCAGGTCGGCGCCGTCGCGGGCAGCGTGCCGGAGGACCGCGAGGCCTCCAGGTCGCCGCGCCACCGCTTGACCACGAAGTACTCGGCGATCATCACGCCGGCGATGGGCGGGAAGGCGACCCCGAGCAGGGTGAGGAAGTCGGCGAACCGGTCGAGGATGCCGGCCGCCGCGAGCAGGCTGCCGACGACGCCGAGCAGGACGGTGACGGTCGCGCGGCCCACCTTGCGGCCGAAGACCGACTCGATGAAGTTCACGACGCCGAGGCCGGAGCTGTACAGATTCCAGTCGTTGATCTTCAGCGCGCCCATGATGACGACGAGGGTGCCGACCCAGCCGACCGAGGACACGGCGATCGCGGTCACGTCCGCGGACCGCGTGGCGTGCGCGAGCAGCACTCCGGCGAGCCCGACGACGTACTCACCGAGCGAGATGCCGACCACGGTCTGCTTGACGACGTCGGAGGTGGAGCGGTTGAAGCGGGTCATGTCGGGGGTGATGATGGCGCCCGCGATGGCGCCGCCCGCGACCAGCGTCGTGCCCTGGACCAGGGAGAGCTGCGGGCCGGGCGGGGCGGAGGCCACGAGGTGCCCGATGTCGTACCGCACCAGTTCGTGCACGGTGGACCAGCCGACGAGCAGCAGGAACGCGGGCACCGTGATGTACGCGGCCCAGTTCATGGAGCCGAAGCCCCACAGCACGACGGCCGTCACCCCGAGCCCGAACAGGACCGACCACACGGGCGCGGGGAACACGCCGACGAGCCCGGCCAGCGCGTCCGCGGAGATCGCCGACTGGATGCCGAACCACCCGATGAGGCTGAGCGCGATCGCGAGCCCGATCAGCGAGGACCCGACGCGCCCGAATCCGGTCCACCGCGCGAGCACGGACGTCGGAAGCCCTTCCCGTACGCCGATGATCCCCACGAAGATCGAGAGCACCTCGACGATCACCGAGCCGAGCGTGAGTGCCCAGAACGCCGTCCAGAAGTCCATCCCGAAGCCCAGCGTCGCGCCGAGCACGAACTGGCTGAGCCCGGAGATCTGCCCGAAACGCTGCAGGGCTACGGACCACCAGCTGTAACGGGCGGTGGTGGGCACTCTGGTCAGGGCGTGATCGTCGACCCCGACGGCGCGTGCGGCGGCCATCGAACCTCCAAGCGACTGCGGTTGCCCGCACGCTACGGCGGCCGCCGAAGGGGTGGGGTGGGCGCAGTGCCCGGTGGGACGGAGCTCGCTGTGCAGAGTGCACTGTGAGGGGTGTCCAGGCGTGTCCAGGGGTGTTCAGGGGGGGGCAGGGGTGTTTAGGGGTGGCGCCCCGTGAAGCCAACGATGCGGTCCATCAGGGGCGCGTCGGCGGGCGTCTCCACCGGCGGCCCCCACAGCTCCGGCAGGGGCGCCGCCGTCACGAAGCCGCAGACATGGTCGTGGCAGGCGCGCAATGTGTCCTCGGGCAGGTCGAAGGGCTGGCCGGTCGCCCGGGCGAGGTCCCAGCCGTGGACCACCATCTCGGTGAGCGCGACCTTGCCCCACGTCTCGTTCGACAGCGTGAACCCCGGCCCCTCCGACTCGCCCCGCCAGGCATCCGGATCGTCCCAGGCGTCGCCGAGCGCCCGCACGCTCTTCGCGGTGCCCGCCCGCCAGTCGCCCGGCTCGCCGGGCAGCGGTGCCTCCTTGCGGGCGAAGCCGGTGAACCCCCGCGCCGCGTCGTCGACGTGCCCGACGAGGTCGCGGACGGTGTATTCGGAGCAGGGCGTGGGCGACGACAACTGCTCGTCGGACACGCCGTTCAGTACGTCGATCATCCGGTCGCAGGCCGGCTTCAGGTCGATCACGGGGACTCCTCCTCGGGTGTCGCGCCACGGTGGCACCTGTGAAGACCTCGGCCGGTTCACGAACTCATCGGTTCCTGAGCGGAGTTGTGTGTGAGGCTGTGCCCATGGATCACACATCTGGTGAGCTCCGAGACAGGCTGCAGACGGACCGTCCGCACTCGGCCCGCGTGTGGAACTACCTGCTGGGCGGCAAGGACAACTACCCCGTCGACAGCGAGGTCGGCGACGCCATCCTCGCCACGTTCCCCGAGTTCGCCACCGTCGCGCGGGTGCAGCGCAAGTTCCTGGCGCGCGCGGTGCGGTTCCTGGCGGGCGAAGCGGGCGTCCGGCAGTTCCTCGACATCGGCACGGGCCTCCCCACGGCGGACAATACGCACGAGGTGGCCCAGCGCATCGCTCCGGACAGCCGGATCGTCTACGTCGACAACGACCCGCTGGTACTGACCCACGCGCGGGCCCTGCTCACCAGTACGCCGGAGGGCGCCTGCGCCTATCTGGACGCCGATGTGCGGGACCCGGAGCGGATCCTGGCGCAGGCGGCGGACACCCTGGACTTCGACCGGCCGATCGGGCTCACCCTGCTCAGCATCATGGGGCAGCTGTCCGACGACGACCGTCCCGCGGACGTGGTGGCCGCGCTGCTCGACGCGCTGCCCTCCGGCAGCTACCTGGCCCTGACCGACGGTACGAACACCAATGAGGCGCTGAACACGGCGGTCGCCGGTTACAACGAGCAGTCGGTGCACACCTACCACCTGCGCTCGCCGGAGCGGATCGCCAGGTTCTTCGACGGACTCGACCTCGTCGAACCGGGGGTCGTCAGTACGTCGGCCTGGCGCCCCGAGCCGGGATCGGCACGGCCCGAGGAAGCGGCCGTCGAGGTGGCGGTGTGCGGGGTGGGGCGCAAGGCCTGAGAGCGGGGAGGGGTTACTTGCGCTCCACCTCGACGAAGGCGAGCGGGGCGGTGCCCGCGTTGACGACCTCGTGCTCACTGCCCGCCGCCCGCGCGTAGGACCGGCCGGAGAAGAGCTCGTTGCGCGTGACCGTGCCGTCCGGGGTGATCACGTCGGTCTGCCCGTCGGTGACCGGGACCACGACGTAGTCGTACTCGTGCACATGGCGACCGGTGCTCTGCCCCGGCTCGAAGTCCCAGCGGGTGACCCGCGTGCGCTCGTCCTCGTGCTGCACCGTGGCGCGGGCGGTGGTGGTCATGTTCAAGGCTCTTTCGTCGGGGCGGAACGGCAGCGGCGGAGACCACCGCAGGTGGCAGGCTAACCGGAGCACACGGTGCGTCGTTGTGCGCGGGGGTGCCCCGAGGGCCTGGACCCGTATCCGGCGTTGCGACCTTGTGAACGGTGTATTGAAAACGCCCCGCAGGCCTCCGGGCGTGCCGAGACTGTCCGGCGGCGCCGCGTGATCACCACGTGGTGGCGCCGTCGGACGGACCCACGGCGACGTACGGAGAAGAGGCGGACGTGACGGACACCAGCGACCGGGCCCTGCGCGACGGGAGCCCGGCCGGTGCGCAGCCCGGTGGGGCGCCGGACGGCGGCGGCGCCGGTCTGCGCGGCGGGCTCAAGCAGCGCCACATGACGCTGATCGCGATCGGTGGTGTCATCGGCGCCGGGCTCTTCGTCGGCAGCCGCGTCGTCATCCAGGACACCGGCCCCGCCGCCGTGCTCTCCTTCGCGCTCGCCGGTGGTCTGGTCGTCCTCGTCATGCGGATGCTCGGCGAGATGGCGGTGGCCCGCCCCGCCGCCGGTTCCTTCCACGCCTATGCCCGTCTCGCCCTCGGCCCCCTCGGCAGCTTCACCATCGGCTGGCTGTACTGGTACTTCTGGGTCAATGTCGTGGCCCTCGAAGCGGTCGCGGGCGCCGAACTCGTGCGCGCCTGGCTGCCGGGGCTCCCGCTGTGGACCATCAGCCTGGCCCTGATGCTGATCCTGACCGCGGTCAACATGCTGTCGGTGAAGACCTTCGGCGAGTTCGAGTACTGGTTCTCCTCGATCAAGGTCGCCGCGATCACGGTGTTCCTCGTCGTCGGCCTGGTCTTCGTGGTCGGCCTGTGGCCCGGCGCCCACGACGCGGGCGGCGTCGGCCATGTGACCGCGCACGGCGGCTTCCTGCCGATGGGTGTGGGCCCGGTCCTGACCTCCGTCATCCCGGCGGTCGGCTTCTTCACCGGAGCCGAGATCGCCGCGCTCGCCGCCGCGGAGTCCGCCGAACCCGGACGCAACGTCGCCCGCGCGACCCGCTCCGTCGTCCTGCGCGTCCTGCTCTTCTACGTGGGCTCGATCTTCCTGGTCGTCGTGATCGTCCCGTGGAACTCGGACCGGCTCGACGGCGGACCGTACATCGCGGCGCTGGAGGCGATCGGCATCCCCGGCGCCGACACCCTGATGCGCGTCCTGATCCTGATCGCGGTCCTCTCCTCCCTGAACGCGGGCCTGTACTCGGCCAGCCGCATCGTCTTCGCCCTCACCCGGGAGGGCGAGGCACCGCGCGCTCTCACCAAACTGAGCCGCAGCGGAGTGCCTCGCCGGGCCATCCTCCTCGCCACGGTCCTCGGCTACGTGGCCGTGGTCTTCGCCTACGTCTCCCCGGACACGGTCTTCTCGTTCATCGTGCACTCCTACGGAGCGGTCGCCCTGTTCGTCTACCTCCTCGTGGCCCTCTCCCAACTGCGGCTGCGGGCCCGCCTGGAGCGCGAGGACCCGGCCGCCCTGACGCTGAAGATGTGGGGCTACCCGTATCTGAGCTGGTTCACGATCGGCGCGATGGCCGTGGTCATCCTCGCGATGGCGGTCCTGCCCGCCACCCGCGCGGACTTCGCCGCCAGTCTCCTCACGGTCATGATCGTCCTCGCCTCCTACGCCCTCTTGCGCAAACGCCGCCGGGCGCAGGCGGCAGCGGGGCTTGACCTCAAGTCCGATTGAGCTTCTACGTGGAGCACGGCGTACGACGGGTGGTCGACGGCGCGCTGACGGCGCCGTTCGACGTGTATGTGCGCCGGGCAGGCGCGCGATCCTGCGCATCCGCTGGCGCGTCGCGAAGAGGCGTGCTCAACTGGGCGAGCGGGTTTGGGCGTTCAAGGGGGCCGGGTGAGCAGCCGCTGCGTTCTGCGGGAGAGCCGCACCATCTATCCCGCGTCCACCACGGAGCAGTACCTCGACCGTGCCCTCGCCCTCCCGGACGACGTCGGCACACTCCGCGTGGAGCTGGACTTCGACAAGGTCACCGACTGCTTCCAGCTCTACGCCGCCGCCCTCGACCCCGCCGGATTCCTGCGCGGCCACGTCCAGTGCCCAGGAGACCCCGGACCCCGCCGACTCGCGTTCGAGGTGGGGGAGAGGCACGCGAGCCCCGGATGCCATGCCGGATCGCTGCCCGCAGGGGAATGGACCATCCGCATCGACCTCGACCGGTTCACGCAGGGCGGGAGCTACGAGTTGCGGGTGTACGTGTCGGACGCGGAGCCCGGCATCGCGTCGGGTGCAAGCTGTGCACCTGCCGAACGGCCGCTACCCACACCGCATTCGGCCCCGCCCACCTGGCTGCGCGGCGAACTCCACTCCCACTCCCTCCACAGCGACGGCTCCGCCGACCTCCCCACCCTGCTGGACGCCGCGCGCGCCGCGGGCCTCGACTTCCTCGCCGTCAGCGACCACTACACGTCGAGCCACTGGACGGAACTCGCGCGCCTGGAGGAGCAGGGCGCGGCCGACGGTCTCGTCCTCCTCCGCTCCATCGAGCTGACCTCCCACTTCGGCCACGCGAACCTGCACGGACTGTCCCGATGGCCCGGCACCTACGTCGACGCCGACGGCTGGGACTTCGCCGACGCCGCGCGTGACGTGCACGCCCAGGGCGGGCTCGTGGGCGTCAACCATCCGTTCAGCGGACGCCAGGCCTGGCGCAGGGACGACCACACCTGGGACGACATCGACCTCCTGGAGATCGACAACTTCGGCCAGGGCGCCAACAACGACGCGGCCGTCGGACTGTGGGACCGGCTGCTCACCTCGGGACACCACGTCACCGGCGTCGCCGGCACGGACTGCCACCACCCCCGAAAGCCGGAACACCGGCTCGGCCAGGTCACCACCGTCGTACACGCCGAGCGCACCCGCGAGAGCATCCTCACCGCGCTGCGGGCGGGGGCCGCCTACGTGTCCCGTGGCGCCGCCCTGCGACTGTCCGCCCGCACCGACGCCGGCGGATACTGCGCCATGGGCGGGAGCGTGCCGCTCGACGGCCCCGTCCACCTCGACGTAGACCTCGACACACCACGGCCCGCCGTCCTGTTCGTCCTGCGTGACGGCCTGCTGTGGCACATGGAACCGTTGGACACCACGGGCCCTGCACACATCCGCGTGACGGACCCGCACCCCGTCCCCGGCCACTACCGCGCGGAACTGCACACCTCCAGCGACGACCCGTTCTTCTGGGCCTCGTGCAACCGCTCGCACGCCTCCTCCCTCGCCATCTCCAACCCCGTGCGGGTCGAGAGCGGGCGCGCCGACAGCTGACCGGCCCGGGCCGGTCCACCCTGTTCAGCGCGGGCTTTACCGCATACGGTCCTGCGGGTACGGAAAGATCGGCCACCGTCATCGGACGACTCGCGGAGTGACATGTCTTCCCACCCCCTCGACGCCTGGGCGCTCGACCCCGACGTACGCCACCTCAACCACGGCTCCTTCGGTGCCGTGCCCCGAGTCACCCTCGACGAACTGCGGGCGCTGCGCACGGAGATGGAGACCAATCCGTGCCGGTGGTTCCGCGGGCTCCCGGAGCGCGTGGCACGGGCCCGCACCGACATCGCCCGGCACCTGCGCGTCGCCCCGGACACCCTCGCCCTCGTGCCCAACGCCAGCGCCGGTGTCAGCACGGTCCTGGGCTCGATCGAACTCCCCGCGGGCAGCGAGGTGTTGCTGACCGACCACTCCTACGGCGCCGTCACCATGGGGGTGCGGCGGGCCGCCGAGCGGGCGGGCGCGCAGGTGAGGACCCTGCACATCCCGCTCGACGCGACCCCCGAGGAGATCTCCGCGCGCTTCGCCGACGCCCTGCGCGAGGAGCGGGCACCGACCTCCCTCGTCGTCGTCGACCAGATCACCTCACCCACCGCCCGGCTCTTCCCCGTCGCGGACATCGCCGCGCACGCCCACGCGGCCGGCGCCCTCGTCCTCGTCGACGGCGCGCACGCGCCCGGCATGCTCGCGGACCCGGTCGGCGACGCGGGCGAAGCCGACTTCTGGGTGGGGAACCTGCACAAATGGCCCTGCGCGCCCCGTGGCACGGCGGCCCTCGTGGCGCGCGGCGACCAGGCGCAGCGGCTGTACCCGCTGACCGACTCGTGGGGCGCCCCGTACCCGTTCCCCGCACGCTTCGACCACCAGGGCACGACCGACCTCGCGCCGTGGCTCGCGGCGCCGCGTTCTCTGGACTTCGTGGAGGAGCGCTTCGGCTGGGACGCCGCGCGCCGCCACATGGTCGAACTGGCCGACCAGGCGCAGCAGTTGCTCGCGGAAGCGCTGGGCGCGGACACGTCCTCGGTGGCCGGCAGTCCGGCTCCGGCCATGCGCCTCGTCCCGCTGCCCGAGGGTACGGCGGCCGACCAGGACGCGGCGCACGCGCTGCAGCGCCACGTCGCGGACACCATCGGCTGCGAGACCGCCGTGACGACGTGGCACGGCCGCGGCTACCTCCGCCTGTCGGCGCACCTCTACAACGACCGCAAGGACTACGCCTACCTGGCCGACCACTTCCCGTCGGCGCTGGCCGCGACCGCCTCGTAAGGCACGCTCCGGCCGCCTCGTAGGCCGCGCTCCCCGGCCCCGCGCCACCCGCCCAGACCCGGCGGGTGGCGCGGCGCGCCGAGATACCCGTCCGAAGATTCCTCGTGACGCCCCCATTGACGCCCACCGCATGCGGGCGCCATGCTCCCGGCATCGCGTGTTATCGATAACACGATCGTGAGCACGCCTGAGGGAGCCGCCCCATGACAGGCCGTCAACCACCCATCGCACCAGCTCTTCCAGCCGCCCACCCCCGCAGACGCGCCCTGCTGCGGACGGCCGTCGCCGGTGCCGTGGCCACCGCGTCGGCACCGGTTCTCGCGGCGTGCGGCACCGCCGCAGGGCAGCCTCCCGGCAAGGTGGCTCTGCACGGGGACAACCCCACCTGGGCGCCCCCGATCGAGGCGGCGGGTCAGGCCATGCGTTCGGTCGACGGCATCGGACTCGTGCCCGAGGTCATCCCGTCCCTCGAATCCTTCGAACAGGTCGTCAAGTCCTCGCTGCGCACCAGCAAGACACCGGACATGCTCAAGTACTGGTCCGGCTACCGGCTCCAGGACCTCGCCCGCACCGGCGGCATCGAGGACCTGTCCGGCCACTGGGCGTCCGCCGCCCGCAAGGGCTGGGTCGACCCGGCGCTGCGGCCCGCGTTCACCCACCGGGGCCGGGTCTACGGACTGCCGATGAACCTCGCCTACTACGTCTTCTTCTACAACCCGGAAGTGTTCCGGGCCAACGGCCTCAAGAAGCCCGAGACCTGGGAAGACTTCCTGCACACCGCCGAACGCCTCAAGCACGCCGGCATCACCCCGCTGCACGCGACCACGGCAGGACGGTGGCCCGCGTTCATCTGGTTCCAGGAGATCCTCACCCGGCAGGACCCCCGGTTCTACTGGGAGCTCATGAACGGCCGGGCGCGCTACACCGACGCCCCCGCCCAGCGGGCCATGCGCACCATCGCCTCCTTCGCCGACAAGCACTGGTTCACGTCCCTCGACATGGAGCACGCGGCCGGTGCCTCGGGGGTGCTGCACGGCAAGGTCGGGATGGTTCCCTGCGGAAGCTGGCTCGCCTCCACCTTCGCGGGCATCGGAGGGAAACCCGGCAAGAACCTCGACGCGTTCGTGCTGCCGATGCAGAACACCCGCGTCCGCCGGGCCGTCGTCTTCGAGTCGAGCGCCCTCGTCTGCACGGTCAAGGGCTCCGACAGGGCGGAGGCGCTGCGGGCCGCGGACGCGTGGCTGCACCCCGACGTGATGAAGGCCTTCTCACACGCGCTGCGCGACGGCTGCCCGAACCCGACGGTGCCGCCCGCGAACGTGCTGATCGACGGCGTGACGACGACCGTACGGGAGTCGAAGGCGCAACAGTTCAACCGCTTCTGGGAGTTGGGGCCGCCCGAACTCGTCGAGTCCACGGTCGACGACCTGGCGGCCGGCCTGCTCGACCCGTCCTCGTACCGGAGCGTGCTGCGCACGATGCAGGGCCGGGCCGACGAGGCATGGCCGGTGTGGCGGGAGGCGGCGGACTCATGACCGACATCGTGCGCACGCCCACCGCGTCCGGGCAGCCGAAGCAGGCGTCGCCCCGCCGCCGCATCCCCACCCGCACACCCCACCAGGCGGCCGGCCGCGGACGCGGCGCGGGCCGGATGGGGGGCCCGCTCAGCGGAGTCCCCTGGGCGCTGCCCGCACTGCTCTTCGTCGGCGTGCTCCTCGTCTACCCGTTCCTGCGCAGCATCTACGGCAGCCTCTTCGAGGACAACGGCTTCAGCAGCCACTTCACCGGCCTCGAGAACTACACGCGGCTCGCGCAGGACCCGATCTTCGGCCGGTCGCTGCTCAACACCGTGCTGTGGGTCGCGGGCACACTCCTGCTGCCCGTCGCCGCGGGACTCGCCATCGCCGTGGCCACGCACCGGATGCGCTTCGGGCGGATCGCACAGCTCGTCGTCGTGCTCCCGTACGCCATCTCGGGCGCCGCGACCGCCGTGCTCTGGAAGTTCATCCTCACCTCGGAGGGCTCCCTCAACCAGGTGCTCGACAGCATCGGACTCGGCTCCCTCGCACAGCCGTGGCTGCTCGAATGGCCGCAGAACACCCTCTCCATGATCGTGGCCAGCACCTGGCAGGCGACCGGCCTGAACGTCGTCCTCTTCGCCATCGGACTGCGCGCCATCCCACGGGAGACGGTGGAGGCGGCCGAACTCGACGGTGCCACCGGGTGGCGGATGTTCCGGCACATCACGCTGCCCCAGCTCCGCTCCGTGAGCGTGGTGGTGGTCGGCATGGCCATCGTCAACAGCCTCAAGGCCTTCGACATGATCTGGGTGCTGACCCAGGGCGGCCCCGCACGCTCCTCCGAGACCCTCGCCCTGACCATGTACCGCGAGTCCTTCCGGCTCTTCCACGTCGGCTACGGCTCCGCGATCGCCCTCGTCCTGTCCGTCATCGTCGTCGCCTCCTCCTGGATGTACCTGCGGCGGCAGATGCCCGGGACGTCCCCGCACTGACCCGAGCCGATCGACAAGGAGTGACACCCGTGGGAAGGATCGTCCGCAACATCTTCGTCGTCGGCACCGTGGTGCTCTGGCTGATTCCCCTGTACCTGCTGCTCGTGAACGCGCTGACCCCCGTCACCGCCTATGCGGGCAAACCCAGTTGGGTACCGAACGGCTTCGCCCTCTGGGACAACCTCGTGACCGCATGGAGCGACGCGGGCATCGGCGACAGCTTCCTCGGCTCCCTGCTGTACGCGGTGGTGTGCGGCGCGGCCGGTGTCGTCGTCGCCGCCATGGCCGCGTTCGCCGTCGTGGTGCTGCCCATCCCGAAGCCCACCTTCTGGTTCTGGCTCATCTACTCGGGGACGCTCTTCCCGCTGCAGATGTTCCTCGCGCCACTGTTCGGCATGTACGCCGACGGCAACCTCTACGACACCCGGCTCGGCCTCATGCTCATCTACGTCGCGTACGCCGTCCCGTTCGCCTTCTTCCTCGTACGCAACCAGATGACCACGATGCCCCCCGAGGTCACCGAGGCCGCCATGATCGACGGCGCCTCGTTCCGGCGGATCTTCTGGCGCATCCACGTGCCGCTGATGGGATCCAGCCTCGGGGCCGCGTTCATCTTCCAGTTCACCGCCGTCTGGAACGACCTGCTGTTCGGCATCACCCTCAGCCGCAGCCCCGAGATCCAGCCGGTGATGGCCGCCCTCACCAACCTCAACAACGCCTTCGCGTCGTCCGGCCCGCCCGTCATCCTGGCCGGCGCGCTGATCGTCTCCGTGCCCACCCTCGTCGTCTTCCTGGTGTTCCGCGGCCTGTTCCTGCGCGGCGTCACCGCCTCCGCACGCTGAGCCGGAACCCTTCCCCGCACCCAGATTTGGAGAAGTCCGCATGACCACACGGGCCCTCGTCCGCACCACCGACTGGGACAACGACCGCATCCGCGACAGCCTGCGCGGCTCCGTCGTGAGCGCGGAGGGCAGCCTCTCCGGCGGCCCCCTGCGGCTCACCGTCGAGCCACTGATGCGCCGGGCCGAGAACGGCGGACTGCTGCAGTCGCTGCGCGTGGAGGCGGTGAACGGCGGCGGGATCCCGGCCGGGCTCACCGTGCGCACCGAGTCCGGCACGGCACTGCCCGTCGAACGCATCGCGGGTCCCAACGGAGCCGTACGCCTGCTGCTGCCCGCCGTCGACACCGCCCAGCGGGTCACCGTGGCCTCCTCGCAGGACGACGGCATCGACGTCACCCTCACCCCGCAGCGCGAGTGGACCATCCACCTCGTCCACCACTCGCACCTCGACATCGGCTACACCGACCCGCAGGGCCGGGTCCTCGCCGAACACCTCTCGTTCCTCGACTCCTGCCTGGAGCTGACACAGGCCACCGACGACTGGGAGCCCGAGTCCCAGTTCCGCTGGTGTGTCGAGTCGCTGCTCTCCTTCCAGCAGTGGGCCGACGCCCGCCCCGCCGAGCAGGTGAAGGAGTTCGTACGGCGGGTGCAGGAGGGCCGCATCGAACTCACCGCCCTTCCGTTCAACCTGCACAGCGAGACCTGCTCCACCGACGAGCTGCACGAACTGCTGCGCCTCGCCCACCAGGTCCGCGACGAGCACGGCGTCGAGTTCACCTCCGCCATGCAGACCGATGTGCCCGGCCACGTCGTCGGCATGGTCGACGCGCTGAGCGCCGCGGGCGTCAAGTACCTTTCCGTGGCGCACAACTGGGCCGGCCGCTCCGTGCCCCACCTCGTCGGAGGCGAGAAGCTGCCGCGCCTGTTCCGCTGGCAGGCACCCAGCGGGAACAGCGTGCTCGTCTGGATGACCGACACCCCGCACGGCCTCGCCTACATGGAGGGCCCGCTGCTCGGCTTCGACACCGATTACGCCTCCGTCGACGACCTGCTGCCCGCCTACCTCACCTCGCTCGCCTCCCATCCGTACCCGTACCGCGGCGGCGTCTTCGGCTGGGCCATGGACGAGCGGGAGATCAAGCGCGAGCCCTACCCGTGGGACATCCTGCACCTGCGCGTCCAGGGCAAGTTCGGCGACAACGCGCCGCCGCGCCGCGTCATCGCCGACACCGTGCGGCGCTGGAACGAGACCTGGGCCTACCCGCAGCTGCGCCTGTCGCGCAACGAGGACTTCTTCACCGACGCCGAGAACCGGCTCGGCGACGAGATCCGGACCTTCGAGGGCGACTGGACGGACTGGTGGGTCGACGGCGTCGGCTCCGGCGCCCACCCGCTGTCCATGGCGCGCACCGCCCAGGCCGTCGTCGCCGACGCCCAGACCCTCGGCAGCTTCGCGGGCGTCCTCGGCGCCGCGGGGGCGGCCGACGACACCCGTGACGCGGCCGGGGTGTACGAAGCGGTGTCCCTCTTCGACGAACACACCTGGGGCGCGGGCGACCCCTGGACCCACGGTCACGACCACGGCCACTCCGGCGAGCAGCAGTGGCACTGGAAGTACGGTCAGGCGGTACGCGCCCGTGACGACGGACAGTCCCTCCTCAACAGGGCGAACGCCCGCCTGGGCCAGCGCCTGGCCCGGCCCGCCGACGCGGCCGCCGCCTACCACGTGGTGAACACCTGTTCCTCGCCGCGTACCGAGGTCGCCGAGATCTTCCTTCCGGAGTCCAGCGTCCCCCTCGACCAGGCCGTGACCGTCCACGACGCCCGCACCGGCGCCGAGCTGACACACGAGGAGCGCCCGCAGGACAACGAGGAGCACCGCGACGCGGGCCGCTTCCTCCTCGTCCGCGTCGACGACGTACCGGCCGCCGGTTCCGTGCGTCTCGACGTCCGCGCGGCCACCGCCGCGGGCGGCACCGAAGCGGTGTCGACTGTGGTCAAGGCCGCCACCGGCTGGAACCCCACGGGCGGCAGCGAACGAGAGAACCCGGCCGACACGGCCGCCGCGGCCCACGCCCACACCGACCCGCTGCTCCTGGAGAACGAACACCTCGCCGTACGCGTCGACCTGGCCCGCGCCTGCATCGCCTCCGTCATCGACAGGGCGACGGGGCGTGAACTGGTCCGCGCCGACGCCATCACCGGCTTCAACGCCTACATCCACGACAGCTACACCACGTCCGGAGGCTTCAACCACAACTCCAGCCGCACCACGGGCTCCGACCGCCTCGAACACCTCGGCAACCGCTCCGTCGCCCCGCCCGCGGCGCTCATCGCCCGCCGCACCACGGCAACCGCAGAGACCCTCACGTACGAGACCCGCCCACCGGGCGCCAACCGCGTCCGCACCACCCTCACGCTGCCGCACGGCATCGGCCGCCTCGACATCGAGAACCAGGTCGACAAGGACGCCACCCTCGGAAAGGAGAGCGCCTACTTCGCGTTCCCCTTCGCCTTCGAGACACCCACCGTGCGGATGGAGGCCTCGGGCGGTGCCACCGGCACCGGCCTGCCCGTCGTCCCCGGCTCCGCCCTGCACATGCGGGCCGTGCGCCGCTGGGTGACGCTCCAGGAGGACGACCTCGCCGTCGGCTGGGCCACGCAGGACGCGCCGCTCGTGCAGTTCGGCAACATCGCCCTGCCGTACGCCCCGTTCCCGAAGACGATGAACCACGACGAGCCCGCCACCGTGTACTCGTGGATCCACAACAACCTGTGGGACACCAACTTCCCCAGCGAGCAGGCCTTCGAGTTCACCTTCCGGTACTCGCTCTCCTGCGCCACCGGCGACGACGCCGAGGGACTCGGCCCGCGCACCGCCGCCGGCACCTCGCGCCCGCTGCACGCCGTGCGGGCCCGAGGTCCCGTGTCCGCCGACGCCGCCGGGCAATTGACCTTCGCGACGATCGGCGACCCCCGAGTCCGGCTCGTCGGCGCCACCACCCCGGACGCCGAAGGAGCCGTGCTGCTGCGGTTGCAGTCCTTCGCCGAGGAGCCCGTCGCCTGCCCGGTACGCGCCCACTTCCCGGTCGCTTCGGCGCGGGTCGCCGACTATCACGGCCGGGCAGGGGACGAACTCGCCCTGGCGGACGGCGAAGTCACCGTCGACCTCCCCGCCTTCGGTACCACCGCGGTGCTCTTCAGGCGTTGACGACGCGGCCCGCGTGCACCGCTGCGTATCCCTTGCGTAAAGGAGACTCTGTGTACCGGCACGACCCGCGTTACGCCCCCGATCCCGCCGCCGTCCTGGCCGTCGGCTGGGAGCAGGTGGCGGCTCAACTGCCGTCAGGGCGGGCTGTAGTGGCGGTCGACGGACCGCCGTCCGTCGACTGGGCGGCACTCGCCGCAGGGCTCGGGGCCGCGCGCCCCGTGGCCCTGCTCGACGTACGCGAACACTACGCACCACCCGCCGCGATCCGCGCCCGCGTCGGCCATCCCGACGGCGCGGACGACCCCTACTTCCGCAAGCTCGCCGAGAACCCGCTCGACGACCTCTTCGACACGGTGCCGACGCCCGAAGCCCCCGGCGAGGGACTGCTCGTCGTGTACGGGCCGGGCGCCGCGCTCGTCGAGCACGACCTGCTCTGGTACGCCGACGTGCCCAAGCGCCACGCGGAGGCGGCCACGGTCGCGGGCACCCGGGGCGCCCACCTCGGCCTCCCTGACGACAAGCCCGACCCGCGGCGCCTGTTCTACACCGACTGGCCCATGCTGGACCGGCACCGTGACGCCCTCGCCCCCCGCCTCGACGGCTGGCTCGACCTCCAGGACCCCGGCCGCCCGACATGGCTCGACGGACCCGGCCTGCGCGCGACCTGCGCGGCACTCGCCCGCAGGCCCGTGCGCACGCGCCCCTTCTTCAACTCCACACCATGGGGCGGACACTGGGCGCAGCGCGAACTCGGCTTCAATCCCGGTGCCCGCAACACGGCGCTCGGCTACGAACTCATCGCACCCGAGGCGGGCATTCTCGTCGGGACCGGCCCGGGCGCGCAGGCCGAAGTGCCGTTCCAGCTCATGTGCGTGCTGGAGCCGGACAGTGTCCTCGGCGAGGAGGGGCACGCCCGCTTCGGTACCTCGTTCCCCATCCGCTTCGACTACCTCGACACCGTTGGCGGCGGCAACCTCTCGCTGCACTGCCACCCCCAAGAGACGTACATGCGGGAGAGGTTCGGCTGGTCCTACACCCAGCACGAGACGTACTACATGACGCTCGGCAGCCCCGACACCAAGGTGTTCCTCGGGCTGCGCGAGCACACCGACGTCGACGCCTTTCGCAAGCAGGTCGAGGCGGCCGCCACGCAGGGCACCCCCATGGAGGTCGAGGACCACGTCCACGCCTTCCCCGCCGAACAGGGGCAGTTGTTCCTCATCCCGGCCGGCACCCCGCACGCCAGCGGCGCGGGCAACCTCGTCCTGGAGATCAGCGCCACCCCGTACCTGTACAGCCTGCGCTTCTACGACTGGCTCAGGCCCGACGCCGACGGGAACCCGCGCCCCCTGCCGTACGAACACGGTTTCGCCAACCTGGAGACCGTGCGGCGCGGCGATGCCGTGGCCCGCGACCTCGTGCAGTCACCGCGCACGTTGCGCGAGGGAGCCGGCTGGCGCGAGGAGGTCATCGGCGCGCTCGACGAGATGTTCTACGAAGTGCGGAGGTTCGTGCTGGAGGCGGGCGCCGAGGCGGACGACGACACCGCCGGACGCTTCCACGTGCTCAACGTGGTGGACGGCGACGGCGTGACCCTGCACACCGAGTCCGGTGACACCCACGAACTGGCCTGTGCGGAGACCCTGACCGTGCCCGCGGCCGTCGGCCGGTACCGGCTGCGCGCGGCCGACGGAGGACCGGTGCGCGTCGTGAAGGCGCTCGTCCGGTGATCCCGGTCATCGAGGTCGGCGGCACCCATGTCACCGCCGGCCTCGTCGACCCGGTCTCCGGCAGGGTCGCGCGGCGCACGCACCGACCCCTCGACCCGCACGGCCGCGCCGAGGACATCCTCGGCGCGGTGCGCGCCTGCGCCGACGCACTCGACACTCCCTCGGGGGCGATGTGGGGGATGGCCGTGCCCGGGCCCTTCGACTACGCGCGGGGCGTCGGACTCTTCGCGCACGTCGGGAAGTTCGAGGCGTTGTACGGGGTGGACGTGCGGGCCGAGCTGCTCGACCGATTGGCGCGGCGGCCCGGTGACATCGTCTTCCTCAACGACGCGCACGCCTTCCTGCTGGGGGAGTGCTCGGCAGGTGCAGGCCGCGGACACACCCGCGTCGTGGGCATCACCCTCGGCACGGGCGTCGGCTCCGCCTTCCTCGCCGACGGCCGGATCCTCGACCAGGGCCCCGGAGTTCCGCCCGAGGGCCGTATGGACCTGACCACCGTCGACGGGGCCCCTCTGGAGGACGCCGTGTCCCGCCGCGCCCTGATGGCCAGGTACGGCGACCCGGGCGCCGACGTGCGCGACATCGCCGAGCGGGCGCGCGCCGGGGAGCGGCACGCACGTCGGGTTCTGGACGGGGCGTTCGGAACGCTCGGTGCCGTCCTCGGCCCGCGCCTCGTCGCCTTCGGGGCAACGGGCCTCGTCGTCGGGGGCTCCATGGCCGGCTCCTGGGACCTGGTCGCACCGGCGCTGCACCGCGGACTCGCCACGTGCGGCTGGCCACCTGACGTGACCGAGGTGAGCGGGCCGCCGCCCACGCGGCATACTCGTGCGATGCGCCCCGCCGCGCTCGCCGGTGACGCGGCGCTGCTGGGCGCCGCGAGCGCGGTCGCCGCCAGGAGCATGAGCTGACAAGGGCCGGGGTGGAGGCGAGCACCACCGGCGAGGGGGAGACGTTGGGCAAGTCCGGGGCCGGCGCCGCCAAGGACCCGCACGCCACGGTGTGGGACGTCGCACAGCGGGCGCGCGTGAGCGCCATGACGGTCTCGCGCGTTCTGCGCGACGACCCCAAGGTGCTGCCCGCGACCGCGGAGCGGGTGCGGGCGGCGGCCGCCGCACTCGGATACCGGCGCAACGAGATGGCGCGCAGCCTGCGACTGGGCAGCGGCACCGGCCTCGTCGGACTCGTCGTCACCAACCTCGCCAACCCCTTCTACTCCCGGCTCGCCCTCGGCGTGGACGCCGTCGTCGGCGGGCACGGCCTGAAGACGGTCATCGGGAACACCGGGCACGACCTCGACAGCGAACGCGGCCTCGTCGAGGACCTGGTCGCCCGCCGAGTAGACGGCATCATCGTCGTGCCCGCCGACGGCGACCAGCGCCACCTCGCCGCCGCCGCGGCCGACGGCGTGCCCGTCGTCGTCGCGAGCCGCCCTCCGAACGGCTTCGACGCCGACTGCGTGCTCGTCGACGACCACGGCGGGGCCCTGGCCGTCACCCGGCGACTGATCGACGCGGGACACCGCCGCATCGGCTTCCTCGGCTCACCGCCGGCCGTGTACACCGGCGCGGAACGTCTGCGCGGCTTCACCGACGCGCTCACCGAAGCGGGCATCGAGCACGCACCCCGGTACGTACGCCTCGGACCACAGCAGACGGCGGAGGCGGCGCGGGCCGCGGCCGACCTGCTGGCTTTTCCCGAGCCCCCGACCGCGCTGTTCTGCTCCAACAACCGCAACACCATCGGCGCCTACCGCGCCATCCGCGCGGCCGGCGCCGCCACCGCGCTCGCGGGGTTCGACGACTTCGAACTCGCCGACCTCCTCGGCCTGCCGCTGACCATCGCGGCGTACGACAGCGACGAACTCGGCAAGGAGGCGGGGCGACTGCTCGTCTCGCGACTCGGCGAGCGTCCGGCCGCGGGCGGGTCGGTCGGCGCCCCCGCTGCCGCGCGGCGCGCCGTGGTGCCCACGACCCTCGTCCACTACGGCTAGGGTCGAAGGCCCGCCCCACCCCGGAGGAGCCCGCCGCCGATGCCCGACACCCCGACCGCCCCCGTCATCCATGGCAACACCCCCGGCTCCTTCGCCCGCAGCGTGCTCGCCGAGCGGCACCCCGCGCTCATCGAGAAGGTGCGGGCCGCGTTCCCGTACGGACCCGAGCAGCACCGCGCCCTGGACGCGCTGCTGCGGAACACCGCGGACGGTGTCATCGAGCCGCTCGGCGACGGGGCGCACGACCGTGAGCGGTGGGACGCGTGGGGGAGCGAGTGGTTCGGAAGGTCGTGGTTCGACGCGCCGTTCCTGTGGGCGGAGAGCTACTTCTACCGACAACTTCTCGGCGCGGTCGGGTACTTCGGTGAAGGAGACGGAGCCTGGCAGGGGGTCGACCCCTTCCGGCCGTTCAAGCAGGCCGAGCTCGACACACCCGAGACCGACGCCGAGCTGGGCGCCGTCGACCGGCTTGCCCCGGTGTCCGTGGCGGAGCAGGAGCGCGGACTGCTCCTCGGTTCGCTCTGGGGCAACCGCGCCGACCTCGGCTTCCGTGTCACCGCCGACGGCGACGAACCCGGCGCCGACACGCGGCTCGTCGCCGACGACTCCGAGGCGTTCTGGACCGCCCTGCCGCAGGGCGGCGGCGCCACGATCAGCCTCGTCGCGGACAACGCCGGGCGGGAACTCCTCGCCGACCTGCTGCTCGTCGACCACCTGCTGGCCGGCGGGCGCGCCGCACGCGTGATCGTGCAGGTCAAGCCGTACCCGTACTACGTGTCCGATGCCATGACCGCCGACGTCGTCGACTGTGTGCGGCGGCTGACCCGCGCGGGCGGCGCGGCAGGCGAGGCCGGTGGGCGGATCTGGGCGGCACTGGGGGACGGGCGGATCGTGGTCCGCGCCCACCCCTTCTCCTGCGCCCCGCTGCCGTACACCGACATGCCGGACGATCTGCGCGCCGAGTTCGCCGCCACGACGCTCACCGTGCTCAAGGGCGACCTCAACTACCGGCGCCTGGTGGGGGACCGGCTGTGGGAGCCCACCACGTCGTTCGCCGAGCGCACCGCGTACTGGCCGACTCCCGTGGTCGCGCTGCGCACCCTGAAGTGCGACGTGATCACGGGCCTCGAGCCCTCCGTCCTGAACGCGCTGGACGCCGCCGAACCGCACCAGAAGTGGCGGGTCAGCGGCGCCCACGCGCTCGTACAGGCCAGGATGTGACGCCTCAGGCCGCCGCGCGCTCCAGCGTCTCGAGGGACCGACCGGCCGTCTCGCGGATGAACGCCGCCGTGAACGCGAAGGCGAGGACGCAGATCCCCGCGAACAGCGCGAAGGCGACGCCCGCCCCGGCCGTGAGCAGCACGGGGAAGACCAGCGAGACGACGAAGTTGGCGGCCCAGTTCGTGCCCGAGCCGACACTCACGCCGACGCTGCGCACCCGCAGCGGGAACAGCTCCGGAAGCATCACCCACAGCAGCGGCGCCCAGCTCAGCGAGTACGCCACCTTGAAGACGGCGAGGCTCGCGACGGCGGCGACCTGACCGAGCGTCTGGTGCAGCAGGCCGAGCGAGAACACCGCGCACAGCGTGCTCATGCTGACGATCATCAGGACCAGCCCGGTGAGGAGCAGCGGCTTGCGGCCCACCCGGTCGACAAGACGTCCCGTCACGAACGTCGTGACGATGGAGAGGATGCCGAGGCCGACGCTGTTCAGGAGCGCCGCGGAATCGCCGAAACCGGCCGCCTTCAGGATCGTCGGCGCGTAGAAGACGATCGTGTTGGAGCCGATGATCTGCTGGATCACCGCCATCGCGACGGCGATCCGGAGCCCGCGCCGCACCCGGCGGTCGGCGAACAGCTCGGCCAGGCGGCCCTTGCGCTCCCGCCCGCCGTGCGCGGCGGCCCGGATGTCCGCGAGCTCGGTCTCGGTCTCCTCCTCGGTGTGCAGCCGCAGCAGCACCGAGCGGGCCTCGTCCTCGCGGCCGTGCGCGACGAGCCAGCGCGGGGTCTCCGGCTGTGTCCACATCCCGGCGAACAGCACGGCGGCCGGGACGAGTGCGAGCCCGAGCATCCAGCGCCAGGCGCCCGCGTCGGAGAGCAGGTAGGAGATCAGGTACGAGACGAAGATGCCGACCGCGATCATCATCTGGTTGAGCGTGGACACCCGGCCGCGGATGCGGGTCGGCGCCAGCTCGGAGAGATAGCTGGGGATCACGGACGAGGAGAGGCCGACGGCGACGCCCGTGACGACCCGGAACGCGATGAGGATCCAGGGCCCGGTGGCCACTGCCATGCCGAGCGCTCCCAGGCCGAACACCACGGCTGTGCCGAGCATGACCGGGCGGCGCCCCCAGCGGTCGGTGGCGGGCCCCGCCGCGAAGCAGCCGGCGATCGCGCCGATCATCAGCGAGCTGACGAACGCGCCCTGCATCCAGGCGCTCAGGCCCAGGTCGCGGGTGAGGAACAGCTGGGCACCCGCGACGATCCCCATGTCGTACCCGGACAGCAGACCGCCGAAGGCGCCGCACAGGTAGAGCAGAAGCGTGCGGCGCGATCGGACGTCCGCGCTCGGTGCGTCGGACACCGAGGCCCTGGTGGCGGCAGGCATGACGAGCTCCCTTGCTGGTCGGCTCCGCATCATTAGCGTCAACACTCCGACGAAAATCAAGGGGGTTCGGACCAGCACTTTTGATTTCTGTCGGGAGTCTTGACGAAAATACCGACCGCGGGGGAGTATCCGACCCATGGCAGTGGTCAAGAACCCCACCGTGCTCCGCCAGTTGCGGTACGGGAACGTGGAGCGGGTCCTCCAGGTGCTGCGCAGGCAGGGCCCCAGCAGCAGGGCCGATGTGGCCACCGCCACGGGGCTCTCTCGGACCACGCTCTCCGGAATCGTCGGGCAGTTGCTCACCGACGGTGTCGTCACCGAGGAGCCCGCGGGCCCGCCCTCCGGCCGTGGCCGCCCGGTGCACCGGCTCACGCTGAACCCGCGCTCCGCCCAGGCGGTCGGCATCGAGGTCGGCCGCGAGCGCATCACGGTCGCGATCGCCAACGCCGCGCACGAGGTCACCGCCTTCGCGGGCACTCACCAGGCGCAGCGTTCCCCGGACCACGAACAGGCGGGCGCCGCCCTTGAGCTGCTGCGCAACCTCGCCGCGCGCGAACGCATCGACCTTGCCGGACTCGGTGGTGTCGGTATCGGCACACCGGGGCCCGGAGACACCACGGAGCGACGGCGGACCGTCGCCGACGCGGTCGCCGAGGCCCTCGACGTGCCGGTCCTCGCCGACAACAACACGCGGCTCGCCGCGCTCGGCGAAGCGATCTGGGGTGCGGCCCGCGGCGCGGGCGACGCCCTGCACCTCACGCTCTCGTACGGCATCGGCGGCGGGCTCGTCGCCGGTGGACTGCTGTTCCGGGGTGCGCAGGGCGCGGCGGGCGAGCTGGGACACATCAGCGTCGACGTCGACGGGGCGCGCTGCTGGTGCGGCGGCCACGGCTGCCTGGAGCAGGTCGCCGCCGTGCCCGCGCTGCTGCGGGCGGCCGGGCGGCGCAGCTGGGGCCGGTTCACCGAGGCCTTCGCGGCAGGCGAGGAGACCGAGCGCGCCGCGGTCGAGCGCGCGGCCCTCGCCGTCGGCCGCGCCCTCGCCGCCGCCTCCAGCACCGCCAACCCGCGCCGCATCGTCCTCGGCGGCGAAGTGGCGGAGCTCGGCCCCGACTTCCTCGGATCCGTCGAGGCCGCCTTCCGCCGCTACACCGCCACCCGCGTCCACCGCGACGTGGAACTCGTACCGGCCGCGCTCGGCGAGCGCTCCGGCGCCCTCGGCGCGCTCGCCCTCGTCTTCCACGAGTCACCGCTGCTCGCGGGGTACGCGACACCGGACGCGGCGGCCGCCCCGGCATCCGACGCGGAGTCCGCGGGCGGGACCGCCACGCACGCCTCGTAGTACCTGTCCCTTGCCGAACCCCCCTCGTACGATCCGAAAGGCACCGCCGTGCGCCACAACATGCTCTTCCTCATGACCGACCAGCACCGGGTCGACACCCTCGGTGCCTACGGCAACCCGCACGTGCGCACCCCGAACCTCGACCGGATCGCCGCCGAGGGCACCCGCTTCGACAGCTGCTACACCCCCACCGCCATCTGCACCCCGGCCCGCGCCAGCCTGCTCACCGGCGCGGCCCCCTTCCGGCACAAGCTGCTCGCCAACTACGAGCGCAACGTGGGCTACCTGGAAGACCTCTCCGACGGTCAGTTCACCTTCGCCGAGCAGCTCAAGGGCGACGGCTACAACCTCGGCCTGATGGGCAAGTGGCACGGCGGCGTCCAGCGCACCGCCGCCGACTACGGCTTCGAGGGCCCGAACCTGGAGGGCTGGCACAACCCGGTCGACCACCCCGACTACCTCGCCTACCTCAAGGAGCGGGGCCTGCCCGAGTACGCGATCAGCGACCGGATGCGCGGCACCACCCCCAACGGCAGCCCCGGCAACCTGCTCGCGGCCCGCCTCCACCAGCCCGTCGAGGCCACCTTCGAGTACTACCTCGCGACCCGCACCATCGAGATGCTCCGCCGGTTCGCCGAGGACGAGCGCGGCGGCGAGGGCAATCCGTTCTTCCTCGCCACCCACTTCTTCGGCCCGCACCTGCCGTACATCCTGCCGAACGAGTACTTCGACATGTACGACCCGGAGCTCGTCGAACTGCCCGCGTCCATGGCCGAGACGTTCGCGAACAAGCCGCCGGTACAGAGCAACTACAGCCGGCTGTGGGCCTTCGACACCATGCCGCTGGAGGACAGCCGCAAGCTGATAGCCGCCTACTGGGGCTATGTCACGCTCATCGACGAGCAGATCGGCCGCATCATGCAGGCCGTGCGCGACCTCGGGCTCGACGAGCGGACCGCCGTCTGCTTCACCGCCGACCACGGCGAGTTCACCGGCGCCCACCGGCTGCACGACAAGGGCCCCGCCATGTACGAGGACATCTACCGGATCCCCGGACTGCTCCGCGTCCCCGGCGGCGTGGGAGGGCAGGTCCGCGACGAGTTCGTCTCCCTCACCGACTACACGGCGACCATCCTGGAGCTGGCCGGTGCCGACACCGCTCCGGCCGTCGACAGCCGCAGCCTGCTGCCGCTGGCCCGCGGCGAGCGGCCCGAGTGGGACGAGCACCACCTCGCCGAGTACCACGGCCACCACTTCCCGTACCCTCAGCGCATGCTGCGCACCCGCCGCTACAAGCTGGTCGTGAACCCCGAGTCCCACAACGAGCTGTACGACCTCGAGGCCGACCCGGACGAGCTGCAGAACCGGTACGAGCACCCGGAACTGCACGAGGTGCGCACGCGGTTGATGCACCGCCTGTACCACCTGCTGCGCGACCGCGGCGACAACTTCTACCACTGGATGACGCCGATGTACGACGTCCCGACCGACTACGACACGACGCTCTCCGCGTTCGAATCGGAAGGCGTGGCCTGATGAGCGGCCGCACGCCCGGTCCGGTCGCGTCCTGCTGCGCGCCCTCCCGCGAAGGGGCCCCGCGGGCCACGGACCCGGGGCCGGTCGTCGTCGCGCTCGCACCCCGCGACGAACCTGCCGCCCACGACACCCGTGTCGAGCTGCCCGGTGGCACCTTCCGGATGGGCAGCGAGGACGCCGAAGCGAACCCCGGTGACGCGGAGGGTCCGGTGCGCGAGGTGCGCGTGAAGGCGTTCGCCATCGACGCGTACACCGTCACCACCGCGCGTTTCGCCGCGTTCGTCGAGGAGACCGGGCACCGCACCGAGGCCGAACGCTTCGGCTGGAGCTACGTCTTCGCGAAGTTCCTCCCCGGTCACCTGCGCAAGATCTCGCCGCGCCCCGACGCCACCCCGTGGTGGTGCGGCGTCGAGGGCGCCACCTGGCGCACACCGGAGGGCCCCGGCAGCGATCTCGAAGGCCGCTGGGACCACCCGGTCACCCACGTCGGCTGGTCCGACGCCGTCGCCTTCGCGCAGTGGGCGGGCGGCCGGCTGCCCACCGAAGCCGAATGGGAGTACGCAGCGCGCGGCGGCCTCGACCAGGCCCGCTACGCCTGGGGCGACGAGCTCACGCCCGGCGGCGAGCACATGTGCAACATCTGGCAGGGCACCTTCCCCACCAAGAACACCGAGGAGGACGGCTACGCGGGCACGGCCCCCGTGCACGCCTTCCGGCCCAACGGCCACGGCCTGTACAACGTCGCGGGCAATGTGTGGGAGTGGAACGCCGATCCGTGGCAGCAGGGCGGCGACCCGAACATCCGCGTCATGCGCGGCGGCTCGTACCTCTGCCACCACTCGTACTGCAACCGCTACCGTGTCGCCGCCCGCACTTCCAACACGGCGGACAGCACCTCGGGCAACACCGGGTTCCGGGTGGCCTACTCGGCCTGAGCCCCGGAGACGTACTCCACCGTGACCTGCTCGGCGTGCGCGGCGAGCAGGTCACGCAGTTCCTCGGCCGCCGCCTTCAGCAGGTGCCCGTCGCGGTCCGCGCGCACGGTCTCCATCAGGAACGCGACCCGGGTCGAGTCCTCGGTGACACAGGTGCGGTGCGCGTCGCGGTGGTTCCAGTGCCGGGTCAGTACGCCGGTGGAGTCGGTGTAGATCACCTCGCCGGGCTTGGGGTGCTCGACCGTGTCGGGCTCGCCGAGCGGCGTGAACTCCTCGGTGCCCTCGGCGTAGCGGATCTCCACCACGTCGCCGGTCACCCGGTCGAGATCGAAGGCGCCGGCGGGGAGGCCGTGGCGCACCGAGACGACGTTGTAGGTGTCGACCGCCGGGTTGATGCGCGGCAGCGACCCCTTCTTGGCCAGGCGCCGTCCCAGAGCGTCGACGCTGGGGCGGATGCGGCGCGGGTTGGTGCCGAAGGAGCGGTACGCGGTGTGCCACGCCTCGATCCGGGGATCGCTCTCGTCGGCGGGCTGCCAGGAACCGTCGGCCAGCTCCTGCTCCAGTTCGTCGAGCGCCGTGCCGGTTTCCGGCCAGGGCTCGCGTCCGCGCAGGCCGGTGGCCGTGACGACGGCGACGAGGGTGTCGGGGAAGGCGTCGGCGACGGCGGGGGTGAGGTGGAAGGCGGGCATCGGACGACTCCGTATCCGGGTGGGCGAGGGGTGTTCGGGGGAGGAGGGTGTTCAGGTGAGGGCGAGCAGGCTGACGGCCACGGCGGCGGTGCCGAGGCCCACCAGTTGCCCCCGGTGGATGCGCTCCGCGAGCACACCGCGCGCGAGCAGCACGGTACCGGCCGGGTACAGCGCGGTGATCACGGCGACGACGGTCAGGTCGCCGCTGCGTGCGGCGAGCAGGAACAGCAGGTTCGCGAGCGAGTCGAGCACGCCCGCGGTCGCCGAGATCCCGTATGCGGGCTTCTCCGCCCCGAGCCGCCGGTACAGCAGTCCGGCCGCGCCCAGCGTGACGGCCGACGAGACCGCCCTGCCGACGATCAGTGGCGCCACGCCACTGTCCGACGGCGCCTGGTGCAGGCAGACCAGTTGCAGCGCGATGGCCGCGCCCGCCCCGAGGGCGAGCAGCAGCGCCGTGCGCGAGGGGCGGGCCGCGCCCGCGCCGTGCCCGGCGCTGACCAGGACCACGGCGACGAGCGCGAGCGGCAGCCCGATGATCCCCGCCAGGGCGAGGTGCTCGCCCTGGAGCAGGCCGACGGCGACCGGCAGCGCGGCGGACACCAGCGCCGTCACGGGCGACAGCACGTTCATCGGGCCGATCGCGAGGGTCTTGTAGAGCAGCGCGAACGCGGCGGCCGACGCGACACCGGAGGCCGCACCCCAGGCGACGGCGGCGGAACCGAACGAGGCGCCGAGGAACGGCCACAGCAGCAGCTCGACCGCGAGGCTGGCGGGCGCCGCCACCATCACGGTGCGCAGCACATGGGCCTTGCGGGCGCCGAGGCCGCCGAGGAAGTCGGCGCACCCGTAGGCGAGTGAGCTGCTCAGGGCCAGCAGCAGAGCGATCACGAGACTTTCCTTGCCATCCTTGCGCTTCAGTGGAACGACCAAACCGTACAATGAACCGACCGTGATGTGTCAACCGAACGACCGCGCGGTACATTCCACTGGCCGGTCGGTGGTGAAGCGGAAGGTGGTCAGGTGACCGAGACAGAGGCAGCCCTGCGCACGCTCGCGCACAACGTCAGGACGGCTCGCTCGCGGGCGGGCCTCTCCCTGGACGAGCTCGGCCGCCGCGCCAAGGTCAGCAAGGGTGCCCTGGTCGGCCTGGAGAAGGCGCAGGGCAATCCGAACTTCGCCACCCTGGTCCGGCTCGCCGACACCCTCGGTGTCTCAGTGTCGGCCCTGATGGAGGGCCCGGCCGAAGGACGGGTGCGCGTGGTGTCCTCGGACGAGGTCATGCCGCTGTGGGCGGGGGAGCGCGGTGGCGAGGCCCGGCTCATGCTGACGACCGCAGGACCGGCCCCGGTCGAGGTGTGGCGCTGGCGCCTCGAACCGGGCGAGGAGTACCCCAGCCATCCCCACCAGGCCGGCGTCATCGAGACGGTGAGTGTCATCAGTGGCCGAATGACCCTCGTCGTCGACGGCACCGAACACCCCGTGTCGGCCGGCCAGACCGCCACCTTCGACGGGGACTGCGCACACACCTACCGGGGTGCGGGGGACGGGACCTGCCAACTGATCATGACGGTGCAACTGCCGCCGGGGTCATAGGCGCCACCTATCCGGGGCATCGATTTTTGGTCGTGGACCTCCGCGCACGCAAACCGCTTCACTGACGCGGTAGTTGGGGCGGCGCCGGACGGGCCCGGTGCCGCAGCACCCGGCCGTGCCCGGATGGAGGTTGCAATGACGCATGCCCCGGACGACGCCACAGGCGCCACCACCACCCCGGTGAAGGCAAAGCCGTGGTACCGGCAGCTCTATGTGCAGGTGCTGGCGGCGATCGTCGTCGGCATCCTGCTCGGCTGGCGGTGGCCCGACCTGGGCACGGCGATGGAACCGGTCGGCACGACCTTCGTCACGGCGATGAAGATGCTGATCGGCCCGATCGTCTTCCTGACCGTCATCGGCGGCATCGCGGGCGTGGCCGACCTCAAGAAGGTGGGCCGCACGGGCGTCAAGGCGCTCGTCTACTTCCAGGTCGGCACGATTGTCGCGCTCGGCTTCGGGCTCCTCGCCATCAACCTGTTCCCGCTCGGCGAGGGCGTGCACGCGGACGTCGGCGGACTGCACGCCTCCGGCGAGGCGAGCCAGTACGTACAACAGGGCGAGGCCCAGCACTGGTGGGAGTTCCTCACTCACCTGGTCCCCGACAGTTTCTTCGGTGCGTTCGTCGAAGGTGACATCCTCCAGGTCATCTTCCTCGCCGTGATCTTCGGGATCGCCCTCAAGATGGTCGGCCCGGTCGGCGAGCCGATCATCGCGTCCGTCAACCGGCTCACCGAAGTCGTCTTCAAGGTCCTGTCGTTCGTGATGAAGGCGGCCCCGGTGGGCGCGTTCGGCGCGATGGCCTTCGCGATCGGCAAGTTCGGCCTGTCCACCCTGGCCAGCCTCGGCTCGCTGATCCTGCTGTTCTACGTGACGTCCATCGTGTTCGTCGTCGTGGTCCTCGGCGCCGTGCTGTCGCTGTACGTGAAGCTCAACCTCTTCCAACTGCTGCGCCACTTCAAGGAGGAACTGCTCCTCGTCCTCGGCACCTCGACGGCCGAGCCCGCGCTGCCGGGGCTGATGCGCAAGCTCCAGTTCATGGGCGTCGACCGGCCGACGGTCGGCCTGGTCGTGCCGACCGGCTACAGCTTCAACCTCGACGGCGCCGCGATCTACCTGTCCCTCGCCACGCTCTACATCGCCCAGGCCACCGACACCACGCTCTCCCTCGGCCAGCAACTCGGCCTGCTGGCCGTCATGCTGCTGACGTCCAAGGGGGCGGCCGGCGTCGCGGGCGGCGGGTTCATCGCGCTGACCGCGACCCTGTCGACCGTCGGACACGTGCCCGCCGCGGGCATCATGCTGATCTTCGGCATCGACAAGTTCATGTCCGAGTGCCGGGCCCTGGTCAACTTCTGCGGAAACGCCGTCGCCACCCTCGTCGTCGCCCGCTGGGAGAACGCGGTGGACCTGGAGCGGGCGCGCAAGGTCCTGGCGGGGGAGAAGGTCGACGCCCTGCCCGCGACGCCCCCGGCCGAGGCGGCGCCGGTGCCCGTGCACCAGCCCGTGCCGGCGCCCGCCCCGCCCGCCTGAGCCCGGGCCGCCCGGCCTGCCCCTCCCCGCCGAGGCGCCATGTCGACCTGTCGATAGGTTGCCCTTGTGGCAGCAGGTGGAGGAGGCAGGATGGACGCGCGGCAACTGCAGTACTTTCTCGCCATCGTGGAGCACGGCGGCTTCAGCAGGGCCGCCGCCGCGCTCCACGTGGCGCAGCCGTCGTTGTCGCAGGCGATGGCCAACCTGGAGGCGGACCTCGGGGTCTCCCTCTTCCACCGGATGGGCCGCGGCGTCGTCCTGAGCGAGGCGGGCGCCGAGCTGGTGGAGCCGAGCCGCCGCGTCCTGCGCGACCTGGCCGCCGTACGCGAACGGGCCGCCGCCCTCACCGGACTCGGCAGCGGCACCGTGGAAGTGGCCACCATGCCGTCCCCCGGCATCGAGCCCATGACCACGCTGATCCACCGCTTCGCCCAGCTCCACCCGGACGTCACCATCAGCACCCGCGCCGCCTTCACCCCCGAGGAGACCGTCGAACTGGTCCGCAGCGGCGCCTGCGAGCTGGGGCTGCTCGGCGCCGACAAACCGGTGACCGCGCCCGGAATCGACGTACTGCCGGTGGAGGAGCAGCCGTTCGTCGTCGTCGGCGCGGCCGACGGGCCCTTCGCCGACGGCGCCGTGCTGCACCCGCAGGACCTCGCAGGGCACAAGCTGATCGCCTCCCGGACCGGCAGCCTCATGCGCGGCATCGTCGACGACATCACGGCCCGCAGCGGCGACACCGAGATCGTCGCCGTCGTCGACCACCGCACGTCCATCCTCCCGCTGGTGCTCACCGGCGTCGGCGTCGCCGTGCTGCCCGCCGCCTGGACCCGGCTCGCCCGCCGCTGCGGACTCGCCGTCGCCTCGCTCGTCCCGACCGCACACCTGCACGTCGCGATGATCAGCCTCCCCGCGCATCTGACACCCGGCGCACACGCCTTCCTGGAGCTGACCCGCTCGCTGGCGGAGCGCAGGGCCCGGACCCCGTCGACGTAACGCACACGCCACCCGGCCACGGCACCCATCAGCCGTGCCTATGTGTCGCATCGGAAGCATGTCTTGGACGCTGCGCGCACCGGCCTGTTGACTCGGGAACACACCAACCGCCGCCCGGCCAGGCGCTCTTGAGTACCCCCTTGGCCACGGGCGTTTCCCGTACTCCTGGAGGCCTTCGTGTCCGAGCCCCGCACCTTCCGCATCGCCGCCATCCCCGCCGACGGCGTCGGCACCGAGGTCGTGGCGGCGGGGCGCGCCGTCCTCGACGCCCTCGCCGACGCCTCCGACGGAAGCTTCGCCTTCGACTGGCAGGAGTTCGACTGGGGCTGCGACTACTACGCCCGCACCGGCAAGATGATGGCCGACAACGGCCTGGAGCAGCTCAAGGACTTCGACGCCATCTACTTCGGCGCGGTCGGCTGGCCCAGCGTCCCCGACGAGGTCAGCCTGTGGGGCCTGCGCCTGAAGATCTGCCAGAACTTCGACCAGTGGGCCAACGTCCGACCCGTGCACTTCCTGCCCGGCGTGCTCAGCCCGCTGCGCAAGGCCGACGACACCGAGCTCGACTGGGTCGTCGTCCGCGAGAACAGCGAGGGCGAGTACGCGGGGCTCGGCGGCCGGAACCTCTCCGGGCGCGGTCCCGGCGGCGAAGTGGCCGTCCAGTCCTCCCTGTTCACCGAGGTGGGCTGCGAGCGCATCATCCGCTTCGCCTTCGACCTCGCCCGCACCCGCACGCGCCGCAAGGTCTCCTCGGTCACCAAGTCCAACGCCCAGCAGTACGGCATGGTGCTGTGGGACGACGTGTTCAAGCGGGTGGCCGCCGAGTACCCGGACGTGGAGACCGAGAGCGTGCTCGTCGACGCGATGTCGGCGAAGTTCGTGCTCAAGCCGGAGGACCTGTCGGTGGTCGTGGCCTCCAACCTGAACGCCGACATCCTCTCCGACCTCGGCAGCGCACTCGCCGGCAGTCTCGGTCTCGCGGCCAGCGCCAACCTCAACCCGGAGCGGCGCTTCCCGAGCATGTTCGAACCGGTGCACGGCTCCGCGCCCGACATCGCCGGACAGGGCCTGGCCAATCCGATCGGCGCGGTCGGCAGCGCCGCGCTGATGCTGGAGCACTTCGGCCTGCCCGACCAGGCGGCCCGTCTCAACAAGGCGATCGAGACGGTCACCGGGGCCGGGACCCTCACTCGCGACGTCGGCGGCACCGCCACCACCGAGGACGTCACCAAGGCGCTGATCGACGCGCTGGGCAACTGACCCCCGGACGGCGACACACGATCGTCCCGGCCGGTCCTCGGGTCGCGCCGACAGGCCGGGACGGCCGCTCCGAAGCGGCCACCCACGTGCCGGGCCCCGCACCTCGCGGGGCCCGGCACTCGCCGTCTGCTACCAGCTGATCCCGGCCGCCACCGGCCGGTGGTCGCTGCCGGTCGCCGGCAGTACCCGGGAGCTGTCCGCCGTGACGCCCCGGACCAGGATCTGGTCGATCCGCACCACGGGGAAGTCCGCCGGATAGCTGAAGCCGAAGCCGTCGCCCGCCTCCTCCTGGGCCGAGCGCAGCTGCCGCGTGAGGCCGTCGAAGGCGCGGTCGTCCGTCGAGCCGTTGAGATCGCCGAGCAGCACCACCCGCTCGTAGTCCTCGGCGGCGATCGCCTCCGCGAGCGCCCGCGCGTTCCGGTCCCGGCCGCCCGTCCCGAAACCGGTGCGGGGCGTGACACGTACGGAACCGAGGTGGGCCACGTACACCGCCACCGGGCCCCGCTCCGCGGTGACCGTGGCACGCAGCGCCCGGGCGTACCCCTCCTTCTCGGCCGCGGACTTGGCGGCCCCCAGCGGCCCGACATCGATCCTGGTGTCGACCGCCTCGACGTCCGACAGCGGCAGCCTGCTCCACAGCCCGACCGTGCCCCGCACCGCGTGGTGCGGATACTCCCTGGCCAGCTCCTTCTCGTACGTGCCCCGGGCCTGCGCCGTGATCTCTTCGAGCGCGAGCACGTCGGCGCCCGTGGCCGCCAGTTCGCGGGCCGTGCCCGCCGGATCGCGGTTGGCGGCGCCGACGTTGTGGCTGACGACGGTGAGGTCGCCGGCGTCGGCCTGCGCCTTGTCGGCGAGCACCCCGCCGAACAGGCCCGTCCACACCGCGGCCGGCAGCAGCACCGCCACCACGGCGGAGGCGGACCGCCGCCACAGCGCCGCGACGAGCAGCACCGGCACGCAGAGGCCGAACCAGGGCAGGAAGGTGTCCACCAGACTGCCAAGACCCCCGCGGTCGGGGATCCGCGCGTGCAGCAGCAGAAGCAGCCCGAGCAGCACCGCCAGGGCCGCGAGCACCCGGCCGCGCCTCCAGGGGCCGGGCCGGGAGAGGGCGCGGAGCGACCGCATCGTCCGTACGCGCGTGCTGTCGGTCACTTCCGCATCCTCGGGTCCTCGGTGGGATTGGCGTACTGCGCCGGGCAGCCGCGATCGACGGCCTCGGGACGCAGTTCGTAGTGCCAGGGCTCATTGCCGTAGATCTGGCAGAGCCCGTACGCGGCGCCGTGTTCGGAGAGCCACGTCGTCGCCTCGGAACGCCCGAGGTCGACCGCGTCGCCGGACACGTGCGGCGAGGTGTCGGCGCTCGCCACCCACCGGGCGGCCTCGGCCCGCGAGCCGTACGTGGAGACCGCCTCGCCGAGCAGTCGGTTCTGGTACGCGGAGGAGCGCCAGCCGCTGTTGACGTGGAACGTGACTCCGTCGTCGGAGGCGTCCGTCGCCGCCCGGCGCAAGGCCCCCAGCAAGTCGGGGCGGAGCCTGGTGACGGCCGGGGTCGTGTCGTCGAAGACCGTCACGCCGTCGCTGACCACCCCGTCGGCCTCGCCCACGGCGTCGTGCTTCGAGCCCATGGGCGAGGGCGTCGGGGGAGCCTTCTTCGGCGGCGAGGCCGACGAGGGCTCGGGCGAGCGCAGGCCGAGGACGGTCGCGAGCACCGCCGCGAGGACGACGAGGCCGATGATGAGAGGAAGCCAGGGCTTTGGGCGGGCCGTTGGGATGCGCGTCATGCCGCCAGTCAAGGCAGCGCGATGTTGCCACAACGTCTGCGCATTTCGATATGCCGACGATACGCGGCGACTCGTAGCGTGAAGACCATGCGTGTGCTGATTGTTGAGGACGAGCGGTATCTGGCGGAGGCCGTGCGCGACGGTCTTCGCCTGGAGGCGATCGCCGCCGACATCGCGGGCGACGGCCACACCGCCCGGGACCTGCTGAGCGTGAACACGTACGACATCGCCGTCCTCGACCGCGACATCCCCGGACCCTCCGGCGACGAGATCGCGAGACGCATCGTCGCCTCCGGCAGCGGCATGCCGATCCTCATGCTGACCGCGGCCGACCGCATCGACGACAAGGCCTCGGGCTTCGAACTCGGCGCGGACGACTACCTCACCAAGCCGTTCGAGCTCCAGGAACTCGTGCTCAGGCTCCGCGCGCTCGACCGCAGGCGCGCCCACAGCCGGCCGCCCGTGCGGGAGATCGCGGGACTGCGCCTCGACCCGTTCCGCAGGGAGGTCTACCGGGACGGCCGGTTCGTCGCACTGACCAGGAAGCAGTTCGCCGTGCTGGAGGTCCTGGTGGCCGCCGAGGGCGGTGTCGTGAGCGCCGAGGAACTCCTGGAGCGCGCGTGGGACGTGCACGCCGACCCGTTCACCAACGCCGTCCGCATCACCGTGTCCGCGCTGCGCAAGCGGCTCGGGGAACCCTGGATCATCGCCACCGTGCCGGGCGTCGGCTACCGCATCGAGGCGCAGCCGCAGGCCGGGGGAGCGGGGCGTGGATAGGGCACGCGGGGTCAGCGTCCGGCTCAAACTGACCCTCAGCTACGCCGGATTCCTCATGCTCGCCGGAGTCCTGATGCTCGCGGCGGTCTGGTTCTTCCTGCTGAAGGACCTGCCCGACGTCACAGCAGGCATCGACGGACTGCTGGTCCGCAGACAGCTCGCACTCGACTTCGCGTCGAACGCGGCCGTCGTCATGGGCTGCCTGCTGGTGTTCGGGCTCATCGGCGGATGGTTCCTCGCCGGACGCATGCTCGCGCCCCTGAACCGCATCACCGACGCCACGCGCGCGGCCGCGGGCGGCTCGTTCTCCCACCGCATCCGCATGAGGGGCCGCAGCGACGAGTTCCGGGAACTCGCCGACGCCTTCGACGCGATGCTCACGGAGCTGGAGGCACACGTGGCCGAACAGCGGCGCTTCGCCGCCAACGCCTCCCACGAGCTGCGCACCCCGCTCGCCGTCTCGAAGTCGCTCCTCGACGTGGCCCGCGCCGATCCGCACCGCGACACCGGCGAGCTCATCGACCGGCTCAGCGCCGTCAACACCCGCGCGATCGACCTCACCGAGGCGCTGCTCCTGCTCAGCCGCGCCGAGCGGCGCGCCTTCACCCGCGAGGACGTCGACCTCTCCCTCGTGGTGGAGGAGGCCATCGAAACGCTGCTCCCGCTGGCGGAGAAGCGCGGCGTCACCCTCGAAGCCGACGGGGACATCGCCCATGCGACCGGGTCGCGGGCGCTCCTGCTGCAACTGGCCACGAACCTCGTGCACAACGCGATCGTCCACAATCTGCCCGGGGCGGGCACCGTGCGGGTCACCACCGGCGTGCGCCCCGGCGCGGTGCTGCTCACCGTGGAGAACACGGGCGAACCACTGACCCCTGAGCTGGTGGCCACCCTCACCGAACCCTTCCAGCGCGGCACCGAACGCATCCGCGCCGACCACGCGGGCGTCGGCCTCGGCCTGGCCATCGTCCAGTCCATCACCCGCGCCCACGACGGCACCCTCGGCCTCACCCCGCGCCCCTCCGGCGGCCTCCGCGTCACCGTGGAACTCCCCGCAGCCGGTATGTGAGGTCGGCCACCGAAGACGCCCTGAAGGCAGAGAAGGCCAGGGCACCGTGTCATCATGCGATGACATCGCTTGATGACATGAACGGGAAGACCTTGCAGCCCTCCATACCGACGCCCGCTTCGACCCCCGCCCCGCTCCGCCACCCGCGCGCCCTCGTACCGGTCCTGGTCAGCCTCGGGATGCTCGTCGCCGTCGTCAGCAGCCTCGGCGCGCCGCTGATCCCGACCATCGCCGCGGAGGACCACGTCGCCGTCTCCACCGCGCAGTGGGCATTGACGGTCACCATGCTGGTCGGCGCCATCGCAACCCCCGTCATGGGGCGGCTCGGTGACGGTCCGCACCGCAAGCGCGTCATCCTCGGCGGCCTCGCCGCCGTGTTCGTCGGCAGCCTGCTCGCGGCGCTGCCCGTCGGGTTCGCCTGCCTCCTGGTGGGCCGGGCGCTGCAGGGCGTCGGCATGGGACTCGTACCGCTGGCCATCGCGACCGCGCGCGACGCGCTGCCGCCGGAGAAGGCGCGCGGCGCGGTCACCACACTGTCGCTGACCACCGCCGCGGGCATCGGCCTCGGCTACCCGATCACGGGGCTCTTCGCGGAGTACCTCGGCATGTACGCCGGATTCTGGTTCGCGCTCGCCACGGCCGCCGCCGCGTTCCTCGCCACCCTCGTCGTCGTCCCCAAGCCCCCGCACCGGCCGAGCACGCCGATGGACGTGCCCGGCGCGCTCCTCCTCGCCGGAGGCATGGCCGCGCTGCTCCTCGCGCTCGCCGAAGGGGAGCGCTGGGGCTGGCTCTCCGCGCCCCTGCTGGCCCTCGCGGTCGCGGCGGTGGTGCTGCTCGGCGGCTGGATCGCGCACTCGCTGCGCTCCACGCACCCCCTCGTCCGCGTCCGGCTCGTCAAGGACCGCGGCGTCCTCGTCGCCAACCTGACCACCATGGTCGGCGGCGTCGGCACCTACCTGCTGATCTCCCTGGTGACCCGCTACGTCCAGACCCCCGACAGCAGCGGCTACGGATTCGGCGCCTCCGTCGTCGTCACCGGCCTGCTGCTCGTGCCGTTCTCCGCGGCCAGCCTGGTCACCGGGCGTCTGGTGCGGGCCATGGGCCGGGCCGCGACGCCCGCCCGCATGCTGCCGCTCGGCTGCCTGCTCTCGCTCGCCTCGCTCGTCTGCTTCCTGCTCGCCCGTTCCAGCCTGTGGGGCATCGGCACGATGATGGCGCTCGCCGGCCTCGGCGTGGGCGTCACCTTCGCCGTCACGCCCGGACTCATCGTCGGCGGCGTGCCCGCGGCGGAGACCGGCAGCGCGATGAGTTTCAACCAGGTCGTGAAGTACATCGGTTACTCGACGGGCAGCGCGCTCAGCGCCGTCGTGCTCCAGGCCTCCACCGCCCCCGGCGCCGCGCTCCCCACCAACGACGGCTACCGCACCGCGGGTCTCGTCGGCTGCGCCGCCTTCCTCGTCACCGCCGTCATCGCCGTGGTCCTCACCCGCGTCGGCGTCCGCCCGCGCCCCTCCGTCGTCGCGGCCGGCGCCGCCGCCGAGGCACGCACCGAGCCGAGCCGCGCATGACCGCCGAGGCCGCCCCCGACCGCCGCCGGAGCAGCGCCCGCAGCCGCGAGGCGCTGCTGCGGGCGGCCACCGAACTGTTCTCCGAGCGCGGCTACGACCGCACCACCATCCGCGAGATCGGCGAACGGGCCGGGGTCGACGCCGCCCTCATCTCCCGCTACTTCGGCAGCAAGGCCCTGCTGTACGTGGCGGTACTGCGCGCCGAACACGGCGACAGCGTCCCGGACGACCTGCTCACCGGACCCCGGCTGCGCGAGGTCGCCGAGCGCGCGGAGCGGCGCGGACCCGTGCCGCTGCTGCGCGTCGCCGTGCAGCCCTCCAGCGACCAGGCCGCGCAGGACGCCGCCCGCGCCGCCCTCCAGGCCCGGCTCGTCGAACCGCTGCGCGCCCGCTTCACCCGCGAGGGTCGCGACCGTCCCGGACTGCGCGCCGACGTCCTGGTCGCCTCGGTCGCCGGAGTGCTGCTCGCCCGCCACTCCGACGCCTTCGACGACCTGGCCGACGCCGACCTCGACGAAGTCGTCGACATACTCCTTCAGGCATGGGGCGAGGACTGACCCGCCCGCCCCGAACAGCACCTGTCACCCGAACGGCGGTATTCAAACCGCCTCGCTCTGCGCCGACGGCCCGGACACGTGAGCCTCACAAGTAAGTGACGCTACGTTTCTAGGTTCGAGGTGGTGGAGATGCAGGAAACGCAGGAGATGCAGACGCGCGCTGTCATTTCGGAGTTTCTCGGCACGTTGCTGCTGGTGTTCTTCGCCGTCGGATCCGCGGTCCTGGGAGCCCAGTTCATCGGCACCCTCGGCATCGCCCTCGCGTTCGGCTTCACGCTGCTCGCCCTGGCCTACGCCCTCGGCCCGATCTCGGGCTGCCACGTCAACCCGGCCGTGACGCTGGGCATGCTGTGCGCCCGCCGCATCGACGTCGCGACCGCGGTCCGCTACTGGATCGCCCAGTTCGTCGGCGGCATCGTCGGCGCGGCCCTGCTGTTCCTGCTCGCCAAGCAGGTGCCCGGCCTCAAGACCAGCGGCGCCTTCGGCTCCAACGGCTACGGCGACCGCTCCGACGTGCACATCAACGTCGGCGGCGCGTTCCTCGCCGAGGTCGTACTGACGTTCCTTCTTGTGTTCGTGGTGCTCGCCGTGACCCACCGGGTGGCCGTGGTCGGCTTCGACGGCCTGCCCATCGGCATCGTCCTCGCCGTGATCCACCTCGTCGGCATCCCGCTCACCGGCACCTCCGTCAACCCGGCGCGCAGCCTCGGCCCGGCGATCTTCGCCGGCGGCGACGCGCTCTCCCAGTTGTGGCTGTTCATCGTGGCGCCCCTGGTCGGCGGCGTCATCGCGGCCCTCGTCCACCAGCTCACCCACCCCGCGGGCGAGGAGCGCACCATCGCCGACGAGGCGTCCGCGGCCTGAGTGGACCAGCGGACCAGCGATCACGGACGGCCGTGTGCCCGTGACGATCACGGGTACCCGGCCCGGGCCGAGCAGGAGCGGCGGCCCGACCGAAGGGAGTGGCCGTGAGCGGGAAGGACCGGCTGCGGGCCTACCGGGGCAAGCGGGACTTCGACGCCACCGGCGAGCCGTCCGGCGCGTCCACCGCGGCGCGAGGTGACGAGCCCGTCTTCGTGGTGCAGATCCACGACGCGAGCACGATGCACTTCGACTTCCGCCTGGAGGTCGACGGCGTCCTCAAGTCCTGGTCGGTCCCGAAGGGCCCCTCCACCGACCCGCACGACAAGCGGCTCGCCCTCCCCACCGAGGACCACCCCCTCGAATACCGCGACTTCGAGGGCGTCATCCCGCACGACGAGTACGGCGGCGGCACCGTCATCGTCTGGGACCGGGGCACCTACAGCCCCGCGAGCCACGACAAGCGGGACCGGCCCGTACCGTTCGCCGAGGCGCTGGAGAACGGCCACGCCACCTTCGACCTGCACGGCGAGAAACTGCGCGGCCGGTACGCGCTGACCCGCTTCAAGGGCCGCGAGTCCCGACCCACCTGGCTCCTCGTACGCGAAGGAACCGGCGGCACGGGCGGCGGCACCCCCGACCCCCGGCGCGCCCGCTCCGCCCGCAGCGGCCGCACCCTGCGCCAGGTCGCCGAGGATTCCGACGGCGGTGACGGCACATGACCGGCCTCCTCGACACACTCCCGTCCGACCTGGAACGCCGGCTCCGCGACGCGGCCCCCGGCGTCGAACTGGCGGCCGCGCCGATGCTCGCGACGCTGAGCGACCGCCGCGAGTTCGCCAAGGGCTGGGTCTTCGAACGAAAACTGGACGGCGTCCGCGTCCTCGCCGTCCGCGAGAACGGCCGCACCACGCTGCGCTCCCGTTCGGGGCGCCGCATCGACGCCACGTACCCCGAGATCGTCGAGGCGCTCGACGCGCAGGACGCCGCAGACTTCACCGTCGACGGCGAGATCGTCGCGTACGCGCACGGCCGCACCGACTTCGCGCGGCTCCAGCAGCGCATGGGCCTGACCCGGCCCCGCGACGTCGCGGCGAGCCCGGTCGCCGTGAAGTACTACGTGTTCGACCTGCTGCGTCTCGACGGCACGGACGTCCGCCGCCTGCCGCTGCGCACCCGTAAGTCCCTGCTGCGGCAGGCGCTCACGTTCACCGACCCGCTCCGCTTCAGCAGCCACCGCAACGAGGGCGGCCCCGAACTCCTCGCCGACGCCTGCCGGCGCGGCTGGGAGGGGCTCATCGCCAAGCGCGCCGACAGCACGTACCAGCCGCGCCGCTCCGGGGACTGGCTGAAACTGAAGTGCGCCCACGGACAGGAGTTCGTGGTCGGCGGCTTCACCGAGCCCACCGGCAGCAGGGAGGGCATCGGCGCCCTCCTGATCGGCTACTACGAAGGCGACCGGCTGCGCTACGCGGGCAAGGTCGGCACCGGCTTCGACCGGCGCACCCTCCTCGCCCTGCGCGAACGCCTCGACGAACTCCGGCAGGACCGCTCGCCGTTCACCGACCGCGTCGCCGAACGCACCGCGCACTGGGCGCGGCCACGGCTCGTCGCACAGATCGAGTTCTCCGAATGGACCCGCGACGGCATGCTGCGCCACCCCCGCTACCAGGGACTGCGGGACGACAAGGATCCGACCGACGTCGTCAGGGAGCACACGTGACCACGGCCGACGACAAGAAGGTGCTGCGCGCACTCCTCGACCACGAGGGGAGGACCTACGCCGCGGAGGCGGGCATCCGCCTCAAGAACACCCCGCAACCCCTCTACCGCACGCTCGTCCTCGCGAGCCTGCTCAGCGCCCGCATCCGGGCCTCGGTCGCGGTGGCCACGACCCGGGCCCTGTACGAGGCGGGCCTGCGCGACCCGCGCGGCATGGCCGACGCGACCTGGCAGCAGCGCGTCGACGCGCTGGGGGAGGGCGGCTACCGCCGCTACGACGAACGCACCGCCACCCAGCTCGGCGACGGCGCCCGCATGCTGCTCGACGACTGGGGCGGCGACCTGCGCGGGATGCGCGCACAGGCGGACGGCGACGGGACGGAGCTGCGCGCCCTGCTGCGCCGCACGCCCGGCCTCGGACCGACCGGAGCGAACATCTTCCTGCGCGAGGTCCAGGACATCTGGCCGGAGTACGCCCCGTTCCTGGACGCCAAGGCCCTCCAGGGCGCTGAACGCCTGGGCCTCCCGAAGAACCCCACCACCCTGACCCGCCTCGCCGGCGACACCCCACGGGCCGAACTGTCGGCGGCCCTCGTGCGGGCCGCGCTCGACAAGCATGTGGTGGAGGACTGCCTGGAGCGGGCGGCCTGAAAGCGAGGGAGGGGGCATAGATACAAGCTTGTATCTATGCCTGCTAGGGTCCGGGCATGCCTCGGATCCAGCCTCAGCAGACGAAACCCGCGTCGGCGGCCACCACGGTCTACGCCGTCACCAAGGAGCTGATCCTCACCGGGAAGCTGCCCGGCGGCAGCCTCATCAGTGAAGGGGAGATCGCCGAGCGGGTGCAGGTCAGCCGGACGCCCGTACGGGAGGCGTTCCTGCGCCTGGAGTCCGAGGAACTGCTGAGGCTGCACCCCAAGCGCGGCGCCGTCGTGGTGCCCGTCCCGCCGGGGGAAGCAGCGGACGTGCTGGAGATGCGACAGGCGGTCGAACAGTCCGCCGCCGAACGCATCGCCCGCGTCGGCCTCGCCCCCGAGCACGAGGAGCGGCTGCGTGACCTCGTCGCGCAGCAGCGCGAATTGGCGCGCGCCGGGGACGTACGCGCCTTCGCCGTCGCGGACGAGGCCTTCCACCGAGGCGTCGTCGAGGCCTCCGGGAACGCGATCGCGGCCCGCTTCTACGAGACCCTCGGCGACCGGCAACGCCGCATGAGCGTCTCTGCGCTCGGGCACCGGCCCGAGCGGCTGCCCGGCCTGGCCGACGAGCACGAGGCGCTGCTCGGCCACCTCGGCGCACGGGACGACGCCGCGTTCGCCGCGGCACTGCGCGCCCACCTGGAAGCCACGCACGGCCGTCCCGCCGACGACCGATAGCCCCCCCACAACAACCGCACCCCCCACCCCTGCCACCCCTGAAAGAGCCCTGCCCTCACAATGCTCGACACACAATCCACCCAGCGGTCGACCGAACAGCCGGCCGCTCAGATCCGCCCCGGCCAGTGGCGGACCGTCGCCGCGGCGATGTTCGTCTGCGGCTGGGGCGGCAACCAGTTCACGCCGCTCCTGCTCATGTACCGCGAACTGGGCGGCTATTCGACGCTCAGCGTCGACGCCTTCCTCGGCGCCTACGTCGTCGGCCTGGTCCCCGGCCTGCTGCTCGCCGGGCCGATGTCCGACCGCAGCGGACGACGGCCGGTGATGATCGCCGGGGCCGTCGCCTCCATCCTCGCGAGCCTCATCCTGTGCTTCGGCGAACAGAGCGCCTGGCCGATCTACGTGGGCCGCCTGATGACCGGCGTCGCCGTCGGCATCGCCATGGCCGTCGGCAGCAGCTGGGTCAAGGAACTGTCGACCGGCGCGGACCCCGGTGCCGCCGCGCGCCGCGCCTCCCTGTGCCAGACCGCGGGCTTTGCCCTCGGCGCGGGCGTCGCCGGCGCCCTGGCCCAGTGGGGCCCCTGGCCGATGGTGACGCCGTACGTCGTCCACATCGTGCTCACCGCCGCCGTCCCGGTGCTCCTGCTGCGCATCCCGGAGACCCGGGCCAAGGTCCGCTCGTCCGGCGCGCTGCTCCGTGAACTCGCCGCCGACCTGCGCATACCCGCCGCCGCCCGCCGCCGCTTCCGCTGGGTGGTGCTGCCGATGGCGCCGTGGGTGTTCGGCGCGGCCGGTCTCGCCTACGCGGTCATGCCGCAGCTCGTCGACAACCGGGTCGGCCACTGGGGCCTCGCCTACGCGACCGCGCTGACCGTGCTGACCCTGGGCACCGGTTTCGCCGTGCAGCCGCTGGCCAAGAAGCTCGACGGCCGCACGGGTTCGCGCGGCGCGTGGGCGCCGGTGGCGGCGATGTCCGTGATGCTGCTCGGCACGGTGCTGTGCGCCGTCAACTCCGCACTCCTGTCCCCGTGGTGGGCGGCCGGTGCGGCCGTCGCGCTCGGCGCCGGATACGGCATCGCCGTCGTCTCCGGGCTCCTGGAGATCCAGCGGATGGCGGGCCCCGACGACCTGGCGGGCCTGACCGGCATCTACTACACCCTCGCCTACTCGGGCTTCCTGCTGCCGACCGTCCTGGCGACGCTGTCGACGTGGCTGCCCTACTCGGTGATGCTCACCGCGATCGCCTGCGTCGCCCTCGCCTGCCTGGTGCTCGTCACCGTCGGCGGACGCACCACTCGGGACGTCAGCGGCCAGGCTCGTACGTCAGCTGTTTGACCTGCCGCACGAACAGGGCGCTCTCCACGGACCGCACTCCGGAGAGCGCCCCGACGTTTTCACTCAGGTACGTGTACAGCGCGCGGGTGTCGCGGTGCACGGTCGCCGCGAACACTCCGGCCACCCCCGTCACCGCCGCCGCGAACCGGACCTCGGGATGCGCCGCGAGCGACTCGCCCACGGACGCGAGCGCGGACGGCGCGACGGTGAGCCACAGGGCCGCCATCACGGACCGGCCCAGCAACTCGTGGGTGTGCTGTACATCGAAGTAGAGGACGCCGCTCGACCGCAGCCGGTCCAGACGGCGCTTGACCACCGACTCGGACTGGCCGGTGGCCGCCTGGAGCTCGGTCAGCGCGACCCGCCCGTCGCGGCGCAGCAGCGCGAGCAGTGTCTCGTCGACGTCGTCGAGGACCGGGGGAGGCGCGGACGGTTCGGCGGCCGACGGGAGCCGCAGCGCCGCCTCCTGGTCCGCGTCCAGCGCATTGATCTTGTTGAGCCAGCCGACCGGGCCACCGTAGAACGGATGCAGGACGCACTGCGCGGTCGCCGAGGTGACGAGCGGTGTCCGCTGGAGCCGTGCGAGCAGCGGCTCGTCCTCCTGCCCGCCGCGCGGCTTGATCGAGCACAGCACCTCCGTGCCGCCGGAGAGCAGACCCACGTACGAGGTGTCGGGGCGCCGCGCCAGCGCCCCCGCCAGCTGCTCCGCGCCGTCCGGGGCGCAGCGCAGCCGGACCAGCCAACTGCTGCGCCCGAGCAGCGCCTCGTCGGTGACCCCGACGACCCGAAGGCGGACACTCTCGCGCAGCCGCCGGAAACGGCGTGCGACGGTCTGGTCGGAAACACCGAGGACGGCCGCGATCTTGCTGAACGGCGCACGCCCGTCGAGCTGCAGGGCCTGCAGCAACCGCAGGTCGAGTGCGTCGAGCACGTGGGGCTCCGGGGGGCGTGATCAGGACGGATGGGTGTATCCGTGATCGTAAAGGAGCCCGGGGCGCCGTCGTGAACGGACGAGCCCGAGACCGCGCGGAAGCGGCCTCGGGCTCGGGCTCGTCGTGCGCGCGGGCTCAGCCGCGCCGGTGCGCCAGGTCCAGGTCGAGGCCGTCCACCGTACGGCCGTTCACCGACACCGACGTGGCGGACGCCGGGTAACCGCTGGCGACCAGCGAGTACTCTCCCGCGTCCAGATCACCGAAGGCGTACGCGCCGTCCGAGCCGGTGGTCGAGGTGCCGACCACGTTCCCGGCGGCGTCCAGCAGCGTCACGAGCGCGTCGGACAGCGGCCGCAGCCCCGCCTTCGTCCGCACCTGCCCCTGAAGCCGGACGCCCGGCCGCAGCGCGATGTCCGGCTGCACGGTCGCCGAGGAGGAGGCCTGCGCCGCGACGGCGGTGGGCCGGAACCCCTCGGCGGTCACGGAGATGGTGATGTCGCCCTCCGCGATGTCCCCGAAGACGTAGCTTCCCGCCGGGTCGGTGGTGCCGCTCGCCAGCACGTCGCCGCGCGGGTCGGTCACCGTCACGACGGCGTGCGCGACGGGCAGTCCGTCGGCGCCGACGATCTTCCCGGTGAGGCTGCCCGCGCCGGAGAGCAGGATGTCGTGCGCGGTCGACCGGTCGGCGAGGACCAGATTCGTGGCGTGCGGGTGGTGGCCCTCCGCCGTCGTGATCAGCACGTGGGCGCCGGGGCCCGGCACGCCCACGCGGTAGTACCCGTCGGCGTCGGCGACCGCGCGGGCGAGCTGCTGACCCGTGGGCGAGATGAGGGTGAGCACGGCGCCCGCGAGGCCCGCGCCCGCCGCGTCGCGCACGGTGCCCGAGAGGGCGGGCTCGGACACGTCGCGCACCGTGCCGGAGAGGGCGGGCTCGGACACGTCGCGCACGGTGCCGGACTGGGCGGGCTCCGCCGCCTCGACCGGCGCGGGAGCCTTGCGCGGACGGCGCAGCAGCACCGCACCCACCAGGGCCGCGAGCACGGCCAGCGAACCGGCCACGATCAGACAGAGCTGCATCCCGTCGAGGAACGCCTCGGACAGCGCGCCGAGCGCCCGCCCCCGGTTCGCTCCGAGGTCCAACTGGGCGACCGCCCCGAGCCCCTGCGACTCGGCCGCCCCGACGATCCGCTCCGCCGTGGACCCGGTGACCCCGGCATCGGCCAGGTGCTCCGCCAGGTTCCCCGTGGACCGGGACGTGAGCAGCGCGCCGAGGATCGCGGGACCGAGCGCGCCGCCGACCTGCCGCAGCGCGTTGTTGCCCGCCGCCGCCATGCCCGCCAGGTGGTGCGGCACGGACGACACGGCGGTCGCGGTCATCGGCGTGACGACGAGACCCATGCCGAGCCCGAGCAGGGCGAGACGCCAGGCCATCGGGCCGAACGAGGTGTCGGCGGTGAGCGACGTCAGCGAGAACAGCGAGCCCGCCGCGCACAGCAGACCGACGGTGATCAGCACGCGCGGCGAGATCCGGTGCATCACCCGCCCGGCCACCGGGCCGACGAAGAAGCACACCCCGGTCACCATCAGCAGCCGGTACCCGGCGTCGAGGGTCGCGAGCTGCTGCACCATGCCGAAGTAGAGGCTCAGGACGAAGAAGAACCCGATGAGCCCCATGAACGTGATCATCGCGATCAGGGTCGTCGCGCTGAAGCCGGCGCTGCGGAAGAGCCCCAGGTCCAGCATCGGGCTCGCGCTGCGCCGCTCGAAGAGGACGAAGGCGATCAGGCCGACCACGGCGAGCGACAGCGCCACGAGCACCCGGGTGTCCGAGAACGACCCGGCGCCGCCCTCGATGACCCCGTACACGAGCGCCGTGATGGCGACCGTCGCGGTGATCTGCCCCGGCCAGTCCAGGGCCCGGGCGTGCGGGGCGCGGGAGTCCGTGACCAGCACGGCGGCGACCACCATGGCGAGCAGCGCCACCGGTATCGACGGCAGATAGATCCAGCGCCAGTCCGCGTGGTCGAGGATCACGCCCGAGACGAGCGGACCCACCGCCAGCGCCGCCATCAGCGAGGACGCCCACAGACCCACGAACTTGCCGCGCTCACGCGGATCGGGCACCGCCTGGCTGATCATCGCCAGCGTCGTCGGCAGCAGCGCCGCCGCGCCGATCCCGGCGAGCGCCTGACCGGTCCACACCACCTCGACCGACTGGGCACACAGCGCGGTCGCGGCGCCGATGGCGGTGAACACCAGACCGGCCTGGAACACTTTCTTGCGCCCGTGCACGTCGCCGAACACGCCCGCCGTCAGGATGAGCGCCGCCATCGGCAGGACGAACGCGTCCGACACCCAGGACAGCTCGGATGTGGATGCGCCCAGCGCGCGCTGGATCGCCGGGAGACTCACCGACACGGAAGTCACCGGCAGATAGGCGACGAACACCCCGACACAGGCCATGACGAGGGTGACGGCCCGCCGCTCCTGTGTTCCGTTCGCCGTTGTCGCCACGTTCACGAAGACCCTCTCCTGCGGCGCCGCGCGCCGCGCTCGACTTTCCGACCTGGTGCACCCTCCGTCCTCGGACGCCGTCGAGGCCAGCCAGCGGGGCCGAACCCCGGAAAACCGATGCGGGGGTGCCCCGATTCACGGATTTCCGACAGGCGGCCGGGCATGCGTACGGCCCCCGGCGACGGGTCGCCGGAGGCCGTACGTGTGTGTCGGAAAGGATCAGCCAGCCGCCGCGTCCGGTTCGGCAGCCACCTGCGCGGACGCGCCCGTGAGGCGGATGACCGCGTCCTGCATGTGCGCGTCGAGGAGCGTGAGCAGCCGCTCCTCGTCCTCGTCGCGCATCGCCTCGATCAGCTCGGCGTGCTCCTCGACCAGCGCGTCCGGGTCGGGGTGGTCGTCGGTGAGGACCGACAGGCACATCCGCGTCTCCACGAACAGGGTCTGTGCGATGCGCTGCAGGCGCGGGCTGCCCGACTCCTCGACGAGGACCTGGTGAAAGTCCATGTCGGCGGCGCTCAGCGCCGCGTCGTTGCCCCGCCGCGCCGCCGACTCCATCCGGCGGTGCGCCTTCTCCAGGTGGTCCGCCGTGGACTGCGGGTGCTGCTGGAGCACGAGCCGGCAGGCCGCGGACTCCATGGCCGTGCGCGCCAGGTAGATGTCGCGCACGTCGTCCTCGTCGAGGCGGGTCACGAAGACTCCGCGATGCGGTGCGCTGACGGCGATGCCCTGCTGCACCAGGCGCTGCAGCGCCTCGCGCAGCGGGCCCCGGCTCACGCCGAGCTGGCCCGCCAGCTCGGCCTCGCCCAGCTGGGTGCCGGGCGCCAGGGTGCCGTTCATGATCGCTTCGGTCAGCTGGGCGGCGATGACGGTCGCCGCGGGTTCACGCTTGACCGGTCGCAGTGTCTTCGCAGTGGCCATATTCAGTTCGCTTCCTCAAACGGCGCGGCTGCCGCTTCACACGGCCGCGGGGGACGGGGAATGGGACGAGCGGGAGAGCCGGAACAGCGAGCCGAGGCCCTCGCGCGGTGCCTCGTCGCCCGCGAGCCGCAGGCCCTCCCAGGCGGTGACCTGGTTGGCGGTCAGGACGGGCTTGCCGACGGCCTCTTCCAGGTCGTCCAGCCAGGCGGCGCTGTGCAGGGCCGTGTCGGGCAGCAGGATCGCCTCGGCGTCCGGGTGGTCGTTGCTCCGCGCCAGCTCGATGACCTGCTCGCGGCCCAGCGTGCCGACCTCGGCGGCGGTGATGATGCCCTGGCCCGACACCGAGACGACCTCGGAGCCGTGGTGCTCCAGGAACCGTACGAAGTAGCCCGCCACGTCGTCCGGGTACGTCGCCGCGATGGCGAGCCGGCGCACGCCGAGCGCCTGCACCGCGTGCGCGAAGGCGAAGGACGTCGAGGAGGCCCGCTCGACCGGGAGGCCGGCGGCCTCCGCGAGCTCGGCGACCTGCCTCCGGGCGCCGTCGGGACCGAAGATGAAGCTGGCGCTGGTGCACGCCCAGACGACCACGTCCTGCGGCTGGGCCAGCAGCTCGCCGAGCGCCGCCTTGAGACGGTGCGTGGAGCCCATCTCCAGGAGGTCGTCCACCCGGTGCGCGTCCACGCCGATGTCCGTGTGGACGAGCGTGAGCCGGGCGCCGCCGCCGATCATCCGCTCGAGGCGCGGGTAGTCGTCCTCGGCGGAGTGTCCGGGGTACAGGAACCCGACGCGGGTGGTCTTCTCGCTCATGCTTCTGTCGTCCTTTCGTGCAGGCAGTGTACCGGGAATCCGGTCAAATGTAGATTGTTGACAGTGTGAAGAGCGGCAGCGCCACGGAGGTGGCGCGGCTTCGGAGGGCTCAGCCGAGGTCGAGGTCGGCGGCCGGTTCGTCCGGGGGAGCGGCCGCCGGGGTCTCGGGCGCGGCGAGCTGCTCCCGGTCGGCGGCCTCCCGTACGACGGCCGCCGCGGCGGCGGGCGGCGGCGGAGTGGCGCCCTGCGCGTGGTACGGCGCGAGGGCGGCGCGGGCCGCCGGGTCGATCAGCGACTGGTAGTCACCCGCGGCGTGCGCGCCCACGTGCCGCAGCGCGGACCACATCGTGACCTGGTTGGCGGAGATCACCGGGATCCGCAGCTCCGCCTCCAACTGCGGGATCACGTCGTACGTGGGCAGGTTCGTGCAGCTGATGAAGAGGCAGTCCGCGTGCGTCAGGTCCGCCGAGCGGGCCAGTTCCACCACGTTGCGGTAGCCGACCTTCCAGATCTCCCCGGTCAGGCCCATGTACTGACGGCCGACCACCTCCACGCCCGCCTCTCCCAGGAAGTCGGCGAGCGAGTCGGTGAGCGAGGCCGTGTACGGCGTGATCACGCTGACCCGGCGCGCGCCCAGCTCGGTGACGGCCTCGAGCAGTGCCCCCGACGTCGTCACGGACGGCGCGCCGCGGCCCGCGCCGCTCATGGACACGCACATCGCACGTTCGTGCGCGGTGCCGCCGACGAAACTGCCCGATGTGCAGGCGTACGCGAAGGACGCGGGCCGCACCGCGTCGAGCGCCATGACGGCGTTGTGCAGGGTCTCGTGCTCGCTGATCAGACGAGCCATGTCCACGCTGACCTCGACGGGGACGTACGGGGTGCGGGTCAGATGGAGGGAGACCTCCTCGGGGGTCCAGCGCCACAGTTCGCGGTCGAGCGCGAAGTCGAACGGCGCGACGACGCCGATGCCGAGCTGGGGGACGGGCCCGCCGAAGGTCGTGATGTCCAATGCAGTGCCCCTTCGTGGCTGCACGCGTACGGGAAGCGGTCCGTACGCCTGAGGTGGACGTGTGATGACAGGTGGTGCGGAGGGGTGTTTGGTTTGGCGCTCCACGGGTAGCAGAGATTGCCCGTGGGTCGCCTGTAGATTGTTGACAACGTAAAGATCGGCTGCTTAGCGTGTCAATCCCCTACGGGGGGCTGCTCGTTCATCGTGGTGAAAGCCTCGGTAAAGAGCTGGGAATTCAGCCCGGGGGACGGCCCTTCCCCAGCTCCGGAAGAGCTTTCGTCCCTCCATGGTCAACCCTCGAACCGCTCCTCGCATACCGTCCGCACCAACCGTCGCCGCATTCGCCGGGCGACCCGAAGGACCGCCGTGCCGAAGACCGAGAAATCCCGCGTTCTGGTGCTCGCCGACCACCGGCCGAACGGCCTGGACGAGGTGGCCGCCCACGCCGAGCTCGTGTGCATCCCCGAGGACCGGCTCGCCGCCGAACTGCCGAACGCCGATGCGCTGTTGGTGTGGGAGTTCGGCACCGAGGCGCTGCCCGGCGCCTGGCCCGAACGGGGCGGCCCGCGCTGGGTGCACACCGCGAGCGCCGGAGTCGACCGGCTGATGTTCCCCGCCCTGCGGGAGTCCGAGGCGATCCTGACGAACTCCCGCGGCGTTTTCGAACAGCCCATCGCCGAGTACGTCGCGGGACAGATCATCGCCCTCGCCAAGGACTTCGCCGGCACCTACGAGCGGCAGCGCGAGCGCGTCTGGCGGCACCGGGTCACCCAGCGGGTCTGGGGCACGCGCGCCGTCGTGCTCGGCGGCGGCCCCATCGGCCGGGCCGTCGTGCGCACCCTGCGGGCGCTCGGCATCGAGACCGACCTGGTCGGACGCACACGGAGGGACGGCGACCCCGAGGTCGGCACCGTGCACGCCTTCGACGAACTGGACGCGCTGCTCGCGCGCGCCGACTGGGTGGTCTGCGCGGCGCCGCTGACCGAGCAGACGCAGGACCTGTTCGACGCGGCCACGTTCGGCCGAATGAAGCGGGGCGCCCGCTTCGTCAACGTCGGACGCGGCCCCATGGTCGTCGAGAAGGATCTCCTCGCCGCCCTGGAGGACGGCCACCTGGGTGGCGCGGCGCTCGACGTGTTCCGCCAGGAGCCGCTGCCCGCCGACAACCCGCTCTGGGGCGCGCCGAACCTGCTGGTCTCCCCGCACATGTCGGCCGACACCGACACCTGGCTCGACGACCTCGCCGAGGTCTTCGCCGACAACTTCGCGCGCTGGCGGGCGGGCCGCCCGCTGCGCAATGTCGTGGACAAGGAACTGGGTTACGTACCGGTCGCGGACGCCCCGCAGGCCGCAGCAGAGGAGGTCTCCCGATGACCAGCACGACCGATGCGACCCCCGCGACCGGCACGAGCACCCCGGCTCCCCAGGAGCCGTACGCCCTGACCGCCACCGAACTGCTCGCCGCCTACGAGAGCGGCGACCTGTCGCCGGTCGAGGCCACCGTCTCCGTGCTCGACCGCATCGAGGCCGTCGACGGCAAGCTCAACGCCTTCTGCCTGGTGAACCGGGACGAGGCGCTCGCCCAGGCGAGGGCGAGCGAGGAGCGGCGGCGGCGCGGCGAGGCCCTGGGCCTCCTCGACGGCGTACCGACCTCGATCAAGGACCTGATGCTCACCAAGGGCCACCCCACGCTGCGTGGCTCCCTCAGCATCGCGGCCGACCGGGAGTGGGACGAGGACGCGCCGTGCGTCGCCCGGATGCGGGACCAGGGCGCCGTGTTCGTCGGCAAGACGACGACGCCGGAGTTCGGCTGGAAGGGCGTCACCGACAACCCGCTGACCGGCGTGACCCGCAACCCGTGGGACCCGTCGACGACCTCGGGCGGCTCCTCCGGCGGCAGCGCCGCGGCCGTCGCCGCCGGCATGGCACCGCTGTCCATCGGGACGGACGGCGGCGGCTCGGTGCGCATCCCGGCCGCGTTCTGCGGCATCTTCGGCATGAAGCCCACGTACGGGCGGATCCCGCTCTACCCGGCGAGCCCCTTCGGCACCCTCGCGCACGCGGGCCCCATGACCCGCACGGTCGAGGACGCGGCGCTCCTGATGGACGCGGTCACGGGCTTCGACAGCCGCGACTGGTCGGCGCTCGACGCGCCGCTGCGCGGTTACCGCGGCGCCGTCACCGAGGCCCTCGCCGACGGCTCCCTGCGCGGACTGCGCATCGCCTACGCGCCGACCCTCGTGAACGCTCCCGTGGACCCGGAGGTCGCCGAGCGTGTCGCCGCCGTCGCCCGGCTCCTGGCCGACCTCGGGGCCGACGTCGAAGAGGCCGACCCCGGCTTCTCCGACCCGGTCGAGGCGTACCACACGCTGTGGTTCTCCGGCGCCGCCAAGGTCGTCGAACACCTGGGCACCGAGCAGTTCGCGAGCCTGGACCCTGGACTCCAGGAGGCCTGCCGCGAGGGCGCCGCGAAGAGCGCGCTCGACTACCTGGGCGCCGTCGACACGCGCATGGCGCTGGGCGTGCGCATGGGGCGCTTCCACGAGACGTACGACCTGCTGCTCACGCCCGCGGTGCCGATCCCGGCGTTCCAGGCGGGCGTCGAGGTGCCGCCGGGCAGCGAGCACAGGCGGTGGACGGGCTGGACCCCGTTCACGTACCCGTTCAACCTCACGCAGCAGCCCGCCTCCACGGTCCCCTGCGGTGTGACGGCGGCCGGCCTCCCGGTCGGCGCGCAGCTGGTCGCCGCACGCCACGGCGACGAACTGGTCCTGCGTGCCTCGGCGGTTCTGCACGCGGCCCTGCGCGGAACCGGTGTGGTGGGCACGGCGCCCGTGGGCTGAGTGGAGCCGACCACGGTCGGCGCCCCGTCGCCGTAGGGTTGGCGCGTGATCCTGCCCAAGGTCCGCGACCCGCGCTTCATCACGCTGCGCCGCGGCGGGACGCTCACGGACGACGACCACCGCCTCCTGGCGCTGTGGGCGGCCACGTGCGCCGAGCACGTGCTGCCGCTCTTCGAGGTGGTGGAGCCCGCCGACCCGCGTCCCCGGCAGGCCGTCGAGCAGGTCAGGGCCTGGACGCGCGGAGAGATCCGGATGTCCGACTCCCGCGCGGCGGGCGGCCACGCCATGGCCGCCGCCCGCGTGCTGACCGGCGCACCCCGCCACGCGGCCTTCGCGGCGGGGCAGGCGGCCGTGGTCGCGCACGTCGCCGCGCACGAACTCGGCGCCGCGGCCTACGCAATCAAGGCGGTACGTGCGGCGGCCCCCAAGGACGAAGCCGAGAGCGCGGGCCGCGCCGAATGCCACTGGCAGCGCGCCCAACTCCCCGACGCCGTCCGCGCACTCGTCCTCGACGACCAGCGCCTGCGCAACGACATCTGCTGGTCGGTCTTCGACTGCTGACGGCGGCCGCGGGCTGCCAGGGCAGTGTCCCGCGTGCTTTAATAAATGAACGAGCATTTATTAATGGAGGGTGGCGACGATGGCACGTCCCCGAGGGATCGAGGACGCGGTGATCCTGCGTGCGGCCACGCGCGTCATGGGCCGCGAGGGGCCCGCCGGACTCACGCTGGCCGCCGTGGCGCGCGAGGTCGGCGTCGTACCGGGCACGCTGGTGCAGCGCTTCGGGTCCAAGCGCGGTCTGCTCCTTGCGCTCGCCGACCGGACCGAGAAGGACGCGGGCGAGACGGCCGAGCGCGTGCGCGAATCGGCCGACTCGGCGCTCGGGGCCCTGGTGGCACTGACCGTGCGGTCGGCGGCCGTGATGGCCACCCCGGAGAGCTATGCCAACCATCTGGCGTTCCTGTGCATGGACCTCGGCGATCCCCAGCTGTACGAGAGCGCGTTGGCCGTTCACCGTACTCACGGCCGGGTGATCGAGGAGCTGCTGGCCGAGGCGGCACGTACGGGCGAACTCCGTGCCGGGACCGACACCGCGGCGCTGGCCCGCACCGTCCAGGCGATCACCGCGGGCGCCGGCCTGACCTGGGCGCTCGAACGCGAAGGCAGCCTCGAGACACGGCTGCGACAGGAGCTCGACGCCGTCCTGGCCCCCCACCTTCCACCCGGCGCGACCACGAGCGAATCGGAGGAATCATGACCAACGACCCACGCCCCCTGGCCGGACAAGTGGCCCTGGTCGCCGGCGCCACGCGCGGCGGCGGACGCGGTATCGCCGTCGAACTCGGCGCGGCCGGCGCGACGGTGTACGTCACCGGCCGCAGCAGCAAGGAGGGCCGCTCCGACATGGACCGCCCGGAAACCATCGAGCAGACCGCCGAGCAGGTCACCGCCGCCGGCGGCCACGGCATCCCGGTCCGAACCGACCATAGTCGCCCCGACGAGGTCCGGGTCCTCGTCGACCGGATCGCCGCGGAGCAGGACGGGCGGCTCGACATCCTGGTCAACTCCGTCTGGGGCGGCGACCCGCTGACCGACTGGGAGCACCCCATGTGGGAGCAGGACCTGGACACCGGCCTGCGGCTGCTACGGCGGGCGGTGGAGACCCACATCATCACCAGCCGGTACGCGCTTCCCCTCATGGTCGCCCGGCGCAGCGGCCTCGTCGTGGAGGTCACCGACGGCAACACCGCCCGCTATCGCGGCACGCTCTTCTACGACCTGGCGAAGTCCTCGGTCATCCGCCTCGCCGTCGCCCAGGCCGCCGAGCTGGGGCCCCACGGCGTCGCGGCCGTGGCCCTCACACCCGGCTTCCTGCGCTCGGAGGCCATGCTCGACGGCTTCGGTGTCACCGAGGCCAACTGGCGCGAGGGCGCGGCCCGCGATCCGCACTTCGCGTATTCCGAGACCCCCGCCTACCTCGGCCGGGCCGTCGCCGCGCTCGCCGCCGACCCCGACGTCCTGGCCAAGTCCGGTCAGGCGCTGGCCACCTGGGGCCTCTACCGGGAGTACGGGTTCACCGACGCCGACGGCACGCAGCCCGACTTCGAGGCGCACTGGGCCGAGAGCCTGGAGGTGGAGTACGGGCCGCTCGGGGACCCGTTGTAGCCGCGGCCGTACCCGCCCCTCACCCGGTGTGCGATCCCCGCACGCTCACTCCGCGCGCTTGAACTGCAGCGACTCCCCGACGGCGCCCGCCCGCCACAGGTCCTGGCAGGCCTCGGCGAGGCGGTCGAGGCCCTCGACGACCGTGCCCCAGACGATGCCGGGGACCCAGCCCTGGTCGCCGTTGATCAGCAGGTTGTTGCGCTCGTAGAACAGGGCGAGGTCGACGACGATGTCGCGCTCGGCGTGCGCGGCCTGGTTGCCCTGCTGCTCGGCGGCGGCCTCGTAGCCGTAGGAGGCCGTGCTCATCTGGGTGTTGGAGAACGTGAAGTAGCACAGGTCGCCGGGGATCGGGGTGATCGTCGGGTTCTCCAGCGGGGGCTCCTGCGGAGCGAAGGCGGGGACGAGGGTGTAGATCTCGTTGCGCGCGTACTTCGCGTGGTAGACGTCGCTGCCCAGCGGCAGGGCGTTCCAGATCGCCTCGCAGGTGATCGGGGCGCGGTCGTCGAGCAGCCTGGCGGTGGCGGTGACGCCGCGCTTGGGCAGGGAGACCTCGATGAAACGGTCCATGGGTGTCGTCGCTCCGGTCTGATCGATGATCAAAGAAGGGGAAAGGTCGGTCGGTTGCGGCCCGCCGGTCAGCCCAGCGGCATCGCCAGGTAGCGCGTCTCCAGGAACTCGTCGATGCCGACCCTGCCGCCCTCGCGGCCGAGGCCCGAGGCCTTGACGCCGCCGAAGGGGGCCGCCGGGTTGGAGACGACGCCCTTGTTCAGGCCGACCATGCCGGTCTCCAGGCGCTCGGAGAGGCGGAACGCGCGCTCCAGGTTCTCCGTGAACAGGTAGGAGACCAGGCCGTACTCGGTGTCGTTGGCCGCGGCGACGACCTCGTCCTCGTCGGTGAACGTGAGGATCGGGGCCACGGGGCCGAAGATCTCCTGGCTCATCAGGGCGGAGTCGGGGGAGACGCCGGTCAGCACGGTCGGGGTGTAGAAGTAGCCCTCGCCCTCGGCGCGCTCGCCGCCGGTGAGGACCTTCGCGCCGCGCTCGACGGCGTCGGCGACCAGCTCCTCGACCTTGCCGCGGCCGTCCTCGTCGATCAGCGGGCCGACGGTGACGCCGTCCTCGGTGCCGCGGCCGACCGCGAGCGCGGCCATCCGGGCGGAGAGCTTCTCGGCGAACTCGGCGGCGACGGACTCGTGCACGTACAGCCGGTTGGCGGCCGTGCACGCCTCGCCGATGTTGCGCATCTTGGCGGCCATGGCGCCCTCGACGGCCTTGTCGAGGTCGGCGTCCTCGCACACGATGAACGGCGCGTTGCCACCCAGCTCCAGCGACACGCGGAGCACGTGCTGGGCGCTCTGCTCGATGAGGAGGCGGCCCACCGCCGTCGACCCCGTGAACGACAGCTTGCGGATGACGCCGCCGCGCAGCAGCGGCTCGACGACCTCGCCGGGGCGGGACGTGGTCAGCACGTTCAGGACGCCCGCGGGCACGCCCGCCTCGGTCATGATCTCGGCGAGCTTCAGCATCGTCAGCGGCGTCTGCTCGGCCGGCTTGATGATCATCGTGCAGCCGGCCGCGATCGCCGGGCCGATCTTGCGGGTGCCCATGGCGAGCGGGAAGTTCCACGGCGTGATCAGCAGCACCGGGCCGACCGGGCGCTTCATCACGACGAAGCGGTCCTTGCCGTCGGGGGAGGACTGGTAGCCGCCCTCGATGCGGACGGCCTCCTCGGCGAACCAGCGGAAGAACTCGGCGGCGTACGCCACCTCGCCGCGCGCCTCCCCGATCGGCTTGCCCATCTCCAGCGTCATCAGAAGGGCCAGCTCCTCCTGGCGCTCCATCAGGAGTTCGTAGCCGCGGCGCAGGATCTCGCTGCGCTCGCGCGGCGCGGTGGCCGCCCAGGACTCCTGCGCGGCGGCCGCGGCCTCGGCGGCGGCCCGCGCGTCCTCGGCTCCCGCGTCGGCGACGGTGCGCAGCTCGCGGGCGAGTGAGGGGTCCTCGACGCCGAAGGTCGCGCCGGAGGCCGCCGGGCGCCAGCTGCCGCCGATGAACAGTCCGTCGGGCACGGACGCGACGACGGCCCGCTCGCGGTCAGTCTGCTGTTCGGTCACTGCACTCACTTCGACTCCCGTGGTTTTGGAACTCCCGGCCCGGCTCACTCGTGGACAGCCGCCGAATTGCATGCTTGCATGAGTGTAGGTTGTTGACAATCCTACGACGCAGCCTGATGTTGATCTCCGTAGAAGATCCGTGAAACACCGCGGTCACCGAGCGAGGAGCCGTCCATGAGTGCCTTGTCCCCCGTCCTCAAGCAGGCCACCCCCGTCCTGGCCGAACGCGGCGAGGGCGTCCATCTCTACGACGAGTCCGGCTGCGCCCACCTGGACTTCACCGCCGGTATCGGCGTCACGTCCACCGGGCACTGCCACCCCAAGGTGGTCGCCGCCGCCCAGGAGCAGGTCGGCAAGCTCATCCACGGCCAGTACACGACCGTCATGCACAAGCCGCTGCGCACGCTCAGCGAGCGCCTGGGCGAGGTGCTGCCGAGCGGACTCGACTCGCTGTTCTTCGTCAACTCTGGTTCGGAGGCCGTCGAGGCCGCGATGCGCCTCGCCAAGCAGGCCACCGGTCGGCCCAACATCGTCGCCTTTCAGGGTGGCTTCCACGGCCGTACGCTCGCCGCCGCGTCGATGACCACGTCGGCCACCAAGTTCCGCTCCGGGTACGGCCCGCTGATGTCCGGCGTCGCGCTCGCGCCGTTCCCGAACTGCTTCTACTACGGCTGGGACGAGGAGACCGCGACCAAGTTCGCGCTGCGCGAGCTGGACCAGCTGCTCGCCACCGTCACCACGCCCGCCGACACCGCCGCGTTCATCGTCGAGCCGGTCCTCGGCGAGGGCGGCTACGTGCCCGCCAACACGGCCTTCCTGCGCGGCCTGCGCGAGCGCGCCGACCGGCACGGCATCCTGCTGATCATCGACGAGGTGCAGACCGGGTTCGGCCGCACGGGCAAGTTCTGGGGCCACGACCACTTCGACGGCAAGCCCGACATCATCGTCACCGCCAAGGGCCTGGCCAGCGGCTTCCCGCTGTCCGCGATCGCCGCGTCCAAGGACCTGATGGCGCGGGCGTGGCCGGGTTCGCAGGGCGGCACCTACGGCGGCAACGCGGTGGCGTGCGCCGCCGCCATCGCCACCCTCGACGTCATCCAGGAGGAGAAGCTCGTCGAGAACTCCGCCGAGCGCGGCCAGCAGCTCTTCGCCGGTCTGCGCGAGGTCGCCGAGTCCTACCCGGTCGGCGGGCAGGGCGGCATCGGCGACGTCCGCGGCCTCGGCCTGATGGCGGGCATCGAGTTCGTCACCGCCGACGGCGAGCCGGACGGCGGCACCGCCGCCCGCGTGCACGCCGCCGCGGCCGAGCGCGGGCTGCTCCTGCTCACCTGCGGCACGCAGGGCCAGGTCGTCCGGATGATCCCGCCGCTCGTCGTGAACGGCGAACAGATCGACGAGGGTCTGCGGCTGTGGCGCGAGTCGGTCGCCGCGGTCCTCGGCTGACACCTCCGGTGGGAACCGGGGCGGCGCTGCGACGCGCCCCCGGATGCCGTCGTCGCCCCGGCCGGCCCTCGCCGCGCCGGGGCGACGTGCTTCCCGGGTGCCGGCAGTCGGCCGCCGCCGCTGTGGGCAATCGGGCCGCCCCAGAAGGGCGGAACGGGTGTGCACAGGGGCGGCCCCCGGTGCGGGCCAGCACCCGCGCCCCCGGCCCACCCCGGCACCGCCCCCCACGGCGGCACGGCCCGCAATGCCGCGAATCCTCCACCCTGCCGCAGCGATCTTGAGACCCTCACCTCCAGCAGCACCACTCCGCCCGCCCGAAGGAGCCACCATGTCCGCCCCCGTCGCCACGACCGGATCCGCCGCGCCGCGCCCCGACGTCCCCGACCCGGCGACGCTGCAGAAGCTGGAGCGCGCACTGCGGGACGCCGTGCCGCACGGCGAGGTCGCCTTCGGGAAGCGGCGGCGCGCCGAGTACGCGCAGGACGCCTCCGTGTACCGGCAGGTGCCCGCGGCCGTCGTGCTGCCCGCCGACACGGACGAGTTGGCGGCGGCGCTCGCGGCCTGCCACGGACTCGACGTTGCCGTCACCCTGCGCGGCGCTGGCACCTCCATCGCCGGACAGGCCGTCGGCGACGGCGTCGTCATCGACACCTCCCGCAGCCTGAACCGCATCCTCGAGATCGACGCCGAGGCCCACACCGCCCGCGTCGAACCCGGCGTCGTCCTCGACCGCCTCCAGGACGCCTGCAAGCCGCACGGACTGCGCTTCGGCCCCGACCCCTCCACGCACGCCCGCTGCACCATCGGCGGCATGATCGGCAACAACGCCTGCGGCACCCACTCCGTGGCCTGGGGCCGCACCGCCGACAACATCGTCGAACTCGAAGTCCTCACCTACGACGGCGAGCGCATCCGGCTCCGCTCCCTCGACGCCGACGAACTCCAGCACGTCATGGACGAGGGCGGCCGCACCGGCGAGATCCACGCACGCCTGCGCGAGCTGCGCGACCGGCATCTGGCCATGCTGCGCACCGAGTTCGGCCGCTTCCGCCGCCAAGTCTCCGGCTACAGCCTCGAACACCTGCTGCCCGAGAAGGGCTTCGACCTCGCGGCGGCGCTGGTCGGCACCGAAGGCACCTGCGCGGTCGTCGTATCGGCCACGATCAAGCTCGTCGACCTCCCGGCCCGTCGCACCCTCGTGGCCCTCGGCTTCTCCGACCTCCCGGCGGCGGGCGACGCCGCCCGCCACGTCCTGCGCCACGAACCCATCGCCTGCGAGGGCCTGGGCGGCGACCAGGTCGCGGCGCTGCGCCGCAACGTCCCCGACGCCCGCCCCGAGGAGATGCTCCCCGAAGGCGCGGGCTGGTTGCTGTGCGAGTTCGGCCACGCCGACGCGACGCCCGACCCGGAGGCCGAACAGGCCCGCGCCGAGGCCCTGGTGAAGGACACCGGCGCCGTCGACGTACGCCTCGTCCAGGACCCCAAGGAGCAGGCCGCCCTGTGGCGGATCCGAGAGGACAGCTCGGGCCTCGCCACCCGCGCCCCCGACGGTTCCGAGGCCTGGCCCGGCTGGGAGGACTCCGCCGTCCCCGTCGAACACCTCGGCGACTACCTGCGCGACCTCGCCACGCTCCTGGAGACGCACGGCCTCCAGGGCACCCCGTACGGCCACTTCGGCGAGGGCTGCGTGCACATCCGCATCGACTTCGACCACGCGACGGCCGAAGGCGTGCGGATCTTCCGTACGTTCATGAAGGACGCGGCCGAACTCGTCGCCCGGCACGGCGGCACCCTCTCCGGTGAGCACGGAGACGGCCAGGCCCGCGCCGAATTCCTGCCGCTCGTCTACAGCGAGGAGGCCATGGCCGCCTTCGGCGCCTTCAAGGCGATCTGGGACCCGGAGAACCGGCTCAACCCCGGCATCCTCGTCCACCCCCGCCCTGCCGACGAACGCCTGCGCATCACCGCGGGACACCGCCCCACCCTCCAGCTCACCACCACGCTCGCCCTCGCCGAGGACGACGGCGACCTCACCAAGGCGTTGCGCCGCTGCGTCGGCGTCGCCAAGTGCCGCACCGCGTCCGGTGGCGTGATGTGCCCCAGCTACCGGGCCACCGGAGACGAGAAGGACTCCACGCGCGGGCGCGCACGCGTGCTCTACGAAATGGTGCAGGGCGACGTCATCACCGACGGCTGGCAGTCCGAGGAGGCCGCGGAGGCCCTCGACCTCTGCCTGTCCTGCAAGGGCTGCAAGAGCGACTGCCCCGTAGGCGTCGACATGGCCTCCTACAAGGCGGAGTTCCTGCACCACCACTACAAGGGCAAGCGCCGCCCCGCCTCGCACTACGCCCTCGGCTGGCTGCCGCTGTGGTCCCACCTCGCGGGCCTCGCACCGGGCGTCGTCAACGCGGTGACACGCAACAAGAAGGCGGCCACCCTCCTGAAGAAGGCGGGCGGCATCGCCCCGGAGCGCCCCGTCCCGCCCTTCGCCGCACGCCGCTTCCGTACGAGCTTCAAGAAGCGCCGCCACGTCCCGGCGCCCGGCAGCCGGGGCAAGGTCCTCCTCTGGCCCGACACCTTCACCGAGTTCATGTCGCCCGAGGTGGGGCGTGCGGCCGTCCTCGTCCTGGAACACGCCGGATTCGAAGTCGTCCTCCCGCCAGACCGGCTGTGCTGCGGCCTGACCTGGCACACCACGGGCCAGCTCGACATGGCCAAGAAGGTGCTGGAGCGCACCCTCAACGCCGTCGACCCGTACCTTCAGGAGGGCATGCCGCTGGTCGGCCTGGAGCCCAGCTGCACCTCCCTGTTCCGCACCGACGCGACGGAGCTGTTCCCCGACGACCCGCGCGCGAAGCGCCTCGCCGAGCAGACCGTGACCCTCGCCGAACTCCTCGACCAGCGCGCCCCCGACGTCGACTTCGGCCGCCTCGACGACGTCACCGCCCTGACCCAGACCCACTGCCACCAGCACGCCACGCTCGGCAGCAAGGCGGACGACCGGGTCCTCGCCCGCGTCGGTGTGGACAGCGGCCGCCTCGACTCCGGCTGCTGCGGCCTCGCGGGCAACTTCGGCTTCGAGGAGGGCCACTACGACGTGTCGGTCGCGGTCGGCGAACAGGCACTCCTTCCGGCCCTGCGCGAGGCCGCCGACGACACGGTGGTCCTCGCCGACGGCTACAGCTGCCGCACCCAGATCACCCAGCTCTCCGACCGCCGGCCCCGCCATCTCGCGGAACTGCTCAGGGACGCGATGCGGACGCGACGCGCCGACTGACCGGTCCGCGGACGCACTTGACGAGATCCGGGTGGAGTGCCGGCCCCACCCGGTCGTTCAGGTCGACGGGGACGGCGAGGATGGGCCCCGTCGGCGCGATCGACGGAACTGGAGCCGGTCGGCAGCTCGGGCGCACTCCTCGACTGACCGGTTCGGATCCGCGACCCGCCGTATATCGATGAGTTTCGCCGCACCCGCCGGTCAAAGCGTGTTAGTTGATGCAGAGCCGACCGGCTTTCGATTGTCGGTTGTCGGTTGTCGGTGCAGAGTCAGGGGAGTCCAGACATGCGTATGTTGATCAGCACAGCCTTCGTGTCCGTGGACGGAGTCATGGAGGCGCCGGGCGGTGAGCCCGGTTACCGCAACTCCGGGTGGACGGCCAAGGGCATCGACTTCGTGCCCGAGGCCTTCGAGATCAAGGGCCGGGAGCAGACCGAGGCCTCCGCGATGCTGCTCGGCCGGGTCAGCTACGAGGCGTTCAGCCAGGTGTGGCCCGGCATGGAGGAGTTCGCCGAGTACAAGCCGATGCCCAAGTACGTCGTGTCCACCACCCTCAAGTCCGGCGACCTCGTCTCCGACTGGGGCGAGACGACGATCCTGCGCTCGCTGGACGAGGTCGCCGAGCTCAAGAAGACCGAGGGCGGCCCGATCATCGTGCACGGCAGTGTCACCCTCAATCAGAACCTGTCGGACGCGGGCCTCATCGACCGCTACCACCTGCTGGTCTTCCCGGTGCTGCTCGGCGCGGGCAAGCGGCTGTTCAGCGCCACCGACAAGGACACCCAGCACCTGAAGCTCGTCGAGCACGAGGCGTACGCGAACGGGCTCCAGAAGAACGTCTTCGACGTCGTGCGCTGAGGTCTGCCGGGGCGCTGCCCTTGCACGGTGTCACCCGTCGAAGTCGGTGGAACGGGCGAGCTTCTCCCAGGAGTTGAGCTCCGTGCGGGCGCGGTCGAGGTGGTCGGTGATCGCGTCGACCGCGTCGTTGCCGAGCGGCAGGCGCAGCGGTGCCTCGTCGGCGGTGACGGCGGTGAGGATCGCGGCCGCGGCCTTGGCCGGATCGCCGGGTTCCTGGCCGCTGCCGCCCGGCAGCGCCGTCAGGACGGGACCCACGGTGTCCTGGTACGCGTCCAGGGTCGACGTCGGGGTCAGCGAGGCGGCCCCGGCGAAGCCGGTCCGGAACGCGCCCGGCTCGACGATCAGCACCCGGATCCCGAGCGGCGCGACCTCCGCGGCCAGCGCCTCGGACAGCCCCTCCAGAGCGAACTTGGTGGCGCAGTAGGCGCCGACCCCGGCGAACGCGAACCGTCCTCCCATGCTGGTGAGTTGGACGATCGTGCCCGAGCGGCGGCTGCGCATGTGCGGCAGGACGGCCCGCGTCAGCGCGGCCGGACCGAAGAAGTGCAGGTCCATCAGGTCCCGCAGCTCCGCGTCCGTGGCCTCCTCGACCGCCCCCACCGAGCCGCGCCCCGCGTTGTTGACCAGCACATCGATCCGCCCGTGCCGGGCGGCCACGCCGTCGACCGCGGCCCGCACGTCGTCGACGGCGGTGACATCGAGCGCCAGCGTCTCCACCTGGTCCGGGTGCGCGGCCACCAGATCGTCGAGCGGCGCGGTGCGACGGGCCGCGGCCACCACGACGTCCCCCGCTGCGACCGCCGCCTCCGTGATCGCCCGGCCGAACCCGCTGCTCGCTCCGGTGACCAGCCAAACCTTGTTCATGGTGTGCTCCTCGATCCGGGGGAGCCGCCGTGGTCGGCGGCCCGTCTGTGAACCACCTTGCGGGGAAAGCCAGTTGCCCGTCTAAGACCTGCTGTGATAGCCGATGGTTATGGACGTTCATGGGCGGGACCTGAGGTACTTCACCGTGGTGGCCGAGGAGCTCCATTTCACGCGTGCGGCCGAGCGGCTGTACGTCTCGCAGCCCGCGCTGAGCAAGCAGATCAGGATGCTGGAGAAGCAGGTCGGCGCCGTGCTGTTCGAGCGGGACCGGCGCGAGGTCCGGCTGACCGGGGCCGGTGCGGCGCTGCTGCCGCACGCTCTGAGCATCGTCGCCGAGTGGGAGGCGGCACGGGAGACGCTCGCCAAGGTGGTGGCCGAGCAGACGGCTGCGCTCGTCGTGGGGATGAGTTCGAGCCCGGGGCGCGGCGGCGTGCTCCCGGCGATCCGCTCCCGCTTCACCGCCGAACACCCCGGCAGTCGGCTCCGGGTCCGCCAGGTGTCCTGGGACGACGCGAGCGCGGGGCTCGCCGACGGCAGCAGCGACGTGGCGTTCGTCTGGCTGCCGCTGCCGGACCAGGAGCGCTACCGATGGGTGCCGGTCGCCGAGGAGCCCCGCCTCGTCGCCATGGCGGAGACGCACCCGCTGGCCGGCCGGGAGAGCGTCGACTTCGCCGAGCTGCTCGACGAGCCGTTCCTCGCGCTCCCCGAGAGCGCCGGGCCGCTGCGCGACTACTGGCTCGCCACCGACGCCCGTGGCGGCAGGCCCGTGGTCGTCGGCGCGGAGGTGGCCAGCACCGAGGAGACGTACGAGGCGCTCGTCGCGGAACTGGGTGTGGTCCTGCTGGCGGTCGGCAACGCGCCCCTGGTCACGCTCGGCGGCGTCGTCACCCGCCCCGTGACCGGCATCGCGCCCAGCCGCTTCGTCCTGGCCTGGCGCGCCGACGACCGGCGCCCGCTGGTACGGGCGTATGTGCGGGCTACCGAGGGGCTGCGGGACGGAATCCGTAATCCGCCCACTTCTCCTGGACCCGGGTCCTGATGTCCTCCGGGTACGAATTCCGGAACGACGCGGTGATCCCCGGTGTCTCACCGGCCAGTTGGGCGGGCAGCAGACAGCTGATGACGGCCTTCCCGCCGCGACCGGCCCGCGCCTCCTCCGGCGTGAGGTAGGGAACCATCGGGATGCCCGGCGCCTGCGGATACACGTACTCGTCGGTGCCGGGGTGGTAGCGCGTCGCCATCGCCCACACCAACTGGTCGATGTCGGTGATGTCGATGTCGTCGGCGACCAGGATCACCTTCGGGACGAGCCACCCGGTGTGCGAGCTGAACAGCACATCGGCGATCGTATCGGCCAGTTGACGCTCGCTCATCCCCGTCCCGGCCAGCCGCTCGATGTCGACGGCGACGGCGATCCAGCAGGTCGCGGCCTCGTACGAGCACCAGGCCATGGAGACGGGCAGCCCGCTGGAACGCAGCAGGTCCAGGCTGGTCGCCGAGATCATCGTGCCCCAAATGGTGTGGTTCTCCTCTGGCGGGAGGCCCGCCACGCACACCGGCAGGATGGGGTCGTCGCGATGCGTGACGGTCTCCACGTGGAACACGGGCTGCTGCTTGCTCCCGGCGAAGGAGTACCCGTGGTACTCGCCCATCGGCCCCTCGGCGGCCGTCTCGTCCGGGCTGATCCACCCCTCCAGGACGATCTCGGAGGTGGCGGGCACGTGCAGGTCGTGCAGCTCGGTCCGCACGACGTCGACGGGGCTGCCGGTGAGGGCGCCCACGTACCCGTCCTCGTTCACCTCGGCGGGCAGCGGCATGCCCGCCGCCGCCAGTGCGGCGGGCGGGGCCCCGATGACCATCGCCCACGGGGTGGGCTCGCCGCGTTCCCGCCACATCTGGTGGATCATGCCGAGGTGCTGCTGCGGCATGGCGGGCCCGACGAGTGTGCGCGGCCCGTGCAGCATGGTGCGGCTGACCGACCAGCTCGTCCACCGGCCGTCGGGTGTGCGCACCACGTGGAAGCCGTACGTCCCGAAGTACCGTCCGCCGTCCTCGGCGTGCAGCAGCGGGACGGGGAAGCGGGTCAGGTCGACGTCCTCGCCGGTCAGCACGTTCTCCTTGCAGGGGCCTTCGGCCACGACGCGTGGGGTGAGGGGATCGGCGTGCATCGCGGAGATGAGCCGTTCGAGCAGCTCGCGCGGCGTGGTCCCGCGAGGGAGCCCGAAGTGCGCGGCGAGCCGTCCGTACGCGCCGTCCGCGCGGCCGGTGAGACCGGCGGGCGCGCCGAGAATGCGGTGACCGGGCGCGCCCTCGGTGAGGTTGCCGAACAGGGGAGCGGGGCTCCGCGTCTCGTAGACGCGCCGCGTGACGGCGCCGACCTCAAGGGTGGGGCTCACCGGTTCGCGGATGTCGACCGCGTCGCCCACGTCGAGCAACTCCGCCACGAAATCCCGGAAGTTGAGCGCGCTGCCGCGTTGCGTCATGACCGACCCTTTCTTGCGGCGAGGGCCCGGACGCGCGGCCTTCCCCGTCTTCACGCACAGTTATTACGTACACGTCCTATATGCTTCACGGTAAAGTACGTGTACGTCCTAATCAAGCGAGGGGTGACGTCCGATGTCCCGGAAGAGCGCGCACGCCAAGGCCCTGGAGTCCGCACTCGGCGGGCTCGGGCCGCTCGCCCGCCAGCTCAACCAGCTGCACACGCGGCTCTGGTACGAGCAGGTCCACCAGGACCTGACCGGCCCGCAGTTCACCGTCCTGAGCCTGCTCGACCTGCGGGGCGACATGGACCAGGGCACCCTCGGCGCCCAGGCCAACCTCGACAAGTCGACCGCGGCGCCGCTCCTCGAGCGGCTGCGCAGACGCGGCCTGCTGGAGATCGAGAAGGACGAGCGCGACCGGCGCCGCAAGGTCGTGCGCGTCACGGAGGAGGGCCGCCGCCTGGTGACCCGCCTGGCCCCCGGCGTCACCGACGTGAGCGACCAGATGCTGGACGTGCTCTCGGCGGCGGAACGGGAGGAATTCCTGCGTCTGCTGCGCCGGGTGACGGACCGCCGACAGCAGTCCTGAACGAGATCACCTCAAGGCCGACGGCCGCGCCGCGGTGAGAGGATCGGGCCATGGCGACGACCACGGTGACCGGCGACTTCGACCTGACCATGGACGAGCTGCGGGCCGTCGCCCGGTACGCCGTACAGTGCGCCGATCAGGTCCTTCCCGTGTTCGAGGCGGCGGCGCCGGACGACCCGAGGCCCCGTGCGGCCGTCGATGCCGCGTGGGAGTTCGTCGGCGGGGCGAAGCGGTCCCGGCTGCAGCGCGTCACCGCGCTCGACGCGCACCGGGCCGCCAAGGAGGCGGACACCGAAGCCGCGTGCCTCGCCGCGCGCGCCGCGGGCGACGCCGCCTCCGCCGCGTATCTCCACCCGATCGCGAAGGCCACCCAGGTCGGTCACATCCTGCGCGCGGCGGCCTGCGCGGCGCGCGTGGCGGAGCTGGTCGCGGGCGACGATCCGCAGGCGGGGGAGCGGTACATCGAACAGGCCCGGCGCCGCGCAACCCCGGCCCTCGTCGACGTGCTGAGCAGGTATCCCGAGGCCCCTCGGGGCAAGGGACGGGTGGCGCACCTGATGAGTGCGCTGGACGCGTCGCTGCGCCGCGGGGACGGTTCGGCCGGTCCCGAAGCGTCCCGCACCTAGCGTCGACGGCATGAACCGAACCGTGCACGAGATCCGCCGCTACGAGGACGTGCGGGCGGCACTGGCCGACCCGCACCTGGTGCCGGAGCGTCCGGCCGCCGCCGAGGGACGGCCAGGGGCCTCCATGGCCTGGCTGCGGGCCACCGTGCCCCGGTTCAGCTCCGGCGCCGCGCACGCGCGCCGCCGCGCGCTGGTGGAGACCGAACTCGCCCGCCTGGACGTGCGGCGGCTGAAACAGTCGGCGATCCGCTGGCCCGCGACGGCCGCCGACAACGCGGCACCCCACGTGGTCCACACCCTCGCGGAAGCACTGGGCTACCGAGACCCCCGCGCGGTGGCGGACGCGGTCACGACGGTGGCCGCCAGTTACTTCGGCGGCGAGAGCGCGTCGGCGGACGAGGCGGTGGCTCGTCTCGTGGAACTGCTGTCGCCGTCGGGGGAGGAGGGAGAGAGCGACGGCACGGGGCAGCGGCGCGCTTCCGCCCCTCGCCGGCTGCCGGGTGACGGTGCAGGGCAGTTGCAGGACGGCGACCTCGGGCAGTCGCGCGGCGATGGCTCCGGGCAGCCGCAGGACGCCGCCCTCCCGCAGGCGCGCGCCGGCGCCCTCGAGCGACAGGACAGCGTCGGCCCCGGTCAGCCGGACGGCGGCAGCCCTCGGTCCTCGGCCTCGGGCCGCTGCGTTCAGCCTCAAGGACACGGATTTCCGCAGAGCCACGGTTCCGGTCCTCGGCAGCCGGACGGCGACGGCGCGGGGCATCCGCAGGGCGACAGCCTCCGGCAGCCGATCACCGACGGCCCCGGGCGGCCCTCCGAGTCCGGCAGGCCCGGGCCGGACGACCGGTACGAAGGCGTCGCCGCCCGGATCTGTCTTCTCGTGCAGGCCTGCGACGCCACCGCCGCCCTCGTGCGGCACGCGCACGCCGCGTCCGCCGACCGTCACCGCTCCGTCGAGGTGGAGCGGCTGCTCCACGAGACACTGCGGGACGACCCGCCCGTCCGGGCCCTGCGCCGGGTCGCCGCACGCGACACCGTCGTCGGCGCGACGGCCGTCGCCGCCGGTGATCTCGTCCTCCTCGACGCCACGGCCGCCGCCCCCTCGGACGACGACGAGCCTCTCGCCTTCGGAGCGCCGCCGCGGAGCTGCCCCGGGCGGGACCACGCCATGGCCCTGGCGTCCGGGGCTCTGTCGGCGCGCCGCCCCGACGCCACCCCCTTCGCCCGCCTGCACCGGAGGGACACGCCGCTGCTCCTGCCGAACGCCTGGGACTGCGCCTCGGCCGCGGCCCTCGCCGCCGACGGATTCGAGGCCGTCGGTACCACCAGCCTCGGTGTGGCCGCCGCGGCCGGGCTGCCGGACGGCGCGGGCGCCACCGCAGATGCCACCCTGGCCCTGGCCCGCCGACTCGGACGCACGGCCCTTGTGTTCAGCGTCGACATGGAGGGCGGGTTCAGTGACGAGCCCGGGCAAGTCGCCCACCTGGCACGGCTGGTGAGCGACGCCGGGGCCGCCGGGATCAACCTCGAGGACGGGCGCGCCGACGGCACCCTCACCCCCGTCGCACTGCACGCCGCGAAGATCGAGGCCGTCAAGGCGGCCGTACCCGAGCTGTTCGTCAACGCTCGCACCGACACCTACTGGCTGAATACGGACCACGAGGACACCGAGAAGCGCCTCGGCGCCTACCAACAGGCAGGCGCCGACGGGCTGTTCGTGCCGGGGGTCACCGCACCCGACCGGATCCGCGAACTCGCCTGCCGCTTCGAGCTTCCGCTCAACATCCTCTACTCGCCCTCCGGCCCGCCCCTCGCCGAGCTGGGCGCACTGGGTGTGCGCCGGGTCAGCCTCGGCTCGCTGCTCTACCGCACGGCGCTCGGCGAGGCCGTGGCTGCCGCGCGTGCGATCCGCGAAGGGCGGCGGCCCACTGCCGAGACCCTTTCGTACGGGGAGGTGCAGGCCCTGTAGCGGGTCAGCGCTCCGGCGCCGGGTTGGCGAGCGCCGTCGTCGTGCAGTAGCCGATCGGACCCGCCGCGTCGTACAGCGTGCACTGCCCCACGGCGATCCCGTCCTCGGCCGTGTGCGCCGTGGCTTCCAGGCCGATCTCGTCGCTGAGCGGGAGCCGGCTCAGGGACAGGGTGTAGTCGGCGTTGATGTAGCGCAGCCCGTCGTCGCCCGCGTGGGCGAGCGGACTGGCGGTGTCGGCGGCCAGCGCGGCCCGTACGAGCGGGGACAGCGCCTCCCCGCCGACCAACGGCCGGGCGTCGCGCATCCAGGACCGCCGCCGCTGATCGCCGCTCCACTCCCGGACCGGCCGCAGCTCCTCGTCGAAGCGCAGGAACTGGGTGCGCCCGTGCGGGGCCAGCATCTCCTGCGCCGAGGGCGCGTCCCACGGACCGGTCGCCGGAATGTGCCCCGGCGGCGGTGTACTGGTGCGCAGCAGCACGGCGCTTGCCCGCGCCACCGCCTTCCCGTCGCCGCCGCGCACCACGGCGTCGGCCACGCGGATCCGCCGCCCGTCGCGGACCCGTTCCGTGGTGACATCGACCGGGGCGAAGCGCGCGGTGCGGAACAGATCGACGGTGAGCCGGGCGAAGTGCAGCCCCTCCTCGGCGTGTTCGCGCTCCAGCGCCCGCGCGGCGAGTCCGCCCAGGAGCCGCCCGTGCACTGTGTCGGGCGCCCACCAGCCGCGCGCGTGCGCCTCGGGCACGAAGGTCTCCGTGGTGTCCCCGGTGTCCCCGGTGTCCCCAGTGGCCGCGGTGTCCGCGCTCCGGGTGAAGTAGGGCGCCTCGTCCTCGGTCTGTGCCACGTGTGTTCCCTTCAAGTGCACGGCCTTGCAGTGCATGGCCTTCAAGTGCCTGGCTGAGTGGGTGCGTCAGTGCGTCAGTGCGTCAGTGCGTCAGTGCGTACGGGGCCGGGGTGCCCGGAGCGGTTCGATGTCCACCGGATCCAGCCTCCGGATGAGCGCGAGCGTGGCCCGGCAGATCTCGTCGGCGTCCCGCTTGCGCGCACACGTGCCGATCTCCCGGCCCGCCTCGCCGATGACGGCCGTGAGAACGCCGACCACCAGCCGGTCCACGGGCTCGCTGCCCGCTTCGAGCAGCACCGCGTTCTGCCGGATCCACTCGCGACCGCGCGCCCTGCGCATCAGCTCGAAGCCGGGCGGCCCGTCGCCGTCCATCCACAGTTCGATCAGGTCGCGCCGCCGCCAGCAGCCCTCCAGGAAGCTGCGGGTGCCGACGAGGAACAGCTCCAGCGGATCCGTCTCGCCCGCCGCCCGCGCCGCGGCCACCGCCTCCGCCGCCTCGCGTTCGCGCTCGTTCTCGTAGTCCTCCCACAGCGCGACGAACAGCTCCGTCTTGCCGCCGAAGTGGTGGTAGAGGCTGCCGACACTCGATCCGGCCCTGCGCACCACCGCGACGATCGCCGTGTCGGTGAACCCCTGCTCGCAGAAGACCTCGCGGGCGGCGTCGAGCAGCGTGCGCCGGGTCTGTTCCGTGCGACTCCACTGCCAGGCGTTCTCCTTGGCCGAGAGTCGCTCCGCCTTCCGTGCCATCGGCCGTCACCCCTTGCGCACTCGCTGTCCCGCTGCCCCGCCGCCGTACCGAACCGCATTTTAGGATCACTCAATTCCCCGCGCCAGCAGGCCGGTTGAACTCGTTCCGACCTCTTGACCGATCGCCGGGCCGCAGGCAACTTGAACTCATTCCTAGATTCCCGTTCCAGGATTCTCGTCATCGGGCCCGAGGAGGCACTGCCGTGGTCGACTTCTCGCTCTCCACCGAGGAACGCCAGATCAGGGACACCGTCCGCGCCTTCGTCACCAAAGAGGTGATGCCGCTCGAGCAGGACGTGCTGCGCCGTGAACGGGCCGGACGGCGCGGCATCGATCCCGATACCGTCGCCGAACTCCGCGCCAAGGCCCGCAGAGCGGGCTTCTGGGGTGTCAACACCCCCGAGGAGTACGGCGGGATGAACCTCGGCGCCGTCATGTCCGCGATCATCGCCATGGAGACCGGCCGGACCTTCGTCCCGTTCAGCTTCGGCGGCGGCGCCGACAACATCCTCTACGCCTGCGACGACGCGCAGAAGCGGGAGTACCTGCTGCCCACCATCGAGGGCGAGCGCCGCTCCTGCTTCGCCATCACCGAGCCGGGTGCCGGCTCCGACGCCCGCAACATCCGCAGCCGCGCCGTCCGTGACGGAGACGACTGGCTGATCACCGGCGAGAAGACCTTCATCACCGGGGGCAACGAGGCCGACTTCGTGATGGTGTTCGCGGTCACCGACCCGGACAGGGGCGCCGACGGCGGCGTCACCTGCTTCCTCGTCGACCGGGACATGGGCTGGAAGTCCGAACCGATCGAGACCATGGGGCAGTGGGGCCCGGCCTCCCTCGTCTTCGACGAGGTGCGCGTCCCCGGCCGCAACGTCCTCGGTGAGGTCGGCAAGGGCTTCCAGCTCGCGATGGAGTGGATCGGTCAGGGCCGCTACCTCATTCCCGCACGCGCCATCGGCTCCGCCGAACGCATGCTCCAGATGGGCGTCGACTACGCCCGCCAGCGGCACTCCATGGGCCGGCCCATCGCCGACTACCAGGCGATCCAGTGGCACATAGCCGACTCGCAGGTGGAGATCGAGTCCGCGAAGTGGCTCACCCTGTACGCGGCCTGGCGGGCGCAGCAGGGGCTCGACGCCCGGCACGCCTCGTCCATCGCCAAGCTCAACGGCGCGGTGATGGCCAACCAGGTCGTCGACCGCGTCCTGCAGATCCACGGCGGCATGGGCTACACCAAGGAGCTGCCCATCGAACGCTGGTACCGCGAGCTGCGGCTGCTGCGCATCTTCGAGGGCACCGACGAGATCCAGAAGCGCACCATCGCCCGCAACCTCATCAAGGGGCACGTACGACTCGGCGGGATCGGCGAGTGACCGGCGGGCGCCCGCGCACCGGACTCTTCCGGGTGCGCGAGCTCGACCGGTACCCGGACGCCGGACAGCGGATGCGCATCCTGTCGATGGCGGTCCTCGCCGTCCTGATCGCGTCCTACGAGGGGCAGATCGCACCCGTGGTGCCGCTCCTCCTCGACGACCTCGACATGTCGCTGACGACGTACGGCGGAGTCTCCGCCCTGGCGCTCGTCGCCGGGGCGGTCGCGTCGATGGTGGGCGGACGGCTCACCGACACCGTCGGCCGGGTCCGGCTCATCGTGCCGTTGCTGATCCTCACCGCGGGCTGCTGCTTCCTGATGACGACGGTCCACTCGGCGGGCCAGCTCCTCGCCGTCAGAGCCGTGCTGTCGGTCGTCGACGGCATGGCCATGGCGGGCACCGCGCCGCTGGTGCGGGACTTCTCGCCGCGCATGGGCCGGGCGCAGGCCTTCGGGTTCTGGACGTGGGGCCCGGTCGGCGCGAGCTTCCTCGCCGCCGCCGTCGCCAGCCTCACCCTGCCGCTGTTCGACGACTCGTGGCGCTCGCAGTTCGTCATCATGGGGGCGGTGTCCCTCGTGCTCTCCGTGGTGATCGCCTTCAACATCGCGGACCTGTCACCGGAACTGCGCGCCCGCATCGTGCAGTCCGAGCGGGAGACCCTCGGCCGGGCGGACCACACGCAACCGGCCCGCGCCCGCGACCTGTTCGCGCACCGCGCCATCTGGGCCCACGTCGTCGGCATCGCCGCCTGGCTGGTGCTGTACGTGACGCTCGTCGTGTACGGGCAGACGATGCTCGCCGAGAGCTTCGACCTCGACGCCGCGACGGCCTCGCAGATCATGGCGGCGTTCTGGACGCTGAACATCCTCACGCTCGTCGTCTCGGGACGCCTCTCCGACCGACTGCAACTGCGCAAGCCCTTCTGCGTCGCGGGAACCGTCGGCAGTGTGCTGCTCACCGCGTACCTGGCGGGTCTCGTCGGACGCGGTGACGTGTCCCACCTGCACGTCGCGATCACCGGAGCACTCCTCGGCGGCGTCATGGGCTGCGCCTACGGGCCGTGGATGGCGAACTTCTCGGAGAACGCCGAGGACATCGACCCGCGCCTCCAGGGCACCGCCTGGGGTGTCTTCACCTTCCTCACCAAGGCGATGGGCGTGGTGGTGCTCCTTGCCGTGCCGCGGGTGGTCGCGTCCGACGGCTGGCGGGCCTGGCTGATCGTCTCGGCGTGCTGCATGGCCGTGTTCGTCCCCGCGTCGCTGCTCTTCCGCGGCCCGTGGCGCCGGGCGAAGGCGGCACCGGCGCAGACCCCGCAGGACGCGCCGGCCGCCGCCCCCGCGAGCTACTGACCGCCCCGGTCAGCCGCGGGCCACCGCGATGGCCCCGGCCCGGTGCGGGTCAGCGCACGGTCAGCCGGACCAGCCGGGCGTCCGTGGCCCGTTCCCCGGTCACCTTGAAGGCGACGTAGCGCGCGGTCGCGGAGCCGAGCGACAGCGTCCGGTCGGGGCGCTTGCCGTCGAGGCGGCCCGCGAGCCGGTAGTCGAGCCCGTCGGCGCTGAGTTCCACCTCGGCGACGGGCGCGCCACCTGCCGTCCACCGCGCCTCCACGGTGCGGACCGGGATCTCCGCCCCGAGGTCGACGACCAGGCGCCCACCGGGCCCCGGACGCCACGACGTGGCGGGGTCGCCGTCCACCGCCGCCGCCGGATCGGACATGCCCTCGGGCAGCGGGCTGGTCGGGAAGACGGTCCGGCCGAGCGCGCGGTCGTCCAACGGGTGGGCGGTGGCGCCGGGCAGGTGCAGCGTCGTCTCCCGGGCACGGGACACCGAGGCCACCGCACTGCGGCCCTGCGCCGCCACCCGCATGCGACACGTGGCGCCGGACAGTCGCAGGGTGGCCCCGTCGACCACGCGCACGCGCAGCCCTGCGGGCAGTCGGTCGCCGGACAGCGGGGTCAGTGTGAACCGGGGAGCGAGCAGCACGGCCCCGGCCGCGTCGAGGTCCGCACGGTAGGTGACACCGCCGTCGGTCAGGGTCTGGTCCCCCTCGAAGACCGCACACCGGTCACCGGACCGCGGGACCTCGACCGTGGTGGTGACCCGCTCGCCCGACAGATTGAACAGGCTCAAGTGGCCATCGGTGAGCGCCGCTCGAACGCTGTCCGACGCCGCCTTCGGAGAGGCGCCGCGGGCCAGCGCGCGCAACGCGCCCGCCGACGATCCCGCGAAGCCCTCGACCACGACGGGCGCCGCGGGGCCGTCGGCCGCCACCACCGTGTCGCCGTACACCGCGATCGGATGCTTCCCGCTGCGTACCACGAGCCCGGCGCGGCCGTCGATGTCGAGCCACCTGCCCTTGCTGCTCACGTCGGGCCGCGGCCAGGTGGCGAGGTCCGCCCATGTTTCGCCGTCCGCCGATCCCTGGACGCGGTAGGCGCGGCCCGCGGCGGCTTCCCAGCGCAGTGTGACCCGGTCGATGTCGTGCGCGGCGCCGAGGTCCACGGCGAGCCAGCTGTCGGCGCGCGGACGGTCGGCCTTGGAGACCGCCCACCGCGTGGTGAGGTCACCGTCGACGGCGAGGCCGGGCCCGTTGCCGGTCGCGCTCGACGAGGCGGTCGCCGTCCCGCCCCGCGCGAGATCCGTCCCGTCGGCGCCGTCCCGCACCTCCAGGGCGTACAGCGAGTAGCCGTACGTCGGATCGGGCTCGACCCCGAGCATCCGGACGTGCCGGACGGCGCTGCGCGCCACGTCCACCTGGTCCACGCGCCCCGCCGGGGAGCCGGACCCGTCCCGCGCCCGCACCGAGACACTTCCCTCCTCGAAGCGGTACGTCCGCGTACCGTCGAGGCCCGCCATGCCCGGCATCGTCAGGTTGTGCACCTCCAAGTGGCCCTCGCCGGCGCCGTTTCCGGTGCTCGCGTAGACGACCGAGCCCGTGGGCAGCGTCGCGAACCCCGCGTAGCCGCCGTCGAGGCGGAACACGCTCGCGCTGCCGTCGAAACCGTCGCGCAGGGACTCGTACAGGCGCACCGACCGGTGCGCGACCTTGCCCTTGGCCGACGGCAGGAACATCGGGGTGGCGCCGCTCAACTTGAACAGCCAGTCGTCGTGCGCCGGCTGCCAGGCGAACTTCACGAACCCCGGCTTGCTGACGGCGCCCGCCCACGCGGCCCGCGTCTGGTGCGAGACGAGGCCGGGACCGGTGCCGAAGTCCGTGACGCCGGACGCGTGCGCGAACAGTTCCTCCTGCGAGTACGGGCGGACCGGCTCGCGTCCCTCCCCGGCCACCCACACGTGCAGCAGATAGCTGATGGCCAGCTCGGCGCGGGCCTCCGGCTCGTACTTGGGCTCGCCGGAGAACTTGGCCAGGCGGTGCTCCGGCGGATACTTCTGGTACGCCTCCAACCGCTCGGCCAGCGCCTGTTCGGCCCGCGCCGCCGCCCGGTCGCCCACCACCTGCGCGAAGAACGCGAGCGGGACGACATCACGGCCGTACAGGTGCTCACGGTCGTTCACCATCGGCATCAATGGTTCACCGGCATCGCTCATGACACCGAGGAGCGTGCGCCACAGGGGCCCGGCGTTCGGCTGCCGCGTCAGCACCTCGGGCAGTGGGCGCCCGGCCGCCAGGAAGTGCGCGGCGTTCCGCCCGGAGGTCCGCCACAACTCCTCCTGGTAGTGCGGGCCGAAGGAGCCGTGGTTCTCGACGATGAACGTGTCGTACAGGTTCCGCGCGGTGTTGCGGGACACGCGCACGCCGTCGACCTTCGCGGGGTTGGCCAGGTCGGCCGGCGGAAGCCCCGCCTCATTGCGCGACCAGGTGCCGTAGCCGGACTCCCAGTCGGGGCGGCGCGGATCGTCCGGGGCCCAGGCCAGGGCGGGCGCCAGGGTCTGCGCGTACAGGCCCATCTCCTCCAGCTTGGTGTCACCGACGTGCCCGCCCTTGAGCCCGTTCGGCGTCCAGTCGCCCGAGTCCGGGTCGTCGCCCGTGCCCAAGGAGGTCGTGTACGCGGCCTGTTCACGCGTGATGGTGTCGACGCGGTCGCGCGTCGTGTCGTCGAGCTCGTCCCACAGCAGGCGCGCGGCCAGCACGAAGTACGACTGGAAGGTGGTGTCGAAGAACAGCTTGCGGCCCCACTCGCTGCCGCCCGTGAGCCGGTTCGACGCCGCGAAGTGCCGGATGGTGGCGAGCGTGCGCGCCTTGAGGGTGTCCCGGTCGACACCGGCCCGCCCGGCGTCGTACGTGCCCTGCGTCAGCAGGACGGCGTTGCCGAGGACGACGGCGAACCCGAAGTCCTTGGCCGTGTAGTGGCCCTGCGCCGCGTCCCACTGCGTCTCGGACCACCGGGTGTGGTCGAGCAGCACCCGGTAGTACGTGGCCGCGATGTCGTCCGGGGGAGCGGTCGAACGGTCCGCCGCCTGCGCCGGGTTCGTACCGGTGAGGGAAGGGAGCGCGGCCATGGCCCCCGTCAGGCCGACGGCCTGCAGAAACCTTCGGCGATGGAGCTGCGGGAGGTGGTGCGACATGGGCAGGACCTCTTTCGCGAATCACGAGACAACGTTGTCAGGTGGAGAGGGGGCTCAGTATTCGATCCCCGGACCGTGGGCGTCAACGGGCCGGTGAGGAGGGTGTGGTGACGGGGGCGCGCCCGCGGACGGTGTCTCGTTCGCGGGCACGCACAAGGCCTCGCCGGGGTCAGCCGCGGGTCCGGGTGAGGATCGCGCGGAGTTCGGGCACGGGGAGCTTGGGCTCGCGGTCCGCCGTCAGCAGGCCGTTGATCTCCTGCTCGGTGTCGGTGAATTGGGTGTAGCAGAATCCGGCGAGCCCCGAGTCCACCGCCGCCCCCACCAGGGAGGCGAGGCGTTCGGCGAAGTCCTTCTCCGTGGCGACGGTGTCGTAGCCGAACCACTGCGCGCCCTCGGCGGGTTCGAAGGTGGCGCCGCCGAACTCGCTGAGGACGACCGGCTGCCCCTGGTGGCGCACACCGCTCAGGGTGAGGCGCCGCACGCCCGGCCACTGCTCGGGGAACTCGCCGCGGCGCAGCGACGGGTGGCCGTAGCGTTCGCGCAACGTATCGGCGCTCTGCGTGTAGTCGTGCACGCCCCACAGGTCTCCGGCGGAGATCTCCCAGCCGTCGTTGGAGACGGCGGGCCGCGACGGGTCCAGGGCCTTCGTCAGGTGGTACAGGGCGTCCATGAAGTGGCGCTGCTCGGGGACGAGCGCCGGATGGGGCACGCCCCACGACTCGTTGAGGGGAATCCAGGCGACGATCGAGGGGTGGCTCAGATCGCGCGAGATCGCCTCGGTCCACTCGGCGACGACCCGCTCGACAGTGGTCGTGCCGAACGCGTACGCCGACGGCATCTCTGCCCACACGAGCAGTCCGAGCCGGTCGGCCCAGTAAAGGAAGCGCGGGTCCTCGATCTTCTGGTGGATCCGTACGCCGTTGAGGCCGATCTCTTTCGCGAGTTCGGCCTCCCGGCGCAGCTCGTCCGCCGACGCCGCGAGGTGCGAGCCGGGCCAGTAGCCCTGCTGGAGCGCGAGCCGCAGAAAGTACGGCTTGTGGTTGAGGAGGAAGAGCCCGTCGTCCCAGCCGATGTCGCGCAGCCCCAGGTACGAGGAGACACGGTCGACGGGCTTGCCGTCCGCCGCGTCGGCCACGTCGACCGCCGCGTCCACGAGGTGCGGTCGGTCCGGGCTCCACAGCAGGTCGTCGAGGTCCTGGCCGTGCCGCAGCGCGGGCACCGCGACGTCGAACGTCGTCTCCTGGCCTTCGGTGAGGGTCCGCTGGTCGGCGAGGACCCGACCGCCGAGGGAGAGCCGCACCGACACTGTCACGGGCGCGGCGGGCCACTGGCTCAGGCGCACCCGGCACCGTACGCGGGCGTTCGCGACGTCCGGCGTCCAGTGCAGCGTCGTCACGTGCAGATCGGGCACCTCCTCGAGCCACACCGGCTGCCAGATCCCCGACGTGCGGTGGTACCAGATGACGTGCGGGTCCCGGCGCCAGTCCTGCTTTCCGCGCGGCTGCGTGACGTCGAGCGGCTGGTCCTCCGCGCGCACCACGAGCACATGCTCGCCGTCCCGGTCGAGCACGTCCGTGAGGTCGCAGGAGAACCCGGTGTGACCGCCCTCGTGCCGGCCGACGAGGCGGCCGTCGAGCCAGACCTCCGCGCGGTGGTCGACCGCGCCGAAGTGCAGCAGCAGACGGCGGCCCGCCGCGGGCCGGGTCACGTCGATCGTGCGCCGGTACCAGAGCACCGGGTGGAAGCCGGAGTCGTGCACCCCGGACGCCGCGGACTCGGGCGGGTAGGGCACGGTCACGTCGCCGGTGAACGGTGCGGTGACGTCCGGATCCATCCAGCGCTCCGCGCGGCCGCGGCCCGCGTCGTCGTGGGCGAACCGCCAGGGCCCGCTCAGGTCGCGCCAGTCCGGGTCCCGGACGAGCTGCGGCCGGGGGTGTCCTGCGACGTCGAGGTGGGTGTGGGACAAGGAGAACTCCGGTGGTGTGGTGCGCTGTTCGGGTCGGTGCATGGGATCAGGGCGCAGGCCGTGCCGCGGGGGAGTGGCGCAGGTCGACGGCCGTCGCGGCGAACGCCAGCGGTCCCGGCAGCAGCGGGACGAGCATTGGCATCGCCCACGCGAGCAGCACGGCCAGGACGACGGCGCCCGCGAGCAGCAGACTGCCGCGCGGATCGGCGAGCGAGCGGACGAGCCCCTCACGCGCGGACAGCCGGTGCGGCGCCTTCAGAGCCGTGGCCCGCAGCCCCACGACCGCTGCCCCCAGGGCGAGCAGCAGGAGAGCGGGCGCGAGGAGCTTCGCTCCCGGCATCGAGGTGCCGAGCAGCCGGCTGTCCAGCAGCAGGAGCACACCGAGCAGCGGCGGCACGAGCCCGGCGAGCAGGGTACGCCGCGCCAGGCGTGCGCGCAGCTCCCCGACGTATCCGCGGACACTGATCTGTACGCCGCTGTGGGCCGTGCCCCGCAGGGTCGCCGACGCCGCCGAGAAGGCGGCCGGCGCCGTGACGACGGGCAGGCAGGCGACGCTGGTGAGCAGGCCGACAAGGAGCATGTCGGCGAAGAGCGAGAAGCCGCCGCCGAACACCTCGCCGGGCTCCCGGCGTTGCTGTCCCGCGCCGCGCGGCGCGAGGGGTGCGTGCGTCATGACGGCTCAGCCCTTCAGTCCGGAGGTGGCCATGCCCTGCACGAGATAGCGCTGGAAGACGAAGAAGAACAGCACGATCGGCACGACGGAGATCACCGACATCGCGAACATGGGCCCGTAGGCGGAGGTGCTGCCCTGGTCGACGAAGCTGCGCAGGGCGAGGGTGATCGTCGACTTCTCCGGCGAGAACAGGTAGATCATCTGCGTGAAGAAGTCGTTCCACGTCCAGATGAACGTGAAGATGGCGGTGGTGATCAGCGCGGGGCGGCTGAGCGGCAGCGTGATCGCCCAGTAGGTGCGGAAGGGCCCGCAGCCGTCGATCCGCGCCGACTCCTCCAGCTCCCGCGGAAGCCCCCGCATGAACTGCACGATGAGGAAGACGAAGAACGCCTCGGTGGCGAGGAACTTCGGCAGGATCAGCGGCCAGAAGGTGTCCGTGAGACCGAGCCGGTTGAAGATGATGTACTGCGGGATCAGCACGACGTGGTGCGGAAGCATCAGCGTCGCCACCATGAAGCCGAACATCGGCTTGCTCAGCCGGAACCGCAGCCGGGCGAAGGCGTACGCGGCCAGCGAGCACGACAGTACGTTGCCGAGGACGGCGCCGCCGGAGATCAGCAGGGTGTTGCCGAGCAGCCGGCTCACCGGGACGCCCGACACCCCTTCGAGGGCGGTCGTGTAGTTGCCCCACTCCAGGTGACTGGGCCACAGGTCGAGGCTGGCGATGACCTCGTCGGCGGGCTTGAGCGACGTGGCGAGCAGCCAGGCCAGCGGGTACAGCAGTACCAGCAGGCACACGGCGGCGATGGTGTGCGGCAGCCACCGCTTCGCGGCGATGTTCATCGGCCCTCCTCGTCGGCGTAGAAGACCCAGGACCGGGACGTCCGGAACAGGATCAGGGTGACCACGCCGACGGCGATCAGCAGCAGCCAGGCCATCGCCGAGGCGTAGCCCATGTGCGAGGCCGTGAAGCCGCGCTCGTACAGGTACAGCGTGTAGAACAGCGTGGAGTCCGCCGGGCCGCCCTCGCCGCCGCTGACGGCGAACGCGGGGGTGAACACCTGGAAGGAGTTGATGACTTCGAGGACCAGGTTGAAGAAGACGACCGGGGACAGCATCGGCACGGTCACCGACACGAACTGCCGCCAGCGGCCCGCCCCGTCGAGCGCGGCGGCCTCGTACAGGTCCGGCGATATCTGCTGAAGACCCGCCAGGAAGATCACCATCGGTGCGCCGAACTGCCACACCGTCAAAAGGACGATGACGAACACCGACAGATCGGCGTTGCCGACCCAGCCGCCCGTGTGGATGCCGATCGCGTCGAGGCCACGGGAGACGGTTCCGCCGTCGTTGAACAGCGCACGCCACACCAGCGCGATGGACATGCTCGCGCCGAGCAGCGACGGCGCGTAGAACGCGGAGCGGTAGAAGGCCCGGCCCCGGCCGAGGTTCTTCAGGAGCATCGCCACGCCGAGCGCGAGCCCGAGCTTCAACGGGACGGCCACGACGACGTACAGCATCGTCGTGCCCACCGAACGCCAGTAGCGGGGGTCGTCGGTGAGCATGTCGGTGTAGTTGCGCAGGCCGATCCACTTCGGCGGGTCGAACAGGTTGTAGTCCGTGAACGACAGGTACAGCGACACCGCCATCGGGACGAGCGTCAGGACGACCGCGCCGATCATCCACGGCGACAGGAACACGTAGGCGGGCCACTGCTTCTCGCGTACGCGACGGGCCCGCTTGTCCGACGGGGGCCGTTCGGGGTCCGGGTGTGCGGGGGCGGGCGCCTTGGTGGTGAGTGCGCTCATGACCTCAGCTCCTTGTTGGCCTCGTCGATGAGTTCGCGCGCGGCCTGCCGGGGCGTGGCCCTGCCGTAGATCATGCGCTGGTGCACGCGGGTGAAGGTGGGCTGGATCGCCAGGTCGGCGGGCGGCGGCGCGGTCGGCGGTGCGTCGAGGCCGTACTTCTCCATCTTCCGCGCGTACCGGAAGATCTCCAGCTCGGCGCCCTCGAGCGTCCGGCCGACGCGGTCCGCGATCGTCCGGTTGGGCGGGGTGGAGCGGGAGAACCCCAGGATGTCGCCCGCCCGCCGGTCGTTGAGCAGGAAGTCCACCAACTGGGCGGCCTCCTTGGGGTGCTGGGTGTGCGCGCCGATGCCGATCAGCATGCTCGGCTTGAAGTACGCGCCCTGCCGGCCGTCCGCCGTGGGCACCGGCGCGTAGTGCACCTGCTCGCCGAGCAGGTCGACATAGCCGGGGAAGGGCGCGTCCCACGTGAAGTCGGACGCGGCGAGATGGCGGCCCATCGGGCACATCTCGGTGTTCGTGGCCTGCACGGTGTCCCGCGGTTCGGCGATGACACCGTCCTTGCGGAGGCGGTCGTAGAACGTCCAGAACTCGGTGAGGTCGTCCTCGGTGAAGGCGAGTTCGGTCTGGCTCTTGTAGAGCTTTCCGCCGCGGCTGCGCAGCCAGTCCTCGAAGATGTCCTCGTTGCCGCCGCCGTCGTTGGAACCGCGCACCGTGCGGCCGTCGGGGGACTTGAGGCCGAGCGCGGTCACCTTCCGGTTGGCCTCCGCCCAGTCCTGCCAGGTCCAGTCGGGCTGCGGCGTCGCGATACGGGCCTTCTTGAAGATCGCGGAATCGTAGGCGAAACCGGTGATGCCGCGGCCCATCGGCAGCGCGTACTGGCCGCCCTTGTACGTGCCGGTGCGCAGGAAGTCGCGGTCCATGTCGGACGTGGAGATCGTGCCGTCCTTGATGGCGTCGGCCAGCGGCAGCAGCGCGTCACCACCGGCGTACTGGGACACCTGCCGGTAGTCGAGCTGCACCACGTCGGGGATGCCCCCGCCCGCGGCCTGCGTCGCCAGCTTCTGCAGATACGCGCCGAACTCGCCGTTCGACGTGCGGACGGTGACGCCGGGGTGCTCCTTCTCGAAGAGGCGCACCGCCTTCTCGGTGCGCGCGGCACGGTCGTCGTTGCCCCACCAGGAGAACCGGAGGGTGACACCGCGCGACGTGCCGCCGCTCGCGGTGGAACAGCCGGACAGCGTGCCGGCCAGTGCGGCGCCGACACCGGCGGCCGCGGTGGTCAGGACGGCCCGGCGGCCGGGGTGCTGGCGCGGGCCGCTTCGGGGCTCGGGCATGGGTGACCTCTCAAGAGGCAGGCGTATGAGGCACCGCGGGTGGCGCGCAGACCCTGCGGCACACCGCGACGGCGACGGATTCCAACGTTGTAACCAGTGGGTGTCCGCAAGGTCAACCCTCTGTGGAAGACGAACCCCGACCCGAGTCCGAACCGTCACCGGGCTCGGCCAACGGGTCCACCCCGTGCATAATTGAGAAAACGCAATGTGAGGGGAGCCCGGTGGTGGCAGCAGTGACGCTCAAGGACGTCGCCGAGCGTGCGGGGGTGTCGATCAAAACCGTTTCCAACGTTGTACGCGATGCTCCACGGGTCTCCGAAGCCACGCGGACCCGCGTGCTGAGCGCCGTACGGGAGCTCGGGTACCGGCCCAATCCCTCGGCCCGCCGGCTGCGGACCGGGCGCAGCGGCCTGATCGCCCTCGCCGTCCCCGACCTGGCCACGCCCTACTTCGCGGAACTCGCCCACCATGTGCGCGCCGAGGCCGCCGCCCTCGGCTTCACCGTCCTCATCGAGGAGACCCTGGGAGACACCAAGGAGGAACTCCGCCTCGCGACCGGCGTCGGCGCATCCCTCCTGGACGGTGTCATCCTGTCCCCACTGCACGTGTCACCGGACGAACTCGCGCCCGTCACCGACCAGTTCCCGCTGGTGCTGCTCGGCGAGCGCAGCTACGACGGGGACCGCGTGGTCGCCGACCACGTGCTCATCGACAATGTCGCGGCGGCCCGCGAGGCCACCGCGCACCTCGCGGGTCTCGGCCGCACCCGGATCGCCGCCATCGGCGTCGACAGGTCCGGCTCCGCGACCAGCCGCCAACGCCTCGAAGGCTTCCAACAGGCCCTGCACGAAGCGGGACTGACCTACGACCCGCGCCTCGCGCCCCAGATCAAGGACTTCGACCGACGCAACGGCCTCCAGGCGATGCGCACCCTCACCGCGCTCCCCGCGGACCAGCGCCCCGACGCCGTGTTCTGCTTCAGCGACCTCCTCGCCGTCGGCGCCCGCCGCGCCCTGTACGAGGCCGGTCTGACCAGCCCCGGCGACGTGGCCCTCGCGGGCGTCGACGGGTCCGAGGAGGCCCGCTACGGCACCCCGTCCCTGACCTCGGTGGTCCCCGACAAGGCGGCGATCGCCTCCCTCGCGGTGAAGTGTCTGGTCAACCGGGTGCGCGCGGAGGAGCCCCCGCCGTTCGAGGTGCACGTGGCACCGCACTGGCTCGACGTGCGGGAGTCGACGGGCGCCGAGCGGGAACCGCTGACACCCTGACCGACCCCTTCATTCGTCGCCGTGGGCCGCCAGAATCCCTTGTACCCGCGCTCCGTTGGACGCGATGTGATGCCGCGCCTCCCGCTGCGCGCGCCGCGCGTCGCCCGCGCGGATCGCGGCCATCAGCGGTTCGTGCTCGCCGACCAGCTTGCGCGGGTTCTCGTTCTCGCGCTCGTGGGCCGACAACGCCATGAGGTAGAAGCGCAGTTCACGGGTGAGACCGGCGTAGAACGCGTCGATGCGCGCATTGCCCAGCGTCGCCACGATCGCCCCGTGGAAGGCGAGGTCCGCCGCCACGGTGTCGGCGCGCCGCAATGAAGCCGTGACCGTGACGAGATGCTCGTACGCCGCCTCCACCGAAGCCAGTTGGGCGGTGTCGAGGGGCGCCGCCAGGGCTGCCGCCTCCAGGTGCTCGCGCGCGGTGTAGAGCTCGTGGACGCTCTGCGGCGTGGGGGAGATGACCACGGCCCCCCGGTTGGCCTGGAACCGGATGAGCCCGCCGTGCTCCAGCAGCCGGACGGCCTCGCGGACCGTGTTGCGGGCGATGCCGAGTTCGGCGGCGATGGCGCTCTCGCGCAGCCGCTCGCCCGGCCGGAACGACCCGGCGAGGATCCGCTCCGACAGGCCGTCGGCGATCTGCTGCGCGGTCGTGGTCCGCTGGGCCACCAGCCCTTCAAGTGCCGTCATGGCGTCATCGTAGCCACCCCGTGACCTCTGGTGCGCAGCAGTACAACTGCTCTACAGTTGCGCACTGCTTCGGCCGATCACGGCCGTTCGGCCGCGTGACCCACCCAACCGATGTTGCAGGGGGCCCTCGACAGTGCGGACAACTCGCGAGAACGAACGGACCGGCCCCGCCGACAGGCCCGGCCCCGCCGACCGGACCGCCCCGGAGCAGCAGCCCTCCGACGCACCCCGCACCCTCAGACAGCGCCACGTGCGGATGATCGCCCTCGGCGGGATCATCGGCGCCAGCCTCTTCGTCGGCAGCGGCGCCGTCATCCACACCGTCGGACCGGCCGGCATCCTGTCGTACGCGCTCGGCGGGCTCCTGGTCATCCTCGTCATGCGGATGCTCGGTGAGATGGCCACCGCGTCGCCGACCCTCGGCTCGTTCATGGAGTACGCCAGGACCTCGCTCGGCGGCTGGGCCGGCTACACCATCGGCTGGCTGTACTGGTACTTCTGGGTCGGCGTCGTCGCGTTCGAGGGCGTCGCCGGGGCCAAGCTGCTGATGCTGTGGATACCCGGCGTACCGCAGTGGGTCTTCTCCCTGGTCCTGATGACCCTGCTGACCGCCACGAACCTGGTGTCGACGCGCTCCTTCGGGGAGACCGAGTTCTGGCTGGCGTCCATCAAGGTCGTCACCATCGTCGTGTTCCTCGTCTCGGGCACCCTCTTCGCACTCGGCATCTGGCCGGGCGCCGAGCTGTCGGTGGGCAACGTCGCGCTCGACGGCTTCGCCCCGAACGGCCTGTTGGCCATCCTGCACGGCGTCGTCCTCGTGATCTTCTCCTACGTCGGCACCGAGATCGTCACCATCGCCGCCGCCGAGTCCACCGACCCCGTCACGTCGGTCGTCAAGGCCACCTCGTCCACGGTGTGGCGCGTCATCATCTTCTACGTCGGGTCCGTCACCCTGTTGGTGATGATCACGCCGTGGGACCGGATCCCCGTCGAGACCAGCCCGTACGCCGCCGCCTTCGGCAAGATCGGCGTCCCGGCCGCGACGACCGTCATCAACGTCGTCGTCCTCACCTCCGTCCTGTCGGTCCTCAACTCGGGCCTCTACACCGCGTCCCGCATGCTCTTCGCCCTGCAGCGCAACAAGTGGGCGCCCCGCTGGGTGGCCGACCGCAGCCGCAAGGGCGTTCCGTGGAAGGCCATCCTGTCCTGCACGGTCGTCGGCTACGTGGCCGTCGCCATGAGCTACGTCGCCCCCAACACCATCTTCAACTTCATCATCAACTCGGCGGGCGCCGTCGGCCTGTTCGTCTACGCGATCATCGCCGGCTCACAACTGCGCATGCGGCGGCAGCTGGAACGCGAGTCCCCGGAGCGGCTCAAGCTGCGCATGTGGCTCTACCCGTACCTGAGCTGGGCCACCCTGGCCGCCATCGTCGTCGTCCTCAGCTCCATGCTCCTGGTCCCCGACGCGCGTTCGCAGCTGTACCTGAGCGTGCTGAGCCTGGCCGCCATCCTCGCCACCTATGTGGTCGTCCGGTCCCGGCGACGCCACACCACACACTGACCTCCCCACCTGTACGGAGAACCCCATGGCCCCGGAGAACCCGCCCGTCCTGACCGGCCCCGCCCTGTGGAGCGCGCAGGCCCACCTCCCGTCCGTCCTCGGACGCCAGCTCACCATCGAACGCGCCGAGGGCAGCTACCTGTTCAGCACCGACGGCCGCCGCCTCTTCGACGGCACCGCCGGGCTGTGGCACGCCAACGTCGGTCACGCGCGCCCCGAACTCGCCGACGCCGCCCACGACCAGATGCGGCGCCTGGAGACCTACCACGTCTTCGGCCGCTACCTGAACGACCGCGCCGTCGCCCTCGGCGAACGGCTCGCCGCGATGTCACCCATCGAGGACCCCAAGGTCATCCTCAACAGCGGCGGCAGCGACGCCATCGACGTCGCCTGCAAGCTCGCCCGCAGGCACTGGCAGCGCGCGGGCCGCGGCGACAAGACCATGATCCTCAGCCGCGAGTTCGCCTACCACGGGCTGCACGCCTACGGCACGAGCATCGCGGGCCTCGAATTCAACCGCACCGGCTACGGCACCGAGTCCCTGGTCCCGGAGACCGCGCGCGTGTCCACGTACGACATCGACGCCGTCGAACGCAGCGTGCGCGAGATCGGTCCTGAACACATCGCGGCGATCGTCGCCGAGCCCGTACAGGGTACCGGCGGCGTCATCCCGCCGGCCCCCGGCTACCTCGAAGGACTCCAGCGGATCTGCCGCGAGAACGACATCCTGCTCGTCATCGACGAGGTCATCACCGGATTCGGGCGCACGGGCCACATGTTCGCCACCGAACGCTACGGACTCGCACCCGACCTGATCACCTTCGCCAAGGGAGTCACCTCCGGCTACGCGCCGCTCGGCGGCGTCCTCGTCGCCCCGCACATCTGGCAGCCGTTCTACCGGGACGCGGACGACACACCGATGTTCCGGCACGGCGCCACCTACTCGGGGCACGCCACCGCCTGCGCCGTGGCCCTGCGCAACCTCGACATCCTCGACGAGGAGAAGCTGGTGCCCCGCGTCGCCGAGCTGGAGCAGCTCCTCGCCGACGAACTGCGGAGCCTGGACGCGCGGGAGTCCGTCGTCGAGACCCGGGTCGCCGGACTGCTCGGCGGTGTCTCCCTCGTCGACGACCTCAGCGCGGAGGCGATCACCGACGAACTGGTGGACCACGGCTTCGTCACCCGCCCGCTGCGCGGCAACACCGTGCAGATCAGCCCGCCGTTCATCACCACCGACGAAGAACTGCGACGGCTCGTCGCGGCCATCGGCACGGTCCTCGCGGCACACGAAGGCCGGTGACGCGATGCCGACGACGCACGAGCAGTCGGGCGGACTGGTCGAGTCGCGCTCGATCGACGTGGTGCCGGACGAGGAGCGGCACGGCACCGCGTTCAGCCAGTTCACGCTCTGGGTGGGCGCGAACCTCCAGATCACCGCGGTGGTCACCGGAGCCCTCGCGGTGGTCCTCGGAGCCACCGCGTTCTGGGCGGTCGTCGGGCTGCTTGTCGGCAATCTGCTCGGCGGCTCGGTCATGGCCCTGCACTCGGCGCAGGGCCCCCGCCTCGGACTCCCGCAAATGATCTCCTCGCGGGCCCAGTTCGGAGTGCGCGGCGCCGTCGTGCCCCTGCTCCTCGCGGTCTTCATGTTCATCGGCTGCACCGCCAGCGGCACCGTCCTCGCGGGCGAGGCGGTCGGCGAACTCACCCACCTCGGACCTGTCGCGGGAATCCTCCTGTTCACGGCGGTCACCGCGGTGGCCGCCGCCGTCGGCTACCGCCTGATCCACTTCCTGGGGCGGCTCGCCGGAGTGGTGTGCGGCGTGGCCTTCGTGTACCTGGGCGTCCGCCTCCTGCAGCACGACGACATCGGCACGGTCCTCGCCGACCACAGCTTCGCCCTGCCCGCCTTCCTGCTCGCGGTGTCCCTGTCCGCGTCCTGGCAGCTGTCGTTCGGCCCGTACGTCGCCGACTACTCGCGCTATCTCCCGCGCTCGACGTCGGCCCGCGCGACGTTCGGCTGGACGCTGGCCGGGACCGCGCTCGGCGCCCAGTGGTCGATGGCCTTCGGGGCGCTCGCCGCGGCGGCCGCGGGGGAGGCGTTCGTCGGGCACGAGGTGACCTACGTGGTGTCGCTCGGCGGGACAGGCCTGATGGCGGCGGCGCTCTACTTCGTCATCGCGCTCGGCAAGTTGACCGTCACCGTCCTCAACACCTACGGCGCGTTCATGTCGAGCGTGACGAGTGTGACCGGGATGCGGCGGCGGGGCGCGGTGCCGCACAGGCTCTCGCCGCGCGGGCGGGTCGGCTACATCTGCGCGATCATCGTGGCGGGCGCGGCGCTCGCGCTGGCCGGGCGGGGGAACTTCCTCGACACGTTCTCGACCTTCCTCCTGATCGTGCTGGCGTTCTTCACCCCGTGGAGCGCGGTGAACCTCGCCGACTACTACCTCGTCGCCAAGGAGCGCTACGACATCCCGGCCCTGAACGACCCGGACGGCCGCTACGGCTCCTGGCGGATGCCCGCCCTGCTGTCGTACGGGGTGGGCCTGGTGGTTCAACTCCCCTTCATGTCGACGGACTTGTTCACCGGCCCGTTCGTCGCCCCGCTGGGCGGCGCGGACATCTCGTGGATCGTGGGACTGACCCTTCCGGGGCTGCTGTACTGGCTCCTGGCCCGCCGCGAGCGGCACCGGATCCCGGACCGGATGATCTACCCGGAGGACGTGGTGCCGCCACAGCCGGACCGGTCCGCGGCGGAGGTGTCCGCCTGAGGAACGCCCGGCGAAGCGGGCGGGGACGCCAGGACGAGCGCGTCCACGGCGAGTGCGCCGTCCGGAGCGACCCGTACCGGGTTGAGCTCGACCTCGGCGATGTCGTCCCGTCCGGCGATCAGCGCGGACACCGCGACGACGACGTCCACCAGGGCCGCCACGTCCACGGGGCGGCGCCCGCGCCAGCCGCGCAGCAGCGGAGCCGTCCGTAGGCCACGGACCATGGCGTGCGCCGTGGTCCGCGAGCACGGCGCGAGTTCGAGCGCCAGGTCGCGGGTCAGCTCGGCCCGGACGCCGCCGGCGCCGACCAGCACGACCGGCCCGAACGCCGGATCGCGCCGGGCGGCGACGAGCACTTCGACGACGTCCGGGCGCCGGTCCATCTCCTCCACCACGTACCGGTGCGGCCCCAGGTGCTCGACCATGTCGCGGTACGCGGCCCGCAGTGCCCCCGGATCCCACAGCCCGGCCGCCACAGCACCGTGCTCGGTCTTGTGCTCCAGCCAGTCGGCCTTGAGGACGACGGGCGCCGAGAGCGAGGCCGCCGCGGTCATCGGGTCACGGGCGCCCGGCGGGATCTCCGCTGCCCGCGGGAACGGCACGCCCGCCTCCTCCAGCAGGCGGCGCGCGGCCAGGTAGCCCGAGCCCACGGGAGTCCCGTGCCGCGCCCCGCGCGGTGAACGGCGACGGTGTGGCGGCCGGGCCAGACGGTGTGCCGTGGCGACGGCCCGCAGCGCCCGCTCGACGTCGGTGAACGTCGGCACCCCCGAAGCCTCCAACCCGGCTGTCGCCGGGGTGCGTTCGGCCATGGAGTGCACGACCACCGGCAGCGCCCGGTCCGCGGCCAGGCGGCCCAGGGCGCGGACCACGGCGGACTCCGCCGCCGCGTGCGCGGGAATGTCCCGGCCGTAGCTGCCGAAGTAGCCGCTGAGCACGACCGTGTCGGCGACGGCCCCGTCGGCCAGGCACGCGGGCACCGTGGCGTACGTCGACAGGTCCCGCTCACCCGCGCCGTCGAGGTCGACGGGGTTCGCCCGCCCGGAGCCCGGCGGCAGGTGGCGGCCCAGCTCCTGCTGCACCGCGGGCGGGAACTCCGCGACGTCCAGGCCGAGCCGCGCCGCGGTGTCCGCCGCCACCGCACCCTGTCCGCCGCTGTCGGCCACGATCGCCACACGCGGTCCACGGACCGGAGCGGTGCGGAGCACCAGGTGGGCCGCGTCGACGAGGTGGGCCGGGGTGTCGACGCGGACGGCGCCGACCGCCCGGCAGGCCGCGTCCACGACGTCGAGGGCGGACGTCATGGCGCCGGTGTGCGAGCGGGCTGCCTGCCGGGCCGCCGTGCTGGCGCCGACGGTGAGGAGCAGTACCGGTTTGCCCGCCTCGCGCAGCAGGTCGAGCGAGTCCAGGAGCGCCGAGCCGTCCCCGTAACTCTCCAGGTAGAGGGCGACGGCGCGGGTGGTGTCGTGGTCGACGAGATCGGCGAGGACCTCGGCGGCGCCGACGTCGAGCTGGCTGCCCACCGAGACGAACCGGGAGACACCGACCCCGGCCGCCGCGGCCAGTTGGGCGATCTCCAGGCCGACCTGGCCGCTCTGCGAGACGACCGCGAGGGAGCCGGCGGTGAACCGGCCCCACGCCAGCTCCAGTTCGGCCGACGCGTCGTACAGGCCCAGGCAGTTCGGGCCCATCAGCCGGGAGCCGCCGGCCCTGACCGTCCTGGTGAGCCCGGCGGGGTCCTCGACTCCGGAGGCGATGGCGAGCAGCCCCGGCACGCGGAGGGCGACCGCGTGCTCGACGCCGGTGGCCAGCGAGGGCGCCGGTACCGCGAAGGCGACCAGGTCGGGAACTTCGGGCAGGGCGTCCAAGGTCGGGTGGCTCGGCTGCCCGAGCACACTCGCGCCCCGCGCGTTGACCAGATGCACCCGTCGACGGTGCCGCCCGGCGAGGGCGCCGCGGGCGAGCCAGTGCCCCCATTTGGCGGGGTTGTCGGTGGCGCCGACCACGGCCACGGAACGCGGGGCGCGGAACACATCGAGCCTCGGACGCGACGTCATGACGGCGCGAGTGCCCGCGAGATGATGAGCCGCTGGATGTCGGAGGTGCCTTCCTCGATCTCCTCCAGCTTCGCGTCCCGCATCCACTTCTCGGCGAGGAACTCCTGCGAGTACCCGTTGCCGCCCAGCGTCTGCACGGCTGCCCACGCGGCGTACATGGCGTTCTCCGAGCCGACCAGCTTCGCCTTCGCCGCCTCGGAGGTGACGGTGCGGCCCAGGTCGTGCAGGCGGGCCGCGTGCAGGGTCATCAGGTGGGCCGTGTCCGCGCGGACCGCCATGTCGGCGAGGCGGAAGGCCACCGACTGGTGCTCGATGATCGGCACACCGAACTGCTTCCGCTCGCGGGCGTAGCGCACGGCAAGGTCGAGCGCCGCCCGGCACAGTCCGGCGCAGGACGCGCCGATCAGGATGCGGGAGGCGTCGAACGTCCGCATGAGGCCCGCGAAACCCTGCCCCTCGTCGCCGAGGCGGTCGGCGGCCGGGACCCGCACGCCGTCGAGGAACACTTCGGCGTTGACGATGGCACGCTGCCCCATCTTGCGCATCGGACGCCCGACGGTCAGCCCAGGGGTGTCCCGGTCGACGACGAACGCGGTGACACCACGGGAGCGGAGCGCCGGGTCGACCGTCGCGAACACCACGAACCGGCTCGCGTACGGCGCGTTGGAGATCCACGTCTTCTGCCCGCTGAGCACGTAGTGGTCGCCCTCGCGCACCGCGCGGGTGCGGATTCCGGCGGCGTCCGAGCCGTGGTCGGGTTCCGTGACGGCGAGCGCGGTGAGCGGTGGCGCGGGCGAGGTCAGCGGGCGCAGCCACCGCTCCTTCTGTGCTTCGGTGCCAAGTGCGAGGACCGGGGCCGCGAAGAAGCCGTTGGACGTCAGCAGATTGCCGATGCCGATGTCACCGTGGCACAGCTCCTGCTGCACGAGCGCCTGCGTCACCAGGTCGGTGACGCCGCCCCCGCCGTACGCGGCCGGGATCATGAAGTCGGTCAGGCCGGTCGCGGCGGCCTTCTTCCACAGGTCGAGCGGTGACTCGACGGCGGCGTCGTCGACCGCGCGGGCGCGCGGCCGGATCTCGGTGGCGGCGAAGTCGCGGGCCAGCCGCACGAACTCCTGTTGTTCTTCTGTCGGTTCCGAAGGGAGGGGCATGCGGGCTCCTCTGTCGGCGGTCGGTCGGTGGACGGTGCTGCGGTGGTGCCGGGGCGTCACCGCGGGACGGTCTCGTGCGGGGGAGCGGCCGGTGCCTGCTTCTCCCGGTGGGCGGTGCGCACGAAGAACTCCGGGGCCACCCGTGCGTAGGTGAGCATCAGCAGCCAGCCCAGGAGGAGTGTGCCGACGCCGATGAGGAAGACACCGCCGATGTGCCAGTGCGGTGCGAAGGGGAGGGTCCAGGACGTGTAACTGTTCGCCGGGTCCCAGTCGTTGCGCAGGCTCCACAGACCGGCGGCGAGCAGGACGAGGCCCCCGATCGCGGGCAGTACGACCCGCAGCCACAGATCCCCGGCGCTGCGACGCCACTGGCCGCGGTACGCCCACGCCGACGTCAGTCCGGTGAGCCCGTAGTAGAAGGCGATCATCAAGCCGCAGGAGGAGACCGCGTCGCCGATGACCTGGCCGTCGCTGAGGAAGTTCATGACGATGTAGCAGACCGCGCCCGCGAGACCGGTGGCGATGGTGCCGATCTGCGGGATGGCGTAGCGCGGATGCACCTTCGCGAGTGCCCGCGGGGCGGCGCCCCGCCGGCCCATCGCCAGCATGGTGCGCCCGAGGGTCAGGACGGTGGTCTCGGTGGAGGCCGCCGCGGACGACAGGACCATCAGCACCAGCAGGTGCCACAGGAAGGTGCCGAGTCCGCTGTCGCCGAAGACGGCGCGGCCGATGGCGGAGAACACGTCGCCGAAGTTGTCCGGGTTGCCGAGGCCGATCCCCGTCGTGCCGATCCCGGCGAACGCCAGCGTCGCGACGGTGGCCACCAGGTAGAGCCCGAGGAGGGTGAGGGTCGACCAGGCGGCTGCCCGGCCCGGTGTGCGGTGCCGGTCGCTCGTCTCCTCGTTCACGGTGAGCGCGGTCTCCCACCCCCAGTAGATGAAGAGCATCAGCACGAGACCGCTGACGAAGGCGCTCGGCGAGGGGATCTCGAAGGGGTTCAGCCACGACAGCCGCGGACGGTGTGCGCCCGGACCCGCGTGCCCGGTGTAGACACGCACGAGCGCGACCACGGAGAGCACGGCCAGCATCCCGAACTCCAGGAACAGCAGGGCGCGTTGCACGGCCGCCGCGACCTCGATGCCGCGATAGCAGACGGCGCTCATCAGGGCGATCCAGCCGAGCCCCGCAAGGAGTACCCAGGGGCTCGAGGGGTCCGCGCCGATGCCCTCGGCGCCGCACAGGATGAACACGTACTGCCCCGCGACCTGCGCCAGGCTGGCGAGGACCAGCACGAACGAGGTGATGATGGCCCAGCCGCCCATGAAGCCCACGCGCGGGCCGAGCACCCGGCTCGCCCAGGTGAAGATCGTGCCGCAGTCCGGCTCCTGGCGGTTCAGTGCCGCGTAGCCGAAGGACACGAACAGGATCGGCACGAAGGCCAGCACGACGATCGACGGCGCCTGGAAGCCGACGAACGCCACGATGAACGCGAGCGTCGCCGCGAGGCTGTACGCGGGGGCGGCCGAGGCGACCGACAGGATCAGGCTCGTCGTCATGCCGAGCGCATTGGCGCGCAGGCCCTGCTGGGGCGGACCGCCGGACGGCTCGTCGGCGGAGGGGCGTGGGACGTCCGGCACGGTCGAACTCCCTGTCCGAGTAGGTGGATCGCAAGGTTGACTGGTGGGTCAATAATGCGCCCGAGGGTCGCACTGTCAAGGGTTCCGGACGCTCTCGGTCGCAATATTGACCGAGTGATCAGTCTTGCGATATGCTCTGCTGTCATGTGGGAACAGAGCGAACTGGACCTCGTCGAGACCGAGGTCGTCATCGTCGGCGGCGGCTACGCGGGTCTCGCCGCGGCGCTCCATCTCCACGACCAAGGAGTCGACTTCGCGCTCGTCGAGGCGGCGGACCGGATCGGCGGCCGCGTGCTCACGGAGTCCCGTGAGCACGGTGTGCGCGTCGACCACGGCGGCCAGTGGATCGGCCCCACCCAGACCCGGCTGCACGCGCTCGCCGCGCGCTTCGGCTGTGCCACCTTCCCGACGTGGGAGACCGGCAGGCACATCGAGGTGTGGCACGACGGCAGCGCCGTCCCCTACCTCGGGGCGGCGCCCGCCGAGGGCCCCGGCATCGTCGCGTACGCACACATCACCGAAACCCTCGAGACCCTCGCCCGCACGGTGGACACGACCGCGCCGTGGCGCACTCCCGGATTCGCCGAATGGGACGCGCAGACCGCGCACTCCTTCTTCCGCGCGCACACCGACGACCCCGACGCGCTGCGCCGGCTCGCGCTCGCCGTCCAGGGTGTGTGGTGCGCGGAGCCGTACGAGATCTCGCTGTTCCACGTCCTGTTCTACGTCGCCGCGGCCGGTGGCTGGGAGCAGCTCATGGAGACCGGCGGCTGCGCCCAGGACAGCCGTTTCGTCACCGGCGCCGCGGGACCGGCCCGCGCGGTCGCCGAACTGCTCGGCGACCGCATCCGGCTCGGCACCCCGGTGCGCACCGTCGAGCACGACAGCGGCGGCGTCCGCGTCCACACCGGCGACACCGTCTACGAGGCCCGCCGCGCGGTCGTCGCGCTCCCGCCGCCCGCGGTGCGCGCCCTGACCTTCGCCCCGGCCCTGCCGGTCGACAGGGAGGGCTGGCTCGCGCACAGTCCGATGGGGCGCGTCGCCAAGGTCCACGCGGTGTACGACACCCCGTTCTGGCGCGAGGCGGGCCTGTCCGGCATCGCCACGCTGTACGACGACGGCCCCGTCGGCGTCGTCTTCGACAACTCACCGGCCGATGCCGCCCGGGGAGTGCTCGTCGGCTTCGTCTACGGCGACCGGCTCACCGACTGGAGCCGCCTCGACGCCGCCGCCCGCCGCGCCGCCGTTCTCGCGAGCCTCGCCCGCGTCGTCGGTGACACGGCGCTCCGCCCCCTCGACTGCACCGAGAAGAACTGGTCCGGGGACCCGTACGCGCGCGGCGGATACGAGGCGTACGCGATCCCCGGGGCCTGGACCGGCTACGGGCGCCACGGCTGGCGCGCCCCCACCGGGACCCTGCACTGGGCCGGCACCGAGACGGCTAGTGTGTGGAACGGCTACATCGACGGTGCCCTCTCCTCGGGAGTCCGGGCGGCCGACGAAGTCGTCCAGGCACTCTCGGCGCACGCGGAAGGCTGAACCGGCATGGGCCCCGACAGCGAGGGCGGGGAGACGCTCGTCGAGCGGGCCCGCCAGGTCGTCCTCTGCGCACCCATCAGTCAGCGGGAGTTCGCCGACCGCGTCGGCATGGACCCCACCGCTCTGTCCAAGGCACTGCGCGGAAACCGTCGCCTGCGGGACACCGAGATCGCCGCCATCGCGCGGGTCGGCAAGGTGTCCCAACGCTATCTGCGCACCGGCGCCGGCCGGCCGCCCGCACCGCGCGGCGGCGCGAACGGCGCGCAGGCCACCCGCAGGCGGGCCGACACCGTCGACGCCGAACTGCGCCGCACACAGATCCTGGAGGCCACCGCCCGGCTCATCGCCCGCCGCGGCTTCCACAAGGTGCGCGTCGCCGACATCGCCGAGGCCTGCGGCACCAGCACCGGCACCGTGCACTACCACTTCCCGACGAAGGACCACGCGCTGCGCGCCGCACTCGTCTTCTACGCGGACCGCCTCCACGCCCGCCTGGAAGCCGAGTTCGAGACCGCCGACAGCACCGTCGAGAAGCTCCGCCGGCTGATCGAGGTCCAGCTGACGACCACCCGGGAGGACTCCGACGAGTGGTCGGTGTGGGTGCAGTCGTGGAACGAGGCGATCCTCGACCCGAGCCTGCGCGACGGCCAGCGCGATGTCCACGCCCGCTGGCGCGGCGTCGTCCTCGACCTCGTGCGCACCTGTCAGCGCGAGGGCATGGCGCAAGGTGTCGACGCCCGGGCGCTCGCCGACCGGTTCACCGGCCTCGTCGACGGTCTCGCGATTCAAGTCCTGGCAGGAACGGGCGACATGGACGTCGCGCGGATGCGCGAGCTGCTCCTGGACGCCTTCGAGCCGTACATCGGCCTGCGTACGACCAGTTGAGCCCACCGTGTCGCATGCGCGTTCGAGAGCAATCTCCAAGATCTGTTACGGGCCGATCCGAGGGGTTCCCCGCCGCCCGGGCGTCAACGATAGTGATGCATCGCGGAATTGATCTTCCGCAATGCAGAATATCCGCCCATGTAGGAGTGCCCATGGCGCACGCCACCGGAAATCTCGCACGCCGCGCAGGCCGTCTCCTGCGCACCAGTCTTTTCGCACAAGTCCTGCTCGCCCTGCTGATCGGCGTCCTCGTGGGACGCCTGTGGCCCGACGCGGGCTCCGCCCTGCAGCCCCTCGGTGACGGCTTCGTCCGGCTCATCAAGGCGATGATCGCCCCCTTGGTGTTCTGCGTCGTCGTCGCGGGCATCACCAAGGCCGGTGACCTGAAGGCCTTCGGCCGGATCGGCGTCAAGGCGCTGATCTGGTTCGAGGTCGCCACCACCGTCGCCCTCGTCATCGGTCTGCTCGCCGGCAACGTCCTGGCGCCGGGCGCGGGCATGAACGTCGACCCGGCCAGTCTCGACAAGAGCGCGGTCGACGAGCAGACGGGAGGCGGGCACCTCCCGTCCACCGCCCAGTTCATCCTGGAGTCCCTGCCGGACAGCGCCGTCGGCGCCTTCGCCGAGAACTCCCTGCTCCAAGTCCTCGTCCTGGCCTGCCTCGTGGGTGCCGCGCTGCTCCACCTCGGGCAGCGCAAGGTCCCGCAGATCCTGCCGTTCATCGAGCAGGCCCAGGACGTCGTGTTCACCATCGTCGGCTACATCATGAAGCTCGCCCCGCTCGCGGTCTTCGGTGCCACCGCCCACCTCGTCGGAGAGTACGGCGTGGGCGCGATGTCGACGTACGGAAAGCTGATCGCCGTCTGCTACGGCGTCGCCCTGCTCTTCCTCCTGCTGCTCGGCCTCGCGCTCAAGGCGGTCACCGGGCTGAGCCTGTGGAAGTTCGTCCGCTACACCCGCGAGGAACTGCTGCTGGCCCTCGGCACCGGTTCCAGCGAGACCGTGATGCCGCGCATGATGCAGAAGCTGCGCGCGGCGGGCTGCCGGGACGACGCGGTCGGGCTCGTCCTGCCGACCGGGTACTCCTTCAACCTCGACGGTGCCTCCATCTACCTGTCCATCGGCATCCTCTTCATCGCCCAGGCCGTCGGTGTCGACCTGACCCTCGGGCAGCAGGTCACGGTCGTCCTCGTGCTCATGCTGACCAGCAAGGGCATGGCGGGCGTGCCCGGTTCGGCGTTCCTCGCGCTGTCCGCGACGGCCTCCGCCCTCGGTGTCATCCCGGCCGCGGCCGTCGCGCTGCTGCTCGGCGTCGACCGGATCATGGACTCGATGCGCGTGGCCACCAACCTCCTCGGCAACTGCGTGGCGGTGTTCGCGGTGTCCCGCTGGGAGGGTGCCCTCGACCGGGTCACCGCGAAGCGCGTGATGAACGGCGAGGAGCCGGGAGAGGTGCCCGTGACCACCGCCAAGGAGGCGGCGCCGGTCAAGGACAGCTGACGCCGGGCCATCACCACGTATACCAAAGCCCTTGCCGGGCCCATCATTTGGCAAAACTAGATTCATGCAGCATGGATCTGGATCGGCAGGGCAGACGGCCGCCCAGTAGCAGATCAAGCGAGCGACCTCGAAAGAGTGGGCCGCAGATCAGGGACGGATGTGGTGATGGCCACGCTGACTGAGTCTTCGGGGCAGTCCTCGGAGCAACGAACAGCGCTACGCAGAGACATGGGTCGCATCAGCCTGCTTTTCGCGGGCGTGGGATCCATCATCGGGTCCGGCTGGCTCTTCGGCGCGTTGAACGCCGCGAAAATAGCCGGGCCCGCTTCCATATTCTCGTGGGCGATAGCCGCGGTGATGATTCTCCTCATCGGACTGTGCTTCGCCGAACTGGGAACCATGTTCCCGGTGTCCGGGGGAGTGGTGCGCTTCCCGCACCTCTCCTTCGGCTCCTTCGCCAGCTACACCATGGGCTGGATCACCTGGATCGCCGCCGCCACGGTGGCGCCCATCGAGGTCGAGGGCGCCCTGCAATACGCCACGAAGTGGGCGCACTTCACCGACTTCCACGAGGCGAACGGCGCCTACACCCTGACCACGCTCGGCTATGCCGTCGCCGTGGTCGCCATGGCGTTCTTCGTCCTCCTCAACTACTACGGCATCCGCTGGTTCGCCCGCGTCAACAACGTCCTCGTGTGGTGGAAGCTGCTGGCCATCGCCCTGGTCATCGTGGCGTTCTTCGTGACCGCGTTCCACGGGCACAACCTCGGGGCGAGCGAGTACGGAGGCTTCGCCCCCGGCGGCGCCAAGGGCATCTTCACGGCGATCTCCACCGCGGGCATCACCTTCTCCTTCCTCGGCTTCCGCCAGGGAGTCGAACTCGCCGGAGAGACCGACAATCCGCGGCGCAACGTCCCGTTCGCCGTCATCGGCTCCGTACTGCTCACCGGCCTGATCTACGTACTCCTCGAAGTGGCCTTCCTCGGCGCGGTCCCCGAGAGCGATCTCCAGCACTCGCACGGCTGGCTCAACCTGGCCTTCGCCAACGACTTCGGCCCGCTCGCCGCCATCTCCAGCGCCATCGGCCTGGGCTGGCTCGCGTACATCCTCTACGTCGACGCGGTGATCTCCCCGGCCGACACCGGCCTCATCTACACAACGGTCACGGCCCGCATCTCCTACGCCATGGCCCGCAACCGCAACGCGCCCGCGGCACTGGCCAAGACCACGCCCAAGGGTGCGCCGTTGGTGAGTCTGGCCGTCACCTTCGTCCTCGGGCTGATCGTCTTCCTGCCCTTCCCGAGCTGGCAGGAGCTGGTCGGGTTCATCACCTCGGCCACCGTCCTGTCCTTCGGTTCGGGGCCGCTCGTGCTGGCCGTGATGCGCCGTCAGATCCCGGAGCACGAGCGCCCGTACCGGATCCCCGGCGGTGACATCATCCCGTTCCTCGGCCTCTACTCGGCGAACCTGATCGTGTACTGGGCGGGCTGGAACACCAACTACAAGCTCTTCCTCACCATCTGCATCGGCTTCGTCGTCCTGGCGGTCCTCCAGGTGATGGACAAGGGGAGCGCCCCGAAGATGGACTGGAAGGCGGGCGCGAGCTGGGTGCTGCCATGGCTCATCGGCCTCGCCGTGATCAGCTGGATCGGCGACTACGACGGCGGCCTCGGCTGGATCGGCCTCGGCTGGGGCTTCGTCGTCAACCTCGCACTCACCGCGATCGTCTACCTGCTCGCCCTGCGCGTCCAACTCCCGCGCGAGCGCGTGCTGGAGCACATCGAGGAGGCGCGCGAGGAGTCCCGCATGGAGGAAGCGGAACTCGGCACGACACACTGACCCGTCCCGACACGACAGCGGTCCACACACACCGGTGACGGCCCGCCCGCTCTTCCGGGCAGGGCCGTCACGAGTGTCCAGAGGGCAGCGCTTCATGCATCCTGGCGTAGAAAATCGCCCAGACAGCACTATCAGTGGCAATCCCTGGCGTTACGGAATCATCACATCATCGCGGCCATAGGGGCTCTTGCACGGGGCAGGCGAAATGTGAGAAGTCGAGGAAAGGATGCCACCGATGCTGATCGTGGCTCTTTTGCTCCTGCCGGCCATGGCACTGCTCTTGCTCGGCATGGGCCGTATAGAGGACCGAATGGACGCGACCGCGGGGCCGGCGTCCGGACACCGACGACCACGCCACCTCCACCTCGTGCACGGCGGTGGACGGCGTGCCAAGGATACGAACACCGCCGCACAGGCCGACCGCGACGCCGCCTGACCGTCGCGACACACCAAGCCCGCGTCTCAGGGCCGCCACACCGCGACCCCGAGCACCGAGTCCGCCATGCCGTAGTACAGGTACCAGGCGTCGCGGAAGCGAACCAAGCCCTCGGTGAAGACCACATGGTTCACCTGGCCGTCCTGCTCGTCCGCCGACGTCGGCACGAGGAACGGCCGCTCCAGCCTGGCCACCGCCTTCGTCGGGTCGGCCGGGTCGATGAGGAGCTGGCCGGTGGAGTACTGGCCCTTGGTGTAGCCGCCCTTGCCGTCCGAGCGCGCGTTGTAGACGAGCAGGATGTGTCCGTCGTCCGTGCGCAGCGGCGGCGGACCGGGCTCGATCAGCGAGCCCTCCCAGGCGTGCACCGGCTTCGCCACCGGATCCTCGTTGCCGACGGTCTCCCAGTGGATCAGATCCTTCGAGCGCGCCCAGAACACATTGGACTCGCCGAAGTACATCCAGTACGTGCCGTCGATGGGCGTACTGAGGATGGCACCCGACTTGTTCCACGGCTTGTCCCCGTGGATCGGGTCGCGCAGCTCCGGGAAGAGCGGCCCGTGCTTCTCCCAGTGCACCAGGTCCTTCGACGTCGCCAGACACAGCAGCGCGCTCGTCCCGTCGTACCCCGTGTACGTCATGTAGAAGGTGTCACCGACGTGCACCACCCGCGGATCCTCGCAGCCGCCGGGCAGTTCGTACGGTTCGCTCGGAGTGAGCACCGGCTCGGCCCTGCGCCTGAACGTGATGCCGTCGTCGCTCCAGGCGAGACCGATGCTCGACTTCTTCGCCTTGTTCTGCGCCCGGTACAGCAGCGCGATCCTGCCGCCCACCACCAGCGCACAGGGGTTGTACAGATACGCCGACTCCCACTCGTGCGACGGCTCGGGCCGCAGAATCGGATTGGCCTCGCTCTTGGTGAACGGCCCCATGGGGAAGGTCGCGGGCCCACGCGGGAACCGCCCTGGTGCGTCCGCGGCCGCCGCCGTGCCGGCGGTGGCGAGCGAGCCGGTGAGCGCCGCGCCGACCACGGTGGCCGAGGCCTTCAGCAGGCCGCGGCGCCCGTGCGCCTGACGGTCGTCGTGCTCCATGTCGGGTGAACCTCCTGGTCGTCCGGTTCTCGAAAACGTCGTCCTGTTCTCGGGTTCTCGGAAATTTCTCCGGTTCTCGGGAAAGGGGGCCCCGCGCACACGCCCGTGGGGCCCCGTCGCACCTGCCGCGCCGTCAGTCCCGTACGGGCGTCAACCGCACCGTCAGGATCTGGAACGGCCGCAGCCGCAGCCGCACCCCGTCGTCCGCGGCCTCGCACGCGGGCTCGTCCGCCGCCCGCGGACGCTCCAGCAGGTCGGTGGCGGTGGCCGACGCGAGCCGGAACCCGGGCGAGAGCAGGGCCGTGGCACGCGAGCCGTACGCCTCGTACAGGCGCACCACGACGTCGCCGGAACGGTCGTCGGCCAGCTTGACCGCCTCGACGACCACCGCCGCGTTGTCGACCGCCACCAGCGGCGCCACCTCCGCCGAACCCGCCACGGCCCGCTCCGGCAGGTTGAGGTGGTAGCCCTCGCGGATCGCGTCCTCGACCCCCGCCCCGATCAGCAGCGCGTACCGCATCCGGTGCGTGCCCTGGTCGGTGTCCGGGTCAGGGAAGCGCGGCGCGCGGGCCAGCGAGAGCCGCACCGTGGTGGTCGTGCCGCCGTCCTCGCGGACATCGCGCGTCACGTCGTGCCCGTACGTCGCGTCGTTGACCAGGGCGGCGCCCCAGTCACGCTCCCCGACGTGCAGGAAGCGGTGCGCACACACCTCGAACTTCGCCGCGTCCCAACTGGTGTTGGTGTGCGTGGGCCGCTCGACGTGCCCGAACGGGACCTGCGCCGTCGAGTGCCCCGCCCGTACGTCCAGCGGGAACGCGACCTTGAGCAGCTTCTCCGTCTCGTGCCAGTCCAGGACCGTGTCGACGTCGAGGCGGCGAGCGCCCGGCGCGAGCCCCAGAGTCTGCTCGACACGGGAGTCCCCGAAGGCACGCACCACGCGCACCCCGCCGTCCACCGCGGTCACCGACTCCACCTGAGTGAGGTCCGTGACGGTGTTGCGGTAGAACGCGTCGAGGTCCCAGGCGTCCCACTGGTTCGGGAAGTCCTGATGCAGCTGGAGCAGGTTCGCCACCGCCCCCGGCGGCAGCGCCTCCCGGCCGCCCTCGATGTCGTACGCCGAGGTGACCAGGCCCCGCTCGTCGATCACGACCCGCACCAGGCCGTTGTCCAGGACGTACCCGCCGTCCCGCACCTGCGGGGCGACCGAGACCGCCGCGTCCTCCCGGCGCACCGCCGCACCCAGGGCGGCGGCGCCCGCGCGAGCGTGCGGGGCGGCATTGAAGACGACCTTCGCACCGTCGTCTGAGGCAGGACCGGCCAGCGCGGTCTGCGCCGACTCGATCAACTCCGCGAGCTCGGCCGCCACCTGACGGTACGTCTCCTCCGCCTCCCGGTGCACCCACGCGATCGACGTGCCCGGCAGAATGTCGTGGAACTGGTGCAGCAGCACCGTCTTCCACAGCCGGTCCAGCGCCTCGTACGGGTACGCCGCCCCCGTGCGCAGCGCCGCCGTCGCCGCCCACAACTCGGCCTCACGCAACAGGTGTTCGCTGCGCCGGTTGCCCTGCTTGGTCGCGATCTGGCTGGTCAGCGTGCCGCGGTGGAACTCCAGGTACAGCTCGCCCACCCATACCGGAGCGTCCGGATACTCCTCCAGCGCCTTCGCGAAGAAGTCGCCCGGCTTCTCGATCTCGACCCGCGCCGAACCCTCCAGGTCCGCGAGCCGCTCGGCGCGCGCCAGCATCTCGCGGGTCGGACCGCCACCGCCGTCGCCGTAGCCGAACGGCGCGAGCGAGCGGTTGGCCGAACCCTTGTCCTGGAAGTTGCGCACACTGTGCGCGACCTCGGCGCCGGACAGATCGCTGTTGTACGTGTCGACCGGCGGGAAGTGGCTGAAGATACGGGTGCCGTCGATGCCCTCCCACCAGAACGTGTGGTGCGGGAACTTGTTCGTGGTGTTCCACGAGATCTTCTGCGTGAGGAACCAGCGCACCCCGGCCAGCTTCATCAACTGCGGCATCGCCGCGTTGTAGCCGAACGTGTCCGGCAGCCACATGTCCTCGGTCTCGACCCCGAACTCGTCGAGGTAGAAGCGCTTGCCGTGGATGAACTGCCGGGCCAGCGCCTCACCCCCGGTGATGTTGGTGTCCGGCTCCACCCACAGGCTGCCCGTCGGCACGAACTGCCCCGTCTTCGCCTTCTCCTGCGCCCGCTCGTACACCTCCGGCCGGTGCTCCTTGAGCCAAGCCAGCTGCTGCGCCTGGGACATCACGAAGCGGAACTCCGGGTGCTCGTCCATGAGCTGGGTGACATTGGAGACGGTGCGGGCGACCTTGCGCACCGTCTCGCGCAGCGGCCACAGCCACGCCGTGTCGATGTGGGCGTGCCCGACGGCGGAGATGCGGTGCTCACCGGCGGCGGCGGACGGGGCCAACGCCGGGGCGAGCACCTCGCGGGCGGCGGCCGCGGTCCCGCCGATGTCCTGGAGGTCCACGGCGTCGAGCGAGGCGGACAGCGCCCGCAGGATCTGCCAGCGGCGCGGCGACTGCTCGGGCAGCTCCCGCATGAGCTGGTCGAGCACCTCCATGTCGTGGACGAGGTCGTACACGTCCGCGTCGAAGACGGCCAGGTCGAGGCGGCGCAGCCGGTACAGCGGCTCCCCGTTCGAGGCACCCTCCTCGTCCAGCCAGGGCGCGCGACCGCCGAGCGGCGTGATCGCGAAACTGCGGTCCTCCGGCCCGGAGTGCATCACGAGCGGATTGGCGGCGGCCTCGACGTACGCGGTGAACTCCTCGCCACCGACCGCGTGTTCGGCCACCGGAAGCCATGTGTTGCGGGGGTTGAGTGCCTTCACGGCCGTGCCGTCGGGCCGGTAGGCCAGGCCCTCGGCGGAGAAGCCCGGCTCGGTGGTGCCGAAGCCGAGGTCGACGACGGCCTCGACGCGGCGCCCCGCCCACTCCTCGGGGACCCGGCCGGTGACCTTGAACCAGTTGGTGGTCCAGGCCGGACCCCAGGGCGCGCCCACCTCGACGGCCCGGTAGTCGGCGGCGAGCCCCTCGGCCACGGGCACGGGCTCGCCCGGCACCTGCCAGATGCCGACTTCGAGGGGTACGGACACGGCGTGGACGGCAGGCCGGATGCGTTCGTCGAGGACGCGCCTGAGGCGGTGCTGGACGATGTCGCGGTCGGAGTGCACAGAACACCTTTCGAAGAACGGGAACGGGACGACAGGAAGGGGGAGTCGGGGGCCTTCGGGCGTGCGGGCTCAGCCCTTGAGGGCACCGCCCAGGGCGAAGCCGCCGCCCAGCTTTCGGGTCAGCAGCAGGTACAGCATCACCACGGGCAGCGTGTACACCATGGAGAACGCGGCCAGCTGCCCGTACTGCGTCTGGTCATGGGCGCTGAGGAACGTGAACACACTCACCGATGCCGGCAGCTTCTCCGGCGACAGCAGCAGCACGAACGGCACGAAGAAGTTGCCCCACATGCTGATGAAGGTGAACACGGTGACGACGGTGACACCCGGCCACATCAGCGGCAGCACCACGCGGCCCAGCGACTGCATGGCGTTCGCGCCGTCGATGCGCGCGGCCTCCTCCAGGACGATCGGCACACCGTCCATGAAGTTCTTCATCAGCCAGATCCCGATCGGCAGCGCGGACGCGGCGAGGAACAGGGTCGTCGCGAACATCGAGTCGATCAGCTCGACCTGCACGAACATGCTGTACACGGGGATCATCACGGCGGTGATGGGCAGCCCGGTGGTGAACAGCACGGTGTACAGGAACGGGCGGCGCAGCCGGGAGCGGTAGCGCGACAGCGGATACGCGGCCAGGATCGACGCGACCACGCACAGCAGCGTCGCGCCGCCGCACAGCAGCAGCCCGTTGAGCATCGGACGGTACGTCGTCTCGACGTTCAGGATCGCGTGGAAGTTGTCCAGCGTCGGCGGCGACGGCAGATCCAGCTCGAAACTGGCCGTCGAGCTGAACGCCGCAAACACCATCCACACCAGCGGCAGCACGAACAGCAGGCTGATCACCAGCAGGACGGCGTTGACGGCGATCCGCCCCGGACGGACCCGGCGGCGTACGGTGCGTACGGAGGGGGAGGTGCGGGCGCCGTCCCCGCCGCGACCGGTCTTCCTCGTGGGCAGCAGATCAGTGGCGGCCATCAGTCCTCCTCCACCTTGAGCAGCTTCAGGTACACGACGGAGAACAGGGCGCCCACGACCAGCAGCACCAGCGCGATCGCCGTGCCGTAACCGATCATGCTGTTCTGGAAGGCCTGCTGGTACATGAACACCGGCAGGGTCTGGCTCTTGTTGCCGGGGCCGCCGCGCGTCATGGCGTAGATCAGCCCGAAGACGGACAGCGTCTGCAGCGTGATCAGCATCAGGTTGGTCATGATGGAGCGGCGGATGACCGGCAGCGTCACATGCCACAGCTTGTGCCACACGCCCGCGCCGTCCATGTCGGCGGCCTCGACCAGCTCCCGCGGCACCTCGTTGAGCGCCGCCGAGTACACCATCATCGAGAACGCGGTGCCGCGCCACACATTGGCCAGACACACCGCGAGGATCGGCAGTGTGTACAGCCAGTTCTGCGCCGGCAGCCCCAGCAGGCCGAGCACGTCGTTCAAGGAGCCCTGCTTGTAGAAGAACGCGTACATCAGATATCCGGCCACGACCTCCGGCAGCACCCATGCCGCGATCACGACGCCGTTGGTGAGCGAGCGCAGCGGCTTGGTGGCCTTCTCGGCGAGGACCGCGAGGCTCAGGCCGAGCGTGTTCTGCCCGACGACGGCGGAGCCGACGACGAACACCAGCGTCAGCCAGAGGGCGTTGAGGAAGTTCGGGTCGTTCAGCGCCCGCGTGAAGTTGTCCAGGCCAACGAAGTTCGTCTCGGCGGCCCCCGTCAACTGGGCGTCGGTGAACGCGTCGTAGACGCAGTACAGGATCGGCCCGGCCAGGAACACGGCCAGCAGGACGAGCGACGGCAGCAGCGGCATGCCCCGCAGCAGCGAGCGTCCCGCTGCGCCGCGGCCCGCCGCGGACCCACCGGGGGCGACGACGTCGGCGGTGGCGGCGGATTTCATCGGGCGCCCTTGACGGTGGCGTCGGGGCCGACGGCCGTCGCCAGGTCACCGTCGTAGGTCTTGGCGGCCTCGTCCACTGAGGCCTGCCCGGTGGTCACGGACTCCATGGCCTTGGTGATCGCGTTGGAGACCTGCGGGTACTTGGGCAGCGCCGGCCGGAAGTGGGTGTACTTCACCAGGCCGGTGAAGAACTTGTTGGTCGGCGTCGCGTTCAGGTACTTCGGGTCGGCCGCCACATCGGTGCGCACGGCGGTCGTGGACTCGATGATGTTCCACTTCACCGAGTTGTCCTTGTTCTTGATCGCCTTGATGAACTGCCAGGCGAGCTCGGGGTTCTTGGCCTTCGACGGGATCGACCACGCCCAGCCGCCCGACATGCTGACCTTGCCGGGCGCCTGGCCGGTCTGCGTCGGCATGGCGGCGGACCGCATCGTCTTCGTCCACTCGGGCCACGGGCTCGGCCCGGTCTTCAGCCAGCTGTTGGCCATCCACGAACCGTCGATGTTGATGGCGAGCTTGCTCTGCGGCATCAGCTTCGTGCCGACCTCCGTGCCCGCGTTCGGGCCGAGTGCGGTCGACTTGTCCAGGCCCAGATCCTCGGAGTAGACCGTGCGCACGAACTTCAGCGCGTCCTTGAAGCCCTGCGAGCCGACGATCCACTTCTTCTTCTTGGCGTCGTACAGCGAGTCACCGGCGGCTTCGGTCCCGTACAGCAGCATCTCGAAGCCCTGCATGGTGGACTGCTCGCCGCCGGCCTGGCCGGTGTACAGGTTCATCGGGACGACACCCGGCAGCTTCTTCTTGAGCGTGCGCGCCGTGTCGAGGATGTCCTGCCAACTCTTCGGCTGCCAGGGCGTCTTGATGCCCGCCTTCTTCAACAGCTTCTGGTTGTACCAGATGCCGCGGGTGTCGGTGTCGTCCGGGACGCCGTACGTCTTGCCGTCGGTGGGGGAGGAGACGGCGTCCTTGGCGGCCTTCGCGAAATTGCCCCAGTCCGACCACTTGGACACGTACTCGTCGAGCGGCTTGAGGTAGCCGCTGGCGATGTCGGAGTTGATGAGCGCGGTGTCCTCGTAGACCATGTCGGGCGCCGTCGACGGGGAGCGCATCATCAGCTGGATCTTCGTGTAGTAGTCGTTCTCGGACGCCGTGACCGGAACGATCTGCACCTTCTTGCCGGGGTGGGCCTTCTCGAACGACTTCTTCATCGAGGCGAGGAACCGCTGCTGCTTGTGGTCGTTCTGGTCGAGGTGCTGCCAGTAGACGACCTTGATCGAGTCGCCGCCGGCGGAGGATCCGGAACCGCCGCAAGCGGTTGCGGACAACGTTGTCGCGACGGTGACCGCGAGGGCGGCGAAGAGTTTCTTGCGCAAGGGGTTCCTCCAGGAGGTGGCGGCTCGGCGCCCGTATCGGGTGCTCGACTGCAGGCGGTACCAGAGGTGTTGCGGCGCCCGGGTCGGACGGCGTTTCGGAAGTCGCCGACGGTGGGGGCGTGGTGCGCGTGGTGCGTGATGCGTTGGCGATTACCTAAATCCAATGGATGGACTAAGTCAACGCCTGCTGCATAATCTCGTCGCCGAAAGCCCGGAGCGCTGGACACGAGCCGCTGGGAACGACACCCTCACCTGCACGAAGGAGGCCATGCATGGCGCGCAGCGGCACGAACCTGCCCCGGGTCGGCGGTTACAACCAGGCCGTCGTCCTGGACGCCATCCGCACCAAGGGGCCGGTGAGCCGCGTCGAGTTGGGGCCCATGACCGGACTCACCAATCAGACGGTGTCCAACGTCGTACGCCGACTCCTCGGCGAGGGCCTGATCGCCGAGGCCGGGCACGCGCCGTCCAGCGGCGGCAAACGCCGCACCCTGCTCACCGCGCGCGCCGACGGCGCCTACGCCCTCGGGGTGCACCTCGACCCCGACGCCGCCGTGATCGTCCTGGTGGACCTCGCCGGTTCGGTACTGCTCAGCCGCCGCTTCGACCTGCCGCGCCCCAGCGATCCCGCGCAGGTGGTCGACCGGGTCGCGCGCGCGGCGCTCCGGCTGCCCGAGCGCGCCGCGATCGACCGCGGCCGGCTGCTCGGTCTGGGGATCGCCGCACCCGGCCCCATCGATGCGGAGGCGGGCGCGGTCGTGGACCCGCCGAACTTCGACGCATGGCGCCGCGTCCCCCTGCTCGACATGTTCGCGCAGGCGTGCGGGATGCCGGTGGCGATGGACAACGACGCGACGGCCGCGGCCATCGGTGAGCGCTGGATCGGCGGCGAGGACCGTGCGGGCGGCTTCCTGTACCTGTACATGGGCGCGGGACTCGGCGCCGGCATCATGCTCAACAACCAAGTGTTGCGCGGCGATTCGGGCAACGCGGGCGAGATCGGCCACGCCCAGTCCGAGCCGGGCAACCGTCGCTGCGACTGCGGTAGCTACGGCTGTCTCGGCCCGTACTGCAACCCCGCCGCTCTGGTCGAGGACCTCTATGCCCGGCACGGCGAGGCCGCCGCACGCCGCATCGGCCTTGCCGGTACCCCCGCCGCTGTACGCGCCGACTGGAAGCTGCTGCGCCGCGCGGTGCGCGCCGGGGACGAGGCCGCCCACGACGTGGTGCGCCTGGCCGGGCGGCGGATGGGTCAGGCGGTGCGCGGGGCCGTCGCGCTGCTCGACGTGAGCCGGGTGGTGCTGGGCGGCGAGGCGCTCGTGGGTGTGGAGCGGGTGCTGGGCGAGGAGATCGACGCAGCCGTCAACACGACGTCGGTGGCCCGGGCGCTGGGCGGAATCACGGTGGAACCGAGCCTGATCGGGGAGACGGCGGGAGCGGTGGGTGCGGCGTCACTGGTCCTGCACGGGAGGTACGCGCCGGGGTGGCGCATGCTGACGGAGGTGCCGGGGTGAGGCGGAGCGCGCGGCGTCCTGCGCGACCGACCGGCACGTCATCGTGAGCGACCACGTGCCGGTCGCCTTCCGACCGGAGTCGTCACCCCGTGCCGGTCGCGGCCGGCGCGGGGAAGGGGGCGCGGAAGGTGAACGCCTCGGGACCGGGGCCGTGTTCACGGACGAGCGCGACCCGCTCCATCGCCTCGGCGGCGCTCGGCCGGTGGCCGGCCGGCACCCACCACAGGGCCTGGTGGGCCTCGGCCATGCGCTGGAACCACTCGCGGCGGCGGCTCAGGACCCGCAGATGATCCGTGTGGTAAGTGAAGTTCCGCAGCGCCTCGACGGACTCCCACACCGAGCAGTTGATGAGCAGCATGTCGTCGGCGTCGTCGGGGCGGAAGCCCGTCGCGTCCTCCCCGTCGTCGTCGACCATGCGCCAGACGAATCCGGGGCTGCGGTCGGCGAGTGCGTTGATCTCGGGGAGCTGATCGACGAAGTCGGCGAGTTCGGGGCCGCTCAGCGGGGCGACGAGGCGGCCGATGTTGACCTGCGCGAGGTGAAAGCCAGTCGTGGACATGGCCTCAGCATGGCCGAACCCATCTCTATAGTCAACGGATATTGTTTTTAGAAAGACGGCGAGGTGGCGGCGGACCTTCGCGTCAGTCGGGTTTCCGGGTGAGGGACACGCAGCAGCCGCCCGGGCAGGGGTCCATGACAGGCGACCACTGGGCGGGGGCGATCCCCTCCAGCAGCGCGAGATTCATCCCGCAGATGAGGGCCGGGAACTCCTCGGCCAGGGCATGGAAGGGGCAGTTGCGAAGGCGCAGCGTCCCCTCGTCCCAGTACGGCTGGTACCCGCGCTCGCCGAGCGTGTCGACCAGTTCGTCCGCGTCCACGTCCGACTGCGCCGCGCCCGCGGCCCGGGCCGCGTCCTGCAACTCTCGGTCGAGGCCCGCGTTCTCCACGGTCGACGCCAGCAGCTGGCTGGCGGCGTCGTAGGACCGGGGCGGCAGGGACACGGCATGCTCGCCGTCGGACCGCCGGTACACCTTCGCGGGCCGCCCCGCGCCCGGCCCGGTGCGCCCGGACAGCCGCTTCGACGACGCGGTCAGCAGCCCGGCCTCGACCAGCTTGTCCAAGTGGAACGCGGCCAACGACCGGGAGACCCCGGCCGCCTCCGCCGCCGCGTCACGCCCTACGTCGTCCGGTTGGGCGGCGACATACCGGTAGAGGCGACGGCGTACGGGATCGCCCAGTGCGCCCAGTGCTGCGAATGCGGAATCGTCGTTCGTCACACGCCGATTCTATGAGCAATGAGCGTGTCCGATAGAAGTGCGTCGGGCGCGCACAGCGCAGGCCCGTTACGTGCTCAGCACTCCGCCAGCCCCGGCACGGGCTGGTCGTTCTTGCCGCCGGTGAGGTAGACGTCGCTGACGAACACACCGGAATTGCCGGTGTCGTCGTCGGTCTTCGCCCACCAGACGTTGGTCCACTTCCCGTACGTCTCCCGCCGCGTGAGCTCGACCTGGCAGTAGAAGTAGTTGGTGCCACTGCGGAGCGTGCCGACGGGGCGGTGCTCGGAGTCGTACGAGGTGGCGGAGCGCCACACCCGGCAGTTGGACTTACCGCCCTCGATGCGGGTGCAGGCGGGTGAGGGTGTGTCACTCGCGGACGCACCGGGCGAGGCGTCCGAGCCGTGCGTCGGAGTGGGCTCGTCGGCCGGCGGCGCGACGGACTCTGCCGACCGGGCCGCGGACTTGGTGCCGTCGGCAGCCGGCCCCGCCGCACTCCGGCCCCCACCGTCGTCGCCCTGACTCGTCACGGCGTACGTCGCCGCGGCCCCGGCCAGCAGTACGGCGACGACCGCTGCCGCGAGAGCGCCGCGCCGCCGCGGACCGCCCTGCTGCGCCGTGACGGTCTGCGCACCGGCCGACGACGCCAACGGTCCGGGATGATCAACGGGAGCGGGCACGAAAGGCGCCTGCTGGGACTCTCGCCGGCCTAGCCGCATCGTGTCCGGCGGCGGGGGAGGCAGCGGCTCCCCCGAGGCAGTGGCGCGCAGCAACCGCGCGGCGCGCACGGCGTCGGCCCGCAGAGCCGGATCCTTGTCCAGCAGCTCGGCCAGCGCGGGCGCCAGTGGCCCCGCGCGCTGCGGCGTGGGCAACGGCTCGGTGACGATCGCGGTGATCGTCGACCACGTGGACGTACGCCGGAACGGCGGCGCACCCTCGACGGCCGCGAACAGCGAGGCGCCCAGCGCCCACACGTCCGCAGCGGGTCCTACGTCACCGCCGCGGGCCTGCTCTGGGGCGAGGTAGTCGAGGGAGCCGACGAGCTCGCCACTGCGCGTAATGCGGGTGGCGGCGCCGTCACCCGGCTCCTGCAGGGCGGCGATGCCGAAGTCCGTGAGGACGACCCGACCGCCGCGCTCCAGCAGGATGTTGCTGGGTTTCACGTCCCGGTGCCACACCCCGGCCCGGTGCGCGGCGGCGAGCGCGTCCAGCACCTGCGCGCCGATGCGGGCGGCCTCGAGGGGATCCAGGGGGCCACCGCGCTGCAGCAGCCCGTGCAGCGACTCGCCGTCGACGAACTCCATCACGATCACGGGACGGCCCTCGTGATCGGTGACGTCGTGCACGGCGACGACACCCTGATGCCGCACCCGCGCGGCGGCCCGCGCCTCGCGCCGCATCCGCAACTGCTGTTCGGCGGGGTCCGGTCCGTCGGCGTCGTCGAACGTCCGAAGCTCCTTGACCGCGACCTCGCGGCCCAACCGCTCGTCCACGGCGCGCCAGACGGTTCCCATGCCGCCACTGCCGAGCCGCCCGACCACGCGATACCGGCCGGCGATCACCCGCCCGACCCCCGCGCCGCCCGTACCAGCGTCCCCCATACCCCGCACTCCGCCCGTCTCCTGTCGATCCCTCAGGCCCGTGGAAGCCCCACGACCACCGTAGACACCGGGCGCCCCGATGGGTACACCGGACCGGTGGGGGTGTTGTGGGGGTGGTTGCCGGGGCGGACGGCAGGCGCCGGCCCCGGCGTACGGCCGTTGTTCAGGCGCGCGGCTCGTCCAGGTACTGGTCGGCCCAGGCGCTGATGATGTGCGCGGCACGCTGCGCCTGCCCCCGCGCGGTCAGCAGGTGGTCCGCTCCTTCGAGCGAGATGAAGCTGCGCGGGTGCCGGGCCTCTTGGAAGATCTCCGCCGCATTGTCGATGTCGACGGTGGAGTCGGTGGGGGAGTGGGCGACGAGGAGCGGAAGGTTCAGCTCGCCGATCCGGTCGCGCAGGTGCGCCTTGCGGACGTCCTCGACGAAGGCCCTCTTGAGGACGAGGGTGCGTCCGCCGACGAACCACTCGTGTTCCCCCTCGCTGAGCACACGGTCGAGGACCGAGTCGTACTGCCGCTCGACGTGGCTGGGGTCGACGGGTGCGGCGATCGTGGCCAGCGCACGCAGACCGGGGATCTCGTGGGCGGCGGCGAGAGCGGCGGCGCCTCCCCACGAGTGCCCCACGAGCAGGTCCACGGGTGTCCCGCGCTCGGCCATGAACGCCGCCGCACGGACCGTGTCCTGCACCTTGACGGTGAAGGAACCGTCTCCCCAGTCACCGTCGGAGTCCTTGATGCCGAGGTTGTCGAAGCGGAGCGTGCCGATGCCCTCGCGTGCCAGCTGCTTGCTGACCCGCGATGCGGCCGGGGAGTCCTTGCCGAGGGTGAAGCCGTGGGCGAAGAGCCCCCAGCCTCGGACCTCGCCCTCCGGCAGGTCGATCACCCCGGCCAGTTCGGGACCGACGACGCTCGGGAATCTCACTTTTTCTTTCATCTGTGGTGCTCACCTAGGCAGGAACTGATCGGGGACAGGGGCACGAGGAACGCCGGTCGGCGCCACCGCGAGCCGACGAGCAGCATGCCACGCCCGGATCACCACTCTCGACTGAGCGGATTGCCCCGTTCGGGCCAAAGTCGCTCGAAAGCGGCCGAATATCTCGAGTCGGTGCAACCGCAACCACGGTCGGTACGGAATGCGTTCGTCCAGTGCCTTTGCATTACTCGATGGAGGTCGACCGTGATTCACCGTTCTCAGGTACGCCGCACCGTGGTCTGCACACTCGCCGCCGGAGCGCTCCTCGCCGGTCCGGCGGTGACGTCGGCGACCGCCGCGGCACGCGCCGACACCGAGCCCGCGCCCGTGGCACGGGTGGATATGCAGCGGTACCTCGGAAAGTGGTACCAAATCGCGGCCGTCCCGGCCCCCTACGAGGCACAGTGCGTGAAGAATTCGAGTGCCGTTTACGGACTGAGCGGGACCGGCACGGTGTCCGTGAAGAACTCCTGCGCGACCGGCTTCGGCCTCACCAGCAGCGTGCAGGGCGAGGCCAAGCCCCTGGACGCGAGCGGCGCGCGCCTCAATGTCTCCTTCGCCGGAGTGAACGGCCACTACAAGCACGGCAAGGACGCCAACTACATCGTGGTCGGCCTCGACGACGCCTACCAATGGGCGGTCGTGACCGACTCCGAGCGCCGCAGCGGATTCGTCCTCTCGCGCACGCCCGCACTCGGCGCGCAGCAGATCGGGGAGGCGCGGACCGCACTGCAGCGGGCGGGAGTCGACCCCTGCGAGGTCGAGTACACGCCGCAGGACGGCGGCAACATGACGCGCGCGCCGCTCTGCTGAAGCCGGGCCAAGTGCTCAACCACGACGCCGGGCGTCGGCGGCCCTCATCACGAGGGCGTCGGCGTCCGGCGCGCCAGTTGGCGCAGCAGTGGGCTGCGTCCCCGCTGCGGAACGGTCCACAGCGGGTGCCCCCGCAGCTGCCACTGCCGCAACAGGCCGTTGGCCGCGAGCATGCCGCTGGTCGCGGCCCGCTCCATCAGCGCCACCGGCAGGCCCGTGCGCACCAGATCGCCCGCAACCATGAGGCGGGAGTGGGACGTGGTGACCGCGGGGCGGTCGTTGTATCCGGACACGGGAAACAGCGGGCAGTCCTGGCGCCACTCGTGGCGGACGTCGACGATGCGGGCCGACTGCGTTTCGGGATACACCCGGTGCAACTGCTCGACGAGCCGTCGCTGTGCGCCGGACCGGTCCGCGTCGTCCGCGACGGCGTAGGCGTGCAGTTCCACCACGGACCCGCCCGTGCGGCGTGACCAGCGGTGGGCCTCCTGCTCCCAGCGCTCCAGCACGCTGACATTGTCCAGGCCGTCGAAACCGCTGGTACCGAGGAAACCGGCCCGGTCGTGCGCCACCGGCCGGTCCAGCCAGAGCCGCGAGACGAGGAAGGCGGGAGCGGTCTGCAGCCCGGCGATCCGCTCACGCCAGGGCGCGTCGCCCAGTTCGGGACTGCGCTCGACCACCTGCCGCAACCCTTCGGTGTCGAGAGCGAGCACGCATGCGTCGTAGTGCCGGATGTCGGCTCCGGCGGCGACGGTGAAACCGCCGTCCGTCGACGGCACGATCCGGTCGACCGGCTCCGACAGACGGATCTCGGCACCCTGCTTCTCCAGATAGGAGCTGAGCGGATCCCACAGAGCGGTCGGAAAGGGATCGTCCGGGACGTCGAACAAGAGACCTTCGGCGGATCCCAGGAAATAGATGTGGAACATCAGCACCATTTCGGCCGCCGAGAGACGGCGGGGATCCGCGAAGAAGCTGCGCGAGAACACCTCGAACGCCAAATGATGGGCGGCCTCGGGAAATCCGATCGACTGAAGGAAATCGTGGGCACTGACGCCGTCGAGCTGGTCGTAGATCTCCGGTACCCGCACATCCATCAGCGGCAGGGCCGCCCGCGCGTTCATCTTCGGAAGATCGCCGAGGGTGAAGGTCGGGCTGCGCGCGACGAATCCCAGAGCACTCCACGGAGGAGTGCGCGGGACGTGGCGAAAGCTGTCGCGCATTCCGTCGGCGTGCCACAACGGATAGTCGGGCAGCGGGGTCAGCCGTCGCAGATGCGGATCGGTCCTGCGCAGCAGTGCCCGCAGGTTGTAGTACTGGCGGAAGAAGGCATGGAAGCCGCGGCTCATGGTGGCGGACGAGCCGTCGGCAAGGACCGTGTCCCATCCCGCCAGGCGGCCACCCAGTGCGGCCTCGCGCTCGAAAAGCGTCACCCGCACGCCGCGTTCGGCCAACGCGACGGCCGCCGCGAGGCCGGCGATCCCCCCACCCACGACGGCCGTCGACGGTGCTGTGCCGGTGGCCATGGCCGCCCCGGGTGCCGCCGGGATGTGCACGGCCCGTCGGTCCAGGGCTCCCGGCGGCGCGTTGTGCCGAGGCTTCATCCGTGTGTCCTTTCCGGCGGCACCTGGCCGACGATGGTGTGCGTGATACCGGTCTGCCAGCCGGGCAGCGGCAGCACCCGCACCTGAGTGAACCCCGTACGAGGCAACCGGCGGGCGAACTGCTCGGCCGTGTCGAACTCGACGACGCTGCGCCACAGGTGCCGGTACAGGTCGCCGTCCCCCAGCGCCGCCGTGACGGGCAGCAGGCCCGCACAGACCGCCGACCACAGGGCACGGTGGCGGTGCCTGCCGCTGAGCGTGTACTCGTGCACGGCCAGCCGGCCACCGGGTTTGAGCACCGCCGACACCGACGACAGGATGCGGTCGGGGTCGGCCGTGTTGCGGAAGAGATAGGCGGCGAACACCGCGTCGAACGGGCCGCCGACGCCGGCCGAGTCCAGTTCCTCGGCCGGCGCATGGGTGAAGGTGACTCCGGCCGGCCAGGACTTGGCGGCCGCCTTCTCGAGCATCCCCGCCGAGGCGTCCACGGCCGTGATCTCGGCCTGCGGCAGCACCGACAGCAGCGCCGCGGTCGACGCTCCCGTACCGCAGCCCAGATCCAGTACGCGCAGGCCACGCCCCCGGGAATCGAGGCCCAAACGGCGCGCCGAGCGCCGCAGGTGCGCGTGGTAGCCGGGGTTGGCCCGCACCAGAGCGTCGTAGCTGCCGGCGGCGTGGTCGAAAGCCGATGCCAGGTCGGCATCGCGCAGGGTGGGCATGGTTCTCCTCTACGAGGACGGGGCGGGTCGGATGGCGGAGACGGGCCGCCGCGGACGCATGGGAAGCTCCGCCGCACTGCGCAACAGCGGCCACACGGGACTGTTCAGGCCGATCGAGAGGTCCTCGGACAGCGTCGTGCCGCCGTCCAGGAAGCGCAGCAGGCGCTGCGTCGGCACCCGGGAGAACAGCCGCATGAAGAAGGCCGCTCCATCGACATGGCCACTGGCCAGCCCGTGCAGCAGGACCGCATCCATGGTCAGGGACCGTCGCGAGTGGGGGACCGGCGGTTCGGGATCGCGGCCCTCCAGCAGAGCGTTCGCGATCGCCGACGTCTGGCGCTGGATGGCGGCGAAGGTGTAGCCCGTCGCCGGACGTGTGGCACCGCTTGCCGCGCCGATCCTGAAGATCCCCTCGCCGCTGCGGCGGGTGAAACGGGCGTCCGTCATGGGGATGACGCCCTCTTCACGGGCCTCGACGCGGAAGTCCCGCACCGCCAGGACGTCGTGCAGATACGCGGTGAGAGCGCGGTCGTAGTCGTCCGCGGGCAGCGTGGACGGGGAGAACTGCGTGTACTCCACCAGAGCGGTGCGGGCGCTGGTCGGCAGCACGTAGGTGAAGGCCAGGCCGCGTGCGGGCTGCGGGGTGCGGAAGTCCATCAGCTCGACGGACTCCGTGTCGAAGACCGGCCGGTCCGTACGGATGAACCAGCCGCGAAAGTGCTGCAGCAGCGTCGTACGGGCCGGCGGCAGACTGCCCAGCGGCCGCGAGTCGAACACCCAGCGGGCAGCAAGACGTTCGTGGCCGCCGTCGTCCGTGCGGACGAGTACGCAGGGGCCATCGCCGCCCACCTCGATGCTCTCCACCACGCCTTGCGAGCGCACCAGCCCCGGGTGCGCGGCCAGACGTCTCTCCACCAGTGCCTCGAAGTCGGGGGAGCGGATCATCTTGTACCGCATCGACCCCGTGTTCCCGCCCGCCCGACGCCCGTCGGGGCCGCGCACCAGCATCCGGTTCCAGGAAGCGGTCACGGCGTCGTCGTAGCGCCCCGGCCCCTGCTCCCAGAAGCACCACGTACGCGCCGGGGGCCGCAACGGACCGGCAGGTGCGTCGACGAGGCGGATGGACAGCGAGGACGGCGTCCCCGGCGCGGTGCACAGGCGCTCCGCCAGCGACAGCCCAGCAGCCCCGGCGCCGATGATCACCACGTCCGAGCGCACGTTCACCTCCAGCGTCCCACAGTCAGATACGGACCACTCTTCTCCCGCTGCCCCTCCGGCGGATGCGTGGACGCGCCGATCAACTCGATCACCGCCGCGCACAGCCGTCCGAACACGAGATTGCTCCGTTTGCCACGGTCAGGCGCATCCGATCACGGCGAGGGCAAGGAATGCCCTGCACAGCATCTCCTGCGACAGGTATCCCAAAGGAGCCGACATGCCCTCCCACGAGGCACCGGGCGCCACCGCGACGGTCGCGCCACCCCACGGGGCGCACCGAGAAGGCGACCTCGCCGACACGGGCGGCGGCCACCTGCCGCGCTCGATGCGTGTGCGCCGGATCGACGACGACGTACCGCTCACCGTGCAGCGGCACCTTGCCCCGCTCCTCGCACGACGCGTCGCACAGGCCACCGCCGTCGACGCCACGTTCGGCGCCGATGTGGCCGAGCGCGTCGCACGCTTCACCCTGGGCGGCGGGCGGCGCGTACGCCCGCAGTTCCTGTGGTGGGGACTGCGCGCCTGCGGCCTGCCGGACGACCGGCAGATCGAAGCCGCCCTCCAGTTGAGCGCGGCGCTGGAGCTGATACAGACCTGCGCCCTGGTCCACGACGACATCATGGATCAGGCACCCACCCGGCGCGGCCGCCCTTCCGTGCACGTCGACTTCGCAGCCCAGTACGCCGCCTCCACGCGTGAAGGAGACACCCGTTTCGGTGAGTCGGCAGCGATCCTCGCCGGTGACCTCGCCCTTGCCTGGGCCGACGACGAGGCCGCCGTCCTCGACATCCCGAGCCACCAGATGCGCCGGATCCGCGACACCTGGGCGCAGATGCGCATGGAGATGGTGGCCGGTCAGTACCTCGACATCCAGGGCGAGAGCACCCGCACGAGGTCCCTCACCCACGCCATCCGAGCCGCATGCCTGAAGACCGCCCTGTACACCGTGGAGCGACCGCTGCACCTGGGCGCCGTCCTCGGCAACGCCGACGAGGCGACCCTGCGGTCCCTGTGCTCGGCCGGCCGCGGCGCCGGCCTGGCCTTCCAACTGCGCGACGACCTGGACGACGTGTTCACGGACCCCGACCGGCGGGGCAAACCCGCCGCGGGCGACCTGCAGGCAGGCAAGCCGACCTACTTGGTCGCTCTGGCCCATGCGCGCGCCGAGCGGGACGAGGACGCACACACCCTGCGGGTCATGGACCGCTGCCTGGGCCGCAAGGACCTCGGCGCCACCGACCTCGCCGACATCAGGCAGGTGCTCGAGGACACCGGGGCCAAGGACATCGTCGAGGACAAGATCCGCCGTCTGGTCGCCCAGAGCATGCGCCACCTCGCCGCGGCCACGCTCGACCCGGAAGCCCGCGCACACCTGCACGTGCTCCTTCAGCAGGTGGCCGGTGGCGAAGTCCCCATGTCCTCCAGCACATCGGCCCGGCGCGGCACCACGGCTGCCGCCGTACTCCAGGGAGCTGCCAAGTGAAGACCGTAGGCGGCAAGACGGACCACGTCGTCGTGGTGGGCGCGGGACTCTCCGGCCTCGCGGCCACGCTCCACCTGCTGGGCGCGGGACGCCGCGTGACACTCGTCGAACGGGACGATCAGCCCGGCGGACGGGCCGGACGGCTCACCCGCGGCGGCTACCACATCGACACCGGCCCCACCGTGATGACCATGCCCGACCTCGCCGACGAAGCCTTCGCCGCGGTCGGCGAACGACTGAGCGACCGGGTGGACCTCATTCCTCTCCACCCCGCCTACCGCGCCTCGTTCGCCGACGGCAGCAGCCTCGATGTCCACACCGACGCACAGGCCATGGAACAGGCGGTCGAAGAATTCGCCGGCCCGCAGGCCGCGGCCGGATACGTACGCCTGCGCCACTGGCTGCACCGCCTCTACCAGGCGCAGATGAAGCACTTCATCGACACCAACTTCGACTCACCCCTGCAACTGCTCACCCCCGACCTGGCGAGACTCGCCGCGCTCGGTGGCTTCGGCCGTATGGACTCCCGGATCGCCCGGTTCATCAAGGACGAGCGCCTGCGCCGCGTCTTCTCCTTCCAGGCCCTGTACGCCGGGGTGCCCCCGGCCCGCGCCCTCGCCGCCTACGCGGTCATCGCCTACATGGACACCGTCGCCGGGGTGTACTTCCCGCGCGGTGGCATGCACGCACTCCCGCAGGCCATGGCGGACGCCGCCCGCGACGCGGGGGCCGAACTGCGCTACGGCCGCACGGTGGAGTCCCTCGAGCGCTCGGGAGACCGCATCACCGCCGTGGTGACCAGCGACGAGCGGATCGCCTGCGACGCCGTCGTCCTCACCCCCGACCTGCCCGTCACCTACCGTCTGCTCGGCCGCACCCCACGCCGCCCGGCACCGGTGCGGCACGCGCCCTCGGCCGTGATCCTGCACGCCGGAACCGACCGGACATGGCCTCAACTGGCCCACCACACCATCTCGTTCGGATCGGCCTGGCACGAGACGTTCGACGAACTCACCCGCAAGGGCCGCCTGATGAGCGACCCGTCCCTGCTCATCACCCGGCCCACCGCCACCGACCCCACACTGGCGCCGCCCGGCCGCCACCTGCACTACATCCTGGCGCCCTGCCCGAACACCGACGTCGGCCCCAACGCCTCCCAGTGGGGCGATCTCGCGCCCCGCTACCGGGCCGAGCTCCTCACCGAACTGGAGCGACGCGGTCTGGACGGCATCGGCGACTCGATAGACGAACAGTGCCTCGTCACCCCCGCCGACTGGCACGCACAGGAACACGCCGCAGGCACCCCGTTCTCCGCCGCGCACACCTTCGCGCAGACCGGCCCGTTCCGCCCGCGCAACCTCGTGCGGGGAACCGACAACGCGGTCCTGGCCGGCTGCGGAACCACCCCCGGCGTGGGCGTACCCACCGTGCTGCTGTCCGGCAAGCTCGCCGCCGCCCGCATCACAGGACCGTCCACACCCGCAGCCCGCCGAGCCCGCAGCACGCTCAAGACCCCGAAAGGAGCGGCCTCGTGACCACCCGTGAACTCGACGCTGCCGGCATCACCGATCCCACCCTGCGCCGCGCCTACACGCACTGCCGCGAGCTCAACGCCCGCCACGGCAAGACCTACTTCCTCGCCACCCGGCTCCTGCCCGCGCGGCATCGCCCCGCCGTCCACGCGCTGTACGGATTCGCCCGCTGGGCCGACGACATCGTCGACTCCCTCGGCGACCGGAGCACGAGCGACGAACGAACCCTGGCACTGGAGGAGTTGGCGACCAGCCTGCGACACGGCCTGCGCGCGGGCCACAGCCACGAACCCGTCGTCCAGGCCCTGACCGACACCGCACACCGCTACGAGATCGACGCCGACCACTTCCAGGACTTCATGACGGCGATGCGTGACGATCTCACCGTCACGGACTACCCCACCTACGCCGACCTCAGGGGCTACATGCACGGTTCGGCAGCCGTGATCGGCCTGCAGATGCTCCCCGTCCTCGGGACCACCGTGCCGCGCGCCGAGGCCGAACCGTACGCGGCGGACCTCGGCGTGGCCTTCCAACTCACCAACTTCCTGCGGGACGTGGGGGAGGACCTCGACCGCGGACGCGTCTACCTCCCCGCCGACCTGCTCACCGCACACGGCATCGACCGCGACCGACTCCAGTGGAGCCGCGCCACCGGCCGGTCCGACCACCGCATCACCGACGCGCTCCGGGCCTTCGAAGCGCTCACCCGCGACGTCTACCGCAAGGCGGTCCCCGGAATCGCCCTGCTGGACCCGGTGTCCAGACCCTGCATCCGCACCGCCTTCGTCCTGTACTCCGGGATCCTCGACGCCGTCGCCGCCGACGGATACAACGTCCTGCACCGGCGCGCCGTCGTACCCCGCCACCGCCGGGCCGTCGTCGCCCTCGACGGACTGGCCCGCATCACCCACGCCCGCATCCGCCACCGCTCCACACCCGCGACGCCCACCCCTCGCCACTCCTGCGCGGGGCGGACGCCCGACACCCTGACCCTCGCCCCCTCGGCGCGCGAAGAGGCAGCATGACCAAGCAACCCGGAACGCCACGATTTCCGCTCACCCGCCGCAAGAACCCCCAGCCGTGGGAGCGTCAGGAACCCACCTGGCGACAGGCACGCCCCGCCGTCATCGAGACCGCGCTGAAGCGGTCACAAGCACGCCCGTCGGGCAACTGGTACGTCGTCGGAGCCACCCGCGACGTACCCGCCGACGCGCCCCTGGGACGCACCGTGGCCGGCCGGGAACTGGTCGTCTGGCGGGACGCCCACGGCAAGCTGGCCGCAGGCCCCGGCGCCTGCCCCCACCTGGGAGCACCGCTCAAGGACAGCCCACTGCGCTGCGGAGCGCTCGTCTGCCACTGGCACGGCCTCACACTCGGCGCGGACGGCGGTCCCGGCTGGCGCGCGCTGCCCGTCCACGACGACGGCGTCCTGATGTGGGTCCGCCTCGACTCCGTGGACGGCGAGAAGCCGCTCGACCGTCCCGTGGTGCCCCCACGCCCGAACCCGACGCGCTCCCTCGAGGCCGTCTACACCGGCTTCGGCCGCTGCGAACCCGAAGACATCGTCGCCAACCGTCTCGACCCCTGGCACGGCGCCTGGTTCCACCCCTACTCGTTCGTCGACCTGAAGGTCACCGAGAGCCCCGAGGGCGACACCACCGACCCCGACCGGTTCGTCGTCGACGTGTCCTTCAAACTCACGACCCGGTTCGTCGTCCCCGTCCGCGCCGTCTTCACGGCCCCGGAACCGCGCACCGTCGTCATGCACATCACCGACGGAGAGGGACGCGACTCCGTCGTCGAAACCCACGCCACACCGCTCACCGCACCCGGACACCCCAACCCCCGCACGGCCGTGGTCGAGGCAGTGCTCGCCACCTCCGAACGCACCGGCTTCACGGTCGCGCGACACGCGTCCTTCATGCTCCGCCCGTTGATGCGCAAGGCGGCGGGACGACTGTGGCGCGACGACCTGGCCTACGCGGAGCGCCGCTGGACGCAGCGCACACGACCGAACCTGCCCTACTGACCCGGTCGGTGCGGCGGCGACGGGGTCGGCAGGGCAGGCGGTCGGAGGAACCAGAAGGTGGTCACAGCCCCCAAAGGCGTGCGACGAAGAAGGCGGCGACGAGTGCGCAGCCGGCCACGATGAGCCACAACCACCAGGATGGGTGCTCCCAGGCACCACCGTCGGGCCGTTCCTGATGCGCCTCGGCGGTGGAGCCCTCCACGGGTGGTGTCTCGGTGGGCGGGCGGAGTGAGTCGGTCATACTTCAACGCTCCTCCTGGTCCGGGAAGTACGCATGTCGAGCCGGTCGAGCTGGTCCAGCCGGTCGAGCGGAAAGTTCCGCGCAACTGCAACCGTTCCCCGCGTTATTGCCGAACTCCAAATGTCCGGCCCGACCGCGCTTCAGACCCTCCGGAACAGAAGGTGCCACCATGGCCGTCCTCGCCCGACGTGCGCTGGAACCGCTGCGCCGGAGGGCGGGCACGATGCTGTTCGCCCGCGTCGCGGGACCGGACGGCCCCCGCAAGCGGGCGCTGATCCACGACACCCCCGGCCCACGCTGGTTCCCGCCGCACAGCCCGATCCGCGAAGTCCACGCCGACAGCGCCATGTTCATCGGCGGCCTGTCGGCGCTCCTGTTGCAGACCCTGCACCCCACGGCCATGGCAGCCGTCGCCGCGCACTCCGGATTCCGCAGCGACCCGTGGGGACGCCTGCACCGGACGAGCACCTTCCTGGCCACCACGACCTACGGCCCCGCCGAGACCGCGCAGGCCGCCTGCGACCGGGTGAACGCGGTACACGAACGCATCCGAGGAGTGACGGACAGCGGCGTCGCCTATGACGCCACCAACCCTGAGCTGCTCGAATGGATTCACCTCGCCGAAGTGAGTTCCTTCCTGGGAGCACACCAGCGTTTCGGCTCCCGCCCCCTGACATCGCAGGAGTGCGACGAGTACGTGCGACAGATGGCCCGCATCGCCCGGGCCCTCGGTGTTTGCGCCCCTCCCGAGTCGACCGCGGCGCTGCGCAAGTGCCTCGCCGCCTACCGCCCCGAACTGCGTGCCACACCGGAGGCGCTGGACACCGCGCGCTACCTGCTGCTGAAACCTCCCTTGCCCGTCGCGGCCCTTCCGCTGTACAGCGTGCTGGCCTCGAACGCGATCGCCCTGCTGCCTCGTTGGGCAGCCACGGAACTGCGCCTGCCGCGCTGGGAGCCCGCCGAACGCTGGGCGGTACGGCCGACCGGACGGCTCGGCACGGGCCTGATCCGCTGGGCCATGCACGAACCCGCCGGCCGCCGGGACGGCCGCGACTGACCTCTGCACGCACCACGTTGCGGAAGGAGTCCGCGATGAACATCGACGGAGCCCGCATCCTCATCCCCGGAGCCACGGGAGAAGTCGGCCGTGCGCTGGCACACAAGCTGCACACCAGCGGCGCGCGATTGCACCTGGCCGGAAGGAACGAAGCAACCCTGAGGACACTGCAGAGCGAACTCCCCGGGACCGCCGCGAGCAGATTCGACGCCTACGATCTGGACGCCTGCGCCGCCCTGACCCGCCGGGCCGCCGCGCGGACGGACGGCCTGGACGCGGTGGTGACCTGCATCGGGGTACCGGCCTTCGGCCCCGCGGACACCGTCGACGAGGCCCTCGCCGAACACCTGATGACCGTCAACGCGCTCGCCCCCATGGCCTTCCTGCGCGCCGCGCTGCCACTGGTCGAGGCCGGCGCGGTCCTTGCGGCCGTCACGGGCGTGGTCGCGGAGCACCCGCCGGCGAACATGGCCGACTACGCGGCCGCCAAGGCCGCCCTCGCGGCCTGGCTGGAATCGGTACGCAAGGAGCAGAGACGGCGACGCGTCGCCGTCGTCGACGTATGCCTGCCGCACCTCGACACCGACTTCGCGTCCCGCGCGGTCACAGGCCACCCACCCGAACTGCCCTGCGGACTTCCGATCCCGGCTGCGGTGGACCGGATCGTGCAGGCCCTCACCCTCGGGGAGCCCGCAAGGACTTCCGTATGACCGAATGCTTCCTGCCGACTCCGGACTTCCCCCACTTCGATCACAGGGCACCATGCGTTCAAGGAGACTCGTTCCGTGCTGACGAACCTGCCGAACGAGACCACATACTTTGTCGGCCGCACCGCCGAGTTGGCAGAGCTCACGACTGCGCTCGAGAAACCTGGCGTGGTCACGGTCACCGGCGGCGCGGGCATGGGCAAGTCACGACTGGCACTGCGGACCGTACGCGGCCGCCACTGGGCAGGGTTCAGCGCGGTGTGCTGGGCCGACCTGTGGCCCCTGTTCGGGGACAAGCTGTTGACCGCCTCCGTCGCGGACGCGCTGGACCTCTCGGACCACACGGCGCGCCCCCTGACCGAGGTGGTGCGCGACTGGATCGCCGATCGACGTGTGCTGTTGGTCCTGGATTCGTGTGAGCATCTCGTCGGGGCGGCCGCGAGCCTTGTCGCCGATCTCCTGGCCGCATGCCCTCGGCTGACGGTACTCGTCACGAGCAGGGAGCCCCTGGGCGTGCCCGGTGAACACGTGGTGGAACTGGGGCCGTTGGACCTGGAGACCGACGCGTACGCGCTCTTCGAGTCGCGGGCCGCCGCCGCGGGCCGCCCCCTGGGGAGCACGACGGACCGGCTTCTGGCGGAGCGCCTGTGCGCCCACCTGGAAGGGGTCCCGCTGGCGCTGGAGCTTGCCGCCGGACTGCTGCGGCGCCGGACCATCGAGGAGACCTGGGAGCTGGCCGAAGGAGCGCTGGACGTCCTGGACGGGCCGAGAGCACGCCCGGCCCGGCACAGCGCGCTGCGCACCGCGGTGGGGTGGAGCCACGAACTGTGCCGGCCGACCGAACGCCTTCTGTGGGCGCGGCTGTCCGTGTTCCCCGGAACGTTCGACGCCGCGCTCGCCGGGACGGTGTGCGCCGGTGGACCGCTGACCGCGCGGGAGTTGAGCGACGCGCTCGCCGGGCTCGTACGCAAGTCCGTGGTGACAGCGGTCGACGGCAGGTACCGCATGCTGGATTCGGTGCGCGCCTACGGCCGCATGTGGCTGCGGGAACTGGGAGAAGAGACGGCCGTCGCCGCGGCGCACGCGGCGGTGATGCTGGAGACCACCGCCCGCGCGAAGGACGAGTGGCTGAGCCCGACCCAGCAGTACTGGTACGCCCGGATGCGGGATCTCCACCACGACGTGTGCAGCGCCATGGAGTTCCTGCTGCGCTCGCAAGAGGCGGCCGCGCTCGAACTCCTGGGAAACGTCGCCTTCTTCTGGGTCTGCTCGGGCCACCTGCACGACGTCGCACACTTCGCGCAGCTCGCCCTGCCCGGCACACCGAACCGGGATCCACGGCGGGCACGGGGGCTGTGGTCCTTCGCCCTGGCCCGGATTCTGCAGGGAGAGCACGGGCACGGACGCACTCTCGCGGCGGAGAGCCTGCGTGCCGCCTTCGCCGCCGGCGATGTCGAGGGCATGCGGCAGGCCGCCTACCTGGAAGGGCTGGTCGCGCTCCTGAACGGTGAGCCGCTCAGGGCGCTGAACCGTGCCGATGACGCCCTGTACGGGCAGACCCCCGCACCCGGCGCAGACGGCGACCGGCCGGCGGACGCGCTTTTCCCTCACCTCACGACAGGCGAGAGTCTGTGCCGTCTGGTCCGCGTCTTCGCCTTCACCGGTGCCGGGCGCCTCAAGGAGGCACGGCAGGAGGCCGAGGCCCACCGCGACGTCTGTGTGCGCCTGGGGGAGTACTGGACCCGCTCGTACCTGGACTACCAACTGACCCTGATCGCCTTGTTCGAGGACCGGCCCCAGCAGGCGGGCCTGCACGCGCGAGACATGCTGGACGCGAAGCGGCGCATCGGCGACCAGTTCGGCATCGCGATGGGCCTCGATCTGCTGGCCGCGAGCTGGTCGGCGCAGGAAGACCCCGGCCGGGCCGTCACAGCGATCGCAGCGAGCAACCGGTTCTGGCACGCGGTCGGCCTTCTCCGCCGAGGAACCCCCGACGCCCTGCCCCTGTGTGAACGGACCAGGGAGCGGACCAGGCAGTTCCTGGGCGACGCGACGTACGACGAGCGGCTGCGCCGCGCACGGTCCATGGCTCCCGAAGCCTTGCTGAACACCGTCCTCGACCAGAGCGGGACACCCTGAGCACAGCCGCGGCGGACCGTCGGCTCGACATGCGCCCCCAGCAGCCGCGTTCGATGCTGGTGTCTGTCCGATGACCGACTGCGCACGAGGTATCGATGACACCCACTCCCACAGGCAAGCGACCGTCTTGGGGACGGAGCAGAGTCATCACGGCCGTCGTCGCGGTGGTGCTGCTGGCGATCGCCGCCGTGGCGGCCGTGACCATGGACGACGTGATCCAGGACCTGCAGGGGACCGGCCTGCGGTCCACTCTCACCCTGGTGTGCGGAGTGACGGGCCTGGCGGCGCTGCTCGCCGCGCTGTTGTGGCCCAGCCCGACCCGGCTGCGCGCGCTGGCCTGGTTCAGTGCCGGTGTGAGCCTGCTGTGCGTGGCAGGCACCGTCTTCATCTGGGTGTGCGTCGCGCAGAACGACCAGGTGCACGCGGCGCCCGGCACCGTGGTGTCCGACCGCGCGCAGACCGAGCAGGCACTGGCCCGCCAGGACTTCAAAGGGCGCAAGGCCATCCCCACCGGCCTGATGATCGAGACGATGCAGTACACGGACAGCCACAACGTCAAGATGACCGGCTACATCTGGCAGCGGCTGCCGAAGAACGATGCCGAATCCGCGCACATCGAGCTGCCCGACGCCATCGAGGGCGGCGTCGGCGACGAGATCTACCGCGACCCGGTCGGCGGCGGCGACGAGGTCGTCGGCTGGCGGCTGAGCACTACCGTGCGGGAGAAGTTCGACTACCGCACCTATCCGCTGGACCGCCAGGTGGCCTGGCTGATCATGTGGCCCCAGGACTCCGCGACCACGGCGCTCGTACCGGACTTCGACGCGTACCCGCCCTGGGACCCCCACAAGAAGCTCGGCATGTACCAGCACCTCGTGAGCGGCGAGTGGGAGCCGCGGTTCACCACATTCTCCATGGGCCACTCCAACGAACGCACCAACTACGGCCGTCCCGACGTCCGTCTGGACGGCAAGATCCCGGAGCTGTCGTACTCGATCGGTCTCAACCGGGCCTTCCTCAGCCCGCTGCTCGACCGGCTCGTGCCGCTCATCGTGATCGCGATGCTGGTCTTCGCCTCGCTCTTCGTGGTCACGAAGGACTCCGACCGGCGCTCCCTGTCCGGGTTCAGCACCTGGGCGGTGATCGGTTTCTGCGGGTCGATGATGCTGGTGGTGTCGGTACAGCACAGCTCGTTGCGGTCGGCGACCGGATCCGCCGGCGGCATCGTGTACGCCGAGTACTTCTACTTCATCCTCTACCTGGTCATCGGCCTGGTGGCACTGAACGCGGTCGAGCACACCTCGGACCGGCGTTTCCGTCTCGTGGACTGGCGGGACAACAGCGCGGCACGCCTCCTGTACTGGCCGGTCACGTGCCTGCTGCTGTTCGCGGTCACGACCGCGGTCTTCGTGATCGGTGACGTCTCCTGACGTCCGCCGGGAGACAGGGAGCGGTGCGGAAGATCCCCTATTGGCCGCACCTGCGACACGCCCGACCCACCCAGAGAAACCGCAGGTCAAGGACGTTGCGCTGAGCCGATTGGACGCCACCGAACGTGTTGTTCCGATTGCGCACGGTGTGCACCCCTCGCACGGTTGCGGAGAGCACCACCCGTCAACCGCGAAAAGGAAGTTCCATGCGCATTTCCCGGAAAGCCGGCCTCTTTGCCTCCACCGCGCTGTGCGGTGCCCTCGCCCTCGGCACGGCCGGCCCGGCCTTCTCGTCCGTCGCGGACTCGCCGGCCCAGAGCGTGTCCGCAGCTCCGGTCCCCGGCGCCGACGCACTGACCAAGCAGAACGACGCGCTGGCCGGAGCGGGCGACGTCCTGCAGCCCGTGACGGGGCTCGTCGCCGCTGTCCTCAAGGCTCCGGACGGCAAGCTGCCCAAGGAAGAGGCCACCCAGCACGCGGCCGACGTCAAGAAGGCCCTGGACGGCCTCCAGGCCGACGCGAAGTCCGCGACCGACAAGGCGGCCGGTACGCGCGCACAGGCCCCCGGTGCCGAGCTCGTCGTCAAGGCCGCGGCGGACCTGCAGACCAAGGTGGACGCCCTGGTGAAGGCCGCCTCCGCGGGGGACGCGAAGGCGACCGCCGCCGCTCTGCAGGCGACGCTGACCGGCACGGTCAATGTCGTGGTGGCGATCGTGCTCGGCGGCGACCTGCCGAAGCCCGACCTGGAGGGTCTGCCCAAGCTGCCGTCCCTGCCGGGCGTGTCGCCGGCGGAGACGCTGCCGTCGCTGTAGGCATGGCCCGGGGCAACCCGAGGTGACGTGGAGGGGGCCGGCCCGTGCGGGGTCGGCCCCCTCCTTGTGCCCGGCCCCTTCGGCTGCCGTCGACACCCCGACCGGCCTACGATTGCCGGGACCGTGTCTCCGCCTCACCCGCTGGACACCGCCGCCTCGTTGAGATGAGTCCCACGCCGTGTCCTCGACAGAAAGCCGACCCGCACGGCCCGCCACCCCCACGCTGAAGGACGTGGCGGCACGGGCAGGTGTCAGTGCCATGACCGTCTCCCGTGTACTCAAGGGCGAGGGCCGGGCCAGCGACGCCACGCGGGAACGGGTGCTGACGGCCGCGCGCGAACTGAGCTACCGGCGCAACGAGGTGGCCCGCAACCTCCGGCTCGGGCGTACCAGCGGCCTCGTCGGCCTCGTCGTCACGAACCTCGCCAACCCGTTCTACTCGCGGCTCGCCCTCGGTGCCGAACAGGTCGTGGCGGAACGGGGGATGCGTCTCGTCCTCGGGAACACGGCCGAGCAGGTCCAGCAGGAGCGGGACCTCGTGGAGGACCTGATCTCACGCCGGGCGGACGGTGTGATCGTGGTCCCCGCGGGCGCCACCCACGCGCACCTGGGCCCCGACCGGCTGGGGCCGACGCCCGTGGTGCTGGCGGGCCGGCCCCCGTCGGGCATGGACGCCGACTGCGTCCTCGTCGACGACTTCGGCGGTGCCCGCGCCGCCACCGCCCAACTGATCGCCGACGGCCACCGGTCCATCGGCTTCCTCGGCAATCCGCCGACACTGTTCACCGGCGCGGAGCGCTACCGCGGCTACTGGGCGGCGCACGAGGAGGCGGATCTGACGACCCGTGAAGAGTGGGCGCGCAGGGGGCCGCAGGACATCAAGACCGCGGAGGCGGCCGCCCTGGAGGTGCTGTCGGGAGCCGACGCGCCCACCGCCTTGTTCTGCACCAACAACCGCATCACACTCGGCGCGTACCGGGCCGTGCGGCGCCTCGGGTCGGGCACCGCGCTCGCGGGCTTCGACGACTTCGAGATGGCCGACCTGCTGGACGTGCCCGTCACCGTGGTGTCCTACGACGCCGACGAGGTCGGACGGCGCGCCGCCCGACTCCTCCTGGACCGCATCGCGCGGGGCGCCCCCAGCCCGGAGGAACCCGCCCGCCGCACCGTCGTCCCGACGACGATCGTGCGGCACGGGGCGGAGTAGCGCCGCGGTATCTGGGCCGTTGGTGTGTCGGTGTTGTCGAGTGCCTCTATGTGGGGGTCTCGGTGTTTCGGGCGGCCGG